>CAVVNA010000016.1:0-68904 GCA_963749275.1 uncultured Acidobacteriaceae bacterium
CTCGCGCTTCTTCCAGACTTCGAGGATGATTTCGACCACGTAGTCGATGTGGCTCTGGGTGTAGACGCGGCGGGGAATCGCCAGACGCACGAGGTCCATCTTCGCCGCTGCTCCGAACATCAGGGTGCCGATCTCGACCGAGCGGATGCCGCCTTCGAGATAGAGTTCATTGGCGAGCGCAACCGCGGGAAAGCGATCGGGCGGAATGTGGGGCAGAAAGGCCCGCGCGTCAATGTAGACGGCGTGGCCGCCCGGCGGCTGCACGATGGGCACTCCCTGCTCGGCGATGTGGTTGCCGAGATATGCGGTTGAGGCTATGCGGTATTCGAGGTAGTCCTCGTGCAGCGCTTCCTGCACTCCGACGGCGACGGCTTCAAGATCGCGCCCAGCGAGGCCTCCGTAGGTGGGATAGCCCTCGGTGAGAATCAGCAGGTTCTTCTCCTGCTGCGCGAGCAGATCGTCGTTGGTGCAAAGAAATCCGCCAATGTTCGCCATGCCGTCTTTTTTCGCTGACATGGTGCACCCGTCGCCGTAGCTGAACATTTCCTGCGCGATCTCTTTCGGCGTTTTCTTGTCGTATCCCTTTTCGCGGATCTTGATGAAATAGGAGTTCTCGGCAAAGCGGCAGGCATCGAAGTAGAGCGGGATGCCATGCTTGCGGCAAACCGCGCTAACGGCTTTGACGTTCTCCATCGACACGGGCTGGCCGCCGCCGGAATTGTTGGTCACGGTCAGCATGACCAGAGGCACGCGCTCGCGGCCGGCGTTCTGGATGAGAGTTTCGAGCGCCGCGACGTCCATGTTGCCCTTGAAGGGATGCTTCAGGCTCGGCTGGCGGCCCTCGGCGATGACGAGGTCCGCCGCCTCCGCGCCGACAAACTCCACGTTCGCCCGGGTGGTGTCGAAGTGCGTGTTGTTGGGGACGACATCGCCTTTCTTGCACATGACGCTGAACAGAATGCGCTCGGCGGCGCGGCCCTGGTGGGTCGGAATGACGTGCTTATAGCCGAAAATATCTTGCACCGACGAGCGGAAACGCTCGAAGCTGCGGCTGCCGGCATAACTCTCATCGCCTTCCATCATGGCCGCCCACTGGTGGGTGGACATGGCGCCGGTGCCGGAATCGGTGAGCAGGTCGATGAGGACATCGTCTGCCGGCAGGAGAAAAAGGTTGTAGCACGCGGCGCGGAGCAGTTGCTCGCGCTGAGCGCGGGTCGTCCAGTGAATGGGTTCGACGCTTTTGATGCGGAATGGCTCGATGATGGTGCGGGGCATGGTGGTTTCTCCTTTTTACCACACACCGTTTGCCTTGGGCATGTCAAGGCCGAGACACGCGAAGCAGGCAAGAGCGGAAATCCTAGTCTGCTAAAATCCGTTCCAGCGGCATCGGTTGCAGGAATAGGTTTATGCACATTCGGTTGATTTTGCTTGTAGCTGCCGTCATCGCGGGACTCGGGGCGGCGGTTCTTCGACTGAGGAGAAAGAAACTCGATAAGAAGCTGTGTGCGCGTTGCGGAGCGCTGGCCATGCATGGTTATTCGAAGGCGGCAGAGTCGGCCCTTGACGACATCGTGCCGCTGTGTGTCCCCTGCCTCCTGGAGCGACTGAACGAAGACTACTGCACTTATGACGGGCGCGCGGTGGTCATTCAGCCGGTCGCGGAATTGCCTTGCTATGTCTTTCGTCCCAAGAGCGATTGGGACGAACAACCGCGCGCGGACTTGGACACCCTTCTGGCTGGACTTCAGAACCAATGTTCTTCCTGCGCCAACCCCGCGCGCTATCTGTGGGTCAATGCCCTCGAAGCGGGTCCTGTTGCCAACCTTCCGCAGATGGGTATCACTCAGACACTGCTCGCGGCGAGCGGCGCTCGGCCTATTTCCCTGTGTGCCCGGTGCTCGGTTCAGCGCATCGCCCGGAGCTTCGCCGGACAAGAGGCAGGATATCTGGAAGTCTGCGGGCCACGCGGACACGAAGATGGTCTGGTCACGGCGATGGGGTACTAGGCGAAACTTCCGCCCAGGGCGGCGAGTGCTACTGGACTTTGACGGCGTCCCTGCGCTCGGCGGGAACGTACTTCACGGCGGCGGTGCGATCCAGCTTGTCCCAAGCGAAGGGACGGCCCTGGATGGCACGCTTCAGGGTGCGGAACAGAACGAGGGAAAAGACCTGGCGATAGGCGAAGCGCTGCAACCATACCTGGCTGAGCAGCCAAGCGTCTTCGCGGGCTTCGGGCTGACGGCGCTCCAAGGCAAAGGCGATCGCCGAGGCGAGGAAATCGATTACCAGGAACGCGACGAAGAAAAACAGCAGCCGCTGGAAGCTGCCCGGATCGGTGGTGTCAGGATGAAAGTGTTTCTGGACGAAATACCAGATCACGCCGACCGCAAACATCAGGTCAATGAAGGGCGAGACCAAGGGAAGCAGAATCTGGAAGATGAGGATGTTGGGAAGTGCGACAAATCCCAAAGCGCCTTTGCGCGCGAAAACGCCCTTATGCTTGAAAACGGCCTGCAGGATTCCGAACGACCAGCGGAAGCGCTGCCGCATAAGCGCGCTGGCACTGGTTGGAGCCTCGGTGAAGGCGAGAGCCATATCTTCGTATTCCACGCGATAACCGTTGCGCAGCAGCGCCATGGTTAGATCGGCGTCTTCGGCGACGGTGTCCACATGGTAGCCGCCCGCTTCGCGAACCGCCGTCGTACGCCAAGCGCCGATCGCGCCCGGCACCACGCTCACCGCACCCATGGTATTGAGCGCGCGCCGCTCGAAATTCTGGCTGGTGATGTATTCCAGCGCCTGCCAGCGCGTCCACAGGTTTACCCGGTTGCCAACCTTGGCGTTGCCGGCCACGGCTGCAACTTTCGGATTGAGAAAGTGCGGTACGAGGCGGGCGATCGCGTCGGGCGCAACAATGGTATCGGCATCGATGCCGACGAAGAGTTCGGAATCGCCGATGTGCCCAAGTCCAAAGTTAAGCGCCTCGGCCTTGCCGCCGTTGGGCTTGGTGAGAATCAATACCCTGCCGGCAGCTTCTTCGGCGGCAAACGTCCAGCGGACGATTTCCAAAGTACGATCCTTGGAACCGTCGTCGATGACGATCACGCGCAAATTGGGATAGTCGGAGTCGAGTGCGCCCTGGATCGTGCGTTCGATGACCTTCTCCTCGTTATAAGCGGGGATGAGAACCGCGACCTGGGGCCGGTAGGCCGCAATCTGCTCGGGCGTTCCATACCCATGCGAGCGGAGGCGGTCATAGATGGCGAGGATGCCGACCGAAATCAGGCGCCCGGTCATCAGGATGTCACCCAGGAAAAAAATGACCGTGATGCCCGTCATCGTCGCACTGAAGAGCCAGAAGCCGATCCAATTCAACCGAGCGGACCAATACTCGTTGGCCGGGAGCGGCGGCATGACATCCGCTTTCGTTTTGCCCATCAACTGGTACACGGGGACGAATTGAAATCCACGAGCACGGGCGCCGTCGATAATCAGCGGAAGCGCCAGCACGGTTCTTTCCCGATTGCCGCCGCCATCGTGCATGAGAATGATGTTGCCGCACTGCGTATCGTTCGGTTGGCAGGGTGGCAGGTGGTCGAGCACGCGAGCGGCGATTTGTTTTGGCGAGAGCGCGGGCTCGTCGTTCCAGTCCCTGGTGTCGATCTTGTTGCCGATAGTGATGTAGCCCATGCTTTGCGTGAGTTCGAGCGGCCGCACCTCGTCTTCGGTATCTGGCTCCGCATCGACCGAGTACGGCGGACGGAACAGCATGGCGCGAATGCCCAGGCGGCTGGCGAACAAGCGCTCGGTCAGGTTCAGCTCCACCTTCATGTAGCCGGTGCCAATCGAGCTGATATCGGGATGCGTAAAGGTATGGTTCCCGATTTCATGACCTTCGCGGTAGATGCGCTGGGTCAAACTGCTGAACTTCTCAGCCTGGATTCCGATCAGAAAGAATGCTCCCGGCACATGCTCGCGTTTGAGGACATCGAGAATTTTCGGGGTCCACTCCGGATCAGGACCGTCGTCGAAGGTCATAGCCAGTTGGTTCTTGCTGAAGCCATAGCGCGCCACACGATACGGCTCCGGCAGACTCTTGAAGGTTTCCCCGTCGATGAGTCCGGTCTGCTTGTCTATGGTCAGGTCGCGCTCGCCGTCGGTAGGCCGCGCCTCGATGTGCAGGATTTCGCCGTTACCCTCCATATCGACGTCCTGGCCAGGAGGAACGTCCTTCAATCGATCCGACGCATTAGCTTCTCCGGGCATATCCCACACCCGCCACAGGGAGCGGTCTTCCGCGCCCAGTCTCCACAAGGCGAAGGTCTGGATGCCGAGGGTCTGCGCGGCGCGCATCTGGTTCAGCGCAGTTACCGCATCCAGAAACCAGACATCGTGGCGGAAGTTATCGTCGTCGCGATAGCTGAAGTGCGGATTGAGCTCGTCGCCGTCATAATCAACGTCTTCTTCGGAATCGCGCGCCCCGATCCAGGCTTCCTGCACGGAAACGGACTTGTCGGCCTCGCCGGGCGGAAGCTTGCCTGTCTTTGTTTTTGGCCGCTCGACCCAGTCGTATCCGTAGTTGGCGATGGCACAGATGAGCTTGTCTTTTGGAATCTCCTCGACGGCAGACTCAAGGTTGTCCATGAACCAATCCTGCGACGCGACGGGGCCAGGGGTTCCGCCGGGAAAGTGCTCGTCGTAGTTCATGATGACGACGCCATCCACGGCGGACGCAATGGCCTGGTAGTCGTAATCCTGGTTGCGCACCTGGACGCTGACGTACAGCTTCATCCCCTTGGCGTGCAGGTCAGACGCGAGTTCGTTCAGCAGAGCCACGTATCCGGGTTGCGCTTTCTTCGGGAAGGATTCGAAGTCGATCATCAAACCGCGATAATGATCGGAGGCAAGATAAATCCCGATCTCGCGTCGAAAATTGGCGCGAGCTTCCGGATTCATCAGGAAATCGCTAATCCCCGGAACAAAGTCGGCGCCGTCAAAGTTCTGCACCACCGGAAAAACTTCCATGTCGGTGTCTTCCGCCTTCAGAAACTGCATTACTTTGTCGTCGATGTGATGGACCGTTTGCCCCTGAACCACGTCAAACATCGTGTTCGTTTCCGGATCCGAGGCTTGCAGATGGCCGTCCGCACTGAGCACCTGCAACCACGTCGGGAAGAGCAAGTCGATCTGGCGCGCATACTCGCGCAAGGAAGAGAAGCTGGCCGCGTCCCAGGAAACGTAGAATGCGGCCCGCACCCCTTGCACGGAGTTCAGCGTGAGCTGCGAAGGAGCTTTGCGGGTTTGATGGCGGTGCCCGGCGCGGGCCAGAGTGGCCAGACGGCGCTTCTCGCGCGCTTTCGCCTTTTCGTTTTCTTTCAGAGCGTGATAAGGCTTCTTTTCCGACAGCCAGGAAAGATCGGGCAGAGGCTCGCTGCGCAGGGCACTGTAGATGAAAAAGACCACCAGCAAAGAAAAAGCCAGGGCGGCCGCGTCGACAACGCGGCGAATCCTCCTCCAGCGCGCTTGCAAGGGATCGTAAAAAACCTGTTTCGCCATCTCGTGGTGGTCCCTTCATCCTAAGGTGAGAGCCGCAGGGGGTCAAACCCGGGGTGGTCAGACGTCGGTCGTCGTTCGCTATTCGCTGTTCGCTTAGTCCTTCGCGGATCGCCGGTTTCAGCAGAGCAGCGACATTCGTTGAGCCGCCGAGGAAAATCGCGCGATTCGCGATATATTCCCAACGTGCTCCGCCTGATCCGCGAACATCGCAGTTTTTTTCTGGGAACCACACTGGCCGCCCTGGCATTGCGGCTATTTTTCGTCGTCTATTTCCCGACGGTCACGGATGACTCGCGCGTCTACGCCGACCTCGCCACCAACTGGCTGCAGCACGGCATCTACGGCCATACGCAGGGCGGCCAGCCGGAGAACGACGATCTTGCCGACCGACACGCGCCTGCCAGGATATCCCGCTTTTCTGGCTGGGATCTTCTGGCTATTTGGGGCCGGTAATTTCAAAGCAGTCCTGCTGGCGCAGATTCTGTTGGACCTAGCCACCTGCCTGATCGTTGCCGACCTTGCCCGCCGCGCCGTTTCCGACCGCGCGGCGAGAATCGCTTTTGTTCTGGCGGCGCTGTGTCCGTTCCTCGCAAACTATGCCGCCGCCGAGCTCACCGAAACGTTGGAGATCTTCTTTACAGCGCTCGCTCTCGATTGCGCTGCTGCCGCACTGGGTCGGATGCATGAGGCTCGTTTAGACGTGGGCGTTCCTTCGGTAAGCCCAGGGCAGGCTCTCGACCAGACTGCTCGCAAGCTCTGGGCCGCGACCGGCGCGGCGGTTGCGGCCTGCATCCTGCTGCGTCCCGATGGCGGCATCCTGCTGGCCGCGGTCTTGCTTTATCTGGCGGTCGTGGCGTGGAAGATTCTGGCGTCGAAGGCTCACGCCGGTAAGAAAAACATGGCGGAGCTTATAGTCGCTGCCATCATCGTCGCAGCCGTTGCCCTGGCGCCGCTCGTTCCCTGGACGATTCGTAATTTTCGCACCCTCCATCATTTCCAGCCGCTGGCTCCGCGTTACGCCAACGATGCGGATGAACTCGTCCCCCGAGGTTTCAACCGCTGGGTCAAAACCTGGATCGTCGATTACGTGTCAGTGGAGGAAATCTACTGGAACGTTCCTGGCGACAAGATTGACCCGCAGAAGCTGCCGTCGCGTGCCATTGATAACTCCAACTCCAACCCGGATGAAAAGGACGCCACGCTGGCCGTCATCGCGGACTACGACGAATCCGACGACATGACGCCGGAACTGGATGCGCGCTTCGGCAACTTAGCGGCGGACCGCATTCGCGCCCATCCCGTTCGCTACTACCTTGTGCTGCCCCTGCTGCGCGTCGCCGATATGTGGCTGCGCCCGCGAACCGAACTCCTTCCTCTCGACCCGCGCTGGTGGGAGCTCAATGACGACGCGGGGCACTCGTTCATCGCAGTAGGGTTCGGCTTGCTGAACCTGGCCTACGTGGCGGCCGCGCTGCTGGCGCTCTTGCATAGAAAGTCCCGCAGGCGGTCGGGCATTCGCTTTGCCGGATTGCTGGTCGCCTTCCTGCTGCTGCGCTCGGCATTTCTGGGGACGGTGGAAAGCCCGGAACCGCGCTACACGCTGGAATGCTATCCCGCCATCATCGTGCTGGCATCTTCGTGGCTGGCGCGGCGCTCACGGGATCACTGAGTAACTCAACTATTGAGTCATTAAATCATTGGGCGATATTGAATGACTGAATGACTCACTGACTCAATGCTTCTTATTAGCTCAGCGGCGAGTCGGTCATGCGGAAACGCGTGCGGACGTGTTCGGACAGCACTTCGATGGCTGCGCGATTGGCCACTCGATCCGACTTAGTCAGATATTCAATCGCGTCCACCAGCATCTTTTGTCCGTCCACGTAGCGGGGGTCGGCGGTGCGTTCGCGCTTTTTGCGGAAATCGGGAGGGACGGGAATGGTAAACACTTTGGCCATGCGAACTCAACTCTCCGGGGCTCTCTCGCAGTATATAGCCGCAACCGGTCTTTTTCAGCTTGTTTCTATGGGTCCGGGTTTTGCATGATGCGGCGCGGAAAATCCTAGCCTTGTGGCGAGACAAACTTGGTTCTCTTGGTGGTCTTCAACTTGAACGCGTTTCCCGGAAGTGGTTGATTGATCTGAATATCGGAATACTTCGCCAGGCGGTTGTTGCCGTCCGGCTCAAAAAACTGCTGCTGCACCGAAATTCCCTTGGCCGGGTCGATCCAGAGCAGGATGCGCGCGATATTGTTTCGCCAACGGGCGGACTTCGGAATCAACTCCAGCTTCTCCGCTTTGACGCCGTTGGCAGTCTCTGATCCCAAATACCTCAGGTCATAAGACTTGAACAGGTCGCGCCCGCCGCCGCCGAAGCCGAGCACCAGAAAGCTCTCGACATCGGCGCGATTCTTACCCGGACTATATTCGTTGACCTGATCGATTTTAGGCTGGTACACCTGCACCTTGCCGCCACTGTAGATAACGTACTTCTTGTCGGGCTCGACGAAGTCGGCAGCCATCTGCACTTCGCCGCCTTCACGCCGGAAATAAATCTTGCCCTTCTGCGTCTCGGTTTCGTTGATGACCTTCTGGTATTGGTCCCAGACGACGCTCGCCTCGGTGGTCTTGAAGCTCTTAGCGGCAGCATCCATCTGGGCGAGAACGCGCTCCAGTTCAGGGGATTCGCCAACAATCTGCGCCCATGCGGCCGCGGTCAACAGACAGCCGACAACCGCGATCCTGAGAACAAGCGTCTTGTGCACAGCTTTCATTTATGAGACGTTGCAACCTTGAAACTTTGAAACCTTCTCTCACTCTTTTTCAACCCAGACTTTGTAACTGAGCGTGTGCCCCTTGGCGTCCTTAACCGTCTCGTACTTTGTAATGCTGACCGCTCCGGAGATGGGTTCGATAATCTGTTCCAACTGCCGGCGAACATCTCCACCCGGAGCGGCATTCACTGCCGAGGCCTGGATCTGATAGATGAATCCGCCCTTCTCGTCGGGAATCACAACCACTCCGGTAAGATGCGGATTACGCTCGACCGGTTTGTCCTTGAAGTTGATGAAGTATGGCGAAACAAAAACAAAGAGGAGAATCAGCGTAACCATGATGTCGTAATGCAGGCTGCCCCGCTCATACGACCAAAGAATGTATCCGCGGATTGTGCGCCAGATCGCGCCCATTGGGGAGACGGCGCTTGCAAGCG
The DNA here is from genome assembly GCA_963749275.1 of uncultured Acidobacteriaceae bacterium. GTDB lineage: Bacteria > Acidobacteriota > Terriglobia > Terriglobales > Acidobacteriaceae > Acidiflorens. The sequence continues at coordinate 8,767 of CAVVNA010000016.1, forward strand.
TCGTCGAGGCTGTTTCGGTTTGCTGCCAGTGTATTTTGGAATTCATGCAATGGCAAATCGAGCCAGTCGCTCATCTCATCCGGCGACGGGCGCGAGTTTGCGCGCTCCTTGTTACCCTCTCGGACTCTCGAGATAGTCAAAACCGTCCGGGGCAGTCATTGACGCGATGTGGTCCGTACCCATATAAGGTTGCAGCGCCTCCGGAATGCGCACGCTGCCGTCGGCTTGCTGATAGTTCTCCACAATGGCAACCCATGTACGTCCTACCGCTAACCCGCTGCCGTTCAACGTGTGTAGAAACTCCGTCTTGCTCTTGCCCTCGGGACGGTAACGAATATTCGCCCGCCGTGCCTGAAAACTCTCAAAGTTCGAGCACGAAGAAATCTCGCGGAACAGATTCTGCCCCGGCAGCCAGACTTCTAGGTCATAAGTCTTAGCCGCGGAAAACCCGATGTCTGCGGTGCACAGCGTGACCACGCGGTAGTGCAGGCCGAGTTTCTGCAACACGGTTTCGGCATTGCGGGTCAGCTTCTCCAGTTCATCGTACGAAGTCTCCGGACGCGAAAACTTCACCAGCTCCACCTTTTGAAACTGGTGCTGACGGATAATTCCGCGCACATCCTTGCCGTACGAACCCGCTTCGCTGCGAAAACAGGGAGTGTACGCGGTCAGGCAAATTGGCAGGCGCGCCGCGTCCAGCACTTCGTCGCGATAGAGATTCGTCACAGGCACTTCGGCGGTTGGAATCAGCCATAGTTCTTTCTCGCCGTGCGGCACTCGAAACAAATCCTGCGCAAACTTCGGAAGCTGGCCCGTGCCATACATCGACTCGGAGTTCACCAGAAACGGCGGGAGGACCTCGGTGTATCCGTGCTCGCGCGTATGCAGATCGAGCATGAAGTTGGCGAGGGCCCGCTCCAGTCGCGCGCCCAGCGCCCAGTACACGGCGAAGCGAGCGCCCGACAACTTGGCGGCGCGCGTCAGGTCGAGCACTCCGAGCGCTTCGCCAAGTTCCCAGTGCGGCTTGGGCTTGAAATCGAACTGCGGCGGCTCGCCCCATCGGCGTGCTTCCACATTATCTTCAGCGCTCGTCCCCACCGGCACGCTGGCGTGAGCAAGATTCGGAAGGGACGTCAGAATTTCGCGCAGGCGAGCTTCCTGTTCGGCCGCCTTTTTTTCCGACTCCTGAATCTGCTCGCGCAGTTCCTTCGTCTCCTGGATCTGTGCCGAAGCATCCTGCCCGCTTTTCTTGAGTTTGGCAATCTCTTCGGAAGCGCGGTTGCGGCGAGCCTGCAGGGTTTCCGCTGCCGTGATGGCCTGCCGGCGCTCGGCGTCGATGGTGCGAAAGTCCTTCAAAACTTCCGCCGGATTCATTCCACGCTGGCGCAGCTTTTCTTCTACCAGCGCAAGGTGGTCACGAACAAAATTTAGATCGAGCATTCTACTTTAACTTTAGCTGAAAAATGCGATTCCGTGCACGCCGACGGCATGATCAACGCTGGCAAGAACCTTCAACGCAGAGGACGCGAAGAACCACGCAGAGGTTCTTGACCTTCTTTCCCGACGAGCTCTGCGTTGCTCTTCGCGTCCTCCGCGCTAAAGGTTCTTCTGCTGTAAACTAGCTCGCGATGAGACTCCCCCGTTCCCTGTTCGTGGCGCTGTTTTTGCTCTGCTCGATCCCCGGCGCGTTCGCGTCCGCGTACAACGCCCGCCCCAAGCTCATTGTCGTAATCGTGATTGACCAGTTCCGCGGCGACTATCTTGAACGCTATCATGACCAGTTCGGCGACGGAGGTTTCCGCGTATTTATCGATCGCGGCGCTTATTTCACCGACTGCAACTACGACTACGCCAACACCCGCACCGCCCCCGGACACGCCACACTTTTCACCGGAAGCTACACCAGCGGACACGGCATCATCGCGAACGAATGGTGGGACCCGCAGAAAAAGAAGCGGGTAACGTCAGTCGAAGACGACACGACAAAACTTGTCGGCGTCGCCAAAACTGGTGTAGGCGCATCGCCACACAACCTCATGAGCGATACGCTCGGGGACGAATTGAAAATGGCCACCGGCGGCAAAGCCCGGGTATTCGCCATCTCGCTAAAGGATCGTGCGGCCGTCCTGCCCGCCGGATTTTCCGGAGACGCCGCCTATTGGATCGATCCCAAGAGTGGAGATTGGATCACCTCCACATACTACCGTCCCGATCTTCCCGAGTGGGTGCGCAATTTCAACGGCAGCCATCGCGCGGAAAAATTCTGGAATCGAGAGTGGCGAGATAAAGACGGCGGCGGAAATATCCTGGGCTCGACCGCACCGCGAACCGCCAAAGACGGCACGCCCGCCAGCTTCTACGAGGTTGTCGGCTCCACTCCCTTCGCCAACGATTACCAACTGGAATTTGCCAAGGAACTCGTTTTGTACGAAAAGCTGGGCGCGGGCCCGGCGACCGACCTGCTGGTGATCAGCCTCTCCGCCAACGATATTCTCGGCCACCAGGTTGGCCCCGACTCCCCACAAATGCGCAGCATGGCGCTCGAACTCGACCGAAGTTTGGCGGAGTTCTTCGACTTCCTCGGTCATCAGATAGGAATGGCCAACGTGTGGATGGCGCTTTCGGCCGATCACGGCGTTGCGCCCCTGCCTGAATTCGCGAAAACTCTTCGTCTGCCCGCAGCCAATCTCGACGCCAAAGCGTTGCGCGGACAAGTTAATTCCCTGCTCTCGAAAAAATACGCCACGAAAGCCGACTACGTCGTCGATCTCGATTACCCGTTCGCCTGGTTGAACGAAGACGCGTTTGCCGGAGTCGTCGCCGGGGCCTCTGCCGCACACAAGGAATCCGATGCTGAAGCCGACGCGGGCGAAGCTATGAAGCAAGCGGGATTGGCCGGATACTTTACCAAGTCGCAACTGGCGCGTGGAGAAACTCCGGCCACGGAAATCGGCCGCCGTTACGCTCACAGCTACTCGCCCGAAGGCGGATGGTATGTAATTGGAATCCCCCGTCCATTCCAAGTCGGAGTCACGAAGGGCACCGATCACGCGACGCCTTTTTCGTACGATACCCACGTGCCGCTCGCCTTCTATGGCCTCGCCTTCCAGCCCGGAATCTACCGGACGCACGCCGAGCCGGTCGATCTCGCAGTGACGCTAGCCTCTTTGCTCGGAATCAACGCGCCCGCGCAAGCCACGGGAAGAGTACTGACCGAAGCGCTGCCGCCGCATCACTCCGCGACACCCTCCGCCATGCCGGCCGCCACACCGTCCGGGGGAACCCAATGACGCCTATCGGCAGTCCTGACTTGAGCGTCAACTTCGCCGGCATCGAGCTGAAGAATCCGATCATCGCCGCTGCCGGCACATTCGGCTACGGCATCGAATTCGAAGACATCATGCATCTCGACCGGCTCGGCGGATTAGTCGTCAAAGGCCTCTCCAAAGAACCGATGACCGGAAATCCGCCGCCGCGCCTGTTTGAGACCGCTGCCGGAATGCTGAATGCCATCGGCCTGCAGAACATCGGCGCGCCCGCGTTTCTCACCGAAAAACTCCCGGCGCTGCGCGAGAAGAAGAATGTCGTCGTGTTCGCCAACGTCTTCGGCTACACCCGCGCCGATTACGAGCACACGATTGAGATCCTGAATCAGGGCGAGGGCATTGCAGCCTACGAAATCAACGTATCTTGCCCGAACACGGCGCACGGCGGCATTCAGTTCGGCAGCGATCCTCTCTTGCTCGACGAAGTCGTGCGGACTGCGAAGCGGGTGGCGGCGCGGCCGATTATCGTGAAACTCTCGCCCAACGTCACCTCGATCGCGCAAATGGCATATGTTGCCCAGGAAGCGGGCGCCGACGCCATCTCTCTGGTGAACACGTTTCTAGCCATGGCGATCGATGCGGAAACGCGCCGCCCGAGAATTGCCAATGTAACCGCCGGCCTCTCCGGCCCGGCCATCAAGCCCATCGCGCTGCGCATGGTGTTTGATGCAGCTCGCGCCGTGAAAATTCCGGTGATCGGCATGGGCGGAATCACCAGCCCGGTGGACGTAGTGGAATTCATGCTGGCGGGAGCGAGCGCAGTCGAGGTGGGAACGGCGAGTTTCTTCGATCCGGTGGCAACCGAAAAACTAGTGGAGGCACTGACCACTTACTGCCGCGAACATCGCATCGAGCGCCTCCGCGACCTCACCGGCGGTCTGCTGACGGACTGAGACTGCGCTCCGCTTCAGCGCCCTGAGATTAACACGAGATTGGCAGTCTTGGCCGCTTCTGGCCAAACCACCTGTTTCGCCAGTTTGCCGGATTTGTCCTTCTGCCACTGCGCCAACACCATGTTGTGCATTACTTGAAGGCCGTGCTGGCCCGCCGAAGTGGCAAACCGGGTATGGCCGAAAAACGTAGTGATATCGACGGCATCCAATGCGCTTGCTACCTTGGCCGTGTCGGTTGACTTGCAATGCTCGATCGCCTGCTGCAACACCAGCCCGGCGGCGTATCCGCCCGCCGATTCATAGCTTGGAATAGCGCTGTACCGCGCCTGAAAGGCCTTGACAAAAGCCGCGCCCGTTGGCCCAATCTGTTGTTTGAAAGATGATTGTGGTTCCCATTGGGACGGCACCATCACACCATAGGCCACCTCCCCTAATTTGGAAAACTCGGGGCTGTCGGGAGCGACCAGCAGCACAACGGACCTCAGGTTTGCTTTGTCATCGTGTAATTGCCGGGCTAGGGCCTCTCCATCCTCGTAATGCCCGCCCCCGATCAAAGCTGTAGCCCCGCTAGAGCGAAGAGCCTTGATGACGGCTCCAAAATCCTTGGCGCCAGCAGAATAAGACTGATCCAATACTATTTTGATCCCGAGCAATTCAGCGCGGGATCTGCCGTCCTTGGCAACCAGAGTGGAGAAGGGGTCGTCGGAGTAGACAAATGCCACGTTGTTCACTCCTTTGGCTTTGAAGGCGCCCAGGGTGCTGCTCAGGTATTCCGTGGCCGGAGTAAACATCTGGTAGAGATACTTGTTGCCCTGCTTGTACGTATTGTCATCCGCCGCGCCCGTCGTGATCATGATCTTGCCAAGTTGCTCAGTCACGGCTGCGGCTTTTGCGGTTAAGCCGGAAGAGTACGGGCTGAAGAGGAACTCCACCGCGTCATTCTGGATCAGACGGGTGTAAGACTGTTGTACCCGCTCAGGGTTTGATTCGTCATCGTAGGTGATGAACCGGACTTGGTGCCTACGTTCGCCAGCCTTTATGCCACCGACCGCGTTCACCTGGTCACGCCAGAGTTCGAAACCCTTGAGCTGCTCCTCCGAATCCACCTTTAGCTTCCCAGTGTGTGAAACGGTAAACCCGATGGTGATGGTTTGCGCACCCGCTGAGACAAGCCACAGAAAGACGACTCCGATGAGCCCCATCGCTCCTGCCATCCAAACTGCTCTTGTCTTCACCCGCATAACAACCGCCCATTGCGTTTATACTCCAGAAAGTTGTCTGCCCCGAGAGAGAAGACTCGCAGGAACCATGAGAGCCAATAGATCGCTGGATTGGGATTTCCCCAGGCTGCTATCGTCCGCTAGAATGCCAGATCGATCCCGGCGACTGATAGTTCATCCCTTCGCCCCACACCACATGCGTGTCTCCGTGGTTGTCGATCGCCATCCCGAAATAATCGCCGAAGGGAAAACGGAAACCTTTCTTACCTATATAACGATAGCCCGGCACGTAGCCCGAGATCCGTATCTCTTCTCCCCAGGTCGCTCCGCCGTTGCTCGAACTTCGATAGTAAGTGTTCCAATACGGAGAGTTGCCGGAAGAGTTGCGCTTATCCATCCACGCTATGCGGACGTCGCCGCCGTTCCCGGCCACGATCGCCGGGAAAGCATGTTCCACACCCGGCTCGGCAGAGGAAACGCTGACCCGCTGCAGCCAGTTTTCGCCGCCGTTGGTTGACGAAGAAAAGTAAATGCGCTGCGGCCCCAGGGACGAACTGCCCGCGCTCCAGAGCGCGTAAAGAGTTCCGTCGGTGTCAGAAGCCAGCGCCACCTGCGCACCCAGATAGCCCTCGCCGCATTCCTCATCCTCGCAACCGGGTGCTGCTGCGGAAACGTCAAGCCGGCTGGCACTCCACGCCTTGCCCGCATCCGCCGACTTCGCCACGTACAGGTTCACCGAACCGCGCGCTCCTCCCGCTTTTGAATAGGAAGCCCAGGCCAGATACGCGTTGCCTGCGGGATCGACCGTGGCCGCACCCAGCAGAGACCATCCCGGACGGGTTTCAGTATTCACGCGCGTCGGCGTAAAGCTGCGTCCGCCATCTTGTGAGGCCGCCACCCACACCTCTTCTTCATGATTGAACGCCACGTAAACGCTCTGTCCGCGCACCGCGAGGGCCGGTTTATCCAGTTCCACTTCGCTGCGAACCGCTATCGTAAAAGCCCACGTGGCGCCGAAGTCCACTGACTTCGCGAGAATGACCACGCGCTTCCCGTTCTGCAGCCATGCTGCACAAAGGGTGCGCCGGTCGGCCGGGTCTACGGCAATCTGGGCGTCAAACTGCCCCGAATTCGTTTCCAGTATCGCCTGCGGAGTCTGCCAAGACTTGCCGTTGTCATTGCTCGCCACCAACAGCATGGCGGGCACGCGGCAGCGCTTGCAATCTGGCACGCTTCCATAGTGCGGATAAAGAACGTAGATCCGTCCCGAACCATCGGCCGCCACGGCCGGTTCCCACTGGTCGCCGCTCGTCAGGCCGACCCGCCTCTGCCCGGAAAATTGCGGCGCCGCCGCCCAAGCCAGGCTGGCCAGCGCACACAACAACACCGTGAGTTTGGCGGAGCGCATATAAACCATCGAACAAAAACCAGGGGGGAGGGAATAAACGGGCCCTTGACCTTGAAACTTTATCTCGAAGCCGGTTGCCGGTCAATCACACTTATGCGCTACACCTTACGGCTGCCCTAACCGGCGGCTAGCAAGACTCGTCTTGTGAAAAGCCCGACTGGTTGCGGGCCATCAGAATAGGGTGATTCTCGATGCTCAGCTAACAGGCCAGCAGGCTGCCGATAAAGTCGATCTCTTGCACCAGGTTGTGGGGTGGCACAGCGGTTCAGCGCTGCGATAACTGCATTGTTGTTAATCCTTTAGCCGCTGAGATCGCACTCTCCGCGGGCGACCAAGATTCAGCAAACTGCTAGTGCTTGAAAGAAATATTCAGACCCGTAGCCAACTGCAGGTCGTTCTTTTTCGTCGTCGGCGGCGGGTTGCTGACGTAAATATCCCCGAACGAGTTTTGCCAGCTCAGCCACTTATTGAGCTTGGTGACCGTACCGAAGTTGAACGTGCCGCGGTATTGTGAGGTATCGCTGAGGTCGGGGTAGAAGAACAAGCTTTGCGTGATGACTGTGCCCTTCCCGACCTTGAGCGTGTAGGCATCACCCAGCGTCAAGCCCGCCAGGCTGTCGGACCTGGCGGCGACGAACGTGCCGCCGGTCGGCGGCGGCGGAATCGTGAAAGACGAGTCGCTTTCATGGTGTAGTTTGCTCCGACCAGCAGATCAAGGGTAGTCGCAGCACTCTTGATCGCGTGCACGCCAATACCACCGCCGAGCGTGGACCGTAGACTCAGGTCTTGCAGCGAATTGGAAAGGAAATCGCCATTCCCAAAGCCGAACGTACGCGGGGAGAAATCGTGGTCGTAGCGTGCTCCTCCACCCGTCGAGTTAGCGGTGGTGTGGGGCGATGCCGTCGGCAGATCGTCGGTCGCGTAGACCGAGTTGGTGTAGAGGATGAGCTTGTCGTGGAATCCCGCGCGTGCGGCATTGAAAGCGATATCCGGGTTCTTGGTCTCGCTGTTGCCACGGGTCACGGCAAAGCCCAGATTCAGACCACCCGCCCAGCCCTCACTCCAGCCCGGGTGCAGGCTCTTTTCAAACGCCGCCTGCTCGGCTGGGCTACGCACCAAAGTGACAGAAGCCTTCGGCGCCTCCACCGGACCTGCGGTCCTGGTGGCAACGACTACATCTTCGCCGCTAGTGGTCACCGGACCAACCACGGTCTTGCCGCCCAGCGTGACGTTAAGGTCGCCTGCGGACGTAAGCTTTGAATTGCGTCGAACTTCACGGTTACGTCGCCGGCGTAGTCGGTCTTGATCACGAGTTGCTTACCGTCGGACTTCGTAATCGAACCGGTCAGCCGATCGCCGTTCTTCAAGACGACCTGGTCAGCGAGCGACGGAGTCGCGAGCAACAGAACGAATAACAGAAGAAGACCTACCACAAATGTCTTACGCACAAAGACCCTCCTTAAGTGATTCGAAATGAGATGGAATTTCTAATCTAACCGTACGGACATAACGGCCTTCAACAGCCGGGAAGTGAGTTACAGAACTTTCCCCTACCGAATCTACTCAATGAGATTCGGTAACCCTGGGCGTTCGAGTCCAGGTGAGGTCTGCGATGCGAAGGGACTCTCAATCTCGCGGATTGGCTAGACTCTGGGCGGCACCGGCTGGCGCGCTTCGTTCAACAGCACCAAAGTCATGTTGCTGCGCTTGCTGTCGCGCTCCGCTTGGATGGCTTCCAGACGCATGCGCCACGGCGTAAGATCGAAAGGCTGCTCGGCGGGTTTCGCGACGTATGTGTCAATCAACTCGCGGTAGAAGCGCACGATGCCTGCCACTAAGGGCACGGGATACTCCCGCCCCTGGATCTTCAGGCAGTGAACGCCCAGATCAATGAGCGCCGGAATATCGTCCAGGTAAAAGAAGGCGGCATTCTTGAGCGTGATCACCGGCTCCAGCAGAGCCTTGTCATCGAGCAGTTCCCACTTTTCCAGGCAGACCCTGTAATCCAAGCCGCCGCGGTTGGGACTGCCGCGGAACACGTCCTTGCCGAAATCGTCGGGGGTCCGCTCCAACCGCATATACGGCGACATCCAGCACTTGCCCAGATAGGTGTAGCAATGGTTGGCATGAATCAGGACTTCGATGCCGACATCGATATCCGACTCGCGCGAAGCCAGTTCCCGCAGCGTGAGCTTGGTGTCGGCCACCACTTGCGAGACTCCGATCGAGCGATAAAACTTCACATCTTCGTTGTTCAGGATGTTGGCGCCGATGCTGGCGTGCAGAACGAGATCGGGGAAACGGCGGTGCACCTGCGCGATCGCGCCCGCATCGGTCATGATCGCTCCGTCGACACCCCAACCGACGAACTTCTCCATCTTTTTTAGCAGCGAGGGGATTTCGCACGACTGCATGTTCGTGTTGATAGCAACGCGTATTTTGGCTCCGCCGGAGTGGACGATCTCTGTGGCTTCATGCACTTTCTCGTCGGAAAGTTCGTAGGCGTCACGCCGCCGGCTCCAGCCGCGCGCTCCGACGTAGATCGCATTGGCGCCGTTTTCCACGGCCGCCTTTGCCATTTCCAAATTTCCCGCAGGCGCTAGTAGCTCAACCATCGCTCACCTCGAACCCTTCAAAAAGGCAAAAACAAATCACTCAGCAGGCCACAGCCGGTTGGGTGCGCTTGCCGACATACTCGGCGCCGGTGCGTCCGAAATAAAAACCGTTGCACAAACCTACAGCCGTATGCTCGCGAATCGTATTCCACGCGGACTCGTCCTCCGCGCCATCGCCGGCAGCGGCCCGTTCCAGCGCTACGCGATAGATCTTGGCAATATTCAGACGGTACGCAGGCGTCTCATAGGCTGCCTCGATCCGGAACACATTGTGTCCGGCCGCAAGGAGGGTTGGCAAATGCTCAATCATGCAAACGTCCTTGCCGCTCAGCACGCCCTTTCCCACCGACCGCATGGCCCAGTCGCCCTGCTTGAGGAACAAGTTTTTCTGGCATAGGGCCGGGCATTTCTCCGGCCACTTCTGCTCATATTCCAGTAAGAAACAGTAATCGGAAACGCCCAGTGGCATTTTGCCGTGAACCACCAGCTCTGCCGGAATACCTACGCTGCTCGTGATAGCTCCCACTTCGTCGAGGCTGATCTCGTAGTTCGGCGTAAAGCGGACCGCACCGTATTCCTTCAAAACCTCGGCTCCCGCATCGGTGTACACGTTGGCAAATCCGCCGATGTGCGCCGGCATGCCGGGAAACTGCTCATGCACCATGCGCAGCACGCCGAGGTTATGGACCTCGACCGCATCGGCGCCGGCCGCGACTGCGGTCTCCAACGCCTTCTGCACCTTGGGCAGCACGTCATTGCGCGGCGCCGCGTACGATGTCACGTAGGCACGCAGGCCCTGGCCCTTTACCAGCGCGATGCCTTCCTCGAGGTCGTCCAGGCGTTCCAGGAAGTTGTCCTCGTAGATGCGGCAGTAGATGTTGCCCAGGTAAACCGCATCATAAGGGCTTAGGTCCGATTCGCGGAGGTTTCGCAGGTTGGAGATCGTCGTATTAAGTTCGAAGGGGCCCATTCAACGTCCTTGCACAGTCCACATTACCGGCAGCGCAGCCCGGTTCCCATTGATCGTCTGATCGGCCTTCTGATCGGCCTTCTGATCGCTCTTCTGCCCGCATTTCCAGGCATCCGCAGCCGCACGGTACGCCCCGATGATAGCACGCACCATCTCCGCCGGAAGGCTGCGGCCCTGGATCTTGATCACGTCCACGCCCGCATCGAGGAACGCCCCGAGTTCCGCCACCTGGCTAATTTGCCAACTGGGAAACAACCGCCGGTCAGCCTCCACGCCATCTTTCAACAAACTCCATGGCTGCTGGCAGATACGGAAGCAACTGCCCACTCCGCCGCGTTTGACGCTGCCACCTAAACGTTGCGACCCGTCGCCCCGCTCCGCCGCGGCGAAGTTCAGGTAGCTGGGCATCCAGCACTTTCCGAGCTGAATGAACTCCTGCACCATGTGCAGCATGACTTCGATCTGTATCGAGGCCTTCGCCTTCACCGCCGCGATTTCCTGCGGCTCAACGTACCCCGGCAGCACCACCGCACTCGCGCCCAAGTCCTGGTAGAAGAGGGCGTCGCTTATGTTCAGCGCACCGCAGCCAATGCTGGCGGTGATGGCCAATCCCGGCAGCTTCCGCCTGACTTCGCGCAAAAACCCGACGTCGTTCAGGATCACCGCATGCAGTCCCCAGTCCGCCAGTTCGGCCAGTTGGCGCAGCAGCTTTTGGCGCTCCTGCGGCTTGGGTATGATGTTTGCCGCAAGCTGGACCCTTTTCCCGAGGGCGTGAGCCCGTTCGATGCACAATCGCAACTGCTTACGGTCAAATTCGCCCCGCGCGCCGCCGCGGCTCCAACCCTTTAATCCAACGTACACCGCGTCCGCGCCCGCCTGAAGCGCCTGCTTGGCCGCCTCGAGATTGCCCGCAGGAGCCAGCAGCATCGCACACCTTTTGGGCAAGCCAATTCCGCAGCCTTTCGCAGCGGAATGTGGGCTGGCCTCCACCGGTCCATCGCCCGGGATTGCACGTTCAGTACCCAAGTTGGCCCCAACTGTTCGCTGAGTCAGTGAGCAATGTCACGCCCAAGTGTGACAGCAAACTAGACGACCGCGGAGGAAGTTCCTCTCACCATGTGGGGGTGTACTGGCCCTGGACCCTCCGCGCACCCCGATGGGAACTGGCTTCGCCATCGTTTACAGTGTAATGCCCGCTCTGCGCTGTGTCACCAGGAGTAGAAAACGATATGCCCGCCGGCCAGCGACCAGGCGGGCCGCTGGAATTGCTCTGGCTAACCATTTAGTCTACCGTATCCAGGTGCCGCAAGTAGGGGTTTTCCCTGATTGGCTATGCCGTTAATTTCGGCGATAGTTAATGGGTAGTTGCGGCGCCTTTCGTAGGGGTGACACTATGACATTGCACCCTGGGAAACAGAAGCGCCACTTTCCGGAACAAGCGCCAGTCGCATGGGACCCGATCCGGCGGGACCTGGAAGAAAACGAAGACTGGTATCGCGACTTGGTCGAGCACAGCCAAGACCTGCTGTGCGTCCACGACCTTCAAGGTCGACTTCTGTCGATCAATCCCGTTCCAGCGCGTCTGCTGGGTTACAGCGTAGAAGAAATGCTGCACAAGCCCATGCGGGATTTGGTTGATCCGCAATTCCGAGCTCAGTTCGATGTCTATTTGCGCGAGATCGAGCGCTCGGGGGAGTCTCGCGGACTATTGGCGGTGGTGACGCGATCGGGAGAGCAGCGGATCTGGGAGTATCACAACACGCTGCGCACCGAAGGAGTGGTGACGCCGATTGTGCGGGGGATCGCGCATGACGTTACCGAACGGGTGCGGGCGGAGAAGGCGCTGCGCGCGACCAACGAACAGCTAATGAAGGCGGCTCGGGAGCGGGAGCAGACGCTCCACGCGCTGACGCTGTTTCGGACGCTGCTGGACCAATCGAACGATGCCATTCAGGTAGTCGATCCGGAAACGCTGCGTTTTCTCGATGTGAACGAGCGCGCGTGCGTAGAGCTGGGGTACAGCCGGGAAGAACTTTTGGCGATGACGGTTTTTGACATCGACACGGAACTCGACGAAGGTTGGCGGGCGTGGGTGCGGCAGCAGCTGCGGGAGTCGGGCTTCGCAATCATGGAAAGAGTGCACCGGCGGAAGGATGGAACGACGTTTCCGGTGGAAGTCAATTTTCGAAGGGTGCAACTGGACCGGGAGTATGGCGTGGCCGTGGCGCGCGACATCACGGTACGAAAGCGGGCCGAGGAGGCTTTACGGGCGACCAACGAAAAGTTGCTGAAGACGGCGCGCGAACAGGAGCGGATGCTTCAGGAACTGACACTGTTCCGGACGTTGCTGGACCAATCGAACGACGCCATTGAGGTCATCGACACGGAGACCCTGCGCTTCCTCGATGTGAATGAGAGGGCGTGCGAAGAGCTGGGGTACAGCCGGAAAGAGCTTTTGTCGATGACGGTTCTTGACATCGACCCAGACTACGACCAAAGGTCGCGGGAACGGGCGCGGAAGCAGTTGCAGGAGTCGGGATTCGTAACTGTGGAAAGAGAGCACCGGCGGAAAGATGGAACGACATTTCCGGTGGAAGTGAATATGCGCCGAGTGCGACTCGACCGGGAGTATGGCGTGGCCGTTTCGCGCAACATCACGGCACGGAAGCAGACCCAGGAGGCGTTGCGGGCGAGTGAAGCGCGGGAGCGGGCACGAGCGAAGGAACTGGAAACGGTGCTGGATGTGGTGCCGGTACCGGTTCTTATCGCGCATGATGCCGAGTGCCTGCGGATGACAGGCAACCGCGCGGCATACGAACAGAGGCGTGTGCCACCGGGCAAGAACCTTTCGAAGAGCGCACCGCCCGGGGAGCGGCCCACCTACCGGCTGATGGAAGATGGGGTGGAGATTCCAACAGATAGGCTGCCCATGCAGCAAGCGGCGGCCACCGGAAAACCGGTCTATGGGCGCGCGCTGACGATGGTACTTGAGGATGGGAGCAAGCGGGAAACGGTGGTGAATGCGGTTCCGCTGCTGGATGAAAAAGGCCAGACGCGGACAGTGGTCGGGTCATCGGTCGATCTGACAGAACAGAAACAGGCGGAGAAAGCGCTGCGGGAAAGCGAGGAACGGTTCCGGGTAGCACTCAAGCATTCTCCAATTGCGGTGTACAACCTGGACCGGGATTTGCGCTACACCTGGATGTATAATCCGCAGCTTCCGCGGCCGGTGAGCGAACAGGTGGGAAAGACGGCGGACGAGATCTTCGACCCCGAGGAGGCTGCGCGCATTACGGAAGTCCGGCGGAGGGTGCTGGAAACCGGGGTGGGTGTGCGTCATGAAATGCAGGCCACTTTCGGTGGCAGGAAGCAGTACCTCGATACGACGATCGAGCCGGTTTTGGACTCGACGGGCGCGGTGATTGGACTCACCGGCGCCAGCATGGACGTCACCGAACTGCGCGAGGCGAGCGAAGCATTACGCGAAGCCAAGAAAAAGCTTACCGAAGAAAAGCTTTATCTCGAGCAGGAAATCAATACGGAACTGGGGTTTGGAGACATCATCGGGAAGAGCAAGGCCTTGGAAGCCGTCATGGAGAAGGTGAAGAAAGTGGCGACCAGCAACGCCACCGTGCTGCTGCTGGGTGAAACGGGAACAGGAAAGGAACTGGTGGCGCGGGCGGTCCACTGGTTGAGCCTGCGCACCGGCAATAGTTTCATCAAATTGAACTGCGCGGCGATTCCGTCAGGGCTGTTGGAAAGCGAGTTATTCGGTCACGAGAAGGGCGCTTTCACCGGAGCGGTGAGCAGGAAAATTGGACGACTCGAACTGGCGGACAAGGGCACGCTGTTTCTGGACGAGATCGGGGAGATTTCGATGGCGCTGCAGCCGAAGCTGCTGCGGGTTTTGCAGGATCAGGAGTTCGAGCGGCTGGGCGGAACGCATACGTTGAAGGTGGACTTTCGCTTGGTTGCGGCGACCAACCGCGATTTGGCGGATGCCGTGCTCCATAATGAGTTTCGCAGCGATTTGTATTACCGGCTGAACGTGTTTCCGATCCGCGTACCACCGTTACGGGATCGGCGAGACGACATCCGGCTGCTGGTGGAATATTTTGTCCAGAAGTTCGCCCGGCGGATGAACAAGTCGATCACGAGCATTCCCAAGAAAACCATGGATACGCTTATGGGGTGGGAGTGGCCGGGGAATGTACGGGAGTTGGAGAATTTTATCGAGCGCTCGGTGATTCTGACGCGAGGTTCGGTGCTGGTGTCGCCGTTAAGCGAACTGGAGCCGATTAGCACAACCGCAGAGAAGAAACGCGTGGATGAAACTCTGGAAGCGACCGAACGCGAGCACATTCTGCGGGCTTTGCGGGAAAGCCACGGGCAGATTGGCGGGCTGAAAGGCGCAGCCATGCGGTTGGGATTGAAGCGGACAACGCTGCAATCGAAACTGAAGCATTTTGGAATCAATCCGCGGTCAGGATTTCCGGACCAGTAGTTCATCGCCGATGGACGAGAAAGACGGCGCCGGCACGAACGGCGGGGCATCCGGCCCGACCAGCCGCCGATCACAGCTAACGATGCCGAAGATCGGGCGGTTCGGTTACAATCCTCGCGCACATGAACCGCGAATATAACAAACAATATAGTCACGAATTAGGGCGCGACATGGAGTCGCTGGTCTACGGGCACGCCGGGCAGCCTATCCTCGTGTTTCCGACATCGATGGGACGTTTCTATGAGTATGAAGATGCGGGGATGATCCATGCGCTGGCGGGAAAACTGGAAGCGGGCGCGATCCAGGTATTCTGCGTGGACAGCGTGGACGGCGAGAGCTGGTACAACAAGGGTGTGCATCCGGGCGCGCGGATCTGGCGGCATGTGCAGTACGAGCGCTACGTGATCAACGAGTTTCTGCCGTATTTGAAGTGGAAGAACTGGGCTCCCCAGATCGCGGTGACGGGATGCAGTTTCGGCGGCTATCACGCGCTGAATTTTTCCCTGCGGCATCCGGATGTGGTTTCGGCTTGCGTGACCATGAGCGGATCGTTCGACATCAGGAGCTTCCTCGACGGCTACTACGATGACAATGTCTACTTCAATAATCCGCCGGACTACTTACCGAACATGAGCGACGAGTGGTTCCTAAGCCGGTGCCGGCAGATGAGGATTGTGCTGGGATCGTCGGACTGGGATATGTGCCTGGACGCGAACGTGAAGATGGCGGCGATTCTGCATGCCCGGGGGATTCCGCATTGGCTGGATATCTACGGGGACAATAGCAAGCATGATTGGCCGCTGTGGCAGCGGATGGCGGGAAAGTATCTCTAGTGGAGCGACGGGTGTCCTCGCCCGCCTGCCACGCGGCCAAGGGACGGGTCGAGGACGCCCGTCGCTCCACCCGTGAGATTGAGGACACTGATTATGGCAAACAAGAAAATCGGACTTCTTTTTGGTATGGAAGATACGTTTCCGCCGGCTTTGGTCGAGAAGATTAACTCGATGAAGACTGAGGGTGTTACCGCCGAATTTGTGAAGATTGGCGGCATCAGGATGGATGAGTCCAAGAAGTACGACGTGATCATTGACCGCATTTCGCAGGACATTCCTTTCTACCGGGCGTATTTGAAGAACGCGGTCCTGCAAGGGACGACGGTGATTAACAATCCGTTCTGGTGGACGGCGGACGACAAGTTTTTTAATTACGCTCTGGCGCACAAGATGGGCGTGGCGATTCCGCCTACCGTGATTTTGCCGCATCATACGCATCCGCCGGATACGACCGGCAAATCCATGCGAAATTTGATCTACCCGCTGAATTGGGAAGAGGTGTTTGCCTATGTCGGGTTTCCGGCGTTTTTAAAACCTTACGCGGGCGGCGGCTGGAAGCACGTGTATAAGGTGCATTCTCCGGAGGAGTTCTTCCACAACTACAACCAGACAGGCGACCTTTGCATGACACTGCAGCATGGCGTGGAGTTTGAGGATTACTACCGCTGTTATGTAGTGGGGCAGGAGAAAGTGCACATCATGAAGTACGATCCGAAGGCTCCGCATCATGAGCGCTATGTGAAGGGAAATCCGCAGCCGGGCACGAAGTTAAAGGGGCGGATGGAGAAAGATGCGCTGGCATTGTGCCGCGCCCTCGGCTACGACCTGAACACAGTGGAGTTTGCGGTGGAAGATGGCGTCCCGTATGCGATTGACTTCATGAATCCAGCGCCGGATGCTGAGGTTACGTCGGTGGGGCAGCAGAATTTCGAGTGGGTGGTGGACGCGGTCGCCCAGATGGCGGTGAAGAAAGCGCTCAGCGGGAAAAATCCGGTGGAGGAATTGCGCTGGGCGGCGTTGTTGAATGGGCCGAAGATCCGGGCACAGTAAGTACAGAAGAAAGCGTAGGTTCCACATCACGGGTTTCACGTGGCATTGATCCAGTCGAGGATTTGTGCCAAAGCCGCATCCACGAAGTGCCTGGAGGGCTTTGAGCGTGTCTGAAAAACTGTAAATCCCGATTTCAGACCTACCCGGTGAGAGGCAAAGTTTCGGGTCTGGCTACTCTTTTCTGCGTAGCACAAAATCCAACCCGACGGCGACGTAGACAAACGCTCCGGCCTCCGGATGTTCGCGGGAAAGAATGCCCCCACTACCACCTTCCACAACCCATCGCATGTTCTCCGAGACGCGGGCGCTTGCGCCAATGCTCGCCATGGGAACGACCGCCCCAGGAGGGACGTTCGAACCCGCGAAGGGCCTCCCAGAACGTCCGTGCGCGGCGGCCAGCCGGACAGAAGCGTAGGGGGCCCAGCCGTTTCGTTTCCCGCCGGGGATGCCCATGGTCGCACCTACTTCGCCAGTTAAACTCTTGCCCTCCGTATCGTCTCCTAATCCGATCCCAGTCTCGATCCGCAAGTTCTTCAGGAGTTCGTATCTTGCCGTCATGGTCGCGGAGAACGACTGAAAACTGGAATGTTCGGTGCCTTGGAAATCGAACCCCCAGTCCAAGCGATGCGTCAGACCGAGGTCCCATCGGCCAAACCAATTTACTCCGGTTTCGTGAGCGCATGGTGCTGGGAACAGATTGCCCCAAGCGCCCGCGGCAAAAGCGACTTCGTTGGCCCTCGCAGGAGTCGTGCCGGGACCAACGAAGGTGAGCACCGGAGGAAGGGGTGCCACATCCTTGCAGCCCGGAACCACTTGGTTCGTCTGAGCCCTTAGGTTTGCCGATAAGCCGACGAACAGGAAAAATGCAAAAGCGATTTGGCAGCACTCTCTGCCACACGTTCTCATTATCTGCGTGCACCCCTTTCTAGCTTTGTCTGCATCCCACACTACCTGGCCTTCTCCTCGAGAGGTGCTCGATTGCGGGAGCAAATTTCGCCGTGTAATCATTTAATCTTCACGCTCCTAGCGGCAAAGTCAAGAATAGTCCAGATTTACTATGGGGCTAGATGTCCGCACCGACTTTGTGTTGTCCCCGCGCAATCTTATCCGCGCCATAGCCCGACATTGATATACTGACTTAGCTTTCTGCCAGGGCATCCTCCTGCCTGGCAGCTCTGGATGCCGCGATGAGGCCTACATTCACGCTTGGAATCGAAGAGGAGTATCAGACCGTCGATCCCGAGACTCGGGACCTTCGGTCACATATTCAAACCGAGCTCATCGAGAAGGGCAGATTGATCCTGCAGGAACGGGTCAAGACGGAGATGCACCAATCGGTGGTGGAGGTGGGGACGAAGGTTTGCGCCAATATCAAGGAAGCCCGGGAAGAACTGAAGAATCTGCGGCGGCAAATCATCCGACTGGCACGGGAGAATGGGTTGCGGCTGGCTTCGGCGGCGACGCATCCGTTTGCCGACTGGCGCGTGCAGGAAGTGACGCCGGGCGAGCGCTACAAAAACATTGTAGAGGATATGCAACTGGTGGCCCGGGCCAACCTGATCTTCGGACTGCACGTGCACGTGGGCATCGAGGATCGCGAGACGCTGATCCACATGATGAATCATGCGCGGTATTTTGTGCCGCACCTGTTGGCGCTCTCCTCGAATTCGCCTTTCTGGCTGGGGATGGATACTGGCTTGAAATCGTATCGCTGCAAGGTGTTCGACAAGTTTCCGCGGACGAACCTGCCGGATTTTTTCCCCAGCTGGGGCGAGTACGAGAATTACGTCAAGCTGCTGGTGAAAACGAACTCGATCGACAACGCCAAGAAGATCTGGTGGGACATCCGGCCGCATCCGTTCTTTGACACGCTCGAGTTCCGCGTGTGCGATCTTCCGATGCGGCTCGACGAGACGATTGCGCTGGCGGCGCTGATCCAGGCGACAGTGGCAAAACTGTACAAGCTGTACTCGCAGAACCAGGGATTCCGGCTCTACCGCAGGTCGCTGCTGATGGAGAACAAGTGGCGAGCGGCGCGCTATGGGATCAACGGAAAACTGATCGACTTCGGCAAGTCGATGGAAGTTCCGGAGCGCGAGCTGATCGAAGAGTATCTGGAATTCGTCGATGACGTGCTGGATGAACTGGATTGCCGGGAAGAAGTCGAGTACATCCGCGAGATTATGCAGATGGGCACCGGCGCAGACCGGCAGTTGGACGTGTACCGCAAATCCGGCGACATGAAAGCCGTGGTGGACTACATCATTGAGGAGACTGAGGTGGGTGTGGACGACGTGGATAGTTTGCCCACCGCCAAGGCCGTCTGATGAGCTTGATGAAGACTTTTACGAATACGACGGAACAACCCAATCGACAACTGAACAAGCTGGCTTTTGATCCGCAACTGACGCCGGGGGCGCGGAATGCCGTGCGCGTGTGCCTGCGTGTGCAGCCTTCGGAAAAAGTCACCGTCATCACCGATGAAGTGAGCCTGGAGATTGCGGCGGCGCTGGTGCGCGAACTGGAAGAGATCGGCTGCCGCTACCAGACGTGGGTGCTGGAGGACGTGGCGACCCGCCCGCTGACGGATTTTCCGCTGGCCATCGCGGAGGATCTGGAGTCGAGCCAGGTCAGCATTTTTGCGGTGCAAGCACAGACCAACGAATTGAAATCGCGCATGCAGGTGACGGATGTGGTGAATCGGCGCAAGATCCGGCACGCGCACATGGTCAACATCAACAAGCGGATCATGCTGGAAGGCATGCGCGCGGACTTCCAGAAGGTCGACCGGCTAAGCGTGAAGGTAATGGAAACGGTGCGCCGGGCAAAACAGATTCGGGCGAAGACGCCCGCCGGGACGGACCTGGTAGCGGATTTGAACCCCAATTACCGCTGGGTGAAGACCAGCGGAATTATCAGTACGGAAAAGTGGGGGAATCTGCCGGGTGGTGAAGTGTTCACGACACCGGGCGAAGTGAACGGCACGTTTGTTATTGATGGAGTGGTGGGCGATTATTTGTGCGCGAAGTTTGGCGATTTAAAGTCGAGTCCGCTGACCATTCAGGTGAAGGGGAATCGCGTGGTCGAGGCGCACTCGGCGAACAAGGAATTGAAAGACGATTTCTGGGCTTACACCCACAAAGATGAGAACAGCAATCGGGTGGGCGAGTTTGCGATTGGGACGAACATCGAACTGAAAGATGTGATCGGTGAGATCCTGCAGGACGAAAAATACCCGGGCGTACACATCGCGTTTGGAAATCCGTATGGGGTGCACACAGGAGCGGAGTGGTATTCGTCGACGCACCTCGATGTGGTCGGGCGAAATTTTGATATCTGGGTCGACGGTGAGCAGATTATGCGCGACGGGCATTTCTTGATTGAGCCGTAGGGCTTTTCACAGCCGAGACGCGGAGAGCGGCGAGAAAGTACGGGAGTAACTCCCATGAAGCTTTTACGACGGGCCGCCTGGATCGCGACATTTCTCTCGCTACCACTCTTTTTCTGCCGTACTTCTTTCCTCTCGGTTGGGGAACGGCCTAGCGTTAACAACCAAGGGTTATTGCATTGCCGTGCGCGTGGACCCCGCGACTGGTCGCATAGCACAGGTACCAAAACTGCTGGAAGCCGCTTTCGTAGCGCTTCTTCTAACCGCGGTTGTGCCACCTCCTGTCCTCTGGGCAACTGTTCTCCTTTGGAGGTGGAGGCTTAGGAAGTCGCCCCCTGAAGCGCTTGCCAGATCGTGAGCGTCCCGGAGGGATTTGGCCGTCCCCACACGACAGATATGATCGTTTCTTATCGCCAAGCCTTCAACGCGAACTTCACTCCCGAAAAATACGACCGGCTACGCCGCGAAATGACCTCTCGGTGCGGGATGGAAGTTCCATTCGCCCTTTGCGAGACGCCTTGCTTTTTCCCGGCGGAACTGGTCAAGCGCATGGGAGAGGATGGGAAGGCGCTGATCCGGCAGTTGGCGGAGAATCCGGAGTATCGGGCGCGCTCGGAGGCTTCGATTCCGGCGAAGTTTCGCGTGCCGAATGAATCGTCGCATCCGATGTTCATTCAGGTGGACTTCGGGCTGGTGCGGGATGCGGCGGGCGAGTTACAGCCGAAACTTGTCGAGTTACAGGCCTTCCCTTCCCTTTACGCGTACCAGCCGGTTTTGGCGCAGGCTTATATAGATGTGTTCTCGCTCGACGCGAAGCTTCGCTACTTTTTGAGTGGCCTCGACTCGGCTTCTTACAAGCGGCTTCTGCAGGATGCGATTGTGGCGGGGCACGATCCGGCGAATGTGGTGTTGATGGAGGTGCATCCCGAGGAGCAGAAGACGCGTCCGGATTTTCTGCTGACGGAGAAGCTGCTCGGCATACGGACAGTGTGCGTCACGAAGATTCGCAAACAGGGGCGACGGCTGTTTTATGAGGAGCAGGGCAAGCAGGTTCCGATTGAGCGAATTTATAACCGCACCATCGTGGATGAATTGGAACGCAAGGGCGTGACTTTGCCGTTTGATTTTCGCGATGACCTCGATGTGGAGTGGGCGGGGCATCCGAACTGGTACTTCCGGATAAGCAAGTATTCGATTCCTTATCTAAAGCATCCGTCGGTGCCGCGGACGTGGTTTCTGGATCAACTGCCGGAAGTACCGGCGGATCTGGAGAATCTCGTGCTCAAGCCGCTGTATTCGTTTGCCGGACTGGGCGTGGTGATTGCCCCGTCGCGGGCAGACGTTGACGCGATTCCTGCGGCGAAGCGCAGCGAATACATTCTGCAGGAGCGATTAAATTTCACGCCGGTGGTGGAGACTCCGCACGGCACGACCAAGGTCGAGCTGCGGTTCATGTATGTGTGGCTCGACAAGTTAGTGCCGGTGTTGACGATCGTGCGCATGGGCCGCGGTCTGATGATGGGCGTGGATCAGAACAAGAATATGGCCTGGGTAGGATCATCGGCGGCGCAGGTTAGTGATTAACAATTCGACCACGTGATCGTTCAGACGGTGGAGGAACGGGCGTCTCGCCGGTTCAGCCGGGCGGGGACGCCCGGCTCTCCACCGACGCTCTTCCCAATCTCGGTTGACCCGACCGGGATGACAGCCTACCATTACGCCTTCACGGCACGGGCCAGCTTTCAGCCCTCCCCGTAGAATCAAAGGCAAAGGCGGCGGACAGGAGTGTCCGCCCCACACGACCATGGAAATTGTCGGGCAAACAGTGTCCCATTACCGCGTGCTGTCGAAGCTGGGCGGCGGCGGAATGGGAATTGTTTACGAGGCGGAGGATATCCGCCTGGGCCGGCATGTCGCGCTGAAATTCATCCCCGAGCACCTGGCCAAGGATCCGCGCTCGCTGGAACGATTTATGCGAGAGGCGCGCGCCGCATCGCAGCTCAACCATTCCAACATCTGCACCATCCACGACATTGAGGACAACAACGGGCACCCCTTCATCGTCATGGAAAAGCTCGAAGGCGAGAGCCTGAAGCAGCGAATCCATGGTCAGGCTCTGGACCTTGACGACCTGCTGGACATCGCGGTGCAAGTGGCGGACGCGCTGGCGGCCTCCCATGCCAAGGGCATTGTGCACCGCGACATCAAACCGGCGAACATTTTTCTGACTCCGATTGGGCAGGTGAAGATTCTTGACTTTGGGCTGGCGAAGCTGGCCAAGTCCAACTCCAACGACCAGGGTGTAGGCACGACCACGGACACGTCGCTCGAGGAATCGCTGACCCAGGTGGGAGTGATTCCGGGGACGGCGGTCTATATGTCGCCGGAGCAGGCGCGCTCGGAAGACCTGGACGTGCGCAGCGACATATTTTCATTGGGCGTGGTGCTCTTCGAGATGGCCACCGGCAAGAAGCCGTTCACCGGAACGAACGTGGTGATGACGCTGCATGCGGTGATCAATTCGAAGCCGGCATCGCCGCGGTCGATCAATCCCGCGGTGCCGGCGGAACTCGAAGCCATCATCGGAAAAGCGATGGAGAAGAACCGCAACCAGCGCTACAAGAACGCGGCGGAGATGAAGGCCGACTTGGTGAAGTTGAAGAAAGAAACGGATCCGACCTTGCGGAGCGGGCTTCGTCGGGCGAGTGGACGGCAGGTGGCCACGAACACGTTCCAGAAGTCGAGTTCGATGCGGACCTGGATCATCGCTGGACTGGCGGCGATGCTGATCGCGCTGGTGGCAGCGGTGGGGGCATGGTGGCTTCAACATAGAGTAGCGACGGTGGAGGCGGGAATCCGGACGATCGCGGTGTTGCCCTTGCAGAATATTAATAACGATGCGGAGAGCGAGTTTCTGCGGTTTGCGCTGGCGGATGAGATTGCGAACGCGCTGACTTATGCGCATTCGCTGGAAATCCGGCCCTTGATGTCAACGCAGAAATACGCCGCCGAAGCAGACCCGACAAAGGCCGGGCGCGAGTTGGGTGTGGGCACGGTGGTGTCGGGACACTTTCTGCGTCAAGACAAGATGGTGATGGTGACGCTGGAAGCGGTGGGGGTGAAAGAGAACAGGGTCATCTGGACCGGCACGCTGACCGCGCCGGTCGATAACTTGATCGCTCTGCGTAACCAGATGGCGAAAGAAGTGCGGCAGGAACTGTTGCCGGCTTTGGGGATCGCCCGCGAGGCGGTGGAAGCGGGCAGTACTCCGGCGAATCGCGAAGCGTATGACGCGTATCTGCGAACCCTGGCCATTCCGCGCGAGGTCAAATCGAATAAGGATGCCATCGCGATACTGGAGCACGTGGTGAGCCTCGATTCGAATTACGCGCCGGCGTGGGAGGTGCTAGGACGGCGGTATTACTTCGATGCGATTTACTCGGACGGAGGCGATGCGGCGTATCAGCGCTCCAATGAGGCGTATCATCGGGCCCTTTTGCTGGAACCGGGACGGGTCACCGCAGCGGGACTACTGGCGGCGCAGGAAGCCGAGGGCGGAAACCTCGACCGGGCTTATCTTGACGCCCGGGCACTGGTGCAGAGGCGTCCGGATGCCGCGTACGCGCATTTTTCGCTGGCGTATGTACTGCGCTATGCGGGGCGGCTTGATGAGGCGCAGAGCGAATGCGACAAAGCTTTGGCGATCGATGCGAATTATAACTGGCGAACGTGCGCGCTTGCTTTTGCCGAGGCCGGGAAAGCCGTGCGTGCCATGCAGTTTCTTGAACAGGATACGGGCTCGGAATGGTCGAATGGGGTGCGAGTTTCAGTGCTGATGCGGCAGGGGAAGATGATGGAAGCGCAGCAAGCCGCGCCGCAAATGACGGAAAATCCCATGTGGATGCGTGGACTGGTAGAGGCATGCCTGGCCAAGGCGCCAGCAACGGATATCCACCGGATGGCAGAGCAGGCAGAAAACGAATTATTGGCGAAACAGAATCCCGAAATGAAGTATCACCAGGGTACCTTGCTGGCGGCTTGCGGCGAAAAGCAGATTGCATTCGCGTTTCTGCGCCAGGCCGTGGCCGGCAATTATTGCGCGTACCAGGCGTTGCAATCGGATCCGCTGCTCGCGGGGGTGCGCGGGGATGCGGAGTTCCATCAGATTGTGCAAGCGGCGGCGGATTGTCAGAAGAAGTTCGCGGCGGCGCAGGAGTCGGGCAGATAGGGCCGCGACAGTTCGCGGGCAGAAGTGCCCGCGCCAAACGAATATATTTGCTCCGTTCTTTGGGGAAGATCCATCAGATGGTCATATTGGCGTTGCGGAAGAAGTTCGGGCTTGGATTGGTGTGCGGCAGGCTTGCGACTGCGATGCTCCTGGTTGCCCTGGCAGCTTCGACCGCGATATCCGCCGCCGCGCAGACGCCGGAAAAGATCCAGCCCGATCATAACGTCGATCACGGCATCGAGCATAGCGCTGATCATTACAACGTTGATCATTACTACGAACCCCTCCCTCAGGAAATCGGTGCAGCGGGGCTGAAGCTGATGCTGCGACGCTTGCAGACGACGGCGGGGCTGATGCAAACCACGGCGCATCCCGATGACGAGGACGGCGGCATGTTGACGCTAGAGGCGCGCGGGAAAGGCGTTGCGACGCTGCTGATGACGCTGACGCGCGGCGAAGGCGGACAGAACAAGCTGGGCAGCAATCTGTTCGACGTGCTGGGCGTGCTGCGAACGCTGGAAGTGCTGGCTTCGGATCGGTATTACGGCGTAGAGCAGCGCTTCTCACGCGTGGCCGACTTTGGATACTCGAAGACCGCCGAAGAAACATTGCAGAAGTGGCAAGGGCATGACATTGCGCTGGCGGATATAGTGCGGGTGGTTCGAACCTTTCGTCCGGATGTGCTGGTGGCGCGGTTTTCGGGGACGGATCGCGATGGGCATGGACATCATCAGGCGTCGGCGATATTGACAAGAGAGGCGTTCCGCGCGGCGGCCGATCCGAATCGCTTTCCGGAGCAAATCAAAGAGGGACTGGAACCCTGGCAGCCAAAGAAGTTGTATATCGGCAATGTGTGCGGCTTCATGGCGACGACTTGCGACGCAGCCAACTACACGCTGCGGCTGAACACGGGAGTCGTCGATCCGGTGCTGGGAACGTCGTACGTACAGTTTGCCATGAAAGGACTGCGCCATCAGCTTTCGCAAGGATCGGGGAGTTGGACGGTCGAGCCGGGAGACCGGTTCACTTATTACAAGCTCGTCGATTCGGTGATCGAGTCGCCGAAAGATAAGGATGGGCACGAGCAAAGTTTCTTTGACGGGATCGATACGACGCTGCCGGGCTTGGCCGCGCGGCTGGGTGAGGAAGAGAAGAAGGTGCCTTGGCTGCGAGCAGAGTTAGCTGAGATCAAAACAGAAATCGACAAGGCAACCGCGGCATCTGGCACGGACGTGCTTTTGGCTGTGGCTCCCCTGAGTGCGAGCGACGCAAGGATTTTGAAATGTATCCAGCAGATCAAGGAGTCGGAACTTTCATCGCAGTCCAAGAATGATCTCCTGCCTCCGTTGCAGCTGAAGTCGAGTGACA
This sequence comes from uncultured Acidobacteriaceae bacterium, assembly GCA_963749275.1. Taxonomy (GTDB): domain Bacteria; phylum Acidobacteriota; class Terriglobia; order Terriglobales; family Acidobacteriaceae; genus Acidiflorens. Next base: position 34,570 of record CAVVNA010000016.1, read on the forward strand.
TCGGCAAGGCAATCGCGCTGGCACGGGGCGCGGAATTGCACGTCACGGTCGATGCGCCAGTGGGGTCAGACCCTGACGATGCATTTATGGCGGTGCCGGGACGTACGTTTGAAGTTACCGCGAAGTTTTCGACGGCGAACCCGGCGACGAAGAGTGTCTCCATCACCTTTCGGCTGCCGCCGGAGTGGAACTCGAAACTTCTCAGCCGAGAAAAGTCTGGAAATGAGGAGATTGAGCGGTTCAAGATTTACGTTCCTCCTACGGCCCAGCCCACACGGCCTTATTGGCACCGAAACGATCCGGAAACTGAGGCGCTCAATACGATTGACGATGCGCAATACCAGGGACTTCCTTTTCCGCCACCTCCCGTTAAAGCGCTCGCCGCGATCCCGGGGGCGGGCGTGATGTCGGCGGTTTGCACGGTCAGATATAAGGATGCTTCGGGCGCGATTGCGGAACGCCCGTTGGCCGTGGCGCCGGCTTTTTCCGTCATGCTGGATCCGGGCGAGCAAGTGATTCCTACCGAGGACGGCCCGCAGTTGACGGTGAAGGTCGATGTGTCAAGCAATCTGGATTCGAAGACGCTGCAGCAAACGCACTGGGCGGGAGATCCAGAGAAGGATGAAGGAGTGTTGCGAGCTGATGTTCCAGAGGGCTGGCGCGTGGAACCGGCGGAAAAGCAGCTTGAGTTTCATGAGCGCGGCGAGCGGCAGAGTGCGGACTTCAAGGTGCTTCCGGGAAATCGGAAGGAACGACGAAAGGAGATTCGGGCCGCGTTGCAGAGCGGACACCGGAATTACGAGGAGGGCTATTCGGTCGTCACGCGCGAAGATCTGGGCACGTTTTACTACTACCAACCTGCCGTGCAGCACGTCAGCGTCGTGGATGTGAAGATTCCGAAAGACCTGAAGGTCGGCTACGTCATGGGTGCGGGAGATGAGATTCCGACTGTCCTCGGACAGATCGGGATGAATGTGACGTTGATTCCGGCGGAGAAGTTGAGCACGGAAGATTTGAGCCGCTATCAAACCATCGCGCTGGGAATTCGCGCTTACGATACGCAGAAAGATGTGAAGGCGAACAACCAGCGGCTGCTCGATTTTGTGCAGGCGGGCGGACGGCTGGTGGTGCAATACAACACGACGGTGGGCGATTTTAACTCGGGAAAGTTCGCTCCGTACCCCGCAACGCTGAGCCGGGCGAGGGTTTCAGTGGAAGAGGCGCCGGTCGCGATTCTCGATGTAGCGAACCCGATCTTTCATTCTCCCAACGAAATTACTCAGAAAGATTTCGAGGGCTGGGTGCAGGAGCGCGGCCTGTACTTCATGTCGCAGTGGGACAGCAATTTTACACCGCTGCTCGAATCGCATGATCCGGGTGAAGGCGAGCAAAAGGGCGGGTTGCTCGTGGCCCATTACGGCAAGGGGACGTACATCTACACCGGATATGCATTCTTCCGGCAACTGCCGGCGGGCGTGCCGGGAGCGGTGCGGCTGTTTGTAAATCTGATCGGCAGTCGCTAGTGCAGTCGTTGGTCGCTAGTCGTCGGTCGTTCGGGGAGTCCACCACGACAGACTAAGAAGATCAGGTTCGCCAACGACCAACGACTTATTTCATGACAATTCCACTCGAAGGCGAATCCGGCACCAAGCCGCAACTCGTCCGCGGCATTGGCCTCGGCTCGGCGACTGCGCTGAACATGATTGACATGATCGGAGTGGGACCATTTATTACGATTCCGCTGATCGTGACGGTGATGGGCGGTCCGCAGGCCATGCTAGGCTGGGTGCTGGGCGCAGTTCTTGCCGTCTGCGATGGACTGGTTTGGGCGGAACTGGGCGCGGCGATGCCGGGGTCGGGCGGGTCTTACCGGTATCTCCAGGAGATTTACGGTCCGCAAAAATTAGGACGGCTGGTTTCCTTCCTTTTTATTTGGCAACTTTCGTTCAGCGCACCGTTGTCGATTGCGTCGGGGGCCGTGGGACTGTCGCAGTATGCCGCTTTTTTCTGGCCGGGTCTGGAGCGCGTGTGGTCGACGCACACCTGGAGCGCGCGTCTGCCCTGGGCTGGAACCCTGCAACTGACCTGGGTCGCGATGCCGGCGACGCTAGTCGCGATCGGCGTTTGCATGCTCACCGCTTTCTTGCTTTACCGCCGGATCACTGCCATCTCGCGGCTTAGCAAGGTGCTGTGGGCAGGAGTGATGGGGACAATCGGATGGATTATTTTGGCGGGCCTCACTCATTTCAACGCGCATCGGGCATTCGATTTACCTCCGGGCGCGTTCTCGCTTTCGCGCGACTTCTTTCATGGACTCGGCGGGGCAATGCTGATCGCCGCCTACGACATCGGTGGATACTACAACGTCTGTTTCCTCGGCGACGAGGTTAAGGAACCGGCGAAAAATATTCCGCGGGCGCTGTTCCTATCCATTCTGGCAGTCGTGTGTCTCTATATCGCGATGAATGTGAGCATTCTCGGCGTCATCCCGTGGCGGGAGATGGCGAACTCGGGCGCGGCGAACAGCAAGCTGTACGTGGTCTCAACGCTGATGGAAAGAGTTTACGGACATGGCGCTGGGTCGGTCATCTCAGTTCTGGTGATGTGGACGGCATTCGCCTCTGTGTTTTCGCTGACGTTGGGGTATTCCCGTGTGCCGTACGCGGCGGCGTTGGACGGGAATTATTTTCGGGCCTTTGCGCGCGTCCATCCCGTTCACCGGTTCCCCTATGTTTCTGTGCTGGCGCTGGCGGGAGTGGCGGCGCTGTTCTGCTTCCTGCGGCTGGCGGACTTGATTGCGGCGTTGGTGGTGATTCGCATTGTTCTGCAGTACCTGGTGCAGGCCGTGGGAGTCATCGTGCTGCGCATACGGAGGCCGGACATGCCGCGTCCGTTTCGCATGTGGCTTTATCCGGTGCCGGCGCTGGTGGCTGCGGGGAGCTTTGTTTTCATTCTGGTTTCGCGCGCGGGATTTTTGCGAGAGATCCGGTATGCGGCGGTGATTCTGGTGGTGGGGATTGTGGTTTATTGTGTGCGGGCTTGGCGGCGGCGGGAGTGGCCGTTTGGGGGTGGGGCGTTGGACGCTGGGCGCTAGTCCAGCCTGTCCGTTGGGGTACCCCCCTCCCCCCCTATTTTTAGTAAAGTATTCAGGAATAAGGGTTTAGCTTTACTTTCCCACTCTTCTCGAGGAGTATCGCAAGAAAAAATTAATATACCGGCCCTTTAGAATCATAGATTTGGCGAACAATTCCTTTCAAATCTTTGGGTTTAAAGGACTTATTCGTAAAATATTCCGGAATAAGGACTTACCAGATCCTTCGCTTCGCTCAGGATTTCGGCAGCGGGCTCAGACGCCCGCTACGCGCCTCAACTTAGCTTAGGCCCTGGCCGTCTTGGTACCACGGGCACAGCAATGAGAAAGGGCGCGGAGGGATGCCGCGCCCTTTTCTTATCTATAGATCTATTATATCAATTCTGACCCACCGGCCCGCCAACTTTTCCGACTTTATTTTCCTCGCCAATTCAATGACTTACGCGGAAAATCTGAGAAACGGGGGCTTGACATGATTTGCCAAAATCGAGATTGCGTCCGTGGTAAACAGCCGACGGCGATGGTAACAGGCGAAAAGTGACGAAATGACTGTGCCCGCTGTGGTGTAAACGCGTTAGTCCCATGGCATGAGGACAATCTAGTTTTGTTCGTTGGCCCAACTCTGTGACACGTGAACATCCCCACTCATGCCCGGACGCGGTGAGGTTGAGGTTGGCATATGGGAAGCTAAAATTGAAAAATGGAACAGTTCACCTGCACAAAACACGGCGATCAAGCAAACGACCTTGTCCTTTACTGGCGCAGACAGACCGAGCGCGAAGTTAAGGCGAGGTCGTGGTTCATGGCAGCTTTGGCGCTCGGAAGTGCGCTCGAAGCGATGATGTACGCCTACTTCATCATCTGGAGCGGAGACGACGGTGACGACCCGTCAAAGGATGAGAAGATTCCTGACGACTTAGTGCTGTTCGATCTAGTTGAGGCGGCAAAACAGCTTGATCTATTGAGTTCGGTCAAGTTCAAAGACAAGTTCGGAGAGCACGCGGTTGAAGATGTGATTATCGAGATTCGCCACAGGCGGAACAATGTTCACGCCGGTGTAGCCCTGAGAAAGAACTTCAACCCGGCTAAGTTCAAGAAGAAAGATTACATACGGTTGCGGGCCATCTTCGACGCCGTGCTCGACAACTACAACCGAAATCTATAGGTGTAAGCAACGGGGGCTTAAATGATGGCTCTGAAGAAGAATTCTCGACGTTCAAAGACGTCCGCAAAGCGAACGCTTAAGTTTGATTTAAACGCACTCGACGATAACTTCCTGAGGTTTTATTGGTACAACATGCCAGCTAGTGCCCGAGCCTTGGTTGGCAAAGAAAGACCACAGACGGCCTGGATCTTCGGCGCTGGCGCCTCACACCATTTCGACCTAAATCAGTTCGGGGTTCGAGTGCCGCTGGCAAATGGATTCTTTAAGGCGTTTAACGATCTTCCTACATCGCAAGGTTTTAACGCCCATGTAGGTCCATTGATTTCATTCCTGGAGCACTATAGGGGTGTTCGCGCCGACCGGGTTTCGGAATTCGACGAGAATATTGAAGAATTCATGACCTCGATTGAGTTGGATATTGAAGAGCTGAGGAAGCGACTCACGAGAGGACGGTTGACGGAAGATGAGGTCTCTGCCAGGTTCTCGCTCGCTTCGGTGTTTTCGAACATGAACTTCATATTTGCAAATGTGCTTAACGAAGCACAGAATGGCGCGCCCGTCTCTCTATATCGTCACCTTCTGGACATCTGCGGCCCCAATGACTCTTTTATCACATTTAATTGGGACACCCTGCTCGACAGGGCTCTTGCAGATTCCGGCGGATGGAGCCCGAGTACAGGCTATGAAATCAATTTCAAGGCGGTGCTTGATGGCGGCTGGAGAGATGCAATCGAGGGCTCTCCGCAATTCGAGACAAAGTGGAAGCTCCTTAAACTTCACGGGTCCACGAACTGGCTGATTCCGTATATGGCGATCGATTTCCAGACATTGAAATATGCATCCATTATCAAAGAAGCCAGCGACGTGTTTCTCTACTGGTACTCGTCAATGCCATACGCCACTCACCATTCGCGGTGGAGAGGAGGCTACAGCCCGACATGTTATGGCTACTACCCGCCGAACCTTCCAGGAGACTACTTCCCCAAAGGCCAACTTCGCGCACGAAAGGGGAGAATCTTAGCGAGCATGACACCCCGGATATTTTCTCCGTTCAACGAAGGCGCCGACGTCGGCGTGCCATCGTCCCCGCTTCTGATTACTCCGGTGCGGCAGAAGAAATACGATATCTACAGGTCCGCCATTACTCGTGTATGGGATCAGGCTGAGAAGACGCTGATGACGGCGAATCGCATTGTCATTATTGGCTATTCGTTTCCAAAGACCGATGTCAAACCCCTCGCCCTTCTAAAGGACCTTCTTCGTAAGCGGGGTCATGAGATTGAGTTGGAGATAGTCGCTCCAGGCGTTGATTCGATTTTGGAGCGAATCGGAAGCCGGGAATTGGAAAAGGCAAAGAGCTTGAAAGCGTTCGATATGAAATTCGAAGAATATATCAACTTGCTAGCTGCAACAATTCCAGGCATGATGCGACACGCAGCTGAAGGAAATGAAGAGGTGTTCAGGTGGTTGGTTTTACATTTTGGGATGATGCAACACGCGCTTTCTAAGTCACCGTGAATTAACCGCTTTATTTTTATTTTTTGGCAGGGCCGTGATGCTTGCGCCAGTCGGCTCCATCGCGTCCACCGTGGAGCGCGATCTGGGTGAGGAGGAGTTCGGCGGTAAGCCGGCGCTTGGTGAGGTGGGCGGCGATTCTCTGCTTCGCTTTCTTCGGCGAAACTTTCGGGTCGAGGAACACCAGCACCGACGGGCCTGCTCCGCTGAGGGCGGCGCCGAGTATGCCGGAATCTCCAGTAAGTTCTTTGAGCGCGGGCAGCAGCGGACACAGCGGCGCGCGATAAGGCTGGTGGATGCGGTCTTCGAGAGCCGAGGAGAGCAGGTCAGGACGGTCTTGCGTGAACGCCGCCAGCAGCAGCATCGAGTTTTGAATGTTGGTGACCGCGTCGGCGGGTGAGTACTGGAATGGCAGCACCCGGCGGGCTTGCTCGGTCGAGAGCGGCGCGTCCGGGACAGCCAGCAGCAGCGGCCACTTCCCTTTCGGCTTCACTTCGACCACCTGCGCTTGAACCTGATTGGCCATGCGAGCCACCGTGAGCGCGCCCATCCAGCAGGCAGCGGCATTGTCGGGATGGTGCTCGCGCATCGAAGCTTCGCCGACGATGCGGTCATTTTTCCAGCGCAGATGTCCGAAATGCACCGCCAGCGCGATCCCAGCCAGGCGGGCGGCGGCGGACGATCCGCATCCTCTGCCGATGGGAATCTCATTTGCGATGTGGATGCGCAAGGGCGCGATCTTGCGGTTCTCTGATTCGAGCACCTCGCAATAGGTGGTCACAATGAGGTGATTCTCCATCCGGGCGCAGATCGCTGCGTCGCGGCCTTCGGCGGTGACGAAGAAGTCGGGCGCGCGCTCGGCGCGCAGGCGGAGATGAAAATCGAGGGCGAGGGCAGCGGCGTCAAAAGCCGGCCCCAGATTGGCGGAGGTCGCCGGCAGCGCCAGGCGCAGCGAGCGGTCTGCAGATGTGGGACGTGAAGGCATAGATTAGAGAGTAAACTCCTCGGCGGCCTAAACTGGACGAAACGATAGAAATGGAAGGCTTTAGCCCGGTCCGGCCTAAGCAGAATGCCTTGCAATCGGCACTGACACTGAACTGTGTTTTATACACGAGTTCGCGGCGAACTGCTACGAATTTCTCTCGGCCGCATCGAGGGCGGCAATGACGGCCCCCAGATCGGCTTCGAGCACAACCGGGGCACGCTGCAAATATTTTGCCTGGGCAGCCTCGGCCTCGTCTGGCGTTCCGGCACCGGGCGTTCCAGTGACTGGGGTGCGAGAGAAAAGTTCGCCGCGATGAAACTTGATGGTGAAGTCGGGATCTTTGAGAGCATGGCCGGTCAGGATCAGGACAACGGACTCGCCCGGCTTGACGAACCCGCTGCGGCGCAGCTTCTTCAGTCCAGCCAGCGTAACCGCGGAGGCAGGTTCGCAACCGATCCCATCGGCGCCGATTTCGGCTTTGGCAGCGGCGATTTCGACTTCCGTGACCTGTTCGACCTCACCGCCAGTTGCCTGGAGCACGCGCAGGGCTTTCTTCCATGATGCCGGATTGCCGATGCGTATGGCGGTGGCGAGCGTGTCGGCAGTCATGGGATCAAGCTTCTTCCCGCCAAACTCGCGCACGCTGCGGTAGAACGGATTCGCGCCCTGCGCCTGGATGATGGAAAGCTTCGGCAGACGCGAAATCAGTTTGAGCTCACGCATTTCGACGAGCGCCTTGCCGATCGCGGAACTGTTTCCCAGATTGCCTCCCGGGACGACGATGTGGTCCGGCGGCTCCCACGCGAGTTGCTCGAGAAGTTCGATAGCGGCGGTTTTTTGGCCTTCGATGCGATAAGGATTCACTGAATTCAAAAGACAGACCGGTTTCTGGCGGACGAGCTCGTTGAGGATGCGGACGCATCCGTCGAAATCGGTTCGGAGTTGGCAGGTGAGGGCTCCGTAGTCGAGCGCTTGCGAGAGCTTGCCCCAGGAAATTTTGCCTTCCGGAATCAGCACCAGGCTGTGCATGTTGCCGCGCGCGGCATAGGCGGCCATGGAGGCTGAAGTGTTGCCGGTGGAGGCGCAGGCAACCCAGCCAAATCTGCCCTGGTGCGCGGACGAGGCGGCAAACGTCATGCCCGTGTCTTTGAACGATGCGGTCGGGTTCATGCCCTGATGCTTGGCGTGAAGATTCTCGACACCCGCGGCTCGCGCGCACCGTGGCAGGCGGTACAGCGGCGTGTTGCCTTCGCGCAGCGTGATGGCATGCTCTTCGGGATTGGGAATGTGCGGAAGAAGTTCGCGGAAGCGCCAGACTCCACTTTGGTCGAGCGCATCGCGTGAGGTGCGGCGCTTCAGCCAAAGAGCCTTCAGCGCTGCCGGTTCGAAAACCGGTGAGTCGGGGGTCCATCCGGGGAAAAAGAACTCCAGCAAATCGCCGCAAGCAGCGCAGCGGAAGTTCTGCCCGGCGGAATCAGGGGTGACGCCGCAAGCGATGCACCGGAGCTTCGCAATGGTTTCCGTATTTTGAGCGATCGACACTTTGCCTTATCACCAGACCAGCGCAGAAAGATAAATACATCATACGGGCTGACCGCAGAGATCGCAGATGCTTTTCGAATTCCTCCGCGATCTCTGCGCACTCTGCGGTCTAAATCCCCTCTCACCGCAAGTAGGCGTCGGTTTTATTGATCCAGTCGGCGCGGGGCGGGTTAAAGATGTCGAGATCGACGGTATCCGCGAGCGCCTTGGCCCGGTGCGGCATGTTGGGCGGAATGGTCAGAACCTCGCCCGCATTCACCACAATCTCTTTGCCATCGATCCAGAATTTCAGCGCGCCTTCCAGGACGTAAGTAATCTGCTCGTTGTGATGGCTGTGCTCGGGCACGACGCATCCCTTCTTGAGCAGGATGCGAGCCAGCATGACATTCTGCCCGACCACGAAGTGGCGGCCAAGCAAGGGGTTCAAAGCTTCGACTTCGACCGAACTCCACGGGATGTGGCGCAGCTCGGCCGGGAGTGGCTTGCTTCTCAGGACAGTGCCTTTGAGGGCAACTTTACTCGCCGGGCGCGCGGCGCTCGTCGCTTTTCTGGCGGCGGATGTTTTTCGGGCAGTCGTTTTCAGCTTTTTCTTTTTCATAGGAGTGGCCAAATAAAAGATATAACAAACGCCAACCGCTGTCTTGCGCCTTGCCGCGGCTCAATGGCGCGGGTAATCTTGAGAGATTCCAGGTTTATGAACGGGGGCCCTCATATGAAAAAGCATCAGTTCCGTCGGGAAACCGAGGCGGTACGCGGCGGCACCAGCCTCGCCAAAAAGAACGGTCCGCTCTCCCCGCCGATCTATCAGACTTCGACCTTCGAGGTCACAGACCTGCAGGAGCAGGTGCGCGCCATTCCTACCGACAGCTTCTACACGCGCTACGGCAATCCCACGCATACGGTCGCCGAGAAGGCCGTCGCTGAATTGGAAGGCACGGATGCGGCGCTACTGTTCTCCTCCGGCATGGCCGCGATCACCACGTCGATTCTGGCGCTGGTGAAGGCGGGCGACCATATCGTGGCGCAGCGCGATATCTACGGCGGCGTGATCAAGTTCTTGTCGCAGTGGCTGCCGAAATTGGGGGTCGAAACGACGTTCGTCGATACCAACGATATGGAACAGCACGAGCGCGCCATCCGCCCAAACACAAAGATCCTGCACATCGAATCGCCGACGAATCCAAACGTGCGGGTCGTCGATCTGGAAAAGATTGCGGCGCTGGCGCGCAAGCACGGCCTGATCTCGACCATCGATTCGACCTTTGCCACGCCGATTAATTGCCGTCCGGCGGAGTGGGGCATCGACCTGGTGCTGCATTCGGGGACGAAATATTTTGGCGGACATTCCGACCTGATCGCTGGCATCGCAACCGGAAGACGCGATTTGATCGAGCAAATCCATCACACGCGCACCACGCTTGGCTGCTGCATGGATCCGCACGCGGCCTTTCTGCTGCTCAGGGGGATCAGGACGCTGGCTGTCCGGGTCGAGCGCCAGAACGAAAGCGCGCTGCGGATTGCCGAGTTCCTGAGCCAGCATCCCAAGGTGACGCGGGTGCACTATCCGCTGCTGAAGGGGCATCCGGACCACGCCCGCGCGAAGAAGCAAATGGCGGGCGCGGGCGGGGTCCTGAGCTTCGAGGTGGAAGGCAGCGGCGCCGACGCGTGCCGCGTGGCCGAGGCGCTGAATCTATTTACCCTGGCGCCGAGCCTCGGCGGAGTGGATTCGCTGGTGACCATTCCGGTGCTGACCTCGCACACCATGATCGCTCCGGAACTGCGGAAAAAGATGGGCGTGACCGAGCAGATGATCCGCCTGTCCGTAGGCCTGGAGCACGTCGAGGACCTGATCGCCGATCTGGAGAAGGGCCTGGCGGTGTTGAACCGCGCGCGGAAAGAGGCGGTAGTGGCGGATTAAACTAGTCGTGTGGGGACGGGGCTCTGCCCCGTCCAAGCGGGGCAAAGCCCCGCTTCCGCACAATCAACGTGCTGCTTGCACGCACTCCAGAATTTCACCTTCGCTGAGCGTGTGGTCGCTCGACTTGGCGCACTTGAAGATGCGCTCGACCACCTCATCGCTCACTGGAAGGCCGCGGTGTTCCAGCCAGAAAAGAACATTTGATTTCCCGCTCATCGGGCCGATGTCGATGATCTGTTCCAGGCCGAAGTAGTGCGAGGGCACCCCGGAGTACACGGTATTCGCGAGTTCGACGTCTTTTTTCTTGTAGGCCTTGATGACGGCAGCGGCGTGAACGCCGGTGGCGGTGCGGAACGCGTCCTCTCCAACCACTGGATAGTTCGCCGGTATCGGAACGCCGGTGGCGGCGGAGACGGCGTCGCAGTAGCGCTTGAGTTTGGTCAAATCCTGCTCATCCCACGGCGCAATGCCCATGAGCTTCAGGTTGACCAGCATCTGGTCCATCTGCGTGTTGCCGACGCGCTCTCCGAGGCCGAGCGCGGTCGCATGCACGCAATCCGCGCCCGCCACTAGAGCCCCTATGGCGTTGGCGGTTGCCAATCCCCGGTCGCAGTGCCCGTGCCAGTCAACGCGAATTTTTCCACCCGAGGGCTTGACCACTTGTTCAAGCACGAACTTGACCAGCGCAACCGTGCCCATGGGCGTGGCGTGTCCGGCGGTGTCGCAGAGCACCAGGGCGTGCGCGCCGCAGTTGATAGCCGCCGAGTTGAGCTGCTTCACCGTTTCCGGATCGCAGCGCGTGGTGTCTTCGGTGACATACATGACTTCGAGGCCAAGCGAAACCGCGTATCGGACGGCCTTTTCGGTGGTTTGGAGCAGGAAGTCGCCGTTCCAGCCCTCGGTGTAGCGCCGGATGGGGCTGGTTCCAAGAAACGCAGCCACCTCGATGGGGAGGCCGGTTTTCTGAACAATCTCGGCGATGGGGCGAATGTCGTTCACGTGGGTGCGCGCCGCGCAATACGCCGTGATCTTCATTTTGTGGGCGACGATTTCGCGCGCCAGCGCCGTCACGTGCTCGACCGCGCGCGGACCGGCTCCCGGAAGCCCGAGGTCGAGCGAGTTAATTCCAAGCGCTTCCATCAGGTGCAGGATTTCGATCTTCTGCTCGATGGAAGGATCGCGGACGGAAGGCGATTGCAGGCCGTCGCGCAGCGTTTCATCGGTCAGGCGCACCGGTCCCGGCGGATGCAGCGACTTGGGATACAGAGCATTCCAGTCGTAAATGAGTTCAGAAATGTTCACAGGCAGCGCCGGCACCCCTCCGGCTGTCACACCCCACTAAGCTCCAAATGACGCTACGCCTTTTTCTCTTCCTTGGGCGGAATCGTTAGCCCGAACACCGAGAGCTGGCCTCGACCCGCAACGTTCACCCCACGCGGATCTTTGGGACTGGGCAGGTAGAGCGTCTGACAATTTTCGCAGCGATACACTTCGGCGTCCGGCCCCCAGGCTTTCTCCACGCAGCCGCACTCCTGTTCGAGCACGTCGACGGTGTAGAACCAGCGCTTCAGATGTCCACCGCAGAACTTGCCCTTGTCGTTTTTCTCGTTGCAGGCACGCTGGCCCGTCTTCTTGATCTTGACTTTGTGGTTAGGAAGCTGCGGAATCGTGCTGGTGACCGCGGTTGCCGTTTCGCCGGAAGCCATTGAGTCTCCTGTGCGCCTTTGCCAAGGCCGCTTTCCGCTATTTTACTCAGTCGCGGCCTTTGGACCAAGGACGACGAGCTGTTGGTAGTGGAGGGAATTGCCGAGCGTCACATCGGTGCCTCGATTTCGCTCGCAGGTGTCATCCTCAACCCATCACTTCCCCTAGCTGCTTGAAAACGCAGATTCTTGGCAAAAGGCAACGCGTCGGCAGCAGAAGAAGTCGGGGATCCCGATGCCGGTCGTGGTAGCTGAGCCATAGCCTGGTCTTGCGGCAGGCCGCCGCCTTCGAGGTCAAAGGAAAGATTTCGGTTGACACTGCTCGCGGTCGTTTTACACTGATTCTTATTCGATAATCATGCGCCTCACCCATGAACAGTTCCGTGAGCTGGCCGCGAAGCACGGTTTGGCGGTCACGCACCAGCGTCAGGTGGTCTATGAGGCCGTCATCGCTTCCCCCGGACACTATTCCCCAGAAAACATTTACGCCGCGGTCCGACGTCGCATTCCATCCATTTCTCTGGCCACGGTCTACAGCAATCTGCGGCTTTTCATCGAGTGGGGGCTGCTGCGAGAGGTCACTCCTCATGCGTCCACGTTGCGCGTGGACGGCAATCTCAAACCTCATCACCACCTGGTCTGCTCCCGCTGCAAATTGGTGCAGGACATCGAAGGAGAGTTCATCGATTTCCATCGGCTATCCCGGCAACTGCCGGACGGCTTTGATCTGACGCAGCCGTTGATCGAGGTCTTTGGCCTCTGTCGCCGCTGCCGTGCAAAAACCTAAGCAAAACATCCTGTAAAGTCAGGATGGTTGGTAGTTCGTCAAAGTTTTCTTAAAGGAAGGAGCAATCATGTCAACCGAAGCAAAGTGCCCGTTCACACACACCGCAGCTGGGGCCGCGACGAATGCGGACTGGTGGCCGAATCAGCTGGACCTGAAGATCCTGCACCAGCACTCCCCCCTGTCCGATCCTATGGACAAGGGGTTCAACTACGCAGAAGAATTCAAGAGCCTCGACCTGAATGCCGTGATCAAGGACCTCCATGCCTTGATGACGGACTCGCAGGATTGGTGGCCGGCCGACTTTGGCCACTATGGGCCACTTTTCATTCGTATGGCGTGGCACAGCGCGGGCACGTACCGCATCGGCGACGGCCGCGGCGGGGCCGGAGCCGGTCAGCAGCGCTTCGCGCCGCTCAATAGCTGGCCGGACAACGTGAACCTCGACAAGGCGCGCCGGCTGCTGTGGCCGATCAAGCAGAAGTATGGGCGGAAAATTTCCTGGGCCGACCTCATGATTCTCGCCGGCAACGTCGCCCTCGAATCGATGGGCTTCAAGACGTTCGGTTTTGGCGGCGGGCGCGAGGACGTCTGGGAGCCCGAAGAGGACATCTACTGGGGCCCGGAAGGCAAGTGGCTGGCGGACGAGCGCTACAGCGGCGACCGTGATCTTCAGAATCCGCTCGCTGCCGTGCAAATGGGTCTGATCTATGTGAATCCGGAAGGGCCGAATGGAAAGCCGGATCCGATTGCTGCGGCACGGGACATCCGAGAGACGTTCGCCCGCATGGCGATGAATGACGAGGAGACCGTTGCGCTCATTGCCGGCGGTCACACTTTCGGAAAAACCCACGGCGCTGCCGATCCGAGCCAGTATGTCGGCCCCGTACCCGAAGCCGCTCCCATCGAGGAGCAGGGCCTCGGCTGGGAAAACAAATTTGGCACGGGCAGCGGCGATGACGCAATCGGCAGCGGCCTGGAAGTCATTTGGACCACGACGCCTACGAAGTGGAGCAACAACTTCTTCGCGAACCTGTTCAAATACGATTGGGAACTGACCAAGAGCCCGGCCGGTGCGCATCAGTTGACGCCGAAAAATGGCGCAGGCAAAGGTACGGTGCCGGATGCGCACGACCCGTCAAAGCGTCATTCGCCATCCATGCTGATCACTGACCTCGCCTTGCGGCTCGACCCTGCTTACGGAAAAATTTCACGACGCTTCTACGAGCATCCGGATCAGTTCGCAGACGCGTTTGCGCGAGCGTGGTTCAAGCTCACGCACCGCGACATGGGGCCGATCTCGCGGTACCTTGGCCCGCTCGTTCCGAAGGAGCCCCAGCTGTGGCAAGACCCTGTTCCCGCCGTGGATCATAAATTGATCGGGGAGAAGGACATTGCTGCTCTGAAGGCGAAGATCCTCGCATCCGGACTGTCGATTCCCCAACTGGTCACGACTGCCTGGGCGTCGGCGGCGTCGTTCCGCGGCTCCGACAAGCGCGGTGGGGCGAACGGGGCGCGCATTCGCCTCGCGCCACAAAAGGATTGGGAAGTGAACCAGCCGGTCGAACTGGCGAAGGTTCTGCGCAAGCTGGCGGCGATCCAAAAGGAGTTCAGCAGCTCGCAGTCCAATGGGAAAAAAGCTAAGAAGGTCTCGCTTGCCGACCTGATCGTTCTGGGCGGCTGCGCAGCCGTCGAGGAAGCTGCGAAAAGGGCCGGGCACAAGGTGAAGATTCCTTTCTCGCCGGGGCGCACGGATGCTTCGCAGAAGCAGACCGACGTGCACTCATTCGCCGTAATGGAGCCGACCGCGGACGGGTTCCGCAACTACCTCCGCAGCGGACAGGTCCTGTCGGCTGAGGAGTTGCTGGTGGATCGGGCGCAGTTGCTGACACTGACTGCCCCTGAGATGACGGTTCTCGTCGGCGGCATGCGCGCCCTGAATGCGAACTTTTGGCAGGCCAAACACGGCGTTTTCACCAACCGGCCCGAGACGCTGACGAATGATTTCTTCGTCAACCTGCTCGACATGAATACGAAGTGGCAGGCCTCCTCTACATCCGATGGCGTGTTTGAGGGGCGCGATCGGGCGACGGACAAAATCAAGTGGACCGGCACACGTGTCGACCTTGTGTTCGGTTCGAACTCGCAGCTGCGGGCAATCGCGGAAGTCTACGCATGTGACGACTCGAAGGAGGCGTTTGTGAAGGACTTCGCGGCTGCGTGGAACAAGGTAATGAACCTTGATCGCTACGACCTTGCCTGAGCTCGGCGGAAGCCACAAAAAGCCGGCCCCGGAGCTTCGCGCTGGGGCCGGTTTTTCGTGTTCCGTAGGTTTCATCAGCGGTTGCGGATATGCGAGTTAAGAGCCGGAACCATCCTTGTTTTTCCTCAAAGCCCACCAATCGAGAAGTAAAATAAAAGGCCGTACTGAACAGACCGCCAACGACGCTGATGACGCCCCGCGGGAATCGAACGTTCCATAATGTACCCCAACACGAAATCGGATGCCACGAATAGCGAGAATAGGAGCACTATGGCCTTAACGCGATTGTCCATGCCACGGCCTCCACAACTCTTGTTGTTGCTCGTCAAAATTCCTTGCGCGGGGCCGCCTGATCCGCGCCGACGCGCCCCACGGTGATTTCGGCTACGTAATAGTTCTCGCCCTTTATGGGGACGCCGGCCATCCGCCGCAGCATTGCGATCTGTCCAATGTGGGTGAGCGCGTCGGCGATCGCGCTCTGAAACAATTTTTCGGCGGAGACTTCGAGCGGCTTTTGCGACGCCAGGTAGTCGTCAAACTTTTTCAAGGCGGTGAAGAAGCGCTCGCATTCTTTTTCCCACGCCAGCGGAACGGAATCGTGCCATTCGCGGCGGCCCTCGGACATGGCGAGCCCCCAGTCCATCAGGTCGCCCACATGCGCGAGAATTTTCACCGGCGTGCGCGAAGTTTCTGCAGGCTGGTAGTCGGCAAAGCTCGGCCCTGCTTTGCGGACCGCTTTCGCTCCGCGATAGGCGATGGTGGCGAGCGTGTGGCGCAAGAACGCGCGGGAGTCGGTCATGATCAGTCCACTTTCTTATCACTCAAATCTGGGACAGCTGCGGGCTTCGAGCTACGAGCTTCGGGCAAGCAACAACCTCCGGCTTGTCGCAGCACGTAGCTCGTAGCCCGCAGCCAGTCAAATCTACAGTTTTCTCCGCCACATTGCTCCGGCGCAGCGCACGCCGGCTTTGAGCTTTTCCCACAGCGGGCGGGCGTACAGCAGGTCGAGAAAACCTTCCATCTCGCCCGCGAATGCACCCCCATAGCCGAACCACCAGATTTTTTTCATGCGCGGGAGCAAGTCTGTGTCGACGTGTTTCACGCTG
Source organism: uncultured Acidobacteriaceae bacterium (assembly GCA_963749275.1). Taxonomy (GTDB): domain Bacteria; phylum Acidobacteriota; class Terriglobia; order Terriglobales; family Acidobacteriaceae; genus Acidiflorens. The sequence continues at coordinate 50,642 of CAVVNA010000016.1, forward strand.
ACCATTTCCTCCAATCCCCAGCGCCCATGCGTGCGGCCCAAGCCGCTCTTCACACCTCCATGCGGAGCCTCGCTGATGCTGAAACACGACACGGCGTCGTTCACCATCACTGTGCCAGCATGGATCTGGCGAGCCAGTCGCTCGCCGCGGGCGCGATCGCGAGTCCAAACGCTGGCGGCCAGTCCGTAGTCGGAATCGTTGGCCAGGCGCACGGCCTCGGCATCTTCGCCGAAAGGCGCAATCGGCAGCACCGGGCCGAAGGTTTCTTCCTGCATCACCCGCATGTCGTGATCGACGTCCGCCAGCACTGTCGGCGCAAAGAACGTTGGGCCAAGCTCGCGCAGCCGCGCGCCTCCGGTCAGCAGGCGGGCGCCGCGCTCCCTCGCGTTCTCCACCTGCGACTCCACCACCCGCACTTGCCGCTCGTGGATCATGGGGCCGATTTCAGTAGCCGGATCCATGCCATTGCCCACGCGCAGCTTGCCCGCCTTCGCGCAGCAAGCCTCCAGGAAGGCCGGATACAAGCTCTGATGCACGTAGCAGCGTTCGACCGACAAGCAGGTCTGCCCCGCATTCACGAAAGCTCCCCAGACGGCGCCGCTCGAAGCCACATCCACATCGGCATCTTCGAGCACCATCATGGCGTCCTTGCCTCCCAGTTCCAGCACCACCGGCAGCAGGCGTTCGGCGGCGATCTGCGCGATTCGCCGCCCCGTCGCGACGCTTCCCGTGAAGACCAGTTTGTCGATTTGGCTTCCGACCAGCGCCGCCCCGGTCGCGCCTTCGCCGGGAAGTACCTGGAAAATGTCGTCGGGAACACCAGCCTCGCGCAGCAACGCCTGCAGCTCGAGCGCGACTAAGGGCGTCAACTCGGAGGGCTTGAGCACTACGGCATTTCCCGCAACGAGGGCCGCCAGGGACTCAGTCGCTGGAATCGAGAAAGGATAATTCCATGGGGAGATAATCCCGACCACGCCATAGGGCTCGTGCAGAATGCGCCCTGACTTGGTTTTGACCGCAAGATTTCCGTGCGGAAGCTTTTCTTCGCGCAGGATCGCGAAGGCGTTGTCGATCAGGAATCGCGCCGCGTCGAGCACGACCAAAACTTCGGTGAGCAGCGCTTCCACCGCGGGCTTGCCTGCTTCTTGTGTGATGCGCCGCGCGACATCAATCTTGTGCGCGAGAAGAATCTGCTGAAAACGCCGCATCACCCGGACGCGATTGCGGATGCCCCAGGCGTTCCATTCCGGCTGTGCCGTGCGCGCGCGCCCTACCGCAGCGCGCACTTCGGTCGGGCCGGCACTGTCCAGTTCGCCCAGAACTTCACCCGTCGCCGGGTTCACGGAAGCGATGCGAGAAACGGCGAATTCGACGTCGGTGGCCATCTGCGAAGAAGTGTACTCGGGACGGAACGTGCGCGCCAGAGGCTGTTCTTGTTTATGAATTGTCATCCCGAGCGGAGCGAGGGATCTGTATCTTGCGGCGGACTGCAGATCCCTCACTTCGTTCGGGACGACAAAATCTTGGAAATTGAAGAGTGGGCTTTCGCCCCGACGCTTTACGTCAGTATTCCACCGCAACCAGATACAGCCCGCTGGCGGGCGCGGTCGGTCCGGCGGCAGTGCGCACACGCGCGTCCAGGATGCGGCGCAAATCTTCCAGGCTCGCCGTTCCCTTCCCCATCAGCACGAATGTGCCGACCAGGTTCCGCACCATGTGATGAAGAAATCCGCTGCCGCGAACCGTGTAGATCAATTCCTCGCCTTCGCGCGACCAACCGGAAGAGAAAATCGTCCGGACGTTAGTGGTCCGAATGTTACTCGTCCGAACACCTTCCCCGCCAGCCATCCGTTCCACCCGCTCCGGATCCACCGCCGCGAACGAAGTGAAATCGTGCTCGCCCACGACCACGCTAGCCCCTGCCACCATCGCCGATTCCTCCAGCGGATAAGGATAATGCCACACATACCGCGCCAGAAATGGCGGACAGATCGCTCCGCGGTGAATGCGATAGCGATAGGTCTTGGCGTGCGCCGATTTGCGCGCGTGAAACTCGGGCGCGGCCTCCGTCACTGCCAGCACCCGGATCGCAGCCGGCAGAATGTCGTTCAGCGCCCGCCTCCAGTTTTCGGGCGGAATTACCGACGCGGTCTGAAAACTCGCAACCTGGGCCAGTGCGTGCACGCCCGCATCGGTCCGGCCGGACCCTTGAGGCAGTACAGTTTCCCCGCTCAACCGTCCAATGGCTGAGGCCAGCGCGCCTTGCACCGTAGTCCGGCCGGGCTGCACCTGCCAACCGGCGAACTCGGCGCCGTCATAAGAAAGAATCAGTCTGAGGTTGCGCACATTCTTTTTCTTGTAAGCTGCTGGAGCAGCATCGTTCGCAACTGCAAAGTTTTACCGGCGCCGGTCCGAGAGTGCCACCGTTCGTCAGCTATACTATTTCACTTACGATCATTCACTTACGATCAATGGAAGAAATTGCCTTTCTCAACCGTTAGGAAGAGATTACAAGGAACTCTTGCCTTTGGTTCTACGTATGAGCAGAGTGTGAGCAAAAGTGCGGACCACTACGTCCGTTCTTCTCGAGCCCTGATCGCTTGAGTTGATCAATGGATGTGATCAATGGAGATGATGCGAATGCAACCTTCTACAGTGTTGACTGCGTTTCAGCAGGCCGCCGCAGCCCTTTCCCTTGCCGCCGTCCTCCTTGCTGGAACCATGGTGCCTGCCGGGTGGGCGCAGGATACTTCGTCCGTGCCCAGTGCGCCGTCGGCGCGAATGCCGGCCCAACGGGCGGTGCCGTCTTCGTCGCAGCCGTTTGATGTGCAGGAGTACGCGAAACCGCGGTCGCATTTCCCCGATCCGATTGCTCCCTACACTGCGCGCCACCTCGAACCGCCGAACCTGGCCAACACGCCGCGCATCGACCAACTCATGCGCGACGGCAAACTTTACATCTCAATGAACGACGCCATCGCGCTGGCGCTCGAAAACAATCTCGATATCGCGATCGCCCGCTACAACCTGAACATAGCCGATACCGACGTCTGGCGCGCCAAATCCGGCGCCAGCACACTAGGTGTCAACAACGGCGTTGTGCAAAACACGCCCGGCGGCGGCGTGGGCGGGCTCGGCACACAAGTTGGCTCGGGCCAGGGCGGAACCTCGGTCGCGGCAGGCGGCGCTGGCACCGGCTCGGGTGGCTTGGTCCAATCAACCTTCGGCAGTGGCCCGGTTATTACCAGCTTCGATCCCATTCTTACAGGCACGCTCCAGTTCGACCGCCAGGAGATCAATTGCTCCAGCCCCTTTTGCGGCAGCAGCCAGAACACAACTACCGGCAATTTCGCCTACACCCAGGGATTTCAGTGGGGCACGAATTTATTGGTCGGCTTCAATAACAACCGGATAACTTCCAATAATTCGTTTAATTTACTGACTCCAGCCCTAAGTTCCAGTCTCCAGTTTAAGTTGACGCAGCACCTGCTGCAGGGCTTCGGATTCGCCCCCAATAATCGTTTCATCCGGATCGCAAAGAACAATCGTGAGATCTCAGATGTCGCCTTTCGCCTACAAATCACCTCCACCGTCGACCAGATCGAAAACATGTACTGGGACTTGGTGTACGCCTACGAGAACGTGAGGGTCCAGAAGGAGCAACTGGCTTTCGCTCAGAAGACGCTCTCTGACAACCAAAAGCAGGTGGAAATCGGGACGCTCGCGCCGATCGAGGTGGTCCGAGCGCAGAGCACGGTCGCAAGCAATCAGCAAACTTTGACCTTGGCACTGACCAATCTTGAGTTGCAGCAACTGCTCATGAAAAATGCGCTGAGCCGCACGCTCGTCGACCCGGCACTGGCCGACGCCGAAGTGATTCCTACCTCAACCATGGAATTGCCCGCGCAGGAACCGGTTGTCCCTACTCAGGACTTGGTGAACGATGCGCTCAGTCATCGTCCCGAACTCGCGGAACAGCGCATCAACCTTTCCAACACCGACATCAGCAATAAAGCAATCCGCAGCGCCCTATTGCCTACCGTGGATTTATTCGCATACTACGGTGGCAGCGGTTTGGGCGGGGTCGAGAATGGCAATTACATTTGTGGACCACGTAACTACTCGGGGGACCCGTTGTGCGAGGGGATACCCACGATTGTCTCGCCTGTTGGTTACGGATCGACATTGAATCAACTGATCAATTCCACAGCTCCCGATAAGGGCGTCGGACTGCAACTCACCGTCCCCATCCGCAACCGTGCCGCTCAGGCCATGCAAGTGCGCTCGGAGTTCGAATACCGGCAAGCCCAGTTGCGCATCCAGCAGATCGAGAACCAGGTGCGAATCGAGGTGCGCAATGCGCAGTTTGGGGTGCAGCAGAATCGCGCCAGTGTCGCTTCCGCCCAGGCCGCGGTGGATCTGGCGCGCCAGTCTCTCGACGCCGAACAAAAGAAGTACGCGCTCGGCGCATCCACCTCAACTCTCGTGCTACAGAACCAGGCGGCCATGACTCAGGCTGAGGTCACGCTCGTCTCCGCCAAGGCCCTGTACGAAAAGGCCGAAGTCGAACTGGATCGAGCCGTCGGTCTGCTGCTCGATCATGCCGGCATCCTGATCGCCGACGCGGAGCGGGGCCAGGTTACGCACACGCCGAATATTCCGCACGTGGCGCCGCGAGCCGACCAGCTAACCCCGGCGAACCCTCAACCGTAGCGAGAAGTTCTACGATGGAGCGCCGGCCTCCCCGCCCGGCGTTTCCCTTTTGCGCTGGGCCACCTCTCGCGTATTCTCTCTCCGTGAAGCTCTCGGTCATCGGCAATGGTAGCGTGGGCAATGCTCGTGTGGAGACGGGCGCCCTCGCCCGTCCAAGCCGAGCAAAGCTCGGCAGGCTCTTGGCGGGCAGCGGCAGGAGCCCTGCGTGATCCTCTCCGTCGTAATCATCACGCACAACGAAGAGGCCAACATCGGGCGCACGCTCGCCAGCGTGCAGCCGCTGGTTGCAGACGGAAAAGGCGAGATCATCGTCGTCGACTCGGGCTCCGCCGACCGCACCGTCGAAATCGCAAAATCCTTCGGCGCAAAAGTCTTTGTCGAAGAGTGGAAAGGCTACGCTGCGCAAAAGAATTCAGCCATCGACAAAGCAGCGGGAGATTGGATTCTCAGCCTCGATGCGGACGAAGAGCTGAGTGATGAGCTACCTCCTGCTGCGATTGGTTTCTCAATTCCCGAGTTTCTTCAGGTTGTTGACCGTGGTCGCGGTAGGAAGCCTTATCCCACGGACTTGAACAGTTTTCGGTTTCATCGCAGGAACTATTTCTTGGGCCGGTGGATTAAACATGGCGGGTTCTGGCCCGACCCAAAACTAAGGCTGTTCAAAAAGGGGTCCGGGCGATTCGAAGAGCGGTCCGTGCATGAGTCGCTGAAGGTCGAGGGAACTACATACCCAATCGGACCGGACATCATCCACCATTCCTACCCCACCCTCGCCGATTACATCGACCACATAAACCGCTATTCCTCCCTCGGCGCGGAGATGGCAATCGCCAAAGGCCAACGTGGCTTAAGTCTGTTCAACATCGTTGTGCGCCCGCTCGCAACCTTCATCTACAACTATTTTCTTCGCCTCGGATTTCTGGACGGCCGCGAAGGCCTGCTCCTGCACCTCTACCATGCCGTCTACGTATCGTGGAAATATGCGAAGGCATGGGAACTGGCGCGCTCAAAAGAATCAACGTAGAGACGCGGCTTGCCGCGCCTCCGTCGCCACCACTATCCACGCAGTGTGATGCGCATGATATCGAACTCCACTGCCACTGACCGCTGCGGAAACGTCGACTCCACGTACGCCTTCACGTCTCCGACCGAAGGAATCCCTTCCCGGCCCGTCAGTCCGCGCGCGTCGTCGAGCAGGATGAGGTGCGGATACGGGTGGCTCAGAATCGTCTCCAGTTCCGCTGCAAGGCGCTGGTCATCCGTCCGCATCCCCACCCAGCCGTAGTAACCGGCGTCCAGCCAGAACAGTGCCGGGCCCGTCAGTAATGCGAGCACCTCTGGTATGACCACGCGGCTGTCTCCGCAAAAAATTCGAACGTGCTCGTCGCGCGCGAATTTGCGTGTGGCCCGCTCCGCCAGCGCTGGCACAAATTCGATCGAATAGATGTGATCGAAGCGGTTCTTCATCGCGGCCACCATCTCGCCGTAGTAAGTTCCGGTCTCGACCAGTATCTTCAGCCCAAATCGCTCTCCATATTCGCGCACGACTTTCTGCTTCAACAGATGCGGAGATCGCGGCGGCCGCCCACGCAGGATCCAATACCAGTAGTCGGGATAATGGCCAAGCGCCTTGTATGCGCCGTACACCGGAGTACGCTGCAACAACCGCCGAAATGCCTTCAGAATCCCTCCGCCGAAAGAAGACCAGCATAGGTGCCGAAGAAAACAAGCGTCAAGCGGTGTCAAGCATACGGATGTTTCCTCTGTGTCCCCTGTGCCCCCTGTGTTTGAGTATTTGAATTTGACTTGGACCAACCGCTCGGTCGGTCGCGCCATTTTGCAGCATGGCGGCCGCTCCTCTATCATCAAAGCCATAGTGAGAAATGAGGCGGGGACCGGAATGCCTGAGAACAAACCGAAAGACAATGTGTCCAAGACCATAGCGGAGAGCCCGATTTCCGACGTCTTTGAAGGCCGTCATCCCGCCGTGTCGGAAAAAAATTGGGCAGAGAAAACGCTCGCGCCCACGCTCGACAAGGCTCCGGAGAAACCGATTGGCGCTCCCACCGGCACCAACCTCGACGAACACGGCCGCGCCCGTTTCAGCACCATCTCGAACGTCCCCATCCGCCGCCTCTACACCCAGGCCGATCTCCCCGCCGACTGGAATTACGATCGGTATCTCGGCTACCCCGGCGAACCGCCCTACACGCGCGGCATTCACGCGACCGGCTACCGTGGCAAGCTCTGGACGATGCGCATGTTCTCCGGCTTCGCCTCGCCCGAAGAAACCAACCAGCGCTACAAATATCTCCTCGAGCACGGAGGTGGCGGGCTCTCGGTCGCCTTCGATCTGCCCACGCTCATGGGCTACGACTCCGATCACGCGGCCAGCGAAGGCGAGGTCGGCAAGTGCGGCGTCGCCATCGACTCGCTCGAAGATATGGAGATCCTCTTCGACGGCATCAGCCTCGAAAACGTCACCACATCGATGACCATCAATTCACCGGCCAGCGTGCTCTGGGCCATGTACTTGGTCGTGGCCGAAAAACAAGGCGCCGATTGGAAGAAAATCTCCGGCACCATCCAGAACGACATTCTCAAGGAATACATCGCGCAGAAGGAATACATTTATCCACCCGCGCCCTCGATGCGCCTGGTGATTGACACCTTCGAGTTCGGATCCAAGTTTACGCCGCGCTTCAACACCATTTCCATCTCCGGTTACCACATTCGCGAAGCCGGATCAACCGCGCTGCAAGAACTCGCGTTCACCATCTACGACGGCGTCGAATACATCGAGTGGGCGCGCCGCCGCGGCCTCGACGTCAACGACTTCGGCCCCCGCCTCAGCTTCTTCTTCAACGCGCACAACGATTTCTTCGAAGAGATCGCCAAATACCGCGCCGCGCGCAAGATCTGGTATCGCCTGATGAAGGATCGTTTCGCCGCCAAAAACGACCGCACTCGCTTGATGCGCTTCCACTCCCAAACCGCCGGCGTTTCGCTGCCAGCGCAGCAACCAATGAACAACATCGCGCGGGTCGCTGTGCAGGCACTCGCCGCCGTGCTCGGTGGCACGCAGTCGTTGCACACCGACGCCTACGACGAAGCACTCGCCTTGCCCACGGAGGCAGCCGCCCGCATCGCACTGCGCACCCAGCAAATCGTTGCCTTCGAGTCGGGCGTCGCCCAAACTGTCGATCCGCTCGGCGGAAGCTACTTCGTCGAGAAGCAAACTCTCGACATGGAGCACGGCGCCTTCGACTACTTCGAGAAGCTCGACCAGATGGGAGGCATGGTCAAAGCCATCGAGCGCGGATACCCCCAGAAAGAAATTGCCGAGGCCAGTTACCAGTACCAGCGCGCGGTTGAAGCCAACGAGAAGATCACGGTCGGCGTGAACGATTTCGTCATCGAAGAAGAGTCGCCCAACATTCTCTACATCGGCGAATCGGTAGCCCGCGCTCAGGAAAAGAAACTCAAAGCCCTGCGCGCCCGCCGCTCGAACGCAGAAGTCCGCCGCCGCCTCGATGCCCTGAAACAGGCCGCCGCCAAGACTCCCACTGCGGGCACCGCCGGCAATATTTCCGACGCCAATACCATGCCCTATATCGTCGACGCCGTGCGCGCCTACGCCACCGTAGGCGAAATCTGCGAAGCTTTAAGAGAGGTGTTCGGGACGTATACGGAAGTCAGCATCACATAAACTTTGTTTGAGGTTGCAAATTGCAACCTCAAAGATTCGTTCTTGAGTTTTGTGCGCTTCCCCGGCAGGGCGCCGAACGATGGAGTTTCGGTTTCATCACATTCGGAGTGCCCATTGATCACAGCCTCCGCCGGTTACGACCGCTACCATGGCAGGATGCAAATCACTTCGCCAAAAACCGGACGAACACGGCGTTCATTAGCAATCCGACGAGAAAATCTGCGGTCTCAATTGATCTTCGGATCCTGATTCTACGTCACCAGAAGGTCATTCTCGACACCGCTCTGGCAGAGCTCTACAGCGTGCCTGTAAAGCGCCTGAATGAACAAATAAAGCGCAACCGCAAGAGATTCCCCGGGGACTTCATGTTCCACCTCACTCCCAAAGAGAACAAATCTTTGAGGTCGCAATTTGCGACCTCAAACATTGGCCGCGGTGGCCGACGCTCGCTTCCATACGCCTTCACCGAACATGGCGCAATCATGGCCGCGACGTACTCAACTCTGAACAGGCGGTGGAGATGAGCGTTTATGTGGTGCGCGCCTTTATCTGCTTGCGTGCGGCGCTGGCCGCGAACCGAGAACTCGCCAGCAGGATTGAAGAATTGGAAAAACACCTGGAGATTCCATCTGGAATGGAAAACCCGGACCCTCTCCGTATTTACCTGCCGTCCCTAGCCCGAAAAACGGTCACGCTGCCGCTGCGATTCCAGCTCCAGGAACCCATGTCAAGCCCGTTTCGTCTGGCCCTACCCATCGCCCAGAAACTCTCTTTCCTGTCCCTCAGAAAATGTTGGAAATGCTCGCTGATTGGGATTATCTTGGCCATCGGGTGGAGGTCTCCTTTCCAGGAACGGCTTTAGCTTGTCAGGCCAAAGCCAACCCTCTCGCTTTTTTCACAATCAAATTTACGTCACCAGCACCGCTTCTCGATTGCCTTAGCAGCGGCGCTCGACTAGACTAATAGATGTCTCCTCCCTCGGGCGAGGGCCCCTCCATGAACGGCGACCACGTTTTCCACATCGGCGACAGGGTTGTTTACCCTAACCACGGCGTTGGAACTATCGAACAAATCAGCAGCCGGACCATGGGAGCGTCGGTCGAAAAATTCTACCTGCTGAAAATCCCTGCCAGCAGTTTAAAGGTGATGGTGCCGTTCGCCAACGTCGACAGCGTGGGAATGCGTCCGGTGGTGCGCAACGGCGAGGTCCAGAAGATCGTGGATTACCTTTCCTCGGGCGAATGCATTAACGCGGCCGACTGGAAAGACCGGTTTAAGGAGAATTCCGACCGCATGCGCACCGGCTCGCTCACGGACGTAGCCGCGGTGCTGAAGAGCCTGCTGATCCTCGGACAGGAGAAGTCGCTTTCCTTCCGCGAAAAAAAGATGCTGGAGCGCGCCCGCTATTTACTGGTCAGCGAAATAGCCATCTCGCGCAACTGCGCTGAGGATCTGATTGAACAGGCGCTCACCAAGGCTCTGACCAAGTGTAATCTGCGTTTTCCCGAAATTTCCGAACTCGCCTCCTGACCCTGCTCGGTGCGCTCCCTAGCAAGAGTTCCCCTATGACTTCCCACATGGACCTCTTTGTCCTCTGTGGTTAAAAAGTCTCTACCACAGTGATCACAGAGGGCCGCAAGGTCATCGGGCGGCGTGGGCTTCCATCCAGGATTGAAGAATCAAGACGGCGGCCATCCGGTCGACCGCTTGCCCACGCTTCTTGATTGAAAGATCGGTTTCGCGCAGCAGGCGGTTGGCCTCGGTTGAGGTCCAACGCTCGTCCCATAGATGGACGGTCAAGCCGAAATGAGCGTGCAGATCCTCGGCGAAACGGCGCATCTTTTCCGATTGAATTCCTTCCGCGCCGCTTAAACGCAGGGGCAGGCCGACCACAATCTCCTGGACTTCGTATTTCGCCAGCACTTGTCCCAGGGCCTCTAGATCGCGACGTTTGTTCTGACGCTGGATCGTATCCAATCCCTGCGCGGTGATGCCCAGCGGGTCAGAAACGGCAACTCCGATTCTTTTCGAGCCGACATCGAGGGCCAGGATGCGGCGGTGACCGGGCGTCCCAGGTGCATGCATTGGTCAATTGTAGATTGCAGAGGCAAAAAAGCTTCTGCTTCCACAATTGCAGTGGAGGGACGGGCGTCTCGCGAGCCTGCCCTGAGCGGAGACGAAGGGTCCAGCCGGGCGGGGACGCCCGGCTCTCCACCAACAAAGCTTGCATCGACAGCAGCGACCGCACGCGCCGCAGCCCTAGCACAATTGGGGTGGTGCAATTCCGGCGGCGGTAAGGCAGAATTGTTGACCAGTCGGGGAGCAGGGTCAGCAACAACACCGTATGGAAACCACGGAAACACGAAGCGGGCATCACTGGTCGCTGACGCTGCTGGGCATGGGCCTGATCGTTGTGTTCGCATACTACGGAGAATCGGTGCTGGCAGTGCTCTTCTTTGCCATTCTGCTGAGCTTTATGCTCTCTCCGGTGGTGCAGGCCCTGGAGTATTTGCACATTCCGAGAGCCATGGCGGCGCTGATCAGCGTGGTCGTGCTGCTGGCGGCGCTCTACGGCATCACTGCTGCGTCGTACAACCAGGCCCTCAGTTTCGCCGACAGCGTTCCGAAGTATTCGCAGAAGATTCGCTCCATCCTGCAGCCCTACCAACAGCAGGCGGAAAAGCTCGAGAAGACGGGCGAGGCGGTCGGCGAGCCCGAGCCCTCGAATGTTGTGCCGGTGCGGCAGGTGAAGAGCTGGACCGAGGTGCTCACCCACGGAGCCGGTACTGTGACCGACATCGTGCTGGCGGCGTCGTTCATCCCGTTCCTGGCCTACTTTCTGCTGACCTGGCAGAGCCACGCGCGCTCGGCCACGGTGATGCTGTTTCCTTTGCACCACCGGCACACGGCATTCGTGACGCTGGGGCTGATCGGAAAAATGTTGCAGAGCTTCATTGTGGGGAACCTGCTGATCGGACTGCTGATTTCGGGCGCGAGCGTGGCGATTTTCGGGTTGCTGCACGTTCCTTTCTTCTACTTCGTCGGATTTCTCAGCGGCTTTCTGAGCCTGGTTCCCTACCTGGGAGTGGTGTTGGCGATGGGTCCGCCGATCCTGGTCGGACTCGGACAACTGGAGGCCGGAGACCTGGTGGTGGTGGTGTTTTGCGTGGTCGGCCTCCATCTTTTCGCGCTGAATGTTCTCTATCCGAAGCTGTTGGGAGGCCGCCTGAAAATCAATCCGCTAGCGGTCACGATCGCGCTCCTGTTCTGGGGAGCAGTCTGGGGCGCAATCGGATTGGTGCTCGCCATTCCGATTACCGGCGCGATGAAAATTGTGTTTGATCACGTCGAGTCGATGAAGCCGTACGCGGATTGGCTCGGCGAGTAGAAACCATCTCACCGCCGAGACGTGGAGCCCGCCGAGAAAACCGTTTTGGGCATTCTTGTGTGGGGACGGGGCTTTGCCCCGTCCAAGCGGGGCGTACCCCGCTTCCACACGGCCTTGTCCTTCCGCCACTTTGTTCCAATCTGAAAAGGCCTCTACACTGGAACCTTGCGCGCGCTGATCAAGCTGTTCTTGATTATCGTTCTCGCCGCTGGCGGCTGGGCGGCGTGGCAGGTCTATACCCCGATTACGCCTCCAGCCAATACTTCTTTGCTGTTGCATTCCGGGTATTCGACGCGGCGCATTGCAGCGGCGTTGAAAAAGGCGGGGGTCATTCGCAGCGAATTCGCTTTTCTGCTGTGGCACGAGTTGCATCACAAGCAATCGTTGAAGGCGGGCGAGTATCGTTTCGAGCGGGAGGCGACTCTTCCGCAGGTTTACGAGCGGATCGCGCGCGGCGATATCTACTTCCACGTGGTTACGATTCCCGAAGGCTACACGATGTTCGACATCGCCAAGGCGATGGAAGACGCCGGGCTCGGGTCGGCGGCCGATTTTCTGCAGGTTGCCGAAACCCAGACTCCATTGATCTCGGATTTGGCTCCCGAGGCCACGTCGCTCGAAGGCTATCTCTTCCCCAACACCTACCAGTTCACGCGGACCGAGAGCCTGGAGGAAATGGCGGCGGCGATGGTATATCAGTTCCGGCAGGTGGCGCGGGAGATCGGGTTGAATGCCGGTCCGAAATCGGATGTGCCCAAAGTCGTGACTATGGCCTCGATCGTGGAAAAGGAGACGGCGGCTCCGGAGGAACGGCCGCTCGTGGCCAGCGTGTACTACAACCGCCTGGCGCAAAACATGGCGCTCGATGCCGATCCGACCGTGATCTACGCCGAGTTGCTGACCGGCACATACCAGGGGAGCCTCCATCATGACGACTTGGCGGTGAACTCGCCCTATAACACCTATCGGTTCCCCGGATTGCCGCCCGGGCCAATCGGCAATCCCGGGAGAAGCTCTCTGGAAGCGGCGCTGCATCCTGACAACTCAAAGTTCTTTTATTTCGTCAGCGATGGCAACGGGCACCACCGCTTCGCCCGCAGCCTCGAAGAGCACATTCGGAACGTAGCCGCCTATCGTCGCTCGCTCGGCATCCGGTAACAGCCCAAGTCCAAGATGAGACTCCCGTTCAACGGCCCACCCCGTGGTTTTCCCCCTGTGGTCCTCGGAGCCTGCCCTGAGCGAAGCCGAAGGTCTCCCTGTGGTTGCAGCTTTTTTTGGGTTTCACTCCAACACGCTGCACTCTTCATCACAAATAACCTGTGACCCCCATCACAGACCCGTAAGCTCGCCGGGCGCGATAATCAAAGCTGAATGGGGCAGTGAAAAGGTGCGCCTGTCTCCCAAGACGGCCCTCGAAGCTGCCCCAAGGACATTTTCAGCGCTCTGTGAGAAGCTAAGTCCTTATTTGTGAGGTATCTTAAAAAACAGGTTAAAGACCGGGCACATCCCTGACAGAACGGACCGGGGACATTCCTGACCATGGGTTAATACCTTATAAGTAAACCGGCATAGGGACAAGAGGAATATTTAGGAAAACTTAGGATTAAGTCGGGCGCTGGAAGCTAGCCCTGTGAAGGCACGCCCTGACACGAACCCTGCTTGCACACACGCTGCTAAACGCGGAACCCTGCGCTGCCTTATACTAATCTAATACCCATGTGGCAAGGTTGTTCCCAGGTACTGGCATAGGAATGTATCGCCCTCATCTGCGCCTGTTTTTGCTTCTATTTCTCTCGGCGGCCACCTTTCCGCTGAGCGGATGTCTGTTCCGGACCCGTACTCTGGACCGCCAGGTCTCCAACCGCCCGTTGAAGACTGCGACCCAGCAGGAGCTGATCGACTACGTCAACACGCAGGCCTCCAGGATTCAGTCCATGCAGGCGACCGTGGACATAGACTCTTCGGCTGGAGACCCGAAAAACGGCCGGATCACCGATTACAAGGAAATTCGCGGCTATGTGCTGGCGCGTAAACCGGCCATGCTACGCATGAAGGGCCTGATGCCGGTGGTGCGGAACACGGCCTTCGATATGGTGAGCAACGGGCAGGAATTCAAGCTCTGGATCCCTCCGAGGAATAAGTTCGTCGTGGGCTCGAACAATGCCGACAACTACCAGCCCGACAAGCGGCTGGAGAACATTCGGCCGCAGTACATTTACGACGCGCTGCTGCTGCCAGAAGTCAGCCGGGAAGAGATTGCGGTGCTGGAAAACGGCGATGAAATCGTCCTGGACGCGAAGAAGCATCGGGTCGAACAGCCCGATTACAGACTGCTGGTTATCCGACAGGGGCCTCAGGGCCCTTATCTATCCCGCCGGATCGAATTCAGCCGAACCGACCTGCTGCCGTACCGGCAAAGGATCTATGACCAACAGGGAAACGTCGCGACCGACGCCACGTACCAGAATTACAAAGACTACGCGGGGACAACATTCCCGAGTACGATTAAGATCGAACGGCCGCGGGAGAGTTACGACTTCACCCTAAACATGGTCAAGCTGGAAATCAATAAGACGCTGATCGACGACCAGTTTGCGCTGGAGCAGCCGCCTGGGGCTGACGTGGTAAACCTTGATCAGCCCAATTCGAGCCCGGCGAAAACGACGGATGGCCAAAGCAAGTAGCTCTTAATTAGTCCTCTCGAAAAGACATGATGAATCGCATGATCGTCGGGAATTTGGTGCATCGGCCGGTGCGCTCGCTGATCAGCATTGTGGCGGTGGCCCTCGAAGTAACGCTGATCCTGCTGATCGTGGGACTGTCGCTCGGGATGCTGCAGGATCAGCGCACGCGGGCCGCAGGCATCGGGGCGGATGTGATCGTGATGCCTCCGGGATCGTCTTTTATTGCAGGACTGACGGGCAGCCCGATGCCGATCAAGGTGGCCGGCGTTCTGGCCAAACTGCCGCATGTGGAAAAGGTCGCCCCGGTCATCACCCAGGTCTCAACCGCAGGGACACTCGAGATCATCACTGGAATCGATCTGCCGAGTTACGAGAGCCTTTCCGGTGGTTTCCGCTATGTGAAGGGCGGTCCGTTTCAGGGTCCGAATGATGTACTGGTCGACGATCTTTTCGCCCAAGCCAAGCACGCCAAGGTCGGGGACAAGATTGACATTCTCAACAACAGTTTTCGAATTTGCGGCATTGTCGAACACGGCAAAGGAGGGCGTAAGTTTCTTCCTCTCAGCACCATGCAGGATCTGACCGGGTCCAAGGATAAGGCCTCGGTGATGTATCTCAAGCTGGACGATCCGGCCAACGCTGACGTTGTGGTGGATGAGATTAAGCACGTGCCGGGCATGGAACGCTACACCGCGAGTTCGATGGCCGCCTACCTTTCCATGATGTCGCCGACGAACTATCCCTACCTCTCCACGTTTCTCCGGGTGGTGATCGGGATTTCGGTGATTATCGGGGTCCTCGTGATTTTTCAGGCAATGTATACGGCGGTGATGGAGCGCACGCGGGAGATCGGCATTCTAAAGTCGATGGGCGCGTCGAAGCTATACATCGTGAACGTGGTGCTCCGGGAGACGGTGCTGCTCGCCTTGGGGGGCATCGTGTTGGGTGTCGCCTTCAGCTTGGCGGCACGCGCCGTTCTTGCCCAGAAACTGCCCTTGCTACAGGTGATTGTGTCCGGGGGATGGATTGCGCGGGCTGCCCTGATCGCCGTTGCCAGCGCTATTGCTGGCGCGCTGTATCCGGCGTTCAAGGCGGCGCAGAAAGATCCCATCGACGCGCTGGCGTACGAATAGGGGCGTCCATCCTCCAGTTTCGCTTTTAATTCGCCGGGGCTTGAGGATTTTTTCCTGCTCACAATTTTCCTTATAATTTTCCTCGCAAATCGCAAGAGAATGCACGATACTGCCCGGTGAAACTGTCCGTGCTATAATCACGCGCCGTTACCGAAAAGCAGTGCAGTTTCGCGGCCGGTTGTCCTAATTCAATATTCAGGAGGAGATATGCGCTTCGATGATCCGACTCTCTACGGTCGGGACGATGAGACGGATGAGTACGCTGACAGCGGCGCCTACGGCGAATCGCTGGAAGAGGATCTGGAAGAAGAGGAAGAAGAGGAAGAAGAACCCGTTCTCGTAGAGGAAGACGACGAGATCCAGACGTTGCCACCTGTGCGAGAGCCTGCGCCTGTAACCCCATCGGGTGGCGGCGGCGAGAGCGGACCAGCGAAGAAGAAGACACCGGCAAAGAAAAAGGCGGCCCAGAAAGCAGCCAAGAAGCCGGCGAAGAAAGCGGCAAAAAAGCCGGCCCCCAGGAAAAAGGCTAAACCGGTCAAGAAGAAAGCGGCGAAGAAGCCGGCGAAGAAAGCGGCAAAGAAAAAAGCTGCCCGCAAGAAAGGCCGCCGTTAGCGGTTCAAACTGGCAGCTCACGGTAAATGATGGCGGAAGCCCGACTCTCGCTTTGGTTTCCGCCATCCCACTTACTTACGTTTACTTTCCGTCGGGCACGATCGCTTCCGCTTCGATTTCCAGCAGCATCTCTGGAGCAATCAGGGCCGTGATCGCCATCATGCTGCTCGCGGGACGAATGTCGCGGAAAAATTCTCCGTGCGCTTTTCCCACTCTTTCCCAATCCGCAATGTTGATAAGGAACACGCGGGTGCGGACTACATCTTTCAGTGAAGCTCCCGCGCGCTCCAGCGCGCGTTCAATGTTCTTGAGGGTCTGAACCGCCTGCGCATAGGCATCGCCCACGCCAACGATTCTGCCGTCGGCTCCAGTTGCGGTTGTACCCGCAACGTGGACGAACGCACCTACGCGAACTGCACGAGAGTAACCGACAACCGGCTCCCATGGTGTTCCGCTTGAAATGTTAATTCGCTCCACTTCGCCTCCATTTTGTGCGCCATCGTGTAAATAGATTCGGTGAACCATGTAGATAAGCTCGGTAAATCATGTAATTAGATTCATTGGATCAGATTTTTCGATCCCCGGTGCAGAATTAGCAGTCGCATCCTCTGGCTGCCAATAAATACATTCAACCGCCAGCTCCGCGCGGGCTTCTAACCAAAGGAGTGGCTCGATTGGGTACTTGCGTTAGATCCCGTTTCACGGTATCTAATGCGCACTAGGTTCTGTTCCGATGGAATCAATAGGGGGCAGATAGGAAGGCAGATAGGAAGGAAGTGGGGCCATGGAGATTCCGGAGACGCATCCGCTGCAACAGTTGTTTCTTGAACTGGTCGGCCGCCATTATGCCGAAGAGATCGGAATTCGCGATCCGCAAGTGGTGGGCTACGTCGCACATCTGCTGTCAGAGTTTTGCGATGTCGAGCAGTTGTTGAAAATCCGCAATTCCGCGGGGAAGCCGCTGAACGATGTGGGCGAGATGCTGATCGAGTCGGACCCGATCTACGGCCCAGCGCCGTCGTTCGATCGCGAGCGCCAGGTCCGCAAGCACATTGGCGACTACACGTTGTTCTATGCCGGCATGTTTCCGGAGAGCATCAATCACTATCGCCTGCGCCGCCAGCGGGTCGAGAGTTTCGTGGATTGGGTGAAAGCTGGGAAAGAAAGCTACTACATTGTCTCGAAGTTCGAACACTTCGAATACGCCAAGGTGGCGCCGCTGTTCGCGCAACTCTCCCAAAGATTTGAGCAATGCGTGTACGGACTGAATCTGGTGAAGAACGAGCTTGAGGTGATGCAGCACCCGATTGCGAGGATGAGCAACGAACTCATTATGTAGGAATGCAGAGGTGAGAGGTCAGATTGCAGAGGTGAAAACCGGTGCGTCGTGAGTCCTGGATTTTTTACTTGTGCAATCTGCAATCTGACCTCTGACCTCTCACAAATCGCCTGCCGACGATCTGAAATTTCCCTTCCAGCACAATCTTGATCGCTTCGGTATATGCGATGTGTTCCTGCTCAAGAATGCGTGCCGCAAGCGTGTGCTCGTCGTCGGAGTCCAGCACGGGTACGGTTTTCTGTACGATGATGGCGCCGTGGTCGAGTTCCTCATCCACCAGGTGCACTGTGCAGCCTGACACTTTCACACCATAGGTGAATGCTTGCTGCTGCGCTTCCAGGCCGGGAAACGCAGGTAGCAAGGACGGATGGATGTTGAGAATTCTTGACGAAAACTGTTGCACGAACCAGGGCGAGAGCAGGCGCATGTAACCGGCGAGGCAGACGAGATCGACTTTGTTGTCCAGGAGCGCAGCGACAACTTCGCGGTCGTGTTCCTCGCGCGGTTTGCCTTTCGATGAAATGACGAGCGCGTTGAGGCCTCGCTGACGGGCGATTTCAAGACCGAGAGCATCGGCACGGTTCGAAATAACGACCGCAATGTGGGCATCGGGAATCCTGCCAGCCGCGATGCTGTCGGCGATGGCCACAAAATTGGAGCCGCGTCCGGAGAGGAGAATGCCTAG
>CAVVNA010000017.1:0-73331 GCA_963749275.1 uncultured Acidobacteriaceae bacterium
CGCAAGTAAAATTCGGCGGAGCCGACCAGCGTAACGCAGAGCGCTCCAAAGGCGTGACTGAGCGCGGTTCGCTGCGGAACCGCCGTCATCGCTACTCGCCCGAGCGGAACGCCGATGATGGTGCCGAGCACAAGGCCAATGGCGATGAGACGGTAATCCACGATTCCGTGGTGAAGCAGCGTGCCGCAGATCGCCAGCAGCATGCCAATTTCGCCCGCCCAGATGCCGTGGCGGGCCGTGGTCGGCGAGCTCATCCACTTCAGCGAGAGGATGAACAGCACGCTCGCGATGAGATATAAAATCTCGATGAGGACCTGGCCGCCTGCGAGTTCGGCTGTCATTATTGGCCCACCGACTTGGGCGCCGGTTTCGCCGCGGGGCGGCTGGATTTGAACATCTTCAACATGCGGTCGGTAATCAGGAAGCCGCCGACGATGTTGCTGGTGGCGGCGACCACGGCGATGAATCCGAAAACGGCGGACAGCGTGCTTTTGTGCTCGCCCACGAGCACGATCGCACCCACCACCGCGATCGCGTCCAAGGCATTGGTGAGCGACATCAACGGAGTGTGCAACAGGGGCGAGACTCGCCGGATCACTTCAAATCCGATGAATCCAGCGAGCACAAAAATAAAGAGTGCGTTGGTCAGGTTCGAACTGCTGTTCATCTTTCCTCCGTTCGATTTTCCTAGCCCATGGAGAGCCGGGCGTCCCCGCCCGGCTGGACCCTTCGACTTTCCCCTCGGCTCCGCTTGGGGCTTCGGTAAAACCGGGCAGGCTCGCGAGACGCCCTTCCCACCACCGTATGAACCATCAACCGGCCACGGGCGCCAGTGCGGGCAACTTGAAAAACTCGCGAACCCGGGCATTCACAATCTCGCCACTGTGGGTGAGCAGAGTCTCGCGAACAATTTCATCTGCGAGGTTCAGATTCAACTTTTGATCTTTGATCAGGTGAGTCAGGAACGCAGCGATGTTGCGGGCGTACATCATGCTCGCGTGATAAGGCACGCCGGAGGCCAGGTTGATCGCTCCGATAATGGTCACACCATGTTTTACTACGGTCTTGTGGCCTTCGGTGATCTCGCAGTTGCCGCCACGTTCTGAGGCCAGATCGACGATCACCGAACCGGGTGCCATTCCCTTCACCATATCTTCGGTTACCAACACCGGCGATTTTTTCCCCGGAATCACCGCCGCCGTGATCACCACATCGCTTTCCTGCACTACTTTTCCGAGCAACTCGCGCTGACGGCGGTAGAAGTCTTCGTCCTGCGCCCGGGCGTACCCACGAGCGTCCTGCGCGTCTTTCGCCTCGATGGGAAGCTCGACAAAACGTCCGCCGAGACTCTGCACCTGCTCTTTCGCCGCAGGCCTTAAATCGTAGGCCGAAATCACCGCGCCCAGGCGGCGCGCGGTGGCGATTGCCTGGAGCCCGGCAACGCCGCAGCCGATCACAAACACACGGGCGGGTGTGATGGTTCCTGCCGCAGTGGTAAGCATGGGGAAGATGCGCGGGTGGGAGTCGGCGGCCAGCAACACCGCCTTATAGCCGCCGGCTGTTCCCATCGAGGAGAGTGCGTCCATGCTTTGGGCGCGCGTTGTGCGTGGCATCAACTCCACGGCGAACGCGGTGATGCCAGCGTGCGCGATCTCCTGCACGATGTCCGGCGATCCGAAGGGGCGCTGAAATCCGACGAGGATCTGATCGCGGCGAAAAAACGGCATATCCTGCTTCCCTGTCAGGTCGTTGGAACCGTAACAAAGAATCTGCACGACGACGTCAGCGGCAGCAAACACCGCAGCGCGGTCCGCAATGATCTTCGCGCCCTTGTCAGCATACTGAGAATCGGGATAGCCGGCCTCGATTCCAGCACCGGACTCTATGTGAACTTCAAAACCCGCTTTGGTCAGCGTCGGGAGGACTACCGGCACGAGCGCAACGCGTCGCTCCCCCGGATAACTTTCTTTCGGCACACCGATGATCACGAGGCCCTGCCTATTTAGCGATTTTGTGTCGCGATTGAGAAGATCGGAGCCGCCCGGCTCGCATCAATCCTACTCTTGCGGGCAAGTTCTAAGGCAGCGATAATTTTAGTTGAGCGGAGGGAACGCGCGCAAATAGCTACCGCTTCAGGTCCCAGGTCTTAGGTCTTAGGTGTCAGGTCTGAGATGTCAGGTCTCCGGAAAGCCAAGAACTAAGGTCTTCCTAAGACCTGAGACCTAGCACCTGAGACCTATTACGGCAGCGAGAGACTCAGCCGCAAGCCGTCATCATCATGGCAGGCGGCGATGTCGGCGCAGTTTTGGACGATCCAATCCGCACCGGCGTCTTCGAGATCACGGCGGATCATGGTCGTGAGGAATGCAATCACTCTGGCGCCAGCGGCCTTTCCCGCACGAACTCCAGCGGGCGCATCTTCTACCACGATGCAATCGGAGGCGGCAAATCCGAGCTTCGCCGCCGCCTTCAGATAAGGCTCGGGATCGGGCTTGCCGATCTTGACGTCGATCGAGGTGATCATGGTCTTGGGGATGGGCAGGCCCGCGGCCCGCAAACGCACCTCGGCCAGCGGGCGCGTACATGAGGTCGCGATATTCCAGCGTTCGGTAGGCAGAATGTTCAGGAGTTGCCGAGCGCCCGGCAGCAGGACCACACCATCGAGGTCTTCCATCTCGCGGCGTTCGACTTCGCGATCTTCTTTGTCGAGAACGACGCGGTCAATATTCGCGTTGGGCAACAGCTCGCGGATGGTGGTTCGACTCGGGCGCCCATGCGCCATGTGGACCACCGTCTCCGGATCAAGGCCATGCTCAACCGCCCACCGCTGCCAGACTCGCGCGACCGCAGGAGTGGAATCGATGAGCACGCCGTCCAAGTCAAACAGCACGGCGCTACAGCGGATCGCGATCATTGCATCTAATTTACATTGCCCGGGATCTTCCTCTGTGTCCTCTGTGTTCGCTGTGGTGGAAGGTCAACTTCAAACGCAACCACAGGGGACACAGAGGACTGCACATGGAAGGTGCGGGGGCAGCACCGCGTTCGGCTAACTGGACAGGAGTGGTGAGCGCGGCAGGAATCGAACCTGCGACCCACGCCTTAAAAGGGCGTTGCTCTACCAACTGAGCTACGCGCCCCACCATGCTGCATCTACTGGCCAATAAAGCACTTACTGGATATTCCCCGAAGCCACTACCAGAGCACTTTTGGCTTCGGTGTCGGTAGTGGTGCCAGTCGGTTTCTCCTGGCCAGCGGGAAAACAGTATAACAGGTTCCTGGCGCTTCCTCTCCATCGCATTGAACGCTGAGAGCTTCTCGACCGCTGCGGCCTTGTGGGCTGGCGCTAGGTGCGCGTAGCGCATGGTCATCTGGATGTTGAGATGGCCTGACTGGCCAGCGAAAAGTTGGCAGAGGCCTGATCGCTTCGCAAACATCCATACTGAAGGATCCGTAGAAGATGGCGCAACTCGGCTTTGAAGAGGGCATTGGCTTCATTCCGTTCGCCGGTACCGGATGGGGAGCTGTTAAGACGAGCAAGGTGCCGGGAGTCTTGCCGAGTCCGAGCAGCAAGGAGCAACGGGAATACGAACACATCAAGGAAAGCGCTGAGAAATCCGGACGCTATGGTGATCGAGCCAAAGAAGTGGCTGCCCGGACCGTGCTGAAACAGCACAAGGAAAAAGGCCAGGGCAAAGGGGAATAGGCCAATGTTTCAGGCCCCACTTTTAAAGTGGCGGGAGAATCTCGATGCTGTACCTGGTTTGGGTGGTACTCATAGGGATACTCGCGCGCTGGCTTGCGGGCCAAATCACCAAAGGAAGAGGCTTTGGGCTGCTTGGAGATCTTATAGTAGGGATCCTGGGGTCCCTGCTGGGTAGCTTTCTTTTCGGATTGATTGGAATCGTCGCCTATGGCTTGGTGGGCCGCCTGGCGATGGCTTGTGATTGGCGCCATCGTGTTATTGTGCTTGATCCGGTTGATCAAGAGATAGGTTAACAAGTCTGCGCTGACGTGCGAGATATCCGCAAACATGCCCAAACGGTTCATCTCCTTCACCACGCGCTCCCCGAACTCGGTCAGGCCATAACCATACTCATATTCTCACGCTATCAGACAACCACCAAGAATGATGCGTGTCCTAACGTGGATCATTCACGAAGCTCTTCTTCCGTTCTCCCTCAGAATTTCATAAACCTGCTTGCGCATTTTGCCATGCTGATCTAAGTAGCGGATCTCCACGCCATGTTTTCCCATCCGCGCTTGAAAGCTCTGGTTGACCGGCAAGCCGGCGCAATGCGACCACTGGTTATAAACCGTGCACGCGATTTCCAGCGATTCACCGTCGGGTTCCTGGACGACCATCGTGTTTTCTACGTAGGTTTTCTTTGAGCTCAAGCAATAGGCAGAGATGTCCTGGAAGTTGCAGTCGGGTGGAGCAAGCCTAGGGCCTTGGAATTGCCGGCTTTGCTCACTCAGCACCTTAATGTGAAGTGGCAAATCCTCCGACCAGGCGCGTGGCATTGCGGCTAAGAGCAAGGTGACAACAAAGAACAACCGATGGCAGTGCATATTTCCTCCTTAAAGACTGCTGATGATAAAGATGACTCGGCAGCGATTTTTGGTGCTCTTTGAGATAGTTTTTTTGAGGTGAGGTGAGCGAGCGTAAGCTTTGTCTCACTCAGCACAAAGTGAATTGAATCAGAATTGGCTAAACGTACGGAGCTCATGAGGACCGGTCGGCAGCCAACCAAAATCATCGTTCAATCATCAAGCAATGTAGGGGTGCGCCGTGCTCATGGGGAAATGGCGAAACCGCTCACTTTGGATGGCATCGTACCATGTCATCGTGTGTGGTGCGATAATCGCACTTTCGCTCGCACGCGTTGCTCCGCCCAGCTTTTTCTCAGTACCTGCGAATTCTCCAACCGTCAACTGCGATCGACACCACGAGCCAAAGCCTCGTTTCGATCAGGGTGAACTGTTCTGGTGGCGCCCGGTCGCCGTCCTATCTCACGTAGTCCCAGTTGTATTTTCGCCGTTAATGCGCGAATCGAGCCCCGTTATCTCTTCCTGTACGAGCGGTGCTCACTACACTCGTCCGCCTCCGCTCGCCTAGCTCGTCCCAACTCAGTTCGGCACTAAACAGTATCCCGCTCTGGAGTGTGTGTTCCACCACGTTGGGATCGCCGTAAAACCAAAGCCTTCCCGTTTCAACCGCTAAAACGGGGAGACGAAGTTCGGCGTGGCTGTCGAGCGGCCACGAAACCCAGCAAAGGGGGCTGACCAATGTCGGTTCAACTTACAGATAGGACCAGCGGGCAGAACGTCTTCGCCTTGCCGGATTGCAGCCAAGCAGGAAGCATCGACGTATCGTTGATGGCAGCAGCCAAATGCGGAGACGCAACCGCTTTTGAGGAACTGATACGCCGGCACGAGCGAAGGCTTCATCGTGTGGTGAAAAGAATCACTCATAACCGCGAGGACGCCGAGGATGCTGTGCAAGATTGTCTTCTCAAGGCATTTGTGCATCTCTCCGAGTTTCGTGGGGGCTCTGAATTCTCCACTTGGCTGACCCGAATTGCCATCAACGAAGCGCTGATGAATCTTCGCAGAAACCGCCGAAAGAATGAGGTTCCGGTCGGCGAGCCGCGTGGAGCCGAAGATTTGCACCCGGAAATTGCGGATTTGGGTCTCTCTCCGGAAGAGGCTTATTCCTTGCGGGAATTGCAACAGGTTCTGATTGACATGGTGGAAGGGCTTAAGCCGACCTCCCGGGCAGTTTTTCAGCTCCACTACTTGCAGCAGCTTTCGACGAATGCCACGGCGAGTTTCATGGGGCTCCCGGTTTCGACTGTCAAGGCTCGCCTGCATCGGGCTCGACTGGAACTGCGCCAAGCCTTGGAAAAGCGCTTTCGCCCACAGGAAAAATTCTCGACCGTAAATGAAAACAGGTTATCCCGATGCAATTCAAGGGGAAAGCGATATGAGCAAGCGCTTTGTTGTAATTAACCCAATACTCGTTTTGGCTCTATGGGCATCTGTCAGCAGCCTTGCGGCCGAGGAAGCTCCGCCCGCAAACGGGACGCCGGCACACATGCTGGTCACCGTCGAGGCTGTTCATGGTACCAACGTGCCGGTCATTGACCGCGAGGATGTGCTGGTTTATGAGGGACGCGATCGCGACAAAGTGACCGATTGGGTTCCCGCACAGGGAGATCACGCAGCACTCGAACTCGTGGTTATGCTCGACGATGGGTCCAATACCAGTCTTGGCACACAACTGGAGGACCTTCGCCAATTCATCACCGCACAGCCGGCATCCACCAAGATTGCGGTTGCGTACATGCAAGACGGAATCGCGAGGATGGAACAGAATCTGACCAGCGATCATGCTCTCGCTGCGAAAGCTCTGCGCCTTCCTATGGGAATTCGCGGCATCAACGGCAGCCCATATTTTTCGCTCAGCGACCTGATCAAGCACTGGCCGGAAACGACCGCGCGCCGAGAGGTTCTCCTGGTATCCGACGGAATTGATCGGTACTACGGAAGCGGAGATATGCTGGATCCGTATCTAGCCGCGGCCATCGAAGATGCTCAGCATGCTGGCGTCGTCGTCTTTGTGATCTATACCCCGGGCGTAGGTCACTACGGTCATAGCTACTGGCGGACATATTGGGGTCAGCTTTACCTCGCGCAGGTTGCGGAGGAAACCGGCGGTGAATCTTATTACATTGGCTTCTTCGGGCCACCGGTTGCATTCACTCCCTACCTGGACGACATGGAGCATCGGTTGACTCGCCAGTACTTCTTGACCTTTACCGCCAGGCCCCAGAAAAAGGGCGGGCTGCAGCGGGTAAAGCTCACGACAGAAGTATCGAATGCAGAGCTGGTTTCGGCGGAACGAGTTTACGTCCCCGCCGGGGCACCGTAACCGGCACGAGAAAAAATGCATATTTGACGATGTCTCTTTCGGTGACTGAAGATAGCCACAAATTAGGTAACCAAAATCATCGTACGATCATCAGTACAGGTAAGGTGGGGCAGATGTCGCTTGGGCGGCATATCTGGAGTGGGAGTCACAGGACGATCTGGCTTCGAACCGTGCTTGCTTCCCTCGCGCTTTTTGCCGTTCTGGCTGCGCGAAATGTCGCTCCCGATTTCTCCACGGCGTCGTGTGTTCCTTCCACCGTCAGCGTCGGCTCCCACCACGACCAGAGACCGCGGTTTGACGACAGCGGCTCGAAATGGAATGCTCCTGCTGGCACATTTCAATTACTTCCTCCCACTGGCGAAACGGCTCTCTTAAGACCGACGCCGCAGCTCTTCTCCACGCTTCAGATCAAGGGCTTCCACTACAATCGCCCGCCTCCGATTCGCTAATTCGTCCTACCGAAGCATCAATAGCGTTTTCTGGGAGTGCCTCATTCTCAGCCACTCTTAGAAAACGCGTTCTCTGCTGCATGGAGTCCCAAGAGCGTGCAACAGACGGAGCCCGAAACGGACGCGGATTATTAATAGGAGAGACCAAATGAGTGGAATGAAGATTCTGTGCGTGGAAGACCACCCCGAGGACATGGCAATTCTGACGGCGGCGCTCGAAGGGATTGGCTACGAAGTGATGCCTGCCAGCAACGGAGGGCAGGCGATCGATCTGTTTACCAAGCAAGCGGTCGATGGAGTGCTCTTGGAAGACAACTTGCCGGATGCAACCGGGACTACATTGCGCACGAAACTGAAATCGATACATCCCGACATCCCCGTCCTGTTGTTTGCCGGAGTCGGCGGGCAGACAAAATTCATGCTGCGCTTCTTGGACGCCTATTTGCGAAATGCGGAGCGGGTTGGAGATGGCTTAGCAGGATTGGAGGTGTAACCGCAGAACATTCGCGGAGGACACAGCAGATGGAAAGCTCGCCAATCAGCGAGTGAATCTCGAGTCAATTTGAGGAGAACGGGATGAGGACCGCCTCCCCTAAACCGAATTACGAAAAGGAGTACGACAATGACAAATATCAATCGGACAACGAGCGTTGCAGTCGCGATCTTGGCACTGGGCACACTTTTTCTGACGATTCGCTCTTACGCATCGCCTGGTGATTTCTATCCGTCTCATACAGATGCGAAGGTGATCGCCCACTTGGCACTGTCCGGCGCATCGCCGCGACAAATGTTCCTGCAGCAAGCTGGCAGGAAGCAGTATTTGTACTTGCAGCAGCCTGCCCAGGAAGCCCTCACGGTTGTCGATGTAACCAAGCCGACAAAACCAAAAATAGTCAGTCACGTGCTGGGGGAAAACTTAACCCTGGTGAGTTCCGGGCTCGCAATCGCTGAAAAGCCTAACAACTCTGCAGCCGTGGATGCTTCTCGCACAACTGGAGGCGCAGAAGGCGCTCGCGGCGGGGGTAGTGTCTCGGAGTCGGTTCGCGTGCTTGACGTAAGCGACCCGGCGCATCCGCGGACGGTTCAGACCTTCCGTGGAGTCACAAGCGTTTTGCCGGATGATGCACGCGGCTTGATCTATGTGGCGAACGTCGAGGGCATCTGGATCCTGTCGCACCAGCAAGTGTTGCGGAGGCATTTGTGCGGTTCGTCGGATGCCATCTCGTCGGCCATTCCGAACTGCGATTAGCAGCGCGCATGAGGTTTGGATAGCACAATGGTAGCGACCTTCCGATGGTGTCAACCAGTGACTCGCATGTCTCGGAAAGGAGATTAATGTCCGCGAGAAAGACTTGTCGGCCGAAAGTGCGCGCCTTAAGGGTGTAGCGCCGCTTCGTTCGACAAGATCGTGGAGAACATAGGGTTCTCTCCGGCACAGTGTGCAAGCTCTGCGAGACTCAAGAGGGGGTGCGCGTCAACGGAGGGCGGGTTGAGAGCCCGCAATGCCGCTTTATATGGAAGGAAAGAACGGGAGCGCTATGGAAGCGGTCTTAATTCTCTATGCAATTTGCGCTTCCGCTGTCTTGATTTGGAGCACATCACATCATAGTGACGACCTGAGTCAGAAGTGTACTCATCCAGCCTCGAAACCCACAATCGACTATATTGCCATCCCCAGTTTCCTGCTTAGTGAATGGATTGCCTGTTATCCGAATCTGGTGGTCTTCAGCATATTCAGCGATAGCCAAAGAAAGGCAGGGAAAGAAGACTGTCCGGGAATGCTGACGATCTCCATGAACGATTTACCCGGCCTGTTGAAATTGTTTCCACCCGGAAGCACGGGGCCTTTGTCCGCGGCGATGACATCGAGCGCTTTGACGCCCAGATTGAGGCTGAGCTCTTGCAACTCGGCATCGAGGCCATCTACTTCTTGGACGACGGTGGCAAATGTCCACCGTGCGTTACTGTGGAGGAGAGGGCTTGAGCCCGATATCGGCGACAAACGCGTTGGTGATTCTCGTATGGCGGGCCGGCTCCGTCCATCGCACGCTCTCTGAGGTGGTCTTGGAAGTGCTCGACGCGGAAGGAAAGCAACTTAACGCGGTCTCCAAGCGTCCAAGGAAACGAATACTAGTAACTTGCGTAATCTTTCTGTCCCGTGGTAAATGTGTATAGTGTTGTGGCAGTTGATCCGTGCATGGATCTGAGATGGCTATGCTAGAAGATTCTCACGCGCGAACAAGCTCCGCGTCTCGGTGCCGGATTGCCGTAATTGTTCTAGCCATTTGTTCCCTGTCGGCAAGCCTGGCGACTCGTTACACCGAGCTGGGTCCGGAAGTCGGGAAAGTAGCGGCGGTGAAATCCCTATCTCCGGATGTCCAGAGGCAGCGCCTTCTTAGCAACGCACTCCAGTGGACCCAACCAATTTCCAGCTTCACGCTTTTTCAACTGCCGCGGCCTTCCATTGCTGCGGTCTCGGTGGTCGTCCCGTCTACGAATCTTAGTTCCGAGAGCTGGCTTTATAACCGACCCCCTCCCTTCTGCTGACTTTCCGTCTTTTGCAGCTAATCACTGTTCTTGGACTCAACCCCAGTCATTGAAATTGACTGAGGCAACACCGCACGAACGCGAGGTTCAAGTGCGGATTGATCGAGTCCGAGCCAAGTGCGACAATCCTGTACATCAAATTCCGGGCACCGGTGAGGTTAAGCTTGGCATTGTCCGGCGTGATCCCGGGGGGGATTGTTGTGGTCCGGGAAAATTAGACAAACTCGACTCTTTGGGGAGGGCCGCATAGGGATTGGTAGAAAGATTTGCCGTTGTGGGGTTAGCTCGGTTCGCGAAAGGAAACGCGCATGGCCATGGAGTCTTTGACCGAAGAAGATCTCGCTGCTCTTCGCCAGTTTGACACTTGCATGGTCTCGAATGCAATCGAGACATTTGACGCCAGGCTTCGGAACACAGGATTTGCCGATGGCAGCATTCGCTGCATGTTCCAGGATGGAGAAGCTCCGCCCATGGTGGGCTATGCCGCCACGGCTCGTCTTCGAAGCGGGGAACCGCCAATTGTGGGCGGCAGCTTTCATGATCGTACCGCCTTCTGGAACAGCATTCTCGAAGTTCCCGAGCCTCGCATCCTGGTTTTGGAGGACATGGACAACCCGCCCGGGCGCGGGGCTTTTCTGGGCGATATGCACGCCGCCATCCTTAAGGCGCTAGGGTGTATCGGTTACTTAACCAACGGTGCCGTGCGCGAGTTGCCCGCCGTGCGCGCAATCGGTATCCAGTTGTTTGCCGGAAGTGTCGCGGTTTCTCATGCCTACGCGCACATCTTCGATTTGGGCGCCACTGTCAGGGTGGGGGGCATGGAAGTCCACCCCGGAGATTTGTTGCACGGCGACCGCCACGGAGTGCTGACGGTACCAATGGAATTCGCAACTAAGATTCCGGACGCTGCGGCCCGGTTGCAACGGGCGGAACGAACGGTGATCGACTTTTGCCGATCCAGCGCGTTCTCAGTCGCCAAGCTGCGCGAAATTATGAAAGCGACGCGTTAGGGACAACCACAAGATTTGCGCTCTGGGTCATTGAACCGATGGAACATTGCTGGCTGGACATGCCAGAGAAAGCTGGTAAAGAGAACTCGATGGATGAGATTAGCAATCAATCGGGCGGAATACCAACACGAGGCATCGGATTTTCAAAGCTGATCTTGCTGGCCAGCCTTGTGTCTCTGGTGGTCGAATTCGTCGCTTGCTCAGGGGGCGGAAGTCATGTTCAGGCGTCGGCCATTGCGGTGGGCGTGACCAAAGTCGTGCGCAAGTCGCTGGGTCGGCAAATCACCTTGTCCTCCGAGTTGGTGCCCTTCCAGGAAATCGATGTGTACGCGAAGGAATCCGGTTTCGTCAAGAATCTGCTAGTCGACTATGGCACCCGCGTAAGGGCCGGCCAGGTCATGGCGATCCTCGAGATTCCCGAGCTGGAAGCGCAGCTTCAGCAAGATCAGGCGGAAATCAAGAATGCGATGAATCAAGTCAGCCGGGCCCAGCACGAATTGGCCCGAGATCAGGCACAGTACAACGCGCTCCACCTGGAATATACGCGTCTGAATGGAGTCTTTCAGAGCCAGCCTGGAATTGTCGCGCAGCAGGAAGTGGATGACGCACAGGGGAAAGATCTGGCGGCATCCGCTCAGGTGGATGCTGGCCAGGCGGCGCTGGAGGCGTCCCAGAGCCAGCTCTCCGCTGCCAAGGCAAAGCTGGCTCACGATCAGAGCCTGTTTGACTACTCGAAGATCACGGCTCCGTTTTCCGGAGTTGTAACGGAGCGCTACGCGAACCTCGGGACCCTGGTGCAGGGGGGCACGGGTTCGAGCACGCAAGCGATGCCCATCGTCCGTTTGTCCGAGGATGATCTTTTCCGGCTCGTGATTCCGGTCCCGGAGTCTTACGTTCGCTACATCAAAGTCGGCGATCACGTGGACGTCCGCGTGCCTTCTCTCAATCACACTTTTCCGGGCAAAGTTGCGCGCTTCTCCGTGGATGTGCGCGAAGACACGCGCACCATGCACACGGAAGTGGACGTTCCGAATCCGGACCGAGTTCTGCTGCCGGGTCTCTACGCCGACGCGGAGCTTTCCCTCGATCGAAAAGAGGATGTTGCGACGGTGCCGGTTCAGGCTTTGAATCACGAAGGCGAAAAAACCACCGTCTTTGTGGTGAAACAGGATGGAGAACTGGAGGACCGCAGCGTGCAACTTGGATTGGAGACAGCCAGCGATGCCGAAATCACCTCCGGACTAAACGAGGGAGAGCAGGTCGTGGTGAGCGATCGCAGCGGTCTGAAGGCGGGCGAAAAGGTTCGTCCGCAGGTTGTAGCCGTGATGGAGTATCACGAGCAGAGCGCGCATTAGCGCGGCCATCGCGGATACCTGACCAAGCTACGACTGCGACAGGACAAATTTTATGCCAGGATTTTCAATTCGTAATCCGTACTTCATCATCGTGATCTGCCTGACCCTCCTGGTCATCGGTGTGACCAGTCTGTCGCGGATGCCGGTCGATTTATTCCCGCCGATTAACCTGCCCGAAGTCGTAGTGGCCACGTTCTACACGGGCATGCCGCCCGAGGATATTGAATTCGATATTACCGATCCTCTGGAGCGCTTCTTCACGCTGGCTGCAGGCGTCGACCACATGGAGTCGCGCTCCATGTTGGGCGTCAGCATTATTCGCGTCTACTTCCAGCCCGGAACCAATGCCGATACCGACGTAAGTGAACTGTCAAACCTCGCTCTCGCCGACTTGAAGCGCTTGCCGCCGGGGACCCTGCCTCCGGTGGTGCTCAAATTCGATGCCTCCAGCTTGCCGGTGGCGCTGGTTACGGTGAAAGGCGAGGGACTGAACGAAACTCAGCTTCACGACTACGCCCAGTTCCAGATTCGCAACCAGATCGCGGTTGTGCCAGGCGCCGAAATTCCAGGCGTGTTCGGCGGAATCTACCGCCAAATCATGGTCTACGTGGATCCCTACAAATTGCAGTCCCGTCAATTGAGTGTGATGGACGTAGTGGGCGCGGTCAACGATTCCAATCTGATCCTGCCTGCGGGCGACGTAAAGATGGGACCGTACGATTACTTCGTTTACTCCAACAGCCTGGTTGACGACATGGACCAACTGGGCAAGGTGCCGCTCAAGGTCAAGGGAAACTCCTGGGTGACGGTGAACGACGTAGGCAAAGCGGAGGACGCTCACCAAATTCAATACAACATCGTGCGCATCGATGGCCAAAGATCCGCCTACATTCCCATCATGAAGCAGGGTGGCGATACCAACACCATCGCGGTGGTGGACGGTGTCCGCCAACTGATCAAGCATCTCTACGACATTCCCCAGCAGATGAAGACCAGCGTTGTCTTTGACCAGTCGGTGTACGTGAAAGAAGCCATCCGCACCGTATTGCACGAGGGCTTTCTGGGGCTGATCCTTACTAGCTTGATGATCCTCATCTTTCTGGGGAGCTTCCGCGCCACATCGGCTGTGCTCCTCTCCATTCCTATATCCGCGCTGGCCGCGTTTGTGGTGCTGGCTCTGATGGGTGGGACGGTGAATACGATGATCCTGGGAGGAATGGCGCTGGCTTTTTCGCGCGTGATCGACAATTCCGTCATTTCACTCGAGAACATTTATCGCCATTTGGAAATGGGAGCCGTCCCCAT
This sequence comes from uncultured Acidobacteriaceae bacterium, assembly GCA_963749275.1. Classification (GTDB taxonomy): domain Bacteria; phylum Acidobacteriota; class Terriglobia; order Terriglobales; family Acidobacteriaceae; genus Acidiflorens. Next base: position 13,601 of record CAVVNA010000017.1, read on the forward strand.
GATCGCCGCCGAGGCCGGCGGGGCGGAAGTAAACCTGGCCATATTGGCCGCCACCCTGGTGGACGTGGTCGATTTTTTCCCGGTCGTTTTTCTATATGGCGTTGCCAAATTTCTCTTTTCGGCGCTGGCACTGGCTTTTTGTTTGTCGCTGCTGGCTTCGTTTGTGGTGGCGATGACGGTGATTCCTTTATTCTGCTCGCGTTTCCTGAAGGCGGTGCCTCACGTTCCGAAGCCGGCTAAGGAGAATGAGTATGAGATCGAACCCACGGAGGCAGGCGGTGACTCCTGGATGGAGCGGTTCAATGCCCGCTTCAACCGGATGTTTAATAAGGTCCTCGACTACTACGAATACTGGGTTCGACGGGCGCTGCAACGTCCTGGGCTCACGGTGGTGGTGCTGAGCGGGGTGTTCCTCGCCAGCTTGGCGATTTATCCGCTGCTCGGGTTGGCGTTTTTCCCCAAGACCGATGCCGGCCAGTTCACGATCAATCTCAAGGTACCCACTGGCACCCGCATCGAGATCGCGAACCAATACGTCGCGAAGGTGGAAGATTTGATCCGGCAGGAGGTAGAACCAAAGGACTTCAAGCGCATTGTCTCCAACATTGGGGTAGTCCCGGACTTTTCCTCGCTCTACACCACTAACTCTGGGCCCTATACCGCAACCGTCCAAGTGGCGCTCAACGAACCGCACCGGCTCAGCAGTTTTGAGTACATGGACCGGGTGCAGAAGGCAATGGAGAGCCAGTTTCCCGATATTCGCACATTCTTTTCCAGTGGTTCGATGGTCAACGCGATTCTGAATCAGGGCGCGCCAGCCCCCCTTGACGTGCAGGTTAGCAGCCCTGATCTGGACCAGATCTATGGCATCGCGCAGAACTTGGCCAATCGCTTTCGCGAACTGCCGGGCGTCGGCCAAGTCTACATTCCGCAAGACATGAACTACCCGACTCTGCGGCTCGACGTGGATCGCGTGCACGCGGGCGAGTTGGGCCTGACGCAAAAAGACGTGGTGGATAACGTGATCACTGCGCTCAATTCCAACTACATGATCGCCCCCAATTATTGGGTTGATCGCAAGAGCGGAAACGACTACTACCTCACCGTGCAGTTTTTTGAGCAGGGCGCCGCCGCCATTCACAACATGCTCGATCTGGGACAGATTCCCCTGCGAGATCCTGCAAGCGGAGCGGATATGAGCTGCGGCCCCGCGGGCCCCCGCCCGCCACGGCCCGGAACCGCCCACACTTCTTGGGCGTGTGGTGGACAAGGCAGGACCACGGTCCTCAAAAATGTTGTGAATGTCAAACAAATCCTGACGCCGACGGAAGTGGACCACTATCAAATTCAGCGTGCTATCGATGTCTTCATTACCCCCAAAGGGGAAGATCTGGGGCGCATCAGGAGCGCCGTGCAGGATATTCTGGCCAAAGAAAAGATTCCCAGCAACGTCCGCGTGAATTTGCGCGGCATGGTACAAGGCATGGAAGCTTCATTCAAGAGCTTTGCGCTGGGATTTCTGATTTCGTTTCTGCTGCTCTTCCTGATTCTGACGGCGCAGTTCAAGTCGTTCATCGATCCTTTCCTGATCATGCTCGCGATTCCCATGGGATTTATCGGCGTCTTGATCATCCTGCCGCTCACAGGCAGCACACTGAACGTGATGTCGCTGATGGGAGTACTGATGCTGGTCGGTATCGCCGACTCCAACAGCATTCTCATCGTTGATTTTGCGCACAACCTGGAGAAGCAAGGGCTCTCCCCGGCTGACGCAGTCATTACCGCGTGCCGGGTTCGCCTGCGGCCGATCTTGATGACCTCGCTCGCCACGATTATTGGCATGATTCCCATGGCGATGAAGCTGGGCACAGGTGCGGAGCAGTATTCGCCGATGGCCAAGGCCATTATCGGCGGCCTGACTTCGTCGGTTCTGCTGACTATTTTTATCGTGCCGGCGGCGTATTTGCTGGTCTACGGCAAGCGCGGCGCGAAGGCTGCGGAGAATCCGGCGCCGGAGCCGGCGGAATGAGGCAGAAACATCCCGCTTCCTGTAGCCGCTTAGAGACGCACGCCGCACATCAGTGAACGCACATCATGAGGTCGAGAGGTAACCCGATGACAAGGGCCAATGCTTTCGTATTCTGCACGCTGCTGTTATTTCTATGTGCGATTCTTGCCCCGCCCGGCATAGCGCAAGGCGCTGACAAATCGGAGGCAGCCGAAAACTTACCTTCCGCCCCGCAGCCGCAAATCGCGCAAACCCGGAGTCCTATCGTTGGGCCTCCAGTGACTCAAGTGGCGTTAGTCGCCAGCTTCCCGCATGGAGCCGGGTCACAGACCGCTTCCTCCGCTGGCCCTCAAACGCAGCAGGCGGGTCAAGTGCCGGGCGGATCCATGCGTTTGACCCGCACCCAGGCAGAACAGGTAGCGATCAAGAACAATCCACGGATCAGTGTGGGGCGCCTGCTGGCGCTGGCACAACATCAGGTCTATCGCGAGACCAGGTCGGCAGAACTCCCGAATTTTAATGGCGCAATGACGGCAGTCGATGCTAATGAAGGCAGCCGGATAGGCGCGGGAGCGCTCACTGCGTCTCGCTTGCTTGAACACGCCGGCGCTGGGGTAACCCTCAGCCAACTCATCACCGATTTCGGACGCACCATCAACCTGGTGTCCTCTTCAAAGCTCCTGGAGAAGGCCCAAAATGCCAATGCATTGGCCACCACCGAAGATATAGTTCTGGCTACGGATCAGGCCTTTTACAACGCGCTGCAGGCCGAAGCACTGCTCAAAGTCGCTCAACAAACCGTGACCACGCGCGGGTCAGTAGAGCATCAAATCGACGAACTGACCAAGAACAAGCTGAAATCAACGCTGGATCTGGCCTTTGCCCAGGTGAATCTGTCGCAGGCCAAGCTGCTGCAACTCGACGCACAGAACAATGTCGATTCGACCGTTGCCGCGCTCACGGCAGTGCTTGGCTTCGACAAACAGGTTTCTTACGAGTTGAGCGATGAGGATACGCAACCGCCGCCGCCGCCGCCGGATGTGGACGTGCTCATCAATACCGCCTTGCAGCAACGTCCGGATCTGCAGGCGTTTACCTATGATCAACAGGCAGCGGAAAAGTTCCGCCGCGCCCAGCACGAACAGCTCTTCCCAACCATCAGCACTCTCGGCATAGCGGGAGTGACTCCGGTGCGTCCGGACTGCACCAGCGCCGGCTGCTTTCCCAACTATTTCGTTTCCAGCTTGTACGGCGCAATCGGCGTGAATATGAGCATCCCAATTTTTAACGGCTTTCTCTTCACGGCGCAGGCTTCGGAAGCTAATTACCGGGCAAAAGCTGCAGCCGAGAGCACACGGGATCTGCGCGACCGGGTAGTGCGCGATGTGCGCACGGCATGGCTATCCACGAATACGGCCTTTCAGCGCGTCGGCGTGGCTGCGGAACTCGCCAAGGAAGCCGACCTGGGGTTGAGTCTCGCCCAGAGCCGTTATCAGCTCGGCTTGGGCTCAATCGTCGAACTCAGTCAGGCACAGTTGCAGCAAACCGATGCCGCCATTGGCTATGTCAACGCCCAGTACCAGTATCGGCTCTCGCTTTCAACTCTGAACTTTGAGATTGGAGTGAAACCATGAACCCCGTCCGGCGATTGGACGGAGGATGCGCCGGCGCGCAGTTGCGGCAGACGCAGGCGCAAATTGCCAACGCGCAGGCGAGCTATGATTGCCGGCTCGCCCTGGCAGTCCTGCAATATCAGACGACCGGCTTCTAGATAGATCCTGGTTTTGAAAAAGGACGTGATCGTTGCGAGCAGTGCCCGTGGGGTTGCCATAGCGCGAAACCGGTCGGCAGGCTCGCGGGACGTCAAGTGGTGCAATTCATGAAGACACGGAAGAAACAATCATCCTTTACGACACGCCAAGGAGTGCTACTCCTTTTTGTACTCGGTACCTTTTTTTTCATTGTGTTTTATTTGGTCTATTACGTCCAGGCAAAGTTAGGTTGGTCGCTGCGGTAGCAACGTCCGCCTGCTTTCTTGTGGAAGCTGGCCTGTAGTGAGCGGTTGTATGATTTGAATATCACTAGTCTCTTTGGTAGAGGTATTGGTCGCGATCTTCGCGCTGGAGCGAAGCCTGATCTGCCTCGCGTTCGTAGCCGCAACGGTCGTGATGTTTGGCGTGTTGACGGTCGCTCAGCGGAGGTACCTCGTTTCAGGGAATGCGGCTCAGAACCGCTAACAGCAAGATGCACGGACGTGAGAACAATGGCAAAGGATCTCGAAGTCGGACTCGGGGCGCCCGTGGGAACAGCCGCTCAAAAGTGCATTCCGGTTTTACCGGTTAAGAACATTTAGACATGATCCCATTTTTCTTATATCTCGCTGCGGGAGCTGTTACAGGATTTCACGTTTACACTTTGCTGATGTTGGCCGTTTTAGGCGTTCCCGTGAACCCGCTCGAATTTGTTTCTCTGGCGGGCTCGTTGGGTCTATTTATTGCCGCTTATTTAAGCCTTTTGAAGCCAAATGCGGCGGCGCGACTTGCTCTACTCGCTTCGCTGGCAATATGGTGCTTTTATGGTCCAGCCATTGTCCGCGCTGCCGACTGGTTCTGAACTCGAATGATACTGCCATATCTGGCAACAGGGCTGTTGGTACTGGTCACCTTGTACTCCGCCGTAGTGAGTTTTCAGCGACAGCGAGATGGCAGTGCTCCAACCTGGATCTTTCCGAACGGAACCGAACGATCCACGCAAATAGCTGTTGGCATCTTCACACTCGCACTCTTGCTCGGCCTGGCAGCATGGCTTGCCATCGATGCCCGGCATTCCATTCGTCACTCTTCGCGCTTTCTCATTCCTGAAGGGTACATAGGCTGGGTGCGAGTCGAATTCCAAGTTCCTAGTGCTCTCCCATTGCCTGTCGAGGGAGGAGAGCATCTATTCAAGTTTCCGCCCTCCGGCTTATTAAGGACGTCTTCATCAGAACAATACGGATGGGCCAAGGACCACTACTTCTACTATTCCGAAAAGGGTACGCGGATATTGCGTGATACGGGTCCAAGTAGTGAGCGCCTAATCTGGGGAAAAATCAACGGTGAGGAGTCTGGTTCGCAGGGCAAGAGAAAGTATGAGGAATTCTTCGTCGGAACGGAGCAGCAATTTCGAGAGCAGAGCATCGGTTCTCCGGAAACTCCGGCGAAATGAAATGAGAACATGGCGGTCGCGAGGAGCGCGCTGAAGATAGCCTCGCCGACGGAGGTTGCAGAGAGGCTTAGGCCAGGCTTTTGTGCCACATGCTCAGTTTTCTAGCGGCACCAGATACTAAACAAACTACTCCATCTCAAACGCCAGCCACTAAAATCCTCGTCCGCGTTCCACCTGCAGTACGACCGGATCGTGCGGCTTGATCTGGTCCAGAGCCGCACGGAGAGAGCTCAAAGAGTCGATCGATGTCTGGTTCACGCTGTGGATAACATCTCCAGTCTCCAGGCCAGTCGCGGAACTCATGACGTCCGCTACTCGTGCTACTACGACAACTCCAGAACGATTACGTAGCGTACCCACCATGGAACGCACCTCATCGTTCAAATCGAGCGCCAGTACACCCAGCCGAGAAACCAGCTTTCACGCGAATTGACTAAATCAGGCAGAGCATCCATCGGATCTTTCATCTCAAGCGCGGGGATGAAAAGTGTTTTCCGTTCAGTCCCCCGAAGAACTTCGAGCTTAATCACTTCATCTAAAGGATGGAGATAGAGAGCGGCGGTCAATGCCGGCAGCGTGGCGATGAGGCGGCCATCAGCGCTGACTACAATATCCCCGACCTTCAGGCCAGCCGCCTCAGCAGGACCTCCCGGCATCACGTCATCGATTACGACCCCCCAATTTTGCGCAAGCCCCAATCCTTTGGCGAGGCTCTCCGTGATAGTTTGCGCGCCTGCTTTGACCTCGATGCGATGCACGTGACCGCCTCCTCGGATAACCATTTTCTGCGCGCATTTTCCCGGCAGGTGTTTCTCAGAAGCCATTGCGTTGGGATTGGAGTCGCACCTCGTTCGTCTCTACGCGGCCTCCATTCCGCGCCCGGTGCGCCGTGACGTGCCAGGCGCAAAAGCGATACACTCTGCTTTCATGCTGCGTTCCCGTTTCTTCGGGGCAACACTTGCGTTCCCGGTTTGCGCGATTCTATCCTGCGCGATTTTGTCGCCGACGCTGAGCCACGCGTCGAAAAAGAAAGAGTTGCCCGCCGTGCGCTGGACCGCGGGCGCGCCCGGTTGCACATTCGAACGCGGCGATGACGGACGCTACCGCTGGACGATGACCGGGAAAGACCTCACCGTCACGCTTCTCGTGGATTCTCAGGAACTGACAAAGAGCCGCCGCCGTTTCTATCACCTCCTCGGCGTATACGTGGCTGTCACTTACACCGGTCAGGACAAATTTGAGTTTCCCGCTGACCTGCGGATCGACTTCGTTCGTCATCACGACGTTCTTGAGGGCTTTGAAGATCCCACAGAACTCTCCAACAAATTGCAGAACGACGTCGATACCGAGATCTTCCAAACCGAGCGCCAGATCAAGAAGAATCCCAAGATCGCCGAAGAAAAAACAGCTCGCTTGCGAGAGTACCAGAAGGAAGCGGCCGAGTTCATCGAGTTTCTAAGCACGCAAAGCCTCGATCCCAACACAGTGATGCTGAGCCCAGGCAATCCCGAAGCCCACGGCTGGGTCTTCTTCGCGACCAGCAACAAATGGATCGGGCCGTGGAAAGAGCGGGAGGATTTTATTGTCGGGGTCTGGATGAAAGACAAAGTCTGGCAATTTCCCTTTTCGCTGCCACCGACGGAAGGCGACCTGATCCTGCGAAAGCCGCCCGAGTAAGTGGCCGCGAACGCGCCAGAAAATTGTGTTACAGTTTCGTGCTCATGGAAACTTCCCCGAAAGCAGCGCCAGAAGCCAAGAAACCCGCAGTGGTTTTCTACTGCCCAGTTTGCGCCGTGGAAGTCAGCGATCCCCTGACCTGCGGCGATTGCTCGGCCGTCATCTGCCGCCGTTGCGGAACGCCGCTGGAATCGTCGGATGAGCTGGGCATGGGGTAGATCAGTCGTTGGTCGTTGGTCGTTAGTCGTTGGCAACACCCACAGCGTCTACCGATAGCGAGCTGCGACGATTGGCCAACGACGAATGGCGAACGACCAACGACCAACGACCAGCGACCAACGACTCCATCTGCGGATGCATAACTCACCGGCTACTGAATGAACACCGAAGCCGAAACATCCGGTCAGCAGCCGAGTCTCGTCCGAGGGCTTAGTTTGTTGGACTCCGTACTGCTGCTGATAAGCGGCATCATCGGCTCTTCTATTTTTCTTACCGCCAAAGATATTGCCGGGCCTTTGCCGAATCCGACATTGTTTTTTCTGGTGTGGGTGCTCGGTGGAGTGATTTCATTGTGCGCCTGCGTCGCATTCGCCGAACTCGGCTCCATGTATCCCGACTCCGGCGGACAATACATTTACCTCCGCGAAGCCTACGGCGACTTGGTGGCGTTTCTGTACGGCTGGATGTTGTTCGCGGTCGCAAACGGGGGCACCATCGCCGCACTCTCCGTCGCGTCGGCAGCTTACATGGGCAACATCATTCCGGCCATTTCGCAGCAACATGCAATGTTCTCGCTGGCAGGCATTCCCTTCACACGCGCGCATGCGGTCGGGCTGGTACTGATCGCCATCCTCACTTATGTCAATGTTGTCGGATTGCGCTGGGGCGCACTCCTCCAGAATGTTTCCACCTGGACCAAGTTCGCCGCCATGGCAGCCTTCGTTGTCCTGGGATTTGCTATCGGTAAGGGGCATTGGTCGAACTTCAGTGCGCAGGCGCCGGGCGGGCTAAGCGTGGGGCTAAGTCCAGGACAGTTGATCTCCGCTCTCGGTGTCGGTTTGATCGCCGTGTTCTGGGCCTACGACGGATGGGTCTACGTCACCTGGGTCGCTGGCGAAGTCAAAGACCCTCGGCGCAATGTGCCGCTGGCCATGGTTTTAGGCGTGCTTGCGGTGGGCGTGATTTATCTCGCCATGAATATGACTTACGTTTACGCTATGCCGCTGAGTGAGGTCGCAAAGTACGAAACCATTGCCCACGCCGCCGCAACAAAACTCTTTTCGCCGGCGGCCGCGGTCTGGCTCTCGGCCATGATCGCGATTTCGTGTTTTAGCGCGGCGGCGGCCTGCACCCTGTCGGGCGCGCGCGTCTATCTCGCCATGGCACAGGACGGCGTTTTCTTCCGCCGCATGGCCGTCGTCCATCCTAAGTGGCGCACGCCCGCCTTCAGCCTCATCGGCCAAGGCATTTGGGCCGCGGTGCTCACCGTAAGCGGACGCTACGACCAGCTTTACACCTACGTCATCTTTGGCATGGTGCTGTCCTACACCCTGACCGTCATCGGCCTTTTTATCTTGCGCTGGAAACGACCCGACGTTCCCCGCCCCTATCGCTGCACCGGATACCCGTGGCTGCCCGCGATCTACGTTCTGGTCGGCGTCGCCTGGACGCTCAACACCATCATCCAGAGGCCAACTGAAGCGTTCTGGGGCGCAACCATTGTGCTGATCGGAGTGCCCGGATATTGGTATTGGAAGCGCAAGAGCCGCGCTGAGGCCGTTTAGGTCGGGACATCATCCGGACATCGTGGTTGTGTTGACGACAGAACTCAGGCAGAATATTGTTCAACACACAGAGTTCGTTCCCATGGCAACCGTCTCAGTTGGTCACGCCGCGAAGGGCGTTGATAGAAGTGAAGGGCTCATCAGCTATGAGGAGGCTATGGACAAACTGTCTCGCGAGGACCGGTTTCGAGCTACCGTTTATGCCATGAACACCCTTCTCGTGCAGAAGGGGATTTACTCGCCGGAAGAATTTGAATTTCAGTTTCGTCAATTCGCACAGAAGAATCTGGAGTAACAGTCCGTCACTTCCCACCAGCTTTTCGTCCGCCTTTTCTATCCTTCCATTTTGGCATGCGACACTTCGGAGATGAGCATCGCTCATGCGCGCCAATGTCGCAGTTGGCACATTCACATTCACACCAATGCTCGGCGGTAGATGTGCGTTCTTGCTTTTTCGTTTCCTTCGCCATCCCGTCACCTCCCGTTTCTGGCTTCTGTGTGCGCTCGTCTCTCGGGGACCCATGTGCATCGGCTCCGCCGCGAATGCCGCGAGAGAGATTCTCAAAAAACGGTAAACATAGATATGATCGGGTAATGAAACCGTGGCCCATGTTTTCCCAAATCAAGGCAGCTCCTGATAACGAGGACATAGAGGGTCTCATGGCATTCGGGTGCCCGGCTGATGAATATAATGGCGAGGCTTCTCTCATCGAAGGTCGAATTGCAAAGTTGACGCGATCCGAACACGAACCGCTGGGTGAAGCCGAGGTCGAAAGAATAGTCGCTGAGGTCTGGAACGAAGAGTTTGGTCCCTTCAGCGATGAGGACCTGCAAGAGCGACGTTCTGCCTTTACGTCTGTCGCCCGAAAAATCATTGGCTCATAATGCACACTTCCGCTATCCTTCTCATCTCCTGCCCCGACCGCAAAGGGATTGTGGCCACGGTGGCCGACTTCGTCTATCGCCACAACGGCAACATCCTTTGTGCCGATGAGCACGGGGACGAGGAATCGAATCTCTTCCTTTTGCGGGTCGAGTTCGACCCGGCGGATTTCGATTTTGACCTGGCCCAGTTTTCCGAGCGCTTTGCTCCCATCGCCCGCGACTTCCAGATGGACTGGCGGCTCGCCCACTCCACCGACCGCGCCCGCATCGCTATCTTCGTCTCGAAACATGACCACTGCCTGCAGGATCTGCTCTACCGCCACCAGAGCGGCGAACTGCCCTGCGACATCCCGCTGATCATTTCCAACCATCCCGATAACCAGCGCATCGCCGACTTTCACCGGGTCCCCTACTTCTTCCTACCGGTCACGAAAGAAAACAGGCGGGAAGCGGAACAGAAACAAATCGCGCTCGTCCGCGAACACAAATGCAGTCTCGTCGTCCTGGCGCGCTACATGCAGGTGCTGTCGAACGAGTTCATCGCGACCTTGGGCTCCGAGAAGCTCATCAATATTCACCACTCTTTCCTGCCCGCGTTCGTCGGCGCCAAACCCTACCGCCAGGCCTTCCAGCGCGGCGTGAAGCTGATCGGAGCCACGGCGCACTACGTTACTCAAGTACTCGATGATGGCCCCATCATCGAACAGGATGTGGTCCGCATCTACCACCGTGACACCGTCAACGACTTGGTCCAGAAGGGCCGCGATCTCGAAAAAGTCGTCCTGTCGCGCGCCGTCCGCTGGCATGCGGAAAACCGCGTCCTGCTGTACGGAAACAAAACCGTGGTCTTTCAATAGCCCGACCTATCGACCGACTGGGGGCGCTTGATCCCCGTAGAGACGCGGCTTGCCGCGTCTCCTGGCACAGTGAGACGGGGCAAGCCCCGTCTCTACAGAAGGGTATTAGGGCAGCCACTTCCGTAACCAGGTAACCAATTGCGCGGCCCTTCCCTTTCGGCTTTACTAAAGGATGGTGCCCATTTGAAAGCATTGCCGCGCGATCTCGAAGGAGATGACCTTGGTTGAGGATCCCAAATGGGAACTGGCGCTGCTGGCCACCGTCCAGAGCTTCTATCAGCGGCTGCTGAGCGACCAGCTTGGCGGGGAGATGCCCGCGCCCGCCGACCTCGCCCCCGACGTCATCAGCCACGCGGCCGACGTGCGCGCCACCCTCGATCAAATGCACCTCTGGATCCAGCTTCTCGATATGGCGATCACTCCCGCCATGTTGCGGCTTGGAGTGCAATCCGACCTTGATCCCGAGGTTGCCGAAGCGTTGCTGCGCTACTTCGCGCGCCACCGCGACGATTCCGCCGCCAATCGCGACAAAACCGATCTGGTCGCAACCTTTCTGTTTCGCCATCCTCGCGTGGCTGGCCAGTGGGAGCAGCGTGGCTACGGCCTCGATGGATCGATTCCTCTGTCTCCGTTTGAAATTGCGCTGCTGGAAATCCTGTCCGAGTCCGACGTGCCCGTGCTGTCGGAAGCGGATGTGCAACTGCTGCGCGAATTCAGCCCCTTGCTCGACCAGGCGAATCGCTTCCAGGACTTCAGCGCGCTCATGGACTCCGGCATCATCCAGCGGGTTCGGGAGTTGAAAGCTGCGCTCGGCGAATCGATTTATCATCCCGGAGTGCTGGCCACGCTCGCGCCTTACAATTCCGCCTTCGGCGACCGTTTCCATACGCTGTTCGCCAGCGCCGCGGAAGAGATCAAGGATTACGCCCACCGCCTTGAAGAACTCGGCGGCAGCATTCTCAGTACCGTCAACGGCGTCGAAGTCACTGTGGAGCACGTTGCCGCGCTGAACCAGGAGAACCTGCTGAAAGTCGACTACGGCGCGGCCCTGGAAAAATTCCTCCGCGTCTCCCGGCTGAAAAAAGAGTTGGAACGCAGGCCGCCAATCCGCCGTGCCCAACCGGACCCCACATCTTCCGCTCACGCAGTGGGAGCGAGCGGCGCGGCTGCTGCTGCTCCGGCGATCGCTTTCAAGTATGTTCCCGCCGCTATTACACCGCAGGCGCTCTCGGTCGAAGAAGCCAAGTTGCGGAGGGTGGAAGAATCGATCCGCATCTTCGTGCGCGTCGCCGATCCCAAGTTCCGCCAGATCGTGCCCATGCGCTATTTCAACCTGATGCTCAGTCCCGCCGAGATTGAGGCCTACACCGCCGACTATCTCGAACAAGCAGGACCGCGGGCGGACGCTGCGCGAATGCTGCTCCGCGTAGTCGCCGTAACGGCGCGCATGACCACCGAACTGGAGGAACTCAAGCGCTCGCGGAATTCCCGCTCCGTCTGGAAGCTGCACGCCGATTCTCTGGTAGTCCTCGTCAACCTCGCCCAGCGCCTCGCTGACGCCGTAGACCGGCTCGCCTTGATCGTCGGTCAGCAGCCCATCGGTCAGGATTTGGAGACGCAGGCAAACCGTGACACTCTCCACAGCTCACTCGAAAAGCTGCGCCAGCGCACCGCCGAGGCCGCACAGCTCCTCGCCGAGGCGTAACCACCGAGCAAAAAAGGGACAGGCTGTTCATCCGTCCCATCATTCCCGAACCCAGTTCAAAGCAGCCGCCGCTAGCGCCTGGCAACCTCCAGGCTCCCGATAACGTCGGACTTCGGGCCGGACTTCGAGCGTCGGTTAGTTGACAGTCAGCATTGCCAGCGGTTACTTGGGGGCCGTGGAATCGCTGTCTTGCCTGGGGGAATTGGGCTGGGTGGAATCGGGCTTGGCTGGTTGAGATTTCGCTCGGTCGGGCTGGGTGGAATCGGGCTTCATGCGGAAGATGATTTTGCCTTTTTCGTAGACGACTAATTCGTCCGCAGCGGGAGCGGGAGCGGCGGTGGATTTTGCGGGCGCTGCGGGCTTCTTTGTCCTGGTGGATTTGGCCGCGTCAGCTGATTTTGTCGCGTCGGTGGATTTTATTGAGTCGGCTGATTCTGTTGGCTCAGCCGGGATGGGCTGAGAGATCGGGGCAGGAGGTGCGGCCGGGCGGAGCCATCCAATACGGGAACCGATTAGGAAGCTGACGGTGATGAAGGCGAGAATCGCCAGAGCCCCAAGGACGAGGGTCCAGGTTTCGTAAGAAGGGCGGCGAGCGGGCAGAGGGCTGTCTGCATCGAAGCCGGGCAGGATGGACGCGGGCGGAACGAGCTCGGGCCGGACAACTGCGGCGGCGGGTTCCTGCTGACCAAGTTCGACGGCGGCGTCGCGAATGCGGGCGCACTCCTCGGCGAAACCTTCAAGCAGCTTCTGGTCGGAGTGGGAAAAGGCGCCGGTAGAGGGAGAGAAGACTTCGAGGATTCCGGTGAGAGCGTTCTTGTCGTTACTGTCGAAGACGGGAACGATGAGGATGGAGCGAATCCCGAGGCGGCGGGAGAGGGCGGGGTCAACGCGAGGGTCGAACTCGGTATCGACAGAAAGCTGGGGCTGATGGGTTTCGAGACAGGCGCCGGAGAGACCGTCGCGGGTGTTGAGGGTGACGCCGAGATCTGGGGCGAGGGGTCCGTTGGCGGCACGACAGACCATTTCATCGCCGCTGGCGAGAGCCAGGGCGGCAGAGTGGGCGTGGATGGCTTCGGCGGCGCGGACTACGAGCGTGTTGAGGACGAAATCGAGAGCGAGGTCGGGTGGAAAACCGGCGAGGCGGTGCTGCTCAAGCGTAACCGTCGGGTCAGGGGGCGAATCGTCCGGGCGGAACTCGGACCTCGAGATACGTTGCGGAAGCATTCTTTTCTTGTCTCAGGCTCTGAGGCGAGTTTCCCGCTAAACGGGGGGGAAGTCAATTGGCGAAGAGATTCGCTGCCTTTGAAATTTGGGGCGCGGAGCTATCCGCACCCTCTTGTCTCGCGCTGGGAGCGGACTCGGCAGAGTTAGATCAGTTTCGCGGGGTGACATTGGATTCGGGGCGAACGGTGACGCGGGCGTGGTCGCCGGCGTCCACACTGGCGGCGATTGCATGCCGCCGGCGGCCACGGAGTACTCGACGAAGGTGACGTTCTTGAAACCGGCGGAACTGGCGGTGACAGCGACCGTGGAGACGGTGTCCGGCAACTGTAGAGTAGTACGTGCCAAGCCATTGGCGTCCGTGACCACGGAAGACGGATTGGGAACGGCACCATTGTTGGCGGTGAAGTTGATCGTGACACCGGAGACGCCGTTCCGGTAGGCGTCTTGGGCCTGCGCGACGATAGGGTTGGGAAGGATGGAACCTTCGGTACCGGTCTGCTTCGCTCCGCCGTAGGAAATGATTTTAATGGCGGCGCCGGCAGTAGCGGTAGCAGTGGTTGTGGTATTACCGAAGCCAGTCCCGGACATCGTCAGGGTGTAGGTGCCAGCTTTTTGCGGAACGGTATAGCCGATGGAAGCGTTGCCGTTGGCGTCGGTGGTGACGGAACCCGTGCCAGGGCCGGAGGAGGGAGAGAATACGCCGCCTTTGCCGCCATCGCTGAAGTTGACGGTGGCGCCGGCGTCGGGTTGTCCGTTATATGGATTGGCAATCTGTATCTGGATGGGATTGGGCAGCGCGGTGCCGACGGTAGCAGTCTGCGCGTTGCCTTCGGTAATGGCGACGACGGGAAAGAGCCCGTAGGCTTCGAGACTAGTCTGGGTAGCGACGAAGAGCTTGCCGCCGGTGACCGTCTGAGTGACAAAATGGCCGACGGGTGGAAACGCGTCGCGCTTGTTAGGCGCCTGAATCGTGGAATAGAGCAGTTCGAGAGGAGCGTACTGGTTCTGGCAGGTGCCTGCAGGTGCGCTGGCAGTACAAGCGTTAAAGGCGAGAAGTTCACCGCCGCTGATCGCCCATACAATTCCGTTGGTGTTGCCGTTGGCGGAAATGGATGGGGAGTGACTGCCGCTATATTTCTGGGCAGTCGCAGCCGGAGGAATACCGAGCTTTCCGCCGGACACCGAATAAGCCAATAGCGGAGAGGCATCGGGTGCGAAGTACACGGTCTCGTTCCAGTAGGCGGCAGAACCGAACTGGACGTCGTAGTCACTTTCCGGGTTGGCGCTTTTTTCGAGGAGAGGGAATTCCTGGACGACCTGAGGATCGGTCGGCCCCCCAGCGGAGTACATTCCCAAGGAGTCGCGATCGAGAACGTAGACCCACCCCTGCTTGCCGCTGGCGACGAGTTCATGGGGAGTGGGACTGTCGTCTTGATCGGGGAGGATGAGAACGCCGGTGGAACTCAAATCAAGGTCGTTGGTGTTGAGGTAGGCCACGGTCCAAGGGGTGAAATAATCGTAAACCGTGAGATCGGGGTAAAGCTTCACCACGCTGTTGCAGTAGGTCTGGCCACCGGTTGGGAGATCATAGTGGCCCGCGCCGGCGACTTCGGCGGTCTCAAAGAAGATGTTGCCGGCTTCATCGGCGGCAAGACCGGTGCCAGCCTGCCAGATGGAAGTCAATCCCCAGTCGGGCGACGTGTTGAAGACCGCGAGTGGTGCCAGATACTCAGGACTCCCCATTGCAGCGCTTGCGTTGTAGGAAAGGACCCAGCCGCTGTTGTCGTCGTTGCAGCTGTTCGAGCCGAAGCCCATGTAAAGAACACCGTTGAGCAACAAGAGGCCGGGGCGGTTTTTCTGGTGAAGGCTGTTGAAAACGGTGACGTGTCCCTTTTTGCTGGTGCTTTGGGCGGTGATTTGAACGGGGCTACCCGGTTGCTCATTGCCGCTGGTGATGTCGAGGGCGTGGATGTGGTGACGGACGGTGCCGTTCAGAGCAGTCTTGGCCACTAGATACATGGTATTGGTGGTGGGATCGATGACGGGAGTTCCAACGATGCCTTCCTCGTCGAAACCGATTCCCAGACCGCAGGGCAAAGTCTTGTCGCTGACAGTGGCGGGAGTGCCACCGACATTGAGCGTGCTGGCGTGCCAGAGCTCGGCGCCGGTGTCGGCGTCAATGGCGTAGACCGAATCCGCCATGGTGACGATGTAGACGACGTTGTGCGTTCCCTGACCGACAATATTCACGTTGGGCATGTAGAGGGGCTGGGCCATCACGTCGGCGTTGGGGGACGCCGCCACGCCAGGGTCGACGGGAAAGCTGAAGAGATGGCCGAAGCTATTCTTGTTGACGTTGGCGGGGGTGAGCAGAGTTTCGTAGATATTCGCATTGTCGCGTGCGCTATCAAAGCGGCTGGTGGGAAAAGGCTGCTGCGCGAACGAAGGCGACCGCAAGACAATACAGACGACGAGCAGAGTCAGGCAAATTTTGGGGGCAGGCGACGCACACATCGATTGACGAATGGTCGATTGATGAATGGTTCGGGAAGCCGCGCTGGAACGGATTTTCGCAACCTGGGGTGAGAAGAAATTGCGCATTGCCTTGTTTCCTCCAAATACAACCGCCGGGAGCCGGGGTTTACCCTGGTCAATAGCACTTGGAACACAGGGGAAGGGCTTACCGCAAAAGCAAAAACCTAACGGAAACTGTAAAAAGTATGGAGCCTTTTATACAGGTAAAGGCGCTTGAATCACAATCCCAATATTTAGGGGCAGGTGCAAAGTCTTGCACCTGACGGTTCCACGCCCGAGTCTACTCTCATTCTCAGCAGCGCCGTTGTCCCGTTACGGTTAAGGTCGCGGTCGCACCTTGCAACGTTGTAGACGCGCATCGCGTGCGAAACTCTTTGCACCATTCCATACAACTTTTCGGGAGTTTCCGGGTTCAATAGTATGTAGGAGTGTGATTGTCAGGAGGAGATCTTGAAAGTATCGCGCTGGTTTGGTAAGACAATCGGTTTCGGGTTGGCGGCGAGAGCCGTTGTTTTATCCTGTGTGATTGGCACAGCGGCATGGGCTTGCGCCCAGAGTGGCGCCATGACTCCTTATCAGGGCGAATCGGACGGCGTCAGCGCTGGCGGAAAATGGCTGGAGTTTCATTCCACCGACAAGATGACGGGCGCAAAGAAGGTGCGCTTTGAGATCCAGTCCAACAACTATTTTCGCGAGGACAATGAGTACAAGCCCAGAGTGAATCTGTATTGCAATGACGGCAAGCTCAAGCTGGCGGACTTCAATCCCGGAGTCAGACTGCCTCCGCCAAACCGACCCGGCTTCTGGGGACAGCCCCAGTTGGAGGTGGAGGTCCGGGTTGACGATGTCCACTACTTCAAGGGCTGGAACTGGATGCGTTGGGGCCAAAACTATCTTTCCATGGACAAAGGCACGGCTCGGGGGATGATCGGGGCCCAGGTTTTTAACATTGCGATGCCCACCAAGAGCGGCCGGCAGATCGCGGAGTTCTCCCCCGCCGGGCTGAATCTGGATCGCGTCAAGGAAGCCTGCGATCTAACGCCGAAAAAGCCGGGCAAGGACTAAGCCTAAGCCTGTCATCACCGACTTCGCAAGGCCTTACCAGGAGACGCAGCGTGGTGAATAAGACATTTGCACTTGTCCTATTGCTTGGGTTATTTGCGACCGCACGGCTTATGAAGGCCCAGGAGCAAGCCTCGAAACTTGAGGCGTATGGCGGCTACTACTACGCTCGCTTTAATGTAAATGCCAGTGCCGCCAGCGGCGCATCCTCGGAAACATTCAACGGCAACGGCGGCGGTGGCCAGCTCGAGTACAACGCCAACAACTGGCTCGGTGTGGTGGGAGATATGGCCGGCTATGGTGCGACCGCCACCACAAACGGCGCCTTGGTCGGAGGAGGATTTACCTATCTTTTTGGGCCCCGAGTGAATTTCAGGCACGGCAAAGTTACGCCGTTCGCTCAGACCCTCTTCGGAGGCATTTGGACAACCAACGGGATTGGCCAATCAGGGTCCGAAAATAATTTTGCCATGACGGCGGGCGGCGGCATTGATTTCAAAGTGTCCAAGCACGTCTCCGTTCGCCCCGTACAGGCCGAGTACTTCATGACCAAAATCCCCGACAATCTCAACAACCGCCAGAACAATTTGCGGCTTGGTGCCGGAATTGTTCTACGGCTGGGCCGAGAGTAGTTCGAGCGCAATCCGCCTCCCTGCATCGCCAGCCCTTCCCGCGAATCCAATGATGGTATCGTTAGACTCGCATCGGGAGGCGCATGAAGATTGGCATCACCTGTTATCCAACCTACGGCGGCAGCGGAGTTGTCGCCACTGAACTGGGGCTTGAGCTCGCTCGCCGGGGCCACGAGATTCATTTCATCTCCTATTCCCAGCCTATTCGTCTGACTGGGCCCGAACCTAACATTCATTATCACGAGGTCGAGGTCACGCGCTATCCGCTCTTTGAATATCCTCCCTACGATCTGGCGCTGGCAACGCGCATGGCCGAGGTTTCGCAGCTCTACGAACTCGATTTGCTGCACGTGCACTATGCGATCCCGCATTCGGTAAGTGCGATGCTGGCCAAGCAGATGCTGGCGGCAACTCCGCCGAGGAAGCATCTGCCGTTTGTCACCACCCTGCACGGCACCGACATCACTCTGGTCGGGCTCGACCGCTCGTATCTTCCGATTACGCGTTTTTCCATCGAGCAGAGCGACGGCGTGACGGCGATCTCGCAATATCTGCGCAGCCGCACGCTTAAGGTTTTCGACGTCAAGAACCACATCGAAGTCATTCCGAACTTCGTGAACTGCGACGACTATCTGCGCAAACCGGAATGGATGGAAAAGCGCAGCGAGTATGTCTCGAATGACGAGCGGCTGCTGGTGCACCTTTCCAACTTCCGCCCGGTGAAACGCGTCCTGGATGTGATCGAAATCTTCGACCGCGTTCGCAAGAAGATTCCTTCCAAGCTGTTACTGATTGGCGACGGGCCCGATCGTTCCCAGGCGGAATGGCTCGCGGTGCAAAAAGGCATTCATGAGCACGTGCTGTTTCTTGGGAAGCAGGATCAGGTCCGCGAGAAACTCGCCATCTCGGACGTGCTGCTGATGCCCAGCGAACTGGAAACGTTCGGACTCGCGGCACTGGAAGGGATGGCCTGTGAGGTCGTCCCCATTGCCACTCGCTCCGGAGGAGTGCCGGAACTGATCGAGCACGGTGTGACCGGATTCCTGGCCGATGTCGGCGACGTGGAAACCATGGCGCGTTACGCCATCGATCTGCTGAATGATGAATCCGCCCTGCGCGCCATGGGGAAACGGGCGCGTGCCGCCGCCCAGGAAAAATTCTGCGCCAGCAGGATCATTCCGCTTTACGAAGACTTTTACCGAAAGGTGCTGGGGCGCTCGTCATAGTCGTCATCAGCTCTTCCGGATTAGGCAGAATGGGCAGCCGCAATCGGATCAGCGTGCCGCCGCTTTCCCGGTTTTCGATCATCATCTTCGCGGCATCGCCATAGAGCACCTTCAGACGCTCGGCAACGTTGGCCATGCCGATGCCGCCGCTCCCAAAACCATCGGGCTGCTCAAGCAATTGCGCTGCCCCCATGCCGATACCGTCGTCTTCCACTTCGACCACCAGGCGCGATTCGATCAGGCGGCTGCGCAGCGTAATGCTGCCGCCTTCGACTTTGGGAGAAAGTCCGTGCTTGATGCAGTTTTCGACCAGCGGCTGCAGCAGCATGCTGGGAACCATGACTGCAAGAGACGCCGGATCGAGGTCCTTGACGACCTTGAGCTTGTCCCGCCCAAAGCGCACAACTTCAATGTCCAGATAATTGTCGATGAACTCCACTTCCTCACGCAGCGGGACGAATGAATCCGCACTGTGCAACAGGCGGCGAAGAATGGCAGCGAGCTTCAGGATCATCTCCCGCGCCGTGTCGGGATCGAAGCGCACTAGCGACGAAATGGAATTCAGCGTGTTAAACAGGAAGTGCGGATTGATCTGATTCTGCAATGCCACCATGCGCGCCTGCAGCAGCAACCGCTCCTGCTCTTCCAGCTTGATCTGGATGCGGACGCTATTGAAGATTTTCAGTTCCGTGCCCACCACCATGACCACCGTCAGGTAGATCGCGCTCTCGACCAAATACCCATCCAGAGTTCCACGGGAGCCATTCACCCACAGGGCGGGGCTTTCCAGGCTGAAGATGGAGTTCGGCCAGTAGCGCCAGATTTCCGTCTGCAGAAAACGCATGCCTACGATAGTGACGAAAAAAGCGATCTGCCAATCGAACACGCGCGGCCGCGGCAGATTGCGGCGAATCATGCGATAGAGGGTAAGGTCTATGAACGGCGAGAACGACCAGATATCTTCCTGCTCGGGCGCGACTCGGCGCAACTGCCCGGCAATAATTCCCGCGAGCACATTCAGCGGCAAGCTGGCCCACTCTCCGTGCACTGCCGCAGGCAGCGACATCAGCGCTCCGCCCAGCCCTCCCGACAAGCGCCCGCCCACCACGCCCAGCAGCAGCGCGGTTTCCAGCGACAGGTCGCCAGCGAGGAAGCTTTTAACGCTGACACGTATCCAGACGCCGAGTGCGATCGGGATCGCCATCCACAACGCCAGATAAATCTTGTGCCGGGTTTCGCGTTGCTCACGGAAGAGCAGACTCTTGAATTCTTTGGAGCGCACCAGCGCGCTCGACACGGCCGCAGCCACGCCCAGCTTGATCAGGAGGTTGACGAGTATCAGCCGCGGTTCCAGCATCAAGGTCACTTGCTGGTGGAGAGCCGGACATCCCCGCGCGGCCGCCGCGCTGCTGGACGGGCGAAAACGCCCGTCGCTCCACCGATGGCTTTCTTCCCGCAAGATGGCGCGTACGCTGCGGGATCAGGCTCCGATTGTACCCGCTGCTTCGAGCAAAAGCTGCTCAACGTTGATATTCGAGCCCGCCGGAACTCCGCCCTGGGCGAAATCACGGCTTCCGCCCCCGCGCCCTCCAACCGACGACAACACCTGCTTGAGCAGCGCGCCCATGTCAGCCGTCGAGCCGGGCGTGCCGCCGGAAGCCTGCGCGAGATTCTGCGACGAAGTTTGCGATGAAGTCTGCGCGAAAACCAGACCCGGCGGATCCACGCTGCTCGCCACCAGCGCGATAGCCGGCGTGCCCGCGCGGGTCACTTTCTGGGCAAACAGCTTAGCGAAGCCGATGTCGCGATCCGAAAACGCCCGCACCACTATCTTCCGCCCGTTCGTCTCCGCTTGATTGTGAAGCGCGGCCAAAGCCATCAGCTCGGCCAGTTGATCGAGCGCATCTTCTTTTTGCTTGCGCACCAGCTTGCTCTCTTCGACATTCTTGCGGATCTGATCCGGCACATCCCAGAGCTGCGTCGAGAAAAGTGCGGCCGCCTCACTGAGGGCGCTGTAGTCTCGCCGCGCCATGCGAACTGCGCGACCGCCGCAGACAAACTCCACTCGTGTTCCCTGCCGCACCCTTTCGCTTTTCCGAAGGACGATCGAACCGATCTGCCCGCTCGAGCTGACGTGAGTTCCGCCACACGCCGACACATCGAAATCCGCGACCTCGACCAGACGCAGTTCGTCGCGCTCCGCGGGAGGCAGTTTGCGCAGGCCGAGTCTCTCCGCTTCCGCACGGGAAACATACCGAATCCGCACCGGACGGTTCTCAAACACAACCTGATTGGCCCGCTTCTCGGCCCCGGCAATCTGCTCCGAACTTACCGACGGCGTCGCCAGATCAATCGAGCAATAGTCTTCCCCCATGTGGAACGAGACCGTCGGCATTTGGTAAAGCTCGATAAAAGCCGCCGAGAGAACATGCTGTCCGGTGTGCTGCTGCATATGGTCGCGGCGGCGTTCGGGATCGATGCTGCCATGCACTGCCGCGCCCGCGAACGGCAACCTCGGCGGCGCTTCCAGGTAGTGGACGATCCTGCCGTCTTCTGCCTCGGCAACCTCTGCGACGCGGAGGCGAGCGTCGTCTTCGCCGTGCTCGCCCAGCGTGAGCCATCCAGTGTCATGCACCTGGCCGCCGCTGGTCGGATAAAACGCGGTTTCCCGCAGGATGACCGCCGGGCGCGATTGCGCAGACGAGACGGGTGCGACATCCTCGACGACCGAATCGAATTCGTGAATTTCAGAGCTGTCGTAGTAGAGACGTTTGGTCATGACGGAAGCGGCGCGCAGCAGAAAAACAAAAGCCAGGCACCGGCGCTCCACTGCACACGAAAGAGCCCGTTACCGTTGCTTCCTTCCGGACCTGGCGGGGTTGGCGGGAAAACGTCGCGCGGAACCGATGCCTGACCCTATATCTTAGCAAGAGACCGCAGAAAACAGGAGCGGGCGCAGACTTTTCGACTATCATCAAGCCACGTTATGGTTGCGTCAGAATGCACCGCCTACAAACGACTAAAGGATTGTGAGAATCGCGCGCACGCGGCTTGGACTTCCTTTCTGTACCGGAATGAAGTTAAGCCAAGGCTTTCGGAGAAAGCAAAGAGGAAGCATCAGAAAGAAGAAATGGAAGCGTATCAGCAGGCTCACAAGGCGCGCCTGGCTCACGTGAAGACGTGTCCAGCCTGTATGTCCAACATGTAGCTTTATCTGTGTAACTTTTTCTGGGACTTCTGCAGCCGCTGTGGTTAAATTTCTTCTCCCAAGTTTATGAAAATCATTCACCTGGCGTTGCTTCTTGCCACGGCACTGACGGCCGTCGCGCAATCGAAACCCAACTATGAGATCTACGCGATCCGCTACGCGACCATACCCGACTTCCCCGTTGCAGAACTGGTGGCGGGCGCCGAGTCGGCGCGCAAGATCGATATTGCCATGATGATCTGGCTGGTCCGCGGTAATGGCCGCAATATCCTGGTCGACTCCGGGTTCTATCATGATCGCTTTTTCAAAGATTGGCATGTGACTGACTTTACCAAGCCATCGGACACGCTAAAGCGAGTTGGTCTGAAGCCCGAGGACATCACCGACGTCATCATTACGCATATGCACTGGGACCACGCCGACGGCATGGATCTGTTTCCCAACGCCCGCATCTGGATTCAGAAAGATGAGCTGCAGTACTATGCCGGAGAAGCGTGGCAGTCGAAAGACACTCACGGTGGCATTGATGAAGAGGACGTGCTCACTCTGGTGAAACTGAATATGCAAGGGCGGGTGGGTCTGGTGAATGGTGATGCCCAGGAGATTATTCCCGGAGTAACCTGCTACATCGGCGGCAAACATACTTATCAATCGCAATACGTAGGCGTGCAAACTACCGCAGGAACCGTCGTGCTGGCCAGCGACAACATGTACCTCTACGAGAATCTCGAACGGCATGCGCCGATTGCAGAAACAGTTGATGCCGCATCGAATCTGCGGGCGCAAGATCGCATGAAACAAATCGCTGCCCGCCCCGGCTTCATCATTCCCGGGCACGATCCGGCGGTTTTCGCCAAGTTCCACAATCCCGTGCCTGGAGTAGCCGAAATCCACTGACCTTACCAGGAAATCGACACTGACGCCGCGGGCGACCAGCGCCGAAAGGCGGATTCATTCTAGAGCGTTTGCGACATGCCTGAAAGGCATGCCCTGATACGAATCGCCCCGCGGAGGCGGGTATATACAATCCTCAGCGCACGACCAGCACTTCCCGAATAGCATCGCGCGCCAGGAAAAACTTGATCGAAGCGAAATCCCGGAAAAGGTTTTCAATGTGTCGGTTGTTGAACACGCGCTGCAGCCGCGGAGATTGCTTTTCGGACGCGGGACGGCCGGGCGGTGCGAACTTCACCTCTTGCATCTCCAGCATGTCGGTGCCGGTCACGTGATAGCGATAGCAGGTCGAGTCCGGTCCCGCTTCGCGCGTGTGAAAGAACGCCAGCAGGTATCCGCCCGGCTTCATCAACGACCACAAGCGGTCGATGGTCGGCTTCACCAGGCTCTCTTCCATGTAATCTGGAAGATTCCAGCAGAGCACCACGTCGAACAGCGCATTCGCGTACACCAGGTTCTCATCCAGAAATTTCTTGCTGTCCAGAACCGAGTTTCCCGCGACGTCTTGAATGCGCAGCGCTGGCTCGAGTGACGACCGCAACAAATCTTCGCTGTAGGTTTTGTGTCCCTTGCCGGTGAGAAGGCGGATGTTGTTGGCGGAGGTCGAGCCCATGTCGAGCACACACAGGCCCTCCTGCGAATTCAGCAGGCGGGAAATCTCCCCCATCCCGCTCGACCGGCGGGTCAGCTTCTGCGGTACTGCGGAACCCGCAGCCTGGTTCGAAGAGCTGCGAAAGAATTTCATTACGTTGTCAGAAACAGATGCCATAGAACAAGTGACCAGCAACCAGTGCGGACGTTCGCGCGCGATCAGCCCGCCATCGCTTACGAAGACGCGGGCGCCGCCTTTCCGGCCTCTCTCTGAACATCAACTTTCCCTTTCAGGAAGGCGCCCTCTTCAATGGCGATGCGCAGTGTAGTCACGTCGCCGGTTACCACCGCCGACTTTCGCAATTCCACGCGCTCGGAGGCATTCACGCTCCCATCCAACTTACCCTGAATCACCACCGTTTTCGCGCTGACGTCGGCCTTGACGTTTCCGTTCGGCCCGACCGTCAGGCTGTGGTTGCGGAGCTCTATTTTCCCGTCGACGTTGCCATCCACGTACAAGTCTTCGGAGCCCGACAGCTCTCCCTTGATTACGACCGACTTTCCGATGTGGGCGCCCTCTCCGGTCTGCGGAGCATCCATGCTTTGGCCTCCATCTCCTCGCGCTCTATTCGCCGCGAATGAACCGATTGTAAATCATTCCGCCCGATTGCGGTCGGTCACGTAGCTGGAAATCATTCTCCATCAGGAACTTACAGCAGCCGCTGGAAGTGCGGCTTCGCTCCAATGCAATCTCCGGTTTGCTACCATGAAGTAAGCGGGAAGAAGATTTAAGCGGGGCATACCTGCCCAGTCTCATCATGGCGATCGTCAACTCGATCTCGCGCAACTCCATGGCTCCGAGTATCGCCCACAGCATCGCCCGCATGAGCGCCTGGATTCTGCTGCTCACCGCGGCCAGTTTTGCCGGGCAGTCAGCGACGGTCACTTCCTATCGGGATCCCTTGGAACTGGTGCGCGAAGCAGTGCAGAACGAAATTAAGGCAGCCACTGACGACTCCGCCCGCTTCCTATTTCGCGGCACCAAGACTACGCCGCAAGGATCCACCACCAGACTCTACGTCGAAACCAAGGAAGCTACTGCCGGCTTGGTGATCGCCTACAACGGCAAGGCTCTGACTCGCGAACAGCGCCAGGCGGAAGAGGCGCGCATCGAACGTTTCATCCACCATCCCGAAGAACTGAAAAGGAAGCGCGAGCAGGAGCGCGAGAGCGACGAGCGCACCATGCGCATCGTGCGCGCACTACCCGATGCCTTCCTGTTCGAATACGCAGGAGAAGAACCGGCCTCAACTGGCATTGGCCGGGCCGGCGCCACTCTGGTCAAATTGAAGTTCCAGCCTAATCCCCGCTACATACCGCCCACGCGCGTCGAGGAGGTCCTGCCCGGCATGCAGGGCTACGTGCTGGTGGACGCCGGCCGTTACCGCATCGCCAGAATTGACGGCACGCTCTTCAAGCCGGTCAGCTTCGGGTGGGGAATTCTCGGTCACCTCGATCGCGGCGGCCGCTTCATGGTTCAGCAGCAGGAGGTTGGCGACAATTTCTGGGAAATTTCAAGCATGACGTTGAGCTTTACCGGGAAGATCCTGCTGTTTAAAAATCTCAACATCAGCTCGACGGAGGTTTTCAGCGGCTTCAAGCGGGTTCCCTCGGACCTGACCTTCACCCAGGCTGTGGAACTGCTGAAGCAGGAAGAATCCAACGAGTCCGCTGACAATCCTGCTGCCAACAGACTCGCCCACAAGTGGGGCGCTCGTGTGGGGACGGGCGTCTCGCCCGTCCGCGTTGGACAGCCGCCCTCGGCTGTCCAAGCCGAGCACAGTTCGGCAACTGCCTGTGGTCACAGCAGCCGTGGGTTCGCGCTAAGCTTTCCCGGCGCGAAACGTTTCTTCGCGCACGGTGAACTTCCGCACCAGGTCTTCGCGTACCCGGTAGCCCGTTCCGGACGCGTCACTGATGGCAATCATTCCATCGGCACGGACTTCAACTTCGGGCTCGATGATGTCTTCTTTCCAATAGCGCTTCGACGCCGACACATCTCCCGGCAAGCGGAAATTTTCGAGCGTCGACAACGCGATGTTGTGCGCCCGCCCCACTCCCGATTCCAACATCCCGCCGCACCACACCGGAACGTTGTGCCGCACTGTGACATCGTGTACCTTCTTCGCCTCGCTGAAACCGCCCACGCGCCCCACTTTGATATTGATGATGCGGCAGGCGCCGGTCTCGAGCGCAAAATCGGCGTCGCGCGCATTAAGAATCGATTCGTCCAGACAGATCGCCGTCTGGATGGCTTTCTGCAGCCGCGCATGAAGATAGATTTCGTCGTTCCACAACGGCTGCTCGATCATGAGCAGCTTGAAGGCGTCGAACTTGCGCAGGTGCTCGACCTCGTCGAGCGTATAGGCCGAATTCGCATCTACGCTGAGAACAATATCCGCCCAGCGCGCGCGGATCTTCTCCAGCACATTCAGATCCCATCCCGGCTTCACCTTGATCTTGATCCGCCGGTATCCCGCTGCCAGCTCTGTTTCGATCTTCTGCAGAAGCTGTTCCGGCGAGTCCTGAATGCCGATCGAAACGCCGCAGGCGATCTCGCGCCGCGTTCCTCCCAGCAACTTCCAGAGCGGTTGCTGTTTCTGCCGCGTCTCCGCGTCCCACACCGCGTTTTCCAGCGCGGCTTTTGCCATGCGGTGGCCGCGGACTCTGGCAAACCGCGCTGCACAGTCCCGGCCGGCATCTAACTCGCCCTGCAGCAGCAGGGGCGCCAGGTAATGCTTGATCGTGGGCCACGCGGTCTCGGTCCACTCCGGGCTGTAATACGGGTCTTCTCCGGCAACGCACTCGCCCCATCCGCGCACTCCATCGGCCTCGACGCTCACCAGCAAGATGCGGCGGCTGTAAACGCGGCCAAAGCTCGTTTCAAAAAAATGCACGAGCGGCATATGAATTTCGCGAAGAGTCACCGATTCGATTTTCATAATTTCGTTTTACAAACGCCTGTGTAAAGGGTGCCCCACGTCTCGCGGTTTTCGAGACGTGGGCCGCCGCGCAATGCGCACCAGAGCGCCCTAATACTGCCAGCCTTCGTCCCACTCTCCCAGCAGGAACCGCCCACTCCCGCGCCCGTCGCGCTCATAGCCAAGCACACTCATTCCTTCGGTAAACGCCCGCTGGAACCGCTCACGATTCCTTTCCTGCACGGCTAGCGCCTGCGTACGCGTCGTCACCTCGGCCTTCCATTCGTAAACCTCCGCTGGCACATCGATGTGCGCTCGACATTCGAACTGCGCCCGCGGAACATCCGCCAGCACCGCTTCGACCCGCTTTGACTTCATCCACCACTCCGCCACCAGCCGGTCGGTGGGCAGACCACCCTGCAACGGCGACGATGTAATCCCGTACTGGTTCACGTTATAGCGGCGCGCGATCGCGCCCAGCTTCTCGACATTCAAATACGCGTTCTTGACCTCCAGCGGATCGAACGTCCACTCCATCAGCTCGAAACCCCGCGCCAGAGCATCTTCACGCTGATAGAGCTTCATCCGCCGACCCAGGCCTCCATTGCGATATTGCTGGCGGACGGCCAGCATGTGCGAGTGCAGATAGCAGTGGCCGTTCCGCATTCCCGGAATCGCGAGCGCGAAGCCGATCAGCTCCTTTTTGTCGTCTCGTTCCTCGCCGTCCCTTTCGTCGTTTCTTTGGTCGTTTCTATGAATGAAGGCCCCAATCACCTGGCCGCCGATCTTCGCTGCCACAACGAACATCCGCACCGGAACCAGGTCCGCATCCGAGAATTTCCATACTTCTTTCTGCAGCGCAAAGCAGGCCTGCATCTCCGCGAGCGCTGCGCACTTGCGGATGATCACCGCGCCGGTCTTCGGTATCGATATCTTGGTCGCTCCCGTCACGCCGGTTTTTCCTGCTGCTTCGCCTCTTGCCATAGTGTTTCCAGTTCGTCCATCGATGCCTGCTGCGGCGCACGCCCGCTGGCGCGCAGGCGCTCCTCCATCCATTGAAACCGGCGCTTGAATTTACGATTCGTCTTCCTCAACGCCGACTCCGGATCGAGCGCCAGAAAGCGCGCAATGTTCACCAGAACGAAGAACAGATCTCCAACTTCATCTTCCAGACGCTCGCGCAGCTCTGGCGAAACCCGCGGCTTCCCTGACCCAGCAATTCCCGTCCCAAGCGATCGACCTTTGAGAGGAGGCATCGGCACGGCCTTCAGCTCCTCCCGCAACTCCGTTGTCTCTTCTTCGAGCTTGGCAAAAAGCCCTTCCACCTCCGGCCAATCAAATCCCACGTGCGCCGCCCGCGAGCTGAGCTTATAAGCCTCCATCAGCGCGGGCATTTTCGACGACACGCCGGCGAGCACCGATTGCACGTCGCCAGCCTCATTAGCGACCTCCTGAGCGGGGTGCCCCACTCCTTGCGTTTTTTGCAAGGAGTGGGTGACGGCGCCGTCGGACTGATTCGCGCTCGTGCCCAGGTCCGCCGCCAGCCTTTTCTTTTTCTCTTCCGCTTTCAGCGCCTCCCAGTTGCGCAGCACTTCGGCCGGAGTATCCGCCTTCACATCACCAAAAACGTGCGGATGCCGATCCACCAGTTTGTTGGAAAGCCGGTCTAGCACATCATCTACCGAAAAGTGACCATCCTCGCTTGCCATCTGCGAATAAAACAGCACCTGCAGCAGCAGGTCGCCCAATTCGCCGGTGAGTTCCGGCCAATCGCGATTGTCGATGGCTTCGAGGACTTCGTAAGCCTCTTCCAGCGTGTAGGGCTTGATGGTGTCGAAAGTCTGTTCGCGGTCCCACGGGCATCCGCCCGGAGCCCGCAACCGTGCCATGATTTGAACCGCTCGCTCGAATCGTTCGCCTGTAGTGGGCATCCTGTTCAATGTAAATGAGGTGAATTCCGCGAGCAATGGCGAAGCACGTGTGGGGACGGGGCTTTGCCCCGTCAAAGCCGAGCGCAGCTCGGCAGCGTTCTAAGCTGGCGCAATTCGGAAAAGTTCTCACTCTTATCGCAGCGAGCGAACCATCAGTTCCGTCTCATCCGAGATAATCGCATCCACGCCCCACGCTGCGAGCTCACACATGCGCTCGGCGCGATTCACCGTCCAGACCATGATTCTCTTCCCCGCCGCATGAACCAGTTCGACCAATTTTCCATCCGCCAATTTGAATTGCGGAATCACCCACTCCGCCGCCATTTCGCGCCAACCTCGAAGCTGACCCCGCGTCTCACAAAGAAATCCCAGCGGAATCGCCGGATCGAGAAGGTGAATTGCCACAAGCACATCGGGAAGAAAAGACGAAACCACGAATCCCTTTTGCGGCGGATACTTGCGCAATTCAGCGAGCGTCTTCAGCCCCAGCCCCGCAACCTTTAGCTCGATATCGAGAAACGCCCGCTGCGCAAATTGCCGCAGAACATCTTCCAGTGTTGTCAACGGCAGGCTCTTCGACGCCGTGTCCTCGATCTTCATCCCTCCGATGGTCGCGTCGTGGCAGATCACAGCCTGCCCATCGGCGGAAAGCCGCACGTCGAATTCGAACCCGTCGCAGCCGTGGCGCAAACAAAACTCAAACGATGCCAAAGTATTTTCAGGAATTTGGCGGAAAGCCCGAGCCCCACGATGCCCCAAAAGAAGCGGAAGACTCATGCAAGTGTTTGTTTTTCTCGGCGTCCTCAGCGTCTCGGCGGTGAGAAAGCAGCAACGCCTCAGTCTAAATCGAAATCCCGGATCGGCTTTCCCGTGTCTGGGGTTTCCTTGGCCTTCTTCACCGCCTCCTGGAATTTTTTCTCCAGCAGCTCCGAGGCATGCTTTTGCGCTTCCATCGATTGGCGAAAAATCGAGTCGCGCCGGCTGTCCTGTTCCTTCATGGCGCGAGCCGCTTCTTCCATGTCGTTGAAGGTTTTCGGCTTGACGGGCGCAGTATGCGCTATGATGCTGCGCGTCGCCGCGTCGATTTTCATGACCGCGCCGCAGCAAGGACAAGTCACGTCAAAACTAGACTCACGAGAATTGGATTCGCGTTTCACCACACGCGATCATACCGCAATTGGCCGCAATCCGCGTCAGCGCGGCGTGAGGCGAATCGGCAGAATATTGAACAGATACAGCATTTCCCAACCCAGCAGAACGATCGACACCACCACCACCAGAATCGCCAGAATCTCGCCAAAGCTCAGACCCCGGTCATGTTCGAAACGGCGCGCCCCCAGGGTCAAAATATTCAGCGTGGCGAAGCCAAACACCAGCGCCCAGAGAATGTTGTAAATCTCCCCGCGGGTCGTTCGCAGAAGGAACATTCCGGGCAAAACCCCGACCGCCAGCGCGCGCAGAGCACGGCCAGAGAACTCTACCCACCCGTGGGCCTGCCCCGTCACAACAAGCAGCGGTGAGCAGCTCCGGAATAAGGATGAGCAACTCCGGAATGCGGACGAAGGACTCCGGGGTGCAGCGGTGAAAGGCCGAGGCGGTCTCATGCAGAAATTCGATAGTACCGTGTTTGCCTTCCCCAAGTCAGCCAGTCCGCAAAAAAGACATTCCTAACGTCACTGCGGTTGATTTTCTCAGGACGGTCACAGAGGATAGTACGCGAGAAAGTACGCGATGATCGTCAACTTCGCCGAGCGGGCGCACAACCATAACTGGGAACTCGACCCGGTGACCAGGTCCTTGCTCGATACCGATTTCTACAAGCTGCTGATGCTCCAGTTCATCTGGAAGCATTACCCGAGAACCCGAGTGTCGTTTTCGCTGTTCAACCGCTCCACTTCCTTCCGCCTCGCCGACATGTTCCCGCGCGAGGAGCTTGTCCACCAGATGGAGCACGCTCGCAGCCTCCGGTTTCGCAGGTCGGAACTGGTCTGGCTCGCCGGCAACACCTTCTATGGCCGCCGCGGAATCTTTGAACCCGCTTTTCTGGAATGGCTGGAACGTGATTTCCGGTTGTCGGACTATGAACTATCGATCAACGACGGGCAGTTCCATCTCACTTTCGACGGCCTTTGGACCGAGACGACGATGTGGGAGATCTATGCGCTCTCCATCCTTGACGAGCTCAAGACCCGAGCCGGTTTGAAAAAGCTGCGCGAGTTCGGTCTCGACATCCTGTACGCCAGGGCGAAAACAAAGCTCTGGGGCAAGATCGAGCGACTGCGCGGCGTTCCCGGCCTTGCCGTGGCTGACTTCGGAACCCGGCGCCGCCACAGCTTCCTCTGGCAGGAATACGTGGTCAATGCCATGGCAGCGAATCTCGGCAACGCCTTTACTGGAACCTCGAATGCCTTCCTCGCCCATAAGCACGATCTGGAAGCCATCGGAACGAACGCGCACGAGATCCCCATGGTTCTCGCCGCACTCGCGCCCGATGACGATACCCTGAAAGCTTCTCAATACCGCGTCCTCGAGTTGTGGCAGAGCACCTACGAAGGCGCTCTCCGCATCATGCTGCCGGATACTTTTGGAA
This sequence comes from uncultured Acidobacteriaceae bacterium, assembly GCA_963749275.1. Classification (GTDB taxonomy): domain Bacteria; phylum Acidobacteriota; class Terriglobia; order Terriglobales; family Acidobacteriaceae; genus Acidiflorens. The sequence continues at coordinate 44,655 of CAVVNA010000017.1, forward strand.
CTACGCAATTTCTCGACCATGCCCCCGACTGGACGGCCGATTGGACGGGCCAACGCATCGACAGCAAGAATCCCTACGTCGCAGGCGATGAATATATTCAATGGCTCAAGGAGCGCGGTCGCGATCCGCATAAAAAGCTCATCATCGCGTCCGACGCACTCGACGTCGATGACATCCTCGGCCTGCACGCCTATTTTGGCGGGGCGCTGGCGGGCGGCGCCACGATTCGCACCACGATAAACGACTTTCGCAGTGCCGCCGATTTCCTCGATCCCAAAAAGTGGACCCCGGGCCGGCGCATTCGTTTCAGTGCAGGTTGGGGAACTTTTCTGACCAACGATTTCCGCGGCTGCGATCCCGCCGCCGGCAGCGACTTTGACCCAATCAGCCTGATCTGCAAGGTATCCACTGTTGAAGGCAAGCCCGCAGTCAAGCTCTCAGATAACTACGCCAAGGCGCTCGGCACGCCGACCGAAATCGAACGCTATCGCCGCCTGTTCGGCACCAAAGGACTCAGCAACATTCCGGTGATCGCGTGAATAATTCGTTGCCCCACTCACATTCGCCACTCCCCGATTTTCTCTACGGCACCGCCTGGAAGGAAGATCGCACCCCGGCCCTCACCGAACTCGCGCTGCGCATGGGCTTTCGCGGCATCGACACAGCGAACCAGCGGCGGCATTACTTCGAAGAAGGAGTGGGCCAAGGATTGGCCGCTGCTTATCGCGCCGGCTTGGTCACGCGCGACGATCTTTTTCTGCAAACGAAATTTACCTATCGGCCCGGTCAGGACCACCGCCTGCCCTGCGACCCCGCAGCCTCGCTTTCCGTTCAGGTCGCTCAGTCAATGGCCAGTTCGCTCGACCATCTCGCGACCGGCTACGTTGACAGTTACGTGCTGCACGGTCCCTCCTCCAACCACGACTGGACCGATGCTGACAACGAGGTCTGGGAGGCGATGCAGAAAGAGCGCGATGCCGGCCGCGCCCGTTTCCTCGGCGTAAGCAACGTTTCCCTGCGTCACCTGCAGCAGATGGCAACCACCCGCGCCGAACTTCCTGCATTCGTGCAAAACCGCTGCTATGCCCGCCTTAGCTGGGACCGCGCCGCGCGATTGTTTTGCCGGGAGCGCAAAATCATCTATCAGGGATTCTCGCTTCTTACCGCGAATCAGGAGGTGCTACACCATCCTCTGATCGCCCGTCTGGCCGCGAACGCTAACGCTACGCCGGCCCAGGTCGTGTTCAGCTTCGCCCGCACCGTCGGAATTCTGCCTCTGACCGGCACCTCCGACGGAGAGCACATGAAGCAGGATCTGGCCAGCCGCGACCTCACGCTTCCGCCGGACGCAGTACATGCAATTGAGTCCTTGGCCGGCTGACTAGAGCTGGTTTCATAAATCGGTTTTGGGTAGGGCACGGCTTCAGCCGCGCCGTTCAGGGCCTGGAGGAATGCGGGCTTTAGCCCCTGAGGGACGTGCCTTCCGAGTTGAAAGGCATTTTATGAAATCAGCTCTACGCCCGGTGAACTCCCGCGGTTAACCGACTTCCCTTCAAGCCGTCCCGGTGTTAGCCAGCGCTTCCACCGCCTCCCACGTCGTGCCAAAGGTCACGAAAAATTCGTTCACCTTGGTCATTTCCATAATCTTGCGCACCCGCGGCTTCATACCTGTCAGCACCAGGCATCGTCCCGTTTTCTGATGCGATACGTACACCCTCACCAGCGACCCCAATCCCACCGAATCAATGTAAGGGACCGCCGTCAAATCCAGAATCATCGTCTCCGCGTGCTCGTGCTGCACCGCCTGCTCGAATCGCGGCGCGGTTTCGATCGTGATCGGACCACGCAGCAACAAGATCCGCTGATCGTCCGCCACTCCTTCATAGCGCTCGACGGTAAGTTCCTGCAATCCCATGGCAGCCGATTGTAGGATACCCGGCTCCCCCTGTCACTCCCACAAATAGAATTCCTGCGTCCACCCCCGCTCCTTACTGCGGTTTCTTGTCGTCCCCGTGATTCTCGTACACCGAGTACTGCCCGCCCGGACGCTTCAGCTTCACTGTGATCTCCATCTCCGACTTGTTGATCTCGTAGTCCTCCCCAAAACTCTGGAAATGCGGCGCCAGCACTTGCACCCGCAGTGGACCATACGGAATCCCGTCAACGCTCGTCCGCCCCTCTGCGCCCGTCTTCAGATCCAACTCTCCCTGCTCCTGCTTCCCCTTGCGCTTTACCGGATGCAGTACCACCGCTGCATCCTTCACCGGCTTACCGTCGGAGTCGCGCACCACCACAAACCGCAAGCGCGACGTCGGCCCTGCATCATCCTGAGTCCACACCAACCCAACCATGCCGAACCCAAGTATGATCGCCGCCACTATCGCCATCGAAAAATTTCTTTTCATATGCAATCTCACTCGAACATTTGTCAAAGCGCCTCTGATTACTGCGGTTTCTGCTCCGCCGGTTTCTTGTCGTCAGCTTTCTTCGTATCTCCGTTGTTCGCGCCCGGCGAGTATTGCGCCCGCGGACGCTTTAGCTTCACCGTGATCTGCAACTCCGGCTTGTTGATCTCGTAGTCTTCCCCAAACGTCTGGAAACCCGGCGCCAGCACCTGCACCCGCAGCGGACCATACGGAATCCCGTCAATATTCGTCCGCCCATCGTTGTCCGTCTTCAACTCCATACCACCGCGCGACTGCTTTCCCTTCCGATCCACCGGATGCAGTACCACCGCCGCATCCCTCACCGGCTTGCCGTTGTAGTCGCGCACGACCACAAACCGCAATGCCGACATCGGCCCCTCATACTCCTGAGCCCACACCACCCCAACCAGGCCAAACCCGAGCACGATCACCACCGTACTTACGATCGAAAAACGCTTCTTCATGTCAGTCATTCTAGACTCATCTCGCAAACAGGCCACGAATCCCTCACTGCTGTAATTGGCGACACTGCGCCAGAGGAGCATAAGGGTTGGATGTCGTAGGGCCTTAGCTTCGTGCCTAAACTGTGTCATCTGAAGTTGTGGATGAGATCGCACTCCCCAAACCCAAACCAAATTCTGCCGCGCCGTTTCCCTATGGCCCGCTGAAGAAAAGGCCTACCAACCCGGCAGGCCCTGAGGCGCGGACAAGAGTCAGACAGCAGTGGCGCTAATACGTTGCAACCGAGATATTCGGATGTAGTTGACGGTTGCCTGCCGCTGGACGTTCAAAAGAATTTCCTCTGAAGCTCATTCAAATTTTCGCAGACTTAACGACCCGGGTCTCAGTGAGGCTCTACAGGGAAGCATAGTGGCCTACGCTGACGCGAGCAGCTTAATGTATTTCCGAACTATGTTCAAAGCAAATAATCTGGCCTCTCAAGAACATCTTGGGAGATAACCCTCACCAAACATTCACCCAACTCTTGCACCACAATGTCGGTATAAGTGCACTTCTTTGCATCCTTCGTGTTTTCTTGAAGAAGAAGTAATTTGCCGGCGGGAGCCCGGTCATCGCTCGAGTTGTTAATCAATGAAACTCTGGCTCAGCTTGTTAGAGGTTCGCGGCGAGAAACGGCGTGCCGTTTTGCGCTGCCGGCATCAGAACCTCGGGCATGGTCAGCACTCGATCAAGCGCGTCGGCAAGGGTAAAAGGAAACTCGGAAGTCAGGAGGTTGACATCCAGTTGAAGATCACGCGGGCTGTAGATGCGATAAACGACGAGTGAGCCGCGATGCCGGTTCGAACTTGTCACTACGTCCAGCGTCAGCTTCCACGAAGGCTCGTTGGAAATTGCCGCCATGTGAGGAACCTTGCTCCAGTGGAAGTGTCGGTTGGTTTCGCTGGGCATCGCTTGATCGCCGGGAAGCGACTTAAGATGCAACTCAAACCCATCGAAATCGTTGCTATCGAAGGCGGCCACCAGGACGCTGCGCACCTGGTTGAAATCGCCGGCCACTTTGAGTTCCTCGACCGCGCGGCGGACCGAAAGATTGTTGATCACGATCTGCCGCTGGTCAATGGTGCGCTGCGCCACTCGCCGCAGTTCGCCAAACTCGAGGTAGTTCAGGTGCTGCACTCCCAGCCAGATGCCGGTACCCACGACCGCCAGCACCAGTCCCAGGGTGCTGCCCGTCGGCCAAAGCAGGAACAGGCTAAGCATGGCGAACACCGCCGAGACAGCGTAGAGAACGATCACCACCTGGCGATGCGAAAAACCCAGCTGCAGCAACTTGTGGTGGATGTGTTCGCGATCGGCGGTGAAAATAGGGCGCCCGCTGATCAACCGTCGCAGGATGGATAGCAACGTTTCCAGAATCGGCAATCCAAACGAGACCACCGGGATGGCGACCGCCACGAACGTCGGCGCTTTCTGCGCTCCGGCCAGAGCCAGCGCGCTGAGCATGAAACCGATGAACAGGCTGCCCGAGTCACCCAGAAAAATCGTAGCGGGATTGAAGTTGAAGCGTAGAAATCCCAGAATGGCGCCGGCGAGTGTCAGGCTCATCAGCGAGCCCAGCCACGAATGATTAACCAGCGCGCAGACAAAAAACACCATCGTCGAAAACAAGGCCGATCCTGCAGCCAAACCATCGAGGCCGTCGATGAGATTGAAAGCATTGGTAACCGCCATCACCCACAACACCGTGAGCGGCAACCCGACGAACCATGGCAACGAGTAGGATCCGAAGATCAGTGGCAGATCGAGAACGCGCATTCCCCCGGCGAAGAGCATCGCAGCGGCGATCGCCTGCACGGTAAATTTCAAGTACGGTCCCGCGCCGCGGAGATCATCGTAGATGCCGAGACAAAAAATCAGGCAGGCCGGCACATAGATACGGAGAAGAGTAACGCGAGCGAGACCATCGCGCAGGCGGGGAAATACGAGGGAAAGACCCAGCCACACGCCCAAGCTGACCGAGAAAGCGAGGAAAATCGCCACGCCCCCCAACCGGGGAAGCGGAGCCTGATGGACATGCCGTCCGTCTCGCGGCATGAAAACCCAGCCTCTGCGGGTCGCCATGTCTCGCACTTCACGCGTTGCCACAAACGATACGGCCAGCGAGAATACAAACAACGCAAAGAACAGGAGCGTCAAATTCAGAATCCCCTTCCGGCTGAAACATCCCGCATCTCAGACCGCGTGCGATGCAGCTTCTTTTAGACGGGCTTCCCCCGCTCAGTGTTGCCCGTGACGAATCCAAATGTTAGTTTTCTGGAACTATACAACTCGTGGCCGTCGATAAGCAACTACTCTCGGTGATTTCTGATTAATTATTGTTGGTCCTGGGGCTGTGAAACAGAGCGTTCTGCGCCGATTTTAGCGGGTTGCGTGTGTTAGACTCGACATACGCGAAAAATCAGGAGTCTTAGTATGTCCGGGCGGAATCGTCGCTGTTTGCGGAGTTCGTGTCTGTTTTTTGTCGCTTTGTGCAGCCTCCACCTTCTGGCGCAGACACCGGCCCCGGGGGAGGCGCCGCAGTCCGCGCCTGCCAACGAAGCAGCTTCGCCCCAAACCCATCGTCTGCTGGCTAATTCCAATGTGAAGCTGGGTGTCGGCGATCTGATCGACATCACCGTGTTCGGAGTGCCCGAACTCTCGCTCAAGACGCGCGTGAGTGGTTCCGGAGACATCTACCTTCCCCTGATCGACTATGTTCACGTTGCCGGCCTGACTACCGATGAAGCACAGGAGTTGATCCAAAAGCGCCTGGAAGCTGGAGGCTTTGTCCGCAGCCCGCACGTTTCCATTTTCGTGAACGAGTCCGCCTCGCAAGCCATCACGATGGTGGGAGAGGTCAATCGTCCCGGGGCCTACCCTGCGGTTGGCGAGCGCCGTCTTTTCGACTTGGTTTCTGCGGCCGGGGGATTCACCGAAAAGGCAGGCCGCATTATCACCATTGAGCATCACGGAGATCCCGATCAGAAGGTTGAGCTCCAGCTGACATCTAATAACTTGGCCGAAGATACGAAGGAGAACGTTGATATCTATCCGGGAGACTTGATCATTGTTTCGCGCGCCGGCATCGTTTATGTCGTGGGCGACGTGCAGCGTCCCAGCGGGTTTCTAGTTTCAGAGGACACCGCCCTCAGTGTTCTCAAAGCCCTGGCGCTGGCCGGCGGCGGTACCCGCACCTCTGCCTTGAACAAAACCAGGATCCTGCGGCAGACGCCGAACGGGATTCAGGAAATACACGTCAGCCTCAAGAAGATACTTTATGCGAAGGCACCGGATGTGCCCCTGGTGAAAGGCGACATATTGTTCATACCCGGAAGTGGAGCCAAGGCTGCGGCCTATCGTTCTGCGGACGCAGCCGTAGGGCTGACCAGCGGATTGGCACTCCTTGCGGTTTATCACTAGAGGGCGTGGACACTCCCTTCCGAAGGGATCGTCCGCGCTACACGCCGAGCGCTTCCAGCACAGTGATGTAGTCCTGCGCCGTTTTTTCGCGGGAGAGTCTGTTGACGATGTATTGCCGCCCGCTAGTTCCCATCTGCCGTCTGCGCTCGGGGTCTTCCGCCAGGTCTAGGATCGCTTTAACCAGGGCTTGGCTGTTCTCGGGTTCCACAAAAATGCCGGCGCCGGCCTCTTCGACAATCTGGCGAGCCTGCCCGTCGACAGCGACGATGACCGGCCGTTCGCACGCCATGTATTCGAGAAGCTTGGTGGGAATCACCGTCTTGAACAACTCGGTCTTTTTCAGCATGACCAGGCAGAGATCGGCAGCCGAAATATAGGCGGGGATCCGTTCCCGCGGCTGCTGGCTGAGGAACCGAATGTTGCTGCGTCCGCGCCCTGCCGCGAGTCCCACGATCCGTTCTTTTTCCGCGCCTTCTCCAATCAGTAAGAACATCGCGTGTGGCAGCGCAGCCTGTAGTTCTTCGGCGGCGGCAATCATAGTCTCCAGTCCATGAGCGTTGCCCATCGTGCCGATGTAGCAAATCAGAAAACGGTCTTCGAGCTTTAGCTGCTTTCGCACTTCCATCGCTGCCGGATCGAGCCGGAAAAGATCGGTCTCCACTCCATTCTCGACAACGGAAATCTTTGCGGCGGAAACGTTCCAGTACCGCATCAAGTGATCCTTGAAAGCAGGTGTCACGACAACAATGCGGTCGGCGCGACGGTAAAGGAATCCCGCGATCGCGCCGAGCGTGCGATGGAGCAAAGTTCCTTCGCTGCCCGCGCCGACGGCCGCGAGCGATTCCGGCCAAAGATCCCGCACTTCGAAAACGAAGGGAACGCGCTTCCACCACGCCAGCCAACATCCCGAAAGCGCAACCAGCAGTTGAGGAGATGTGGCGATGACCACCTCCGGCTTCGGCAGCGGCAGCCCGCTGACCGCAGCCGAGATACAGAACGAAGCGTAATTGCGGATTCTTTCGTGCGCCTTTCGATTCGGCAACGGCCACAGCCACGTTCGCACAACGCGCACTCCATTGACGGTTTCCGTGTAATGCATTCCGTGCAACCGGGAGCGCCAATCCTCGGGCACGACGCCGGTCGGATGGTTCGGAAATCCAGTGAGGACCGTCACTTCATGCCCCATCCGCGCCCAATGCCGTGACAACTCCGCCGCGCGCGCCGCCGGCGCGCCCATTTCAGGCGGAAAATATTGCGAGACGTAGAGAATCTTCACGGTCAGTATTAGGGCGATCCGTATTAGGGCGATCCGTATTCGAGCAATTAGTAATGCAGCAATTTGAAAACGCTTTTCTCGACCAGGGCCCGCGTCCGATTGCGGCGTCGCTGCGTGTAGCCTTCCCACCGTTCCGCAACCGCCGCAAAGCGAGCGTCTCCCGTCAGCATGGTCATCACGCGCAACTGTACGATATGCAACTGGTGATAGAAAGGGCTCGCCAGCATTTTCAGCCGCGTTCCAGATTGCTCATACAGCGACCAGTAACCGGTATCGAACCGCGCCAGATTTTGAACCAGCGCCTCGACTCCGCGATCGAAAATGATTTTCGCTGAAGCATCCGACCGCGCCAGCCAGTAATCGAACACTCCCCACAAGGCCCACATGAATCCGTTCAAAATATGCGTCGGCGGTTCGACGAGATACTCTTCGATCCAAAGGTTCTTGTCTTCGTCCTCAAAAAGTACACCACCTTCGGCAATCGGACGTGTCAGTGCGACAAACGCCCTTTCGCTCGCGAGTTGATACTTGCCCTCTTCCGAACGAGCATGCGCCCGCAAAAGAAGTGAAACGCCCTGTCCCTGCGCCAGTCCCGAATACCATGGCGCCTTGAGCTTGTCACGATAGTCCCAATCAAAATGATGGTTCCAGACCCAAAGCCCGTGAGCATTCTGTTCCAGGTTGACGGCAAGCCAATCGGCAGCTTTGAGAGTTTTCTGCCAGCGAGCTTCGTCACCGGCCTCGCAGAAACGGTTGTAGTTAGCGAGCCCCCACTGCGCAATCGCAATCGGGTTGTACTGTAGGCCAATCACTCCGTGGTAGTCGAGCATGGGAATGCCGGCAGCGTCATAGCGGCCGGCATAGTCCGCCTTCTCGCGAAACAGCATGTAGTACTCTCCAAGCCGGCTGGCAGCGGCGCGCGGATTGATCTCTGGCACCTCGTGCCAGAACGTCAGCTGGCTTCGTCCAGAACCAAGGTAGGCGCGGAAGACACGCCGGTAATAATGCCAACGCGTGGAAAGGCTCATGCCGATTCGACTTCCCAGAGTGTGGTCACCAAGTCGTCCGTTTCAACCGCGATAGTCGTCGCTGCAAGATAACGAGTGGAGTTCTCGCCATCGGGCAGGAAAGCGTTACCGTACTGAAAACAACGCATCGGCAAATTGTCCTTCTTCCAGCGAGCCAACACCTGCCAGTTCGTGCCGTCTCTGGATGCGGCGAGATGGACTTCACGGCTGGTGTTCACGGCGCTGGGCTCGATCATCGTCGAAAAAAACATCGCCTCGCCAACCTCGCAACCAAATATCGAAGAGCTAGCGAGGTCGGCGACCTGCTCAACATTCCCCGTCCGATCCATTCGATAAACGTGGTTCCTCTCGGAAGGCGTGTCGGTCGAAAGATACAACCCCTGTTGCGTTGGAATCGCAGCCACGGCCCGGGCTTGCTGGTTCCCCGCCCGCACCACTTCCACCGAGCGCAGATCAGCGGAAGCGCGCAGCACCTTGCACTCCGGGTCTTCATCGCCCGTCAGTATCCAAAGGCAATCGCCCCAGCGGTCGTAAACAATGTTGTGGACGTGCCGGATGCTTCCCGCCGGAAATGTGTAAGCAATCTGCCACGTGCGTCCTCGATCGGTCGAAACGTAGATGTGAACTTCCGCGCGCTCGCGATTGTCGAAATACTCGCCCCAGTAAATGCTTCCCGATGGAACCGCGGTGACGTGCAGCGGCCGTGTGCCGCGCTGCACCTGATGAGTAACATGAAATTCAATGCTGCCCGGGGTTCGCGTCACGAGCGCGCCCGGAACCGCGCCAACCATCGTCCGATCTTTTGTCTGCCCTTCGAGAGCGCTGCCGAGAATGGCTAGCGCGTGAAAGCCATCGCGCATCAGACGATAGCTCAGCGCGATGCGCGAAGTGAAGTTCCTCCACCAGACTGGACGAAAGCGCGCGACCATTTCCCACGGTTCGCTCTCGGCAATTTGCGGACGGACGTGCAGACGAACGATCTGATATCCGCGACACCCGTAGAGAACGTCTCCATCCCACGCGAGCACTCGAATGCCGCGCCAAGCGGCGACTCTCCGAAGCTTTAGCGCGGAAGACGCGGCCACCGCAACTGGGGTTTCAGTCATGCCGGGTGATGCCAGTTCTCGGTCTTGAGTCTTCTATCCTGACTTCAGACTTGCACGCAAGAAACGGCCCGATGGCCAGCACATCCATCTTGGTTCGCTGGAAGCAATCGATGGCTTCTTGCGGTGTGCACACGATCGGCTCATTCTCGTTGAAGCTCGTGTTCAGGATCACCGGGATCCCGGTTTTCTTGCCAAACGTCTGGATCAGATCGTAGTAGAGCGGATTCTCCTCCCGCGCCACGGTCTGCAATCGCCCGGTGTTGTCCACGTGGTTCACGGCGCAGAGGCTCTTCCTTTTCTCCGGGCGAATCTTGTACACATGGAGCATGTAGGGCGACGGATGATCGTGCTCGAAATACTCGTGCTGCGCATCGGCCAATATAGAGGGGGCAAACGGACGGAACCACTCGCGGTGTTTGATGCGAGCGTTCAACACATCCTTCATGTCGGGCAGGCCGGGGTGGGTGACGATAGAGCGATTGCCGAGGGCGCGCGGTCCCCACTCCATGCGTCCCTGAAACCATCCCACAACATTGCCCTTCACCATCTCATCGGAAACAGCGTCGAGCAGCGGCGCGCGCTCCAGTCGCCGATACTTTACGCCCGCGCTTTTCAATGCCGACTCAATCTGCGCTTCGGAAAACTCCGGCCCGAGGTAGGCATGATTCATCTGCTCGCGCCGCGGCTGTTTCAACACCGAGTGATACGTATGCAGCGCTGCGCCAATCGCCAGGCCTTCATCGCCTGCCGCGGGCTGAATCCAGGTGCGCCGGAATGGCGTCCGGGAAAACACTTTGCCATTGGCCACGCTGTTAAGTGCGCAGCCCCCCGCCAGGGCAAGATTCTCGTCGGGAACGCGCTTGTGCACCTCGTTCATAAGATGAAAGAACACTGCCTCGAAACAATATTGCATGGCATACGCCAGATCCATATCCCGCTGCGTGATCTCGGCATGGGGTTCACGAGGCGCACCGAAAAGCTTTTCCATTTTGTCGGAGAAATGCCGCGCCAGGCGCACCGTTCCGTCGGGCAGCACCTGCATTCCCTGACTGCTCCCCAGCGGCTTGAAGTAACTCATGTTGAGTTGAAAGTTGCCATTCCTTAGAGCCACAACCTTCCGAATCTCGTCGAGGTATGCGTCTTTCCCGTACGGCGCCAGCCCCATGACTTTGCCTTCATCGCCATATTTCCTGTAGCCGATGAAATCACAGATCATAGTGTAGAAGCTGCCCAGCGAGTGCGGCAGAAACACACGGTCGAGCACCTCAATTTCGTGTCCCTCGCAGCGCGCCATCATCGTGGACACAAAATCTCCCGAACCGTCATAGCTGAAGCCCGCAGCCTTTTCCCACGGCGAACAGTAGTACGAACTGGCGATGTGCGCGATGTGGTGCTCCAGATGATGCTCCTGAAACTTCAGCGTGGAGGCATCCACGTCGAGCGCCTGCGACAGCAGCGAACGCACATTGCGCATCGACTCTTTGCGCTGCCGCATCTTGATAAAATTCAAGACCTTCGCCGGATTCACCAGCGCATACTGCACTTTCCTGGCGAGGTTCGCGTCGCTGTCCTGCCCCACGGCAACGTGCTGAACGTCGGTGAGCTTCGCGCCTGCCGCATCCAGGCAGGCTTTCACCGCCAGTGCGGGAAAACCACCGTAATGCTTGTGCCGGTTCAGCCGTTCCTCGGCCACCGCAAAAAGAATTTTTCCATCTTCGACAATCGCCGCCGAAGCGTCGGCATGAAACATGTTCAGGCCCAGAATCAACATTTACGGCTCGTTCCCTTTGCTCGCGTTTTCAGTGGCTCTGCTGAAAATAAAATCCCACAAGCTCAACTCACCAGACTTTGTCATCCCGAGCTACGCTCGGGATGACAATTCATTAGGGATATCGCTCCTGCACACTGCGGACCCATCTCGCCCGGGACACTTAGTGCTGGGATTTTCTCCGCAGCGCGGCCGCGACGAACTCGCCGAGTTCGACCGTCAGAGGTTGCCCGGTCTGGCATGAGTTCTGCAGTCGAAGGGTCGCGAGTGTCGAGCCCACCACCTGTTCAAACGGAATGGGCGGCGGCATCTTGCCTCGAAGTGCATCCACAAATGCCTGCATCTCCGCCTTGTGGCCCTTGTCCTGTCCCCAGCGCGCGCGCGTGATTTGTTTGCGCGCGTTGCGAACCAGTTCGAGTCGCCGAAAATCTTCGAGGATGGCAACCGAGCCGCCGCCGAAAACTTCCACGCGCTCCTTCGAAGCCGACTTGTCGCCGTTGGCAAGATAGCTGATCGTCCCCAGCGTGCCGTTCGCAAACTTGAGCGATGCGACGACGTTATCCATGCTGTACTGCCCCGGATTGCCCACGGTCTGCGCCTGCACTTCAATCGGACAGGCGCCCGCGAGAAAGCACAGGAAGTCGACAAAATGGCAGACCTCGCCGAGAATGCGCCCGCCTCCCTGCTCCGGATCGTTCACCCAATGATCGGCGGGGATATAACCGGCATTCACCCGGTAGTGGATGGCCAACGGTTCGTGGATCTCCGACAAAAACCGTTTCATCTCCACGGCCGTGGGCGCGAATCGACGATTGAACCCGACCATCAGGAACGGAGCATGGTCGTCGGCCGTCGCACAAACCAGCGCCGCCAGTTCGCCTTCATTGAGGCAAAGCGGCTTTTCGCAGAAAACCGCTTTCCCCGCGCGCAGGGCCGCCAGCGCCTGGCTGGCATGAAGGTGATGACGAGTGGCGATCAGCACCGCTTTGATCTTCGGATCCTGCAGCAGCTCAGCTTCTGAATTCGAACAGTAGGAAAATCCAAATTTCTCCGCCGCGTTCCGGCTGCGCGGCCCAGTCGCATTGCAGACGCCAATGAAAGAAACGCCCGGGATCGCCTTCAGCGCGGGCAAGAGCGTGTTCTGCGCGAAACTTCCAGCTCCCAGCACGCCCAAGCCTTCGGAACCGGACGTTGGTCCAACGGTGGCCACCGGAATTTTCTCCGACAAACTCGGCGCGGTTCCAGATTCGGCGCCCGCATACGTGATCAGCACGCCTAGAAAAAACTCACGCGTGGTTCCCGTAATCAGGTCGTAGGCCTGAGCGGCCTGTTCCATGGGAAAGCGGTGCGTGATCAGCGTCGGCAGGTTCAGTTTGCCGTCCGCGATGAATTGCAGAAACGCTCCCAGGTTGCGCGTCTCCGTCCAGCGCACATGGCCAATCGGATAATCGCGCCCTTTCTGCTCATAAGCAGCGTCATAGCGACCGGGACCGTAGGAGCGCGAAACTCGAAAATCCAATTCCTTCTCGTAATACAGTTTGCGCTGCAGCTCCATGCCAACGGTTCCCACGGCAACCACAATGGCGCGATCGCGCGCCAGTTCCGCCGCCAGATTCACCGGCTCACTGCTGGGAGTCTCCGCTGTAATCAGCACCGAGTCCACGCCCGCGCCTCCCGTTTTCTGGAAACACAGATCGCGGAACTCACGCGCGCCGGTGCACCCGTCCTCGGCTCCGCTTCCAATCGCAAGATCGGCGCGCTGCCGCAACAGATCCATTCCAAAGACGCGGCAACCGGCGGCCTTCAGCAACTGGACCGTGATTTGCCCGAGCAACCCCAGCCCGATCACAGCGACCGTGTCGCCGAGTGCGGCCTCCGCAGTTCGAATACCGTGCAGGCAAATAGCCCCTACTGTCCCGAAGGCTGCCTCTTCACAGGAAACCTTGGACGATCCTTTCCAAGGCGATCCTTCCCGGCCGCCGGGAATCTTCGCAACCAGCATTCGCGGCACGCAGACAAACTCGGCATGAACCGCATATCCCGCGCCCGCGCAAGCGACGCGGTCGCCCACGCTGATGTCGGCGACGCCATCGCCAACGGCAACCACCACTCCGGCGCTGCTGTAGCCCACCGATTGCGGTTGGTCCAATCGCGACCGCACGGTTTGCAGGGTAGAAGCCAAACCATCCCGCCGCATCTTGGCCAGCACATCGCTCACCAGATCGGGACGAGCCTTCGCCTTCGCCAGCAGATTCTTGCTGGCAAATTCAGCGGACGCGCGCTCCGTGCCGGCCGACACCAGCGACGCCTCCACTCGCACCAGCACAGAGCCCGGTAACAATTGCGGAGCCGGTACTTCGGCGACCCGTAAGTCGCCAGTGCGCGCGTCTTGTAGGAGTTGCTTCATGCTGTCGTGAGTGGTTGAGATGCGTCGATCTGCCGCTGCGCAAACGCCCTTGCGCCACCGTCGAGAAAAAGCTGCATCCAGATTTCCAGCGTCAGCAGTTGCCAGATTTGCATCGACCAGTCTTCCGCGCCCCGCCGGTGTTCCCCAATGTACCCGCGTACCACTTGCGGACGGAACAGCCCTCTGCGCTTGACTTGCGCTTCCGAAAGAAGATCGTCCATCATAGGACGCAATTCATGCGCTAGCCAGTAATCTACCGGCGCCGCGAATCCCGCTTTCGGCTGCCGCATCACCTCGTCTGGCAGCATACTACGCATGGCTTCGCGGAAAATGTACTTCGTCACAGGACGCCATTTCCCTTTCAGCTTCAAATCTGGCCTGACGTTCCATGCAACGAACTCGGCGAACCCCCGGTCCAAGAACGGCACCCGCACCTCGACCGACGACGCCATGCTCATTTTGTCGTTGTAGGTCAGATTCAGTGTGGCCATGAAAATCTTAGTGTCTAGATAGAGCATCTGGTTGAGAAAATCCGCGTGCCGCACTTTGTCGAACGCCGCCAGATGCTGGCCGGCGGAATTGCCGCTTGCCGCCTGCTGCGATTTTAGAGCATACAAATCTGTCTTCTGCTGCGCATCGAGATACGTGCAGTTCCTGATGAACGCTTCCGCCGGGCTGAGCGCCGCGCTCCGCGCCATCTTCTTCGCCAGACGCACCGACCCTTTCATGCGCGTCCCCCGTAGTGACGGCAACCCCAGCAGAGCGCGCTCCGCGGCCAACCGCGCAAAGCCCGGGACGCGCCGATATTCTTCCGCCCAGCCGTGAGCGACATGCTTGCGATATCCCGCGAAAATCTCGTCGCCGCCCACTCCCGACAAGAGCACGGTCGCCTGTTTTCGCGCCTCGCGGCACACCAGATACGCGGTGATGATCGCCGGATCGGCCGTCGGCTCATCCATGTGCCAGGTCAAACCCGGCAACAGACCGACCACATCGGGCTCGACCACGATCTCATGGTGCTCGCAACCCAGCTTGCGCGCCAGGCGCTGCGGAACGCCGGGATCGTCAATCGTTGTCTCGCCTACGCGATATTTTTCGGGAAACGTGATCGTATAGGTCCGCACCGGCTGTTTTCGCGCCATGGCCGCCACCATGGCCGTAACTATGCTCGATGAATCCATCCCCGCACTCAGAAACGCGCCGATCGGAACATCGCTCACCATCTGTTGGTCGACCGATGCGCAGAACCGCTCTCGAACCTCATTCGCCAGATCCGCCTCCGTCCGTTCGAAGCGATGTTCCGCCGGAGGGAAAGTCAAGTCCCAGTACTGTTCGATCTCGAATTCGCCGCCCTGCCAAAGCGCGTAGTGGCCTGCCGGGAGCTTGCGGATTCCCTCGAACATCGTCAGCGGATCGGGCACCCAGAGAAACGTAAGGTATTTGTCGAGCGCCTCGAGGTTTATGCTCGCTTCGATTCCTGGCACCTCGAGCAGCGCCTTGACCTCGGAAGCAAAAGCCAGTTTCCCGGCGCGCTCCCAGTAATAGAGCGGCTTGATTCCGAAATGATCGCGAGCCAGAAATAACTTCGGCGAAGAGCCGCGCAAGTCGCAGATCGAGAGCGCAAACATGCCATTCAGGCGGTTTAGGCAGTCTTTGAGGCAGTCGGTGCCATATTCTTCGTAGAGATGAAGCACGACTTCCGTATCGGTGTGCGAACGAAAACGATGAGCGTTGGATTTGCCTTCGAGCTCACGGCGCAGATCGGCGAAGTTGTAGATCTCGCCGTTGTAGGTAATCCACACCGTGCCATCTTCGTTCGACATGGGCATGTGGCCATCGGCGGAAAGGTCGAGAATGGCCAGACGGCGGCTGCCCAGGCCGATGTATCCCCCATCGGGGAAATGCCGCTCCCAGAGCCCGGAGTCGTCGGGACCGCGGTGCGTCTGCACGTTCGTCATCCGGGCGAGCGTCTCCCGGTCGCCGCAGTTCACGAGTCCGCTGATGCCGCACACCGCCTCAGTTCCTCCCCGTCTTTAGTTCGCACTTTAGCTCGACAATTTTAGCCTTGGTATGAAACATCTGCACCGCTTGAAAGGCGCAATAGATCAGTCCGGGCACGCCATCGAGAAACCCCAGACGAAAAACGTAACGGTACAGGAAGAGAAGAACCGGAGAGCCCGGCAAGCGATAGAGATTCCGCTTGAGCCATCTTCGGCGCTGCGCCTGAGTGCCGAATAAATCCGCCCTCACCGCAGCAGAATTAGAATCGCCTTCCGGCTGCAAAAGCACGCGCGCTTCCCAGTTCGAGTACTCATTGTGCTTCAGGATGTAGCGCGACAAGGAATCGACATTGTGATGGACCAGCGCATTGCGCAACTCTGCCGTGGGCCCATCCACCACCACGTGTTCGTGGATCTCAATGTCGGCCATCGATGTATCCTGATCTCTCAACCGGCACTCAAAACGACCTCGCCCTTTACGGAACAGCGACAGCTTCCAGAAACTCGCATCGCAATGTCGCAAGACCCTTCCAAGAAAATACATTTGCAGGCGGATGAAATAGCCGTCCACGTTAGGGTTTTGCAGCGCGCGCCGAATTTCTTCAACCAGTTCCGGCGTCAGCACTTCATCCGCATCGAGCAGGAGAATCCAGTCGTACGCGAGCGGCAGCGTGTCCATCGCCCATTGGCGCTTCTTCGGCCAGCCCCCCGCATAATGAAACTGGACGACCTTCGCCCCGTGCGACTGAGCAATCGCAACCGTGTCGTCCGTGCTTTCGGAATCGATGACATACACATCACCGACCCCGGCGAGCGACTCCAGGCAGCGCGGCAAGTTGCGAGCCTCATTGCGGACCGGAACGATCACGCTTACGGGCAGTACCTGCACCGCGGCGCTCGACTGCGACACCTCAGCTTCTGATTTTGCTTCGATCAAGTCCATTCAGCTGGCCGGTGGCCTTGGCAGCGCCACAATAAACGATGTCTTTATAGCGCTGGTGAAGCAACCCATCCTCCGGTGGCGTCATTATAATAGTGCAGCTTGGCAGGCATCCCTGACCAGCCATTCTTGACCAGCCATTCTTGAGATGAGCAGACCAATCAATCGATAGCTTGGCGGTAAATCCTGGACAGGTGTTCCGCCTGGTGCGATAGCGTGAACTTTTCCAGGATCGTCTGGCGCGCGGCGGTCCCTATGCGCGCACAGGCTTCAGGCGAGCCCAGTAAAGCGGCTAGCCCCTGCACAAGTTCTTCGAGTCCATCCGCCGGGATGAGCCAGCCATTCTTGCCGTGCTCAATCACTTCATCAATTCCCTGGCCCCGGCAGCCAATCACCGGTTTGCCGCAGGACATGGCTTCCAGATACACGCATCCCAGGCCCTCGTTCCAGCTGGGCAACACGAATACGGAGCAGCGTCGCATGGCCACGGCAACCTCGGCCCGGCTCCGCCGGCCGACAAACAGAACTTGTTGCTCGATGCCCAAGTCGCGCACCAGTAATTCAAATTGGGCGCGATCCGGCCCCTCGCCGATGATGCGGCATCGAATCTGCGGAAAGGAGGCTCGAAGATTTCCGAGCGCTCTCAACACAAGTTCGTGGCCTTTGCTGCGCAAGAGGTTGCCGACGATCAGAATCTCTGGCCCAAACGGTCCCGCCGCAGGCGAGTCCGGCGAAAAAAGATTTGGATTCACGCCGTTGTACACGATGGCGCTGCGCGTTTCAGCCCGCATTCCGGTTTTCAGAATTTCCTGCACCTTGCTGCTGATACATATTACGGTCCGCGCCGCGCGATAGACCTCCACCGACACCTTCCGCCGCCAAGCCGCCGGAATTCCATTCAGGAAGAACGTGTTGAACACATCCAGCCCGTGAATCGTAATTACGAACGGAATGTTCAAACGACTGGAAAGTGACGCGGCCGCGTGTCCGCAAGGCAGGGCGGAATGAGCGTGTATCAGATCAATCGGCTTCACACTGTGCATCTTCCGTATTCGTCCCCGGAGACGCGCGTAGAGCAGCTTCCCCGCACTTGAGAGCCCGAGATTTCCGGGGACTTGCGGATATCGCACCCAATCTGCCGCAGCCGATGAACTCGGCTGTCTTCGAGGATGATAGATCGGGGATACTCCAATCACGCTGCAATCGACACCGAGCCGCTTAAGCTGTTCAATCGGTTCCGCGATGAAGCAACCGCTCACCTCATTTTGGTCCGACGGAAAAAATGGAGTGAGAGTCAAGACGTGCAACGCTGGACCACCTCCGCGCTTCGGGACATCCGTTTCGCTCAATCTCAGAACTGAACGCTGCCTGTTCATGATACCTTGAGCGAACGGACTTGGATTCGGATTGACAGCCAGCGTGACCAGCACTACGTTGGTGGTTGACCCTCCCTATGCCAGCGTTTGACGAAGAACTCCTGAAGCTCGTGGTTTGTCCACGGGATAGGCAAAATCTTCACCAGGAATTTGATTGGCTCTATTGTCCCTCGGGTCACCGCTACCGGATCATAGAGGGCATCCCGATCTTGCTCGTCTCCGAAGCCGAACAAACGCACATTGAGGGAACTCGCGCTTTGGCCGTGGCCGAGGAAGGCGACCGGACGAATCTGCCCCCAATCCAGTTGAGGCCCGGCGAGATCGATCCGTTTGTGAAAGAGTGGATCGGCGCCACCAACGGCAGCCTATATCAACATCTGGTGGGCAAGCTGACCGAATATCCCGTGCCTGCGCTTCGCCTTCCCGCCGGCGAGGGCCGCAGTTTCCTGGAAATCGGTTGCAATTGGGGACGGTGGTGTCTGGCCGCCGCGCAATCCGGCTACCGGCCAGTCGGGATTGACCCATCGCTCAAAGGCATCCGCGCCGCCCGGCGGGTAGCGCGGCAGTTGGGAATCCAAGTGTCTTACCTGGTAGCGGACGGGCGCTACCTGCCATTCCGCGACTCGATCTTCGACCAAGTTTTTTCTTACAGTGTGCTTCAGCATCTCTCAAAGGAGAACGCCCGTTCAGTGCTGGTGGAAACTCATCGTGTTCTGCGAAAAGGTGGGCAGGCCATGGTTCAGCTTCCAAACGTCTTCGGTATTCGCTGCCTCTATCATCAGTTCCGCCGGGGCTTTCGCGAGACCAGGGACTTTGAAGTCCGGTACTGGACGATTCCGGAACTCCGGCGCACCTTCGGAAGCGCCCTCGGACCCGCTTCGGTTGAGGTCAACGGGTTTTTTTCGCTCAATGCGCAAGTCAGCGATTTGCGGTTTTTTCCATGGCAGTACAAGCTACTTGTTCTCCTGTCACACAGCTTGCAGCGGCTTTCAAGGCAGGCTCCGGCCTTGGCATATCTCGCCGACAGCCTCTACGTATCCGCTTCCAAGTGAAAACAACCCCGACCAATGTGGAGGATCGAATCAATCACCCGGATCGGGTCACAGACCGCGCCAATTGCTGGGCCAGAACCAGCAGGCGTTCCACATGCTCGCTCCAGCTAAAGTCGAGAGCACGCCGCAGGCCATTGCGCGAGAGTTTTTCCGCCAACTCCGGCGACTCCTGAATCTGGACTACCCGTTCCGCCAACGCATTGCAAGAGAAACGGGGGAAATAGATTCCCGCATCCCCGCAGATTTCGCGATGCACCGGCAAGTCAGATACTACAAGCGGCAAGCCGCTCGACATGGCCTCGACCAGGGGATGGGCAAACGTTTCTGTATAGGCCGGGCTCACATAGATGTCACAGGCGCGGTGGAGATGATGCAGCGATCTATAGGGAACTGTGCCCAGTTCAACAACATTGTCGCGGACGCCAAGTGTGCTCATGAGCGCGACCGCGGTCTCGGCTCGATACGAGCCTGGATTCTTCGATGAAGACAAGTGACAGGTCAGGAACAGCTTTATTTTCTTTCCGGGTAGCCGGTCGCGCAAAATTGGCAGCGCCCGAATCAAAGTCTCGAAATTTCGGTAGTAGTTGTAATGGCTTACAAAAAGCAACTTCAGTGCAGCGGCCGACTCCTTCAACTGATTTCGCATGGAGTCAGGCAAGGGGGTCGAGTCGCTGGTAAACAAGTCACGATCGAACCCGTGGTGAACAGGCAGCACGTTCTGCCCCGTCCATTTGCCGAGGTCTTCCGCAAAAGCCTTGCTCGGAGCGACCGTGACGTCGGCCCAGTGTACGGACCGGCGAGCAAACCAACCTTTGATCAATGTGTCGACCCAAAGCATGTAATCTCGCCGTTTTCGGACATCGCGGTAGAAATCGGCCGATAGGTAGAGAGAGTTTCCCGACAGAAGGATCTGCGGCACCGGAGAGTCCCGGAGTGCAAAGTTCCCGGTAGAAACGAGAACCTGCGCACAACTGCGCCGCACCAAGTCCCGAAGTTTGGTCTGCTCGAAGATAAAACGCCCCAATACCTTGCGGCTTGGGCTGGTCTCGGCAAAAGAAATATTCGGAAATTCAGCGAATTCCCTGCGCAACTCGGCACTAAGCAAGACTGTCGTCTGCGCATCCGTTCTCCGCGCGAGCTGGGGAATCACGTTGCGCAGGTAAGTAGGGCCTGCACCCGCGCTCGCGGCCAGGCCATTGATGAACAATCTGATCATCGGGTGGGCACGACGGCTCCGAATTCAGCCGGCGACGGACGAGAAGCTCGGGAAACAGCGCCCGCTACTGGAACCACAACAGCGTCAGGGACAAGATCCGCAAGTACGAATGCAAAGACCCAAAAAAACACGCAGAGATAATAACCCACGGCAAAAAGCCAATCCTCGAAACTGGCGTGGACAAGCCCGGATAACACCACCATAGCCAGCGGGATCGAGTAATGGCGTGGGTCGGCGGTTCGCCTCATCCACACGCAGACTTTGCATACGTTCGACACCGTCACCGCCAGAATCGCAACGAAGGGCGCCACACCCAATAGACCCACCCACTCCGCGATGGCCAGGTAGCTGTTGCCGTGCTCACGAGCCGTCTCGGCGGTCGAAGAGACAATCCCAAAACCCACTCCGGGATCCTCGCCCGTCGGAGCCGTGCCATATCCCGTTCCGAACCACGGATGCTCCTTGATCGAGGCCTTCGTCTTTTCCCAAGGTGTCTTCCGCGAACCCATCAAACCTTCTTCCTTGTGTCCCTTGTAAAGCATTGCATCCTTCATGTCCCCTAGCTTCCTGTTTAAGCCTCCCGGATCTAACATCCCGTTGATTGCAATCAGGACCAGAACTAACGCCACTACCTTCACCAGCAATTTGTACTGACGCAGGCAAACACAGAAGATCAATGTGACGAGCATGACCGAAGCCATCGCAGCGCGTGCCACGCTGAAATAAACCAGGTACGTGCAAAGCAGCAGGGCCGCCAGCCTGCGGAGCCTCACTCCAGGCACATCGCTGGTGAGCCAGCCCCACAACAGGATTGGGAACACTCCGGTGCCCATGGCCGCGCCGAGAGAGTTGGGATTACCCCAAACGCTGTCACCGAGAACGAAATAACAGATCGCGGTGCCATAGACCAAGAGCTGGCATCCCCAGAGCAAACCGCGAAGAAAACGGTCCTCCCGGCCGAGAACGGCCAGGCGAGCGCCTGAAGAACAATATATAAAAAGAAGCAACAGGCTCAAAGCCTTCAGGGAAGCCATCTGCACCCACGGAGAAACGGTGGCGGAGACAAACGCGGCGGAGACGCAAAAGAAAGCGATCAGATGTATCGATCCGAAAGGCCTACGCGGAACCTTCGACCAAACAATGAAGCCCACGGCCGCACCCGCGGCCAACACGAGCCAGCGTCCACCGCCTCTCCAGGCCTCCTGAAAGGGGACACCCATGCCAGCCCAAACAAAGGCGATCATCAACAGAGCGAAAAACCTTCGCTCATATTTCCAGATGCTGGCCATGACTATCTCCAGCATCAAGACCCCCTCCAGCAGAGAAACGTTGCCAAAGTAAGGCAAATGTTGATAGAAAAAATACAGGATCAGGACGGCGCTCACGCCCATCAGGATGCCAGCCCACGGCAGCGGTTTCCCGGAATTCATCGAGCCCCCGTCCCGGCGGAGATCGCGGCCGCGGCCAGGCCATCGGCGCATGCTTCCGGTGAGTAGTTTCGAATTCGTTCCAGGCTTCGCGCACTCATCTGCTGCTTGAGCTCAGGTTGCCGCACCAGAGAATTGATCGCCACGCTGAGTTTCTCCGAATCTCGGGGAGGCACCACATAACCATTCCACCCATCTTCGACCAGGTCGGCCGAACATCCCGCCACACTGCTCACGATGATCGGAAGTCCGCACGCCATCGCTTCGTTCACTACCAAACCCCAGGGGTCGCTGTGCGTCGGCAGAACCAGGGTTTCCGCGAGCGCATACAGACCAGCCAAATCCTCCCGCTGCGCGAATCCCGGAAAACAAACCGTCCCCGGGCTGATCCGTTTTGCCTGTTGCGCCAGTTCCTCTCTGGAGACACCATCGCCGGCAAATACCAAGCCCACCTCCGATCGCAAACCGCTCTCTAGTTTGGCATAAGCTTCGAGAAGATCAAAAGCACCTTTTTCCGGAATCAACCTTCCCACAAACAAAATGAACCGTCGCGGAAACCCGAACTTTTCTCGAAATGCGGCCGGATAGCACTTTGCGCTCTCCGCCTGCGTCGCAAAGAAGTTGTTATCGACCGCGTTGGGTGCTGTGAAGATAACCTGCTCGCAGACTCCGAGAGTTAGGAGGTAGGCAAACGAGGATTTCCCGGGCACGACAAAGGCATTACAAGACTTCACAAAATATCGCTTCAACCGTTCCACACTGGCGCGTCCAGATCTCCGGTCTCGCTGGTTACTCTCTGTCCACAGAACAAAACGCACGTTCCGCCGGCGGGCCCACCAGAGCGATCCCCAAGACGCGGGATAGTTATACCCGCCACAAACGATGGCCTGGGGACACGCTGCATCCAGTGCCGGCCACAATCCGCGATTCACCAGAAGACTGTGCTTCCCCGCGCGCCATCGCCAGGAGGGCAGAACTTCGTATGAAAAACGGATCTCATCGGTATAGATGTGCCACTGTCGAAGCGCCTTGTCGGTCTCTGCCAGAAAAATGACGTGCAGATCCATCCCGTCCCGACGCGCGAGAGCGTTGAAAACAGGGATACGGTAAGGGGCGATGATTTCCGTAAGGATAACAGTCTTTCGGGTCATGACTGAAGTTGTAGAACGCGCGAGCGGAGATTCAAAAATGGGGCGACCGGCAAATTGGGATCTATTTTGTAGCCTCAACGTAAAGGCTTTCAGAGCGTCTGGATTCTAGCTCAATTTCCGCGATCTCAGCAATCCGGCTGCTGCCGAAGGTACTTAATTCAAGCACTGGGAAACCAGCTTCCTGCAGCATGTGGGCAAGAGACCGGGCATCGAACATCTGTTTGTGATGCGCTCCGGCGTGCACGACGTCGCGAAGGCCGGTCGTCAGAAGAAGCCGCGAGACAAATCTGTGAGAGGCCATGGGATCGGCCGTGTCGGAAAGATAGTCGCGCACCATAATGCCCAAGTCCGGCACCACGATCCGCAGGACGCCGCCAGGCCTGAGAACGCGAAAACACTCCCGCGCCACGCCCTGCGACTCCTCGTAAGTAAAGTGTTCGAAGGTATGCGAAGAATAGATGCAAGAGACCGACGAATCAGGATATGGAATGCGTTTGCGAACATCCAGGCGGCGAACGTCATGTGGCCAGTCAGGGGTATGAAAAATCCGTCTCCCGAGCGGCAACCGCGAAAGCAGGACGCTGGGCGAATTGTCGATATTCACCCATCCCTCGATCCCCGAAGTCCCACAACCGATGTTCAATTTCAGCTCGGCTGCACAGGTCATTGTGGATTCAACTTAAATTGCGAAAAGAGATTTTGCTAATCAGAACAAGCCGCCGGCTGGTTTTCGATATTGGAGTCACCGCGATAAAAACAATGCTATCTAAGGTCGCGCTGAAGCGCAACGAGGCTGTACGGAAGGGCTTCGGCTCAGAAGGCGCTTCGCTCTGTCGATGTTTCGATGGCGAACTGATCTCCACGGTAGACCGCGTTCAGCGTCATGCAAAACCTTCGACCTCCCTTTTCAGTAGATTGCGGCCGATGGCCGCCCAACTGATCGCATAGACCGCGCACCCCAGACCGATCAAGACCAATGGGGGCAAGTGTTTTGGAAGCGCAATCCATAAGACAGCCCCCATGATCAGACTGGCGATCACGGCAACGATCAGCAGCGGAGTCTTGGCGGCAGCGCGCACCTGCGGCGGACAGAGCAAGAAGGCACAAAGCGCAACCGCGAACTCGCCCAGCACAAAGGCCACACAGGCGCCGGCGACTCCGAAGAGCGGAGGCAGGATGAGACAAAGAAGTACGGCAGTGACGGCGCCAGCCAAGGTGGATACAAAATAAGCCCGATGACGGCCCATCGCGTAAATAATTGTTCCCGCGAATAGCGTTGCTGCCGGCGCTGTAATCACATACAGTGCGACCCATTGGAAAGCATGCACCGCCTCCTGAAACTGAGCGCCAAGCAGCCAGGGGACAACCACTGGAGCGGTTACAACGCCGCCCACCGTCAAAGGAACGCCGAACCAAACCAGGACTGAAGCGCCGATCCTTGTAAGCCGGGGAAGCCCATCGGCGGAATTCGCGCGCAACGCCATTCGCGGCATCAAAACGGTCTGGGGAATCGAAAGAAAGTTACGCAGCAGATCGGCCAACCGCGCCGCAGCCGCATACAAGCCCAAGGCGTGCTCACCGAGATACCATCGCACCGCCACAGTTCCGCTGCGATGATAGAGATTTGACATGAGTGAAGATCCCGCATAGTGCAAGCTAGGTACCAGGATCACGGCCCAGCGCCGCGGTGCCATCGAAAACCGGAACCGATACCCCTTCCGCCACAGAAACGTCCAGCCAATCAGGCTGGTCAAGAACGCAGAAGCCACGATACTGACGGGCACCCAAATCACATCCTTGGGAGATCGAATCAGCGTGAAAATACCGATAGCATAAAGACTTTGCTGCGCGATCGAAACGAATGATTGCACATGGAACAGTTCCAGCGAAGACAACAGATAGTCCAACGACAGGCCTCCGGTTAACACCGAGGCCACTCCGTACCACTTAAGAAGGAAGCGGACATCCTGCCGGACTTCAAAACTTGCGACCACCAGAACCGCAACCACCGCAACTCCACCCGCCAGAGCGCGCAGCACCAAGACATCGGAAACGGTCTCAAACGCCGCCTCGCGCCGAGCCGCCACCTGCTGGGCGGCATACGTGGTGAG
This sequence comes from uncultured Acidobacteriaceae bacterium, assembly GCA_963749275.1. Taxonomy (GTDB): domain Bacteria; phylum Acidobacteriota; class Terriglobia; order Terriglobales; family Acidobacteriaceae; genus Acidiflorens. The sequence continues at coordinate 69,860 of CAVVNA010000017.1, forward strand.
CCCTGGATTCGCCAGGAGTCCCGTGAAGCCACACACCGCAACCACGTAGCTCCACAGCCCATACATATCGACACCGAGGCGCCGCACCAGGAAAGGAAAGGTGGCGGCCGTAAGTATGGTGCCCACAACGCGGGCAGTGGTAACAGAGAGTACAAACCCTCCGTAACGCAACAGAGACTTAGAAATGCTCAATAACCCATCCTATGCCCCAAGGTTCAAGGGCATGGCTTATTTTCTGCGCCGTTTGCCGGCCGCCTCCACAAACACTCTTTCCCAATCTCGCGCAATTTTGTCCCAGTCGAATTGCAAGGCATGCCGAGCCGCCGCGGCCGACATCCGGAGCCGCAAGTCCTGGTCCGACAGCAGCAAACCCAGTTTCTGTGAGAGTTCGCTTTCCGATTTTACCAAGTACCCCGTTTCACCGTGGACAACGTAGTCCGGCCGATACTTCTCCATGGCCACCGCCGGCAGTCCGCAGGATGCCGCCTGTCCAAGAACTTGCGGATGCCCTTCCAACACACTGGGGAAAAGGAATACGTCGGCCTTTCGCATTTCGTCGGCTACTCCTTGCTGCGAAAGATGGCCAACGAAGGTCACGTTGCGACAGCCCAATTCGCTCACCAGAGACCGGCACTTCTGTTCCTCTTCGCCCTTCCCCACCAGTCGAAATTCAACAGAAGGCCAGTTTGGCGCCTCACGAATCACGACATCCACTCTCTTCCGAGCCTGGAATGAACCGGCATAGAGCACCGTAAGCTTCGATGCAGTCCGGCTAGCCTCCGCCGCCGTCCGCGGATAAAACAACTTCCGTTCGAACCCGTCGTAAATCGTCCCGGTCGCAACTCCGAAGCGATCTTTGACCGTCTGCGACACATATCGCGAGTTCCCAAGAACGCAATCGGCCTCGCAAATCGATCTTGTCATGGTTGGCCCGACAGCGATTTCGTCGAGAGCCATCACGATATAAGTCACCAAAGCAACCGATAGCCGCAGAGAACGCCTGAAAGACAGAAACAGCGTATCCAGCGGCCCCTCGCGCGGAAAAAAATAGACGTCGATTTTCGAGAGCAGCACGCGAGGAAGCAATCGCGCCGTATTTCCATGTCGGGACCACGCCAGGATTTCCGTGTTTTCGCGAGCGAGAATCCGCGGATCGGAAGCTCTGTCGCCAAGCATCACGACCCTGAACCGATCCGCCGGAAGACGGCTTACGACCTCTTTCACGGTCAGGTTCTGCGCATTCGTGTTCGCTTCATCGGCGAACGATGGAGTGAATATCGTGATCATGAAGATTCGTGTGTGTCACGTACTCGTTTGGCTATCGGGCTTTCCTATTCGATCTGGGCAAAAGACATCACGGATCCAAACGAGCATCGCTCGATGCGATACTCACGCAACTTCAGGGATTCCAGAACAGCGATCGACTCCCCACGCCAATCTTTCAGGTTCAGTTCGTCGAACGCGATCACAGCCCCTTTGGGCATGCGAGGAAGAAAGTGCTTCAACGCCATGAGAGTTGGCTCATAAATGTCAAAATCCAGGTACAAGAGGCTGACGATGAGCTGAGGATTCTCCTTCAAGTAGTGCGGGATCGTCTTCGCGGCATCGCCACGAACCATTTCCACCTTCGGAACGTGCCCTATGAAACGGTTCATGTCAAACAGTTCAACACATTGCTGGAGGTGATCGTATGAATCCGCCGCTAAGCCGCCGGGGTGCGCCTCGTCAGACTCGCTTGATCGATCCTGTTTCGACAGTTTTGGAAAGCCGCTAAAAGTATCGAAGCCTACCACCCGCCTCTGATGGTTCGTCGGTTCCAAGATGGCGTTGAACTGTGCCCAGGCCATTAATCCGCCCCCGCGCAACACGCCGCACTCGATTATCGAGCCCTGAATTTCGAGCACTCGTTTGAAGATTTCGTATCGAATCAGGAAATTCGTCAGATCCTGTCTGGGTGTGTAAAGGGTGAAATTTTGCACCCGCTCGAGGTTGGAAAACGGACTGCCGGCGATGCATTGCTCCATGCGCGCTGCGTAGCCCTGTTCTTTCTCAGAACGCGTCGTGCTGCGAAACTGCTTGGACTATTTTTTCTAGGCATTGAATAATTCCTCGGAGGCGAAACCCGGCTCAGTCGATTCTTCCCAGCAGACGCTCCTGCAGCAGCCTCGCAATAATTGGTATGCAGGTTTCCGCTGGCACCCCGATCCGTTCTGCCAGGGAAACCAGGTCCCGCGTTCCATCGGCGTACGCCAGAATATTCATCATGGTTTGCACCTGCAGGCCGCTGCCACGCTGGCTGAGTGTAGGATACAGGCCTCGCCTGCCCAGTTGCGGCTCACCTAGACAGCTCGTCCGATAGGTGCCGTTTGCCTCGATCAAAGAAATGCACCGCTGCAAAGCGCCGAATGCACCAGCCAATCCCTGCGGCGAAATCAAGTCCAGATTGTCCAGAGAAGTATGGTACTCCGGGTAGGTCCCGTACTTCGAACGCATCAAGGACACGACCGGGAGGTCCACACCGGGGCTGCAATACTGCCGTTCATCACTGCCGCGCTCCAGAAAACCGTAAGTGACACAACCGGGATAGTGATGCTTGATGACATGCCTTGTAATCGAGTCAGCCAGAGTATCCCCGGAGCGCGACTCCAGGAAAGAATATGCGCGATCATCCCCCACGCAAGTGACGACATATCCCGCGATGGTCTTGCGTTTCATCTCCTCCAGATGCTTGCTCAAATATGTAATCGAACCGATGGTCTCCGGAACAAACACCACCCTGTAGGTGTATCGCCTCTGCGGTAGAGACTGCAGCCAACGAACCAGCGCCGCCGTCACCACCGGGCCTGAAAGTTCGTTGTTCGCCATCGAGGGATGGCAGACGTAGGTTGACAAAAGAACCTCAAGCTGATCGCTTCCCGGCAGAATGATCTCGCCGTAACTCAAGCACCCAGGCGCCAGCGTGCTGTCAATGAAAACGCGGAATTTCCCCGGGCGCAGCGTGTCCCGTACCCGTTGGCTCAGACAGAATCCCCAGCGCCTTTCGTAGTAGGAAGTGACATAGGGAATTGCTTCAGGCATGGCAGCCAGGGAGTGCAGATGCGGTTGCAACTCTTCAAGAGTCATTTCCGCAGAGACTGGCTCCGAGTAGCCGACCACATGAAGATTGTTCTGGGTGGAATCAACCACGGGGGCTCCAGAGTCGTCGGCAATAAAAGCGTCGCGAATGTTCCATTCCTCTGGAATCACCCAGTCCAGCACCTTGGTGCCCGACGGCACTTCGCAGATTTGCAGCCCCGGCAGCAGTTTCTGCAGATAGCCGAGCGTCTGCCGGACGCCGTTACCGGTGATGCTCCGGCAAATCGGAAACAGATCGCGAGCCCAGCCATACATCTGGTCTCCGATGCTGACGTCGCTCATGAGCGGATTTCCCACGCTGGCTTGGAGGGTAGGTTTGTTTGACTCTCAGGTGTGC
>CAVVNA010000018.1:0-70293 GCA_963749275.1 uncultured Acidobacteriaceae bacterium
GGCTACCCATTCCTTGATGACTCTCCGGGTGTACACCAGGAACTTCCCGTCTTCCTCTACCACCTGGACCTGAAAGTTTTCGTTCTGATATGACTGCGCCGCGCCCGATGCCGCTTCTTTACTGTCGTAGGGCTGCCCATCCCACAAGAACTTCTTTCCATCGCTCATCATTGCCAGATTCGGGCTCATACGATGCCACCAGCCTGTCTACACGGGTCCTGCCAAAAGCCCTCTGATAATGCGGGTATTGGGGCGGCTGCGCAGTGACCGCCCTCACGCGTCTTCGTGACGTTAGACACGCAACCGACGCGAATCGCCAGCAGGTGGCCGACTGGAATTACGCGCTGGCTTGGCCTGGGTCACGGCGCGACGCAGTGCCGCCGGGGAAATACTCGCGGATCAGCCACTCTGCCGCTTGCGGCACGGCGCGGCTGACTGCTTTCGACAAACCCTGGGAGATCTCTTCCGGCAATGGTCCCGTTTGGCAGGCCAGTACCCGCACCTCGACCCCGCAGGTTTCTTGCAACTCGCGCAGCAGGTTGGAGGTGGGCAACTGGTGCATCGAGAAGTCGTCGAGTTTGACTGGGGGGATCTCGGCGGGATTGATCTCGAAGATCTCCCCGATCTTGCGTCCGGCATCGATCGCGTCCAGGATGAGCAAGCGCCGCGGACGCGCGGAGCTCAGGCAGAGAGTGAATAACAGGCTGCGCACGCCGGTGCCGGCATCCAGCAAGCAGACCGCTTCGGGCACCTGGTAGTGTGCCTCGATGTAGTTAACGACCGCACACCCGAAGCCGTCGTCGCCAAACAGAATATTCCCAATGCCGAGCACCAAGGTTGGCGTCCGACAGTACACGGGGAGATCGGATGGATCGATCTCCCCGAGGCTTTCTGCTTTTCGCTGTGGTTCAGTTGGCAAGCGTGCCAACCAGCTTGCCGTCTGCGTCGAAAATATCCAGCTTGACCGACAGCTTCCCATCCAAGCGGTGGGTCGCGCAGGAGAAGCATGGATCGTAGGCACGGATTGACATTTCTACTGTGTTCAGCACTCCCTGGTCGTACTTGCCGTCCTTAATTAAACTCTTGGCGGCTTGTGTGACCGACATATTGATGGGAGCGTTGTTGTGGGTGGTGCCGACGATCAGGTTGACGTTGGTGATCAGGCCGTTGGCATCGGTGGTGTAGTCGTGAATGAGCGTGCCGCGCGGCGCTTCGGTGCAGCCTACGCCTCGCGCTGCCCGCGGCGTAACCTTCACCCGGGTTTCGGTGCTGGTGATTTCGGGATCGTCCAGCAAGCGGATGGTATTTTCGGCGTTGTAGAGCAGTTCGATCAGCCGCGCCCAGTGATAGAGCAGGGTGAGCTGTGCCGGCCGCCCGAACTTGGCGCGAAACTCCTCCAGTTCGGCCTGTGCCAGCGGGGTGTCGATAAAGTCGCAGACGTTGATGCGCGCCAGCGTGTTGGCGCGATAGACGCCCTTGGGATTGTCGGCATCCATGGAGAACCCTTCGCCCCACTGTTTGGCGTATGGGAACTTCAAGTAGCTCCACGATTCAATGTGCTCGGAGAGGAACTCCGTATAGCGATCGTAGGGAAAATCCTGGTGTGTGCCATTGGGCGCCATCAGGCGAAGCTTTCCGTCGTAGAGGTTGAGCGCGCCGTTTTCTTTGACGGTGCCGATGAAGCCGGTGTTGATCACTCCCAGCGACTTCACCACTTCGAGGTACTTGGGGAAGACGTTCTCCTTGGCAAAAGCGATGGAGAACTTGGCGAGTTCGAGTGCCTCATCGGCGTTCTTGCGCAGTTGGTCGCGCTCGGCAGGAGCCAGCGGTTTGCTGAATCCGCCGGGAATAGCGGCCTGGGGATGGATCGCCTTTCCCGCCAGGACTTCCAGCATGTGGGCGCACATGTGGCGTACCTTCACCACTTTTCTGGCAACGTCCGGCGCTGCCTTCAGCACGCCGATGACATTGCGGATGGAATAGTCTGCATCCGGACCGAGCAGGAAATCGGCTCCCGCCAGGAAATAGAAGTGCAAAATGTGCTCTTCCATGTAGGCGATGCTGTTGCACAGCTCGCGGAGCTTCTTTCCAGCCGGGGGCGGTTCGACTCCAAAGACCGCGTCGCAAGCCTTGGCCGAGGCCAGGTGATGCGACCACGGGCACACACCGCAAATGCGCGGCGTGATGCGAGGGAGGTCCTCGACCGGGCGCCCGAGGCAGAACTTCTCGAACCCGCGCAGTTCAATGACGTTGACCCGGGCGGTGTCCACATTGCCCGCGTCGTTGAGTTGAATGGTCACCTTGGCGTGGCCCTCGACGCGCGTGACAGGTTGAATGACTAGTGTCTTTGCCATGGATCACCTCTTGGGCATCGGCCGCAGACGGCCCGAGCCAGCAAAACGGTTGAAGGTTGCGGCCCGATCCGGAATCTGCTTGGGATCGAGTCCGATGGAAGAAAGCGCTCCCATCATGTCCACCATGGGGTTGGCTTTTTCCGACAGCGGGCCAAAGCAACCCTCGCATGGCATGTAGGCGCGGATGCAGCGCGGGTTGCCGTCGCTGCCACCGCAACCGGCGCGCGTCGCTGGCCCCAGGCACAGGATGCCCTGCTCCATGAGACAGCGCATTTCGGTCAGTGGCGCCCCAAAGTTAAATTCCGGAGGATCGAGGTGGCCCTTCAGCGTGGAGACTGCCTTCTTTTCACGCCGGGTGGGACACTCGTCGCAAACGCTCTTCGACGCCAGCGCGGGCAGCGGCTTGCCTTCAAGAAGAGCGAGCAATGCGTTGGCCACCATCTCGGGCGTGGTTGGACATCCGGGCAGATAGGCATCCACCTTCACCACTTCGTGGAGGGCATAGACTCGGTCGGTCAGAGCGGGAATCTGCTCGTGGGGTAAGCCGTTCTTCTCGGTGGTTACGCTGTCCCGGTAGACCTTCTCCAACAGCTCTTCTGTGCTGTACTGATTGGCCAGCGCCGGTACACCGCCAAAGCAGGCGCAAGAACCTAGAGAGATCAGGATCTTGCACTTCTTACGCATCTCCAGCGCCAGTTTTTTATGTTCTTCGTTGCGGATTCCTCCCGATATAAGCCCGACATCCGCTGCGGGGATCTCCATCTCTGCATTTTCGCCAGTCTGACCAAAAAGCTTGTGGTCCATCAGGACTGGCATGTGCACGATTTCTACTTGTTTGAGTACGTCGATGAGCGGTTCACCGATATCGAGGATAGTGACTTCACAACCTCCGCATATGGCAAACCATTCTTCGGCAAGTCGAGCTGCCATGTTGAACCTCCTACCGGACTTGAATTAGTAGTGCGTCGTTCTCATCCCCACAATCTGTTATTACTGCGTTCGATACGGGCTTGGAGCGAGCTTTCTGACCTTCCACACCTGCTCCCCGATCTCTAGGACGGTTTGAGCAAATGTATCAATACTTATCGTCCTACCAGCGACGCCGCGTCAGTGACACAAATCACCCACCAGTGTGACCGAAATGCGATGTGCGGGTGAAAACCGAGGCCCGGTGCGAACGTGGGAGCGGTTTAACCAGGCAGTGACGAGCATCACAGTTGGGAGGGGGCCGCGCCCGAAAGAAAGTGGCGGGTGAATCAGGAGAAGGAGCTCAGGAATGGCGTTCGATAGATGAAAATCTGCCGAGTCGAAAGAGGGTTTCTACCGCTCGCTGATACTGATCCACCAAGGGCGGAAGCGATCGGCTTTGGAGGTCGGGCAATAGCATTTCGGTCAGCAGGCGGGGGCAAGCCCTGACGGTTTGCAATCGCAGCCGAAAAGCACTCTCAGCAACTTGAACCCCGGAGGCTGCGATCTTTGGGTCGGAGCTTCGTTGCGCAGCTTGACCAATCTTTGCCAGCGCCGTCGCGGCCCTTCCCGCTTCCCAGGCATAGATGAGTGCTGCCCATGCACGCTGCCGCTTAATCTCGCGGAACTTCTTTGGCGATAGATTATTGCGAAGAAACGCTTCCTCGGCGGAGTCGAGCAGGTTTCTGAAGGCCTCAATGTCGAGAGACCGGAACGCATGGACAGCTTTTTCCAAATCAACCCGGCGCGTGCGGCTGCGGATGGCGACATACGCCAGGGTCCCCAGCGCGAAGAAGGCAACCGCGACAAGAGTCCAAGCGGCGATCATTGCCGGAGAAATCAATCCCTGAGCAAGCGTTGCAGCTCCGTGTTCCAAGTCTCCACCTCATCATGGGGTACAACCGTGAAGGACGCAGGTTCAGGTTCGGGCGCCAGCAAATACCCGATCCAGATCAAAACACAAACGAGGTAAGCGCCGGTTACCAGCAAATTCAAGAATTCCGCGCCTGCCGTACTGGTGAATTCCGCGCGAAGAGCGTGAGTGGCAAGATCGATGCTTGTCAGGATCCCGAGACCCAGCGCGATCCCGAACGCGGGGCGACGCCAAGACAGACCTAGGAAGCGGGAAAAGAGCAATAAGGAAAGGAGCAAGCCACATTGAACCATTGCCGCTCCCCGGTTGACGACGAATACACCGGCATACCACCTGGCACTATTGTCCCCGGGCGCATAGACCGCGAGCAGAACGCCTATTACGAGGAGCAAACCGGTCACGCCTTGCAGCGAGCGCCGCGCTGACACCTTCAGAAACTGGGATTCACGAAACAAATCTTTAGCAACCTCATCAATCACCCCGAAACGCAGAGCGATGCTAAGCAACAGCGTGGCGGAAAAAGCATACGAATACTGCCTCCCGGCCGTGCCCTGGGCGGAATACAACACGAACAGCGGAATAAACCCGGCAATCTCGCAAACCGCATAGGCGAAAAAGCACGGGAACTCCCGATACAAGCGGCGCTTCCAGAGAATAACCGCAAGCACGCCGAGAAGCACATGCGGCCAAATCCACAGGAAAAGCAACAGCGCCTTGTGCCAATTCAGGGGAATCATTGCAGAGCACTATACCCCTGACATCGCTCCTTTTCAACTGAGACGCCGCAACTCTTTCCTGGTTTCCTGGCAGCCCTGGGCGCGTTACAAATGGGCCCAAGATTACGAAAAAGTTCGCAGGTTCACTGGGCGCATTTCATTGCTCTTTTTTCAACACTGAGAAACTCGGCGCAATTCTCTTCCTATCTGAAATGGCCTCCAGATGTTCCTGTAGGATTTCCTGTGGGCAGAGGATTGCCATCGGCCATACTAGGAAGCGCGGCGGTGGTCAGAAACAGGGTGATTACAGCCAAAGCCAGCATGAGTCGTTTCACGGTAGATCTCCTTTGCGAAAGAATTCGCACCGTGATACATTGCAGGCGGCAGAGGGGTTTTCTGAATTTAGTTAACTTCCGATGTCTTTTCGGAATTCGTAAATTCGATGAGGCTGAAATCCGCTATCGAGGATTTTGAAGCGAATACCCTAGGCGCTGTCCCGGGGTTGTTGGGCAGACTTTGCTACGTGGGCCGATTGCGTGACGGCAATGCAACGGGCAATGGAAGGTATGAACACTGGGGCTTGGCGAAGGTGTATGGCGACGATGCCGCACAATGCGCCATCCGCGCGTCGCATCGGGCACTACTCTCCGAGGTCTTGAAGAAACCCCTGGCTGCGCTGCTCAAAGACGTGCCAGAGTCATGCTCGAAAGAGCATTTGACGGAAAGGGAGTTCCTGGCTTGGCTGACGCAGTGTCCGCCTAAGCCCCTCTCCCCAGCTGCCCTGGCGCATCTGAGGTCAGTACTGAGCGCGCTTTCGGCGTTAGTTGAAAGTCGGGATGATGCCAATCTCCGAGGCGCATCGCGACCCCGACAACCTGCCCCAGAACCTCGGCCTCCTGCGGGTGTCTAAGAATTCGCACTGAAGCGGGAGACAGGGGATGCGGTTGCAAGACGATGGAGTCACGCTTCATCGAGCACCAGCAACACGTATATCCGTCGCGCATTTCCACAAAGTAAATAGGACGCTCGAACTCCGAACGCCATGTTCCCTCGCTTACCTTGTTCTTGGCTTCGTCCACTTGCACGAAACTGCCCGGCGGAAGAATGGGATACATCGTGAAATCTTCCGATCCAATATACCCATAGGTGTAGCGGTCGTCCGCAAACTGCGCCAGATAAGACAGGGGCACAATACCCCATTGCTCGATTGCGCGTCCCAAGTCCGTCGTTTTCTGGAGCGAGAATCCGGGATCGAGCCTGGTCGGCATCCGCACTTGTCCGACGTTGCTCAAAGCTTGGGAGACGTGCGACTTCTGCGGACGCCCAAAGCCAATGTCCGCTGAGATGCTATCGAGTTCGAGACCATAGAAGGATAGCAACTCCCGATATTCTCGCCGATAAATAGCGGCAAACGAATAGAGCCGAAAAATGCTCGGGATTATGCCTTTGGTCTCGATGTCGGACAAGCGGCTGGGCGGAATGGCGAATTCCTCGCTCTCAAATCTCTGCGCGATCTGATTACTGGCCAGTTCCACGTCCCTCATGCGATATCCGAGGGATTCTCTCAGCGCCCGCAGCCTCTGCCCACCATTCTGTTGCACGACCACTGACCTCTGCGCATATTCTATCATCGGTTCCGAGGGCGGAATGACCACCCGCTTCCACCTGGATTTCCGGATTTTGGAACAGAAAGAACCGCGTGGTTGCAGTGCAGTTCTTTCCGAATGGGATCTAGACGAACACGACAGTCGCACGATGCGGGCAGGTCCCGGAAGCGTCTGTTCGGTTTTCGTAACAGGAATACTCGCTGCCTTGCTTATGACCGGGAGATGAGATAAGAATTACTTTCCGGGAAGGCACCACTCCGGGAAAACGGTGTCGCAGAACCTGAAGGACTCCCCGACCGGGGAGAAGGAGATTGGTTCCCAAGTAAAGGAACCGACGCCTGCGGCTAACCGCGATGTTGAACTGTAGTCCCGCAGCATGGCAAGCTGCGATGACCCCCAGTTCCTGCTCAAAGCTATTGTCCGACATATTGCACGCGGCAGGTGCAGGAGGTCTGCATGTCTGAAAGCGGAGTCGCGCCCGGCAAAGATGCCTCACCGGAACGCAACCGGTATCAGGGGTTACTTGAGATCACAGACGTGGTAGCGCGAGCCAAGAGCCTGCCCGACGCATTTAAAGAGCTCGCCACCCCAGTGCTGGCCCTGACATCGGGCGAATTGTTGAATTATTCCCTGCATGACCCGCACCGCGATTGCATGGTGACTCACTACTGGAAAAGGAACGAGGAAAGTGGAGCGTTCGACGTTTTGCCCGTGGACGAAGCCGCGACCGGGTGGGCATGGAAACATCAGGAGCCGATCGCCATTCCCGATACCGAGCGCGAGCAGCGCTTTCCCGGCTTCGTGCCGGCGCTGCTCAATCACGGCATCCGATCATACGTCGCCCTTCCCGTGAGCACGCCGGCGAACCGTTTTGGAGCACTTGGCCTGGGCAAGAACGTTCCCGAGGCCTTGAACGACGATGACATCGAATTACTGTCTCGCGTTGCACTGATGGGAGCGCTTGTGTTGGAGAGGGAGCGAGCCAACCGCGCCTTGGAAGATCAGCAGAGCCTGGTCGCGATCAGCCGTGAACTGAGTTCCAGCCTGGAACTGGAAAAGCTATTGCCGGTCATTCTTTCCAGCGTTCGGAGCATCGCGCGCTACGACCGAGCCGTCCTTTCCCTGCTAGGCGAAGATGGCAAGGACGTGCACCCTTATGGAGATGCTCTGGAATGGGAGTCATTCCTTAACCACGGAAATGCGGTTCCGCTCGAGCAATCACTCTCGGCGAGGGCGGTCCAGACGCGAAGGGTTGCATTCCTTACCGCAGCCGATTTGCACGACGTGAACGAACCCCTGGCCAAAGCGATGTATGAAGGCGGGGTGCGGTCCGTTTGCAGTGTGCCCCTGATCGCCGGCGATCGGATCTGGGGGACGCTGAATCCGAGCGGCATGATCGAGAATGCTTTCGGCCCGTTGGAGGTTGAATATTTGCAGCAAGTAGCCAACCAGATCGCGGCTGCGCTCCAGAATGCGCATGCCTATCGCGAGATCGCGCAACTCAAGGACCGCCTGGCCCAGGAAAAACGCTATTTGGAGTCCGAAATCCAGAGCGCGAATCAGCCCGACGATATCATCGGCAACAGCCCAGCCTTGCAACGTGTGCTGGACCACGCTGCTATCGTCGCCGACACCGATTCCACCGTCCTCATCACCGGCGAAACCGGGACCGGCAAAGAACGTATAGCGCGCATGATTCATGGCATGAGCCGGCGCAAGGACCGCAACTTTATCAAGGTGAACTGCGCCGCCATTCCCACGGGACTGCTGGAAAGCGAGTTGTTCGGCCACGAAAAGGGAGCGTTCACCGGAGCGGTAAGCCAGAAGATCGGCCGGCTGGAATTAGCGGATAAGGGCACATTGCTGCTCGACGAGGTTGGAGAAATTCCTCTGGAGTTGCAACCCAAGTTGCTGCGCGTTCTGCAGGACCAGGAGTTCGAGCGCCTGGGAGGAACGAAGACAATTCGGGTGGACGTGCGGCTGATCGCCGCCACCAATCGCGATCTGGTTCGCGCGGTGGAAGAGAAAGAATTCCGCGGGGACTTGTTCTACCGCTTGCACGTGTTTCCCCTGCATCTGCCGGCGTTGCGCGACCGGCGCGAGGACATCCCCATGCTGGTTCACCATTTCGTAGAAAAATGCGCGGTCCGGCTGCACAAGCGAATCGACCTTATCCCCGATGAGGTCGTCCAAGCCCTGATGCGCTGGAGATGGCCGGGAAACATCCGCGAGTTGGAGAATTTTATCGAGCGCTCGGTGATCCTGTCGGAGGGCAACCGCTTGAGCCCGCCTCTCGACGAGTTGCGCGACGAAATCTCACGGCAGCCTTCCGAGTCCGAGGGTACGTTGCGCGACAAAGAACGCGAACACATCATCGAGATTCTCCGCCAGACCCGGGGTGCGCTGTCGGGTCCGGCGGGAGCGGCGGCCCGGCTTGGACTCAAGCGCACCACCCTGCAGTACAAGATGCAGCGGCTGGGAATCAATCGCCTGGACTATTTGAGCTAGCCTCTGCTGCTCTTCACTAGGCCCGGGCAATTGGGAAAAGATCTACAAACAACGTGCGCCCGCATCAGGCCCTCGGCTGCTTAACCCCGCAGCAATTCCTGCAGCAGTACCCATCGCAACGGAAGGAATCAAAGGTGTCGCCCTCTACACCTTCGTTGTTGCAAAGATCGGGGAAATTCCCTATAGTGTCTCTCTGTAGTAATTTCCTTTGTAAGTTCCCTTTATACCCTTCCTTATAATTTCTGCTCATTATTGTTGTCCTCTGGTGCGAATAACTTACAGTTATCGGGCCAGTCAGCGATGTGAGGTCGAGCGGGGTAACCATGGGACCCGAAGGCACCAGGCAACCGAGAATGACAGTTTTGAGTCAAGAGATCGACTCCATCCATCACGCCAATAGACTATTTTGGGAACAGGCGACGGCCTACGGCCGCAAAGCCAAAGTCGACTATTATTACAGGCAAGATCGGTTAGAAGAAGTTCGGAGCGAAATGGCTGAACTGAGCGACGTAGGGGAATGGAGTTGACCCACTGAAGCCTCGATGCGGCTTTGCGTTGCTAAAGGCTCAAGCTTTGGGATCGCCGCGCCGCCGATGAAGCAGAACGCCAACGATTGCGCCCAAGCACGAAATCAGAGCAAGAAACGCCGCCTTGACAGACGACTGCCGATGAAGTCCAATTAAAAGCTAGTTGCTACCTCGTCGCAACTACCTGAGGGAGAGAACCCCATGCCAGTGGGCGCCGTGGTTGCGAAGGACTCGCATCTAGGGAGATCGAAGGGCTCTACGGCAATCACCCGACCTTCCCTTATGAAGGAGCTAGCTGCGCGGCGGGTACGCATCACGGTTCAGAGACGCCTGCTGGTCGGCATTATTCAGGACTCGCCTCGACATTTGGACGCGGCCACGCTGCTCGAGATCGCCAAGAAACAGGATCCGGATATCGATCGCGCCACCGTCTATCGAACCATTGCGTTGCTCAAGAATCGCGGGTTGATCGATGAGTTGGATCTCATGCACATCGAGGGCGAGAAGCACTATTACGAGGCCAAGACGAATCGCGATCACTGCCACATGGCTTGTTTCCGATGTGGCGCCATCATGGAATACGCGAGCTCGTCTTTCGAGAAACTAAAGGAAGAGATGGTCAAGCAGAGCGGTTTTCAGATCCGGGTCGTGCGCCTGGAAGTGGGCGGGTTTTGCAAACGATGCCAAAAGGCTGATCGCTGAGCGGGCATTTTTTTTTGGCCACCTATATGCGACCTCGTCGCAACTAGGAAACTAACCGAAAGCGCGAGCCTGTTGGGCTGACGGCCGAGACGATGGTACGGGAATCCATGGGTTTCGAAAAGACAGAAGGAAACAGGGCTGGTGGCCGGCAGGGTTGTGTCTTCGGATTCTCGTTCTCGCTGACAAGGTGGTTCCGGCGCAGTCCCTTATTTCTTTCTGGCCTATTTCTCATGCTCTTTGGTGTCAATTCATGGGCTGGAGTTGGCGGGAGCGTCTCGGGCACAATCAAGGATACGAGTAATGCCGTCGTTCCAAACGCCAGCGTAAACGCGACCAATGTTGAAACCAGTTTCAAGCATCAGGTCGCCACCAACGGTCAGGGATTCTACTCTTTCACCAACCTTCCCATCGGACGCTACAACATTGCGATCCAAAAAGCGGGATTCAAACCGTATCAGCGGACCGGTGTCACCGTTGATGCTGACAGCGCGGCGACGGTGGACGCGGTTTTGGCGGTGGGCGAGAGATCCGATGTCGTTACCGTCGTCGAAAGCCAACTCGTCGTTGAAACGACGAGTACACAGATGGGCGAGGTCATCACCAGTGCGCGGATGACAGCGGCGCCCCTCAACGGACGGAGTTTTACGGATTTGCTTTCCCTTCAGCCCGGGGTTGCGCCGGCCACTTCGATCACCTCCGACATGGTGCAGGACGTGGGCGCCACCGCGCTCTCTCCCTCCGGAGATTTGAATCCCGGCACCATCTCGATTAACGGCCAGCGGGAATTTGCCAACAGCTTTATGGTCAACGGTAGCGATGTCGAAGAGGACGTCAACATGGGGGCGGCGATCGTTCCCAACCTCGATTCCATTGATGAATTTCGGATTCTCACCAATAACTTCGATGCCGAATACGGCGAGTTCAGCGGCGGCCAGATCAACGTTGTAACCAAGTCCGGTACCAATGCATTTCACGGCGACGTGTTCGAGTTCCTGCGCAACACAGACCTCGATGCGCGCAACTACTTTTCTCCCACGCGCGGGGCATTTGAGCAAAACCAGTTTGGTGGGACTTTTGGCGGGCCGATCCGAAGGAACGAGATTTTCTTCTTCGGAGATTATCAGGGGACGCGATCGACCCAGGGAGTGGACACGGGTCAGATCCCAGTGCCTTCGCTCCAGGACCGCACGGGCACCTTCTCGGATTCCCCGGAGTCGTTCAGCACCAGCACCAACAGCAAGGGGGATCCGATTGCGTCCACTGTGAACAGTGCCTGTGTGAACGATAAATGCTTGGCGGCAGTTCTCGAGACGTCGCTGGGGTATGCGGTCACTAGCACGGAGCCGTACTACTTCACTGCGTCAATGATCAACCCGGCAACGATCACTTCCACTAACCCCGAGGGAACCCCTTTTGGTTTCAATTGCACCAGCCCCACACAGTGTGTTTTTCCGAACACCACCGTGGGCGGACTGGGTGCGGTCATTCCTCAATCTGCCTTCTCCGTCCCCGCACAGCGCTTGCTGCAATACATTCCAAAGCCAAACCCTGGAGGCAGTGTCTTCTCCACGTCGGCCTACAACAAAACCTTGCGTGACGAGAAAGGCGCCTACCGCCTTGATGCCAGCACGGGCTGGGGGCTGATGTCCGCCTATTACTTTCTCGACGACTGGTCGCAGAACAATCCCTACCCGATCGCTCAAGGCGGAGCGAGCGTTCCGGGTTTCAATGCGCTTTATACGGGACGGGCGCAATTGCTTGGCCTCGGCAACACGAAAACGCTCAGCCCGAGTGCCGTCAATGAATTTCGCTTCAGCTACTTGCGCGACTCGAATGACCTCGGCAAACCGATCGGAGGAGTCGGCGTCAGCCTGGCGTCTCAGGGCTTCAAGGTGGGTCATGGAACTCCAGGGATCGTGCCGCTGTCTCCAAGAACCGAAGGAGTAGAGAGTGTCGGCTTTAACAGCTTTACGATTGGAACCAACACGAATGAACTAAGGCAGGTTGGTAACACCTTCCAGTGGCTCGACAACTTTTCTAAAGTAATCGAAACCCACACCGTCAAGGTGGGCGGCGAGTTCCACTACGATCAGATCAATGTCAATGCGATCGCTCAGTTTAATGGTAGCTTCCTGTTCTTTGGCAGCGAGACTGGTTCTGACTTCGCAGATTTCCTGTTAGGAGTTCCGAGCCAGTACAACCAGAGCCAGCTTCAGCCCTTTTACGGCCGGAACAAATATTTAGGCATCTATGGGCAGGATAGCTGGCGCGTGACCCATAGCATCACATTGAATTATGGTTTGCGCTGGGATCGCATCGAGCCCTGGTATGAGAAGTACAACCAGATCGCGACATTCGTGCCGGGTAAGCAGTCGATTGTTTTTCCCACAGCTCCCGCCGGCATCCTTTATCCTACTGACCCGGGAGTGCCGCGGACTCTGGCGCCTCCGGGAAATCGCGACTTTGCTCCGCGCATCGGCTTAGCCTATTCGCCCAGCGCCTCGGGCGATGGCCTGTTCGCACGAATAGTCGGAGGCCCGGCTAAGACCAGTGTAAGAGCGAGTTATGGGATGTTCTACACTGCGATCGAGGCACTTACAATTGGAGTCATGAGTGCCAATGCGCCCTACGGCACGACTTACACGAGCCCCGCGCCCCCGCTGTTCTCTACACCGTTTATAACAGCTGCAAACGGCCAGAATCTGGACCAGGTTTTCCCGGTTACACTCGCTCCATTAAACAGCAGCGCCAGTCACCCCGACCCCAGCATTAACTGGCCGCAGTTCGAGCCCATTACGGGTCTTCCAAACTATCCCACCACTAATCGGATACCGTACGCCGAGGAATACATGCTCTCGCTGGAGCGCGGGTTCGGAGCCCACACAGTACTTAGCATGGATTATGTAGGCAGCCAGGGACATCGACTGCTGGTGCTGGAGGAGGCCAACCCCGGCAATCCAGCGCTCTGTTTGTTCTTGAGCAATCCCGTTAACCTCAAACAGGGACAAACCTTGTGCGGTCCCTTCGGCGAAGGCACTTCTTACACGACTGTTACGGGTAAGACATACAAGGGCACCCGAGGACCACTGGGATCCAATTTCGGCAGCGATGCCAACCAGGCCACCATCGGCAATTCCAATTACAACGCTTTGCAGATCACCTTGCGCCACAGCAGTAAACGCCTAAGTGTGCTGGCGGGATACACCTATAGTAAATCGGAAGACCAGTCTTCGAACATCGGGGAAGAGATCAATCCGCTTGATCCCTCGCTTAGCAAAGCCTTGTCCGCCTTTGATGTAAAACATAACTTCGTCGTCAGCTATAGCTATAAACTTCCCTTCGAGATCCTCTCCCGCACTGCGAATCGCTGGATGGAAGGATGGGAAATCTCCGGTATTACCCATTTCACTTCGGGCCTGCCCGTGACTCTCGTCAATTACGGCGACAACTCTCTGCTCGGGACGGAACCGAATGGCGTCAATAACTATGGTGTTGACGAGCCGGACTACTCAGGGGGCGCTCTGGATCTGAATCACAATCCGCGCAACGGGCGTTCTTATTTCAACACCGCGCAGTTCAGCGAGAACGCCTTGGGGACACCGGGCACAGCCAAACGGCGCTTTTTTTACGGGCCGGGGATGGACAATTACGATATCGCACTTCTCAAGAATGTACGTCTGATGGAGTCGAAGTCACTGCAGTTCCGGCTCGAAGGTTTCAACATTTTCAACCACGCTCAGTTTTTCGGACCGCAGTCCGTGGAGGGTAATATCGGCAGTTCCGCCTTCGGCCAAGTCGTCAGTCCCGATTCGCCCCGCCTGGTTCAGTTAGGCGCAAAGTTCTTTTTCTAAGATACGCGGACAAAAGGCTCTCCGCGATTCGGGTGCCTCCGGGCGCGAGATTGCGGGTAAGCGTTATTTTCTCCAACGGCTCGCTGCTATTTATTTTCTTTGTCTTTATCCTTATCGTTAATCTTTGGACTCGTCCGCCGGTTCCAGTGCTCCGGGCATCACCTTGAGCGGAGCTGAGCGCCGCTCTTCGAGTTCGGGATGCGGCAGTGGCTTGCGCGGCAACATCTGGTCGCGCATGGCAGCGTTGTATACGAAGATCGCCTCCACGGTTGCCGCCTGCGCCACGTCACCGGGCTGCAAGCGCTCGTACGTGTCCATGTTCGAATGATGCGTGCGCGATTCGTAGTCGAGGCGGTCCTGAATGAACTGGAAGCCGGGGATCCCAACCGCATCGAACGATAGGTGGTCGGTGCCCATGGTGTTGCGCGCGGTGATGGTGGTGACGCCGAGATCCTTCAGCGGCTCCATCCATTGCGAAAAGATGGGGGCGATCGCGGCGTTTCCCTGCAAATAAATCCCCAGGATTTTTCCCGTACCGTTGTCCACGTTGAAGTAGCCGGAAACTTGCGGCTGCTCAGGTTTGAGTACGACCGGACCGGTAGGTTTGCGCTGCGACTCTGGCTTCTCCAGTTGATCGGGAGCGGTCGAGAGTGGCACGTATCCGAAATGCTGCTTCACGTAGCCGCGGGAACCAAAAAGTCCCTGCTCTTCTCCCGTCCAGAGACCGATGCGGATGGTGCGGCGCGGCTTGACTTGCAGCGTGTTGAAAATCCGCATGACTTCCATCGCAACCACGGTGCCGGCGCCATTGTCGGTCGCGCCTGTCGCTGCCGCCCACGAGTCGAGATGGCCGCCCACCATGACCACCTCATCTTTCAGCTTGGGATCAGTGCCGCGAATTTCGGCGATGGTATCGAAGCCATGCTCATGGTCATCGAAGTACTTAACATCGACATTCATTTCAATGCTAACCGGCACATTGGCTTTGAGCAGCCGATAAACGCGTCCATAGTTCTCTATCGCGGTCACCACTACGGGAAGGGGATTGGCGCGATCGCGCTTGTAGGTAAATCTTCCCAAACCGCCGTCGTCGAAGATGGTGCCGCCGGAGCCGCCGCTGTCGCGGCCGTCGCGGCTGGGAAGAATAACCGCCAGCGCATGCTCCGAGGCAAGAAACTTTCCGGCTTTATCGAGCAGGGCCGCGCGCTTTATATATTCCTGAATCCTGTCTTGGTAGGCCTTCTGCTTTTCCAGGGGGAACTCGGCAAGCTTGGCGAGATCCTTGTCGTCCATGCGTGTGAACAGAGGCTTGTCCACCGGATTCACCTCGCGCATTTCTCCCAGCAAAACGATTTTGCCGTCCAGCTTGCCTTTGTACTTGTCGAAATCTTTCTCGTCCTTGATATCAACCCAAATGGCTTGGGCATTGACTGCGCCGTTGGTGGAAGGCGACCAGGGCGCGGCCTGGGCAATGAAAACTGCAATGTCCGGCGACGTCATCCGTACCCAGGTGTTGAGTTGCTGCCAGCCCATGCCGAACTCACCCCAGTCTTCGAGATGGGCGTTGCTGCAACCCATCGCAGCCAATTGAGCGCGCGTCCACTCGTTGGCCCGGCGCAGGTTGGGTGAACCGGTAAGGCGCGGGCCAATGCCATCCATCAGAGCGGATGCGAAGTCCATCACGTGCGAATGGGTCAGGCCTTCTTCGCGAATGCGCTGATACATGGTGTAGTCGAGATTCTCTCTTGCAGGCTGGGGAAGTTCGTATGATGGCTGGTCAGCGTCAGCCGCCGCTTTCTTCGTTTTGTTCTTGTCGGCGGCAGAGATGGACAGTGGCAGAACAAGGCAGAGAAATAAAGCAAATCTAACTCTGAAAAAGCTGTGGAATCGCATGGATCGGTTTCCCTCGGGAAAGGTTCCAAAGCAGAGTAGCAGATATGGGCTGCACTAAGTAGCTACCACGAATCGCTGGGGGAAGATGCGTTGGAGGTGCCAGCCAGAGACATTCGACACCAGCTACGGTACTCCGCGAGCGGATAGCGCAAAACGAAGTTTCTTACTTTCCTGCGGCCAAGGTTCCTTATAATAAGCGGGTTGCCGCCGGGAAAGGTTGCCATGCCGTCGGCGAGTATACGCAGTTTCCATTCTCGGTCTCTTGGTCGTTGGGCCAAGCCGCGGTCAGCACAGCGTGACCGCAACGAAAGCTAACGTTTTCCAGTTGAATGTTTCTTAGCGGAGATGACACCATGCCTTTCGAATTTGTGATCAACGGGCGCCCCACCCGCGTGGATGTGCCCGCCAACATGCCTCTGTTGTGGGTGATCCGCGATGTTCTGAATCTGCGCGGCACGAAGTACGGCTGCGGGATGGCGCTGTGCGGGGCTTGCACAGTGCACATTGACGGCGAGGCAACGCGATCGTGCATCACTCCGATTTCAGAAGCCGCCGGGAAGAAGGTGACCACGATCGAGGGACTCTCGGTCGATCTGAGCCATCCCGTGCAGAAGGCGTGGATCGAGCTGGACGTGCCGCAGTGCGGCTACTGCCAGTCCGGGCAAATCATGTCTGCGGCGGCGCTGCTGGCGAAAACGCCCGGGCCCACCGATGCGGAGGTGGACGACGCCATGAGCGGGAACATCTGCCGGTGCGGTACTTATCAAAGAATTCGCGAAGCGATTCACCGCGCGGCGCAGATGCATGCGGCGCCCGCGCGGCCGAAAGCATCGCCGATGAAGAAGGCGAACAAGCCGGGAGAGACAGCCGCGATGACGCCGGATGAGCTG
The DNA here is from genome assembly GCA_963749275.1 of uncultured Acidobacteriaceae bacterium. Classification (GTDB taxonomy): domain Bacteria; phylum Acidobacteriota; class Terriglobia; order Terriglobales; family Acidobacteriaceae; genus Acidiflorens. The sequence continues at coordinate 16,889 of CAVVNA010000018.1, forward strand.
GCTGCAAATGGAGCGACGGGCGTCCTCTCCCGTCCGGAGGGCGCAGCGGGACGGGCGGGGACGCCCGTCGCTCCATGGACAACAGGCGCTGTGGGCGCGGCTACGGGAGGTGCGGAATGAGCAGCGCAACGATGAAAGTGGATCGCCGGGAATTTTTACAGAGCGCAGCGGCGGGAGCGACCGGGCTGGTGATTGGATTCTATCTGCCGAATCGGCTCGAGACGCGCGCGGCGGCGGCTGAGGCGGTGACCTTTGCGCCAAACGCGTGGATCCGGATCGGGGCGGACGATACGGTCACGCTGGTGATTGACAAATCGGAGATGGGGCAAGGCGTGGTGACGTCGCTTTCGATGTTGATCGCCGAAGATCTGGAGTGCGACTGGAAAAAGATTCGCACCGTGTTTGCGCCGGCGGCGAAAGAATATGCGAACCCCGTCTTTGGAATGCAGGGAACGGGCGGGAGCACGAGCGTGAGAGGGATGTGGACGCCGCTGCGGACGGCCGGAGCGCAGGCGCGAGAGATGTTGATCACAGCGGCTGCGGGAAGGTGGGGCGTGGATAAAGGGGTGTGCCGCGCGGAAGACAGCCAGGTGATCCACACGCAGACGAAGGAGCGCCTCAGTTACGGAAGCCTGGCGGAAGCGGCGGGAAAACTGCCGGTGCCGAGCGATGTAAAGCTCAAGGACTCGAAGCAATTCCGGATCGTGGGTAAGGCGATGAAGCGGCTGGATGCGGCGGACAAAACTTGCGGGCGCGCGGAGTTTGGGATTGACGTGCGCCAGCCGGGAATGCTGCACGCGGTGGTGGCGCGCTGTCCGGTGATCGGCGGGAAAGTAGCGAGCTTCAATGCGGACAAGGCGAAGGCGGTGCACGGCGTGAAGCTCGCAGTGCAGATTTCGAGCGGAGTGGCCGTGGTGGCGGACAACACTTGGTCGGCGATGCAGGGGCGGGACGCGCTCGAAATCAAGTGGGAAGAAGGGCCGAACGCTGCGCTGACCAGCGCGGCGATCCGCAAGACGCTCGAGGAGGGAGCGAGCAAGCCGGGCGGAGCCGTGGCGCGGAAGGAAGGCGACGTGACTTCGGGATTTGCCAGCGCGGCGAAGAAAATCGAAGCGGTGTACCAGGCGCCGTTCCTGGCGCACGCCACGATGGAGCCGATGAACTGCGCGGCGCACGTGGGCGCGGACGGGTGCGATGTCTGGGCTCCGACGCAATTTCAAGGCGTCAACCAGATGACGGCGGCGAAGATCGCCGGGCTGAAGCCCGAGCAGGTGAATATTCACACGACGTATCTGGGCGGAGGATTCGGACGGAGAGCGGAGCAGGATTTTGTGATCGAGGCGGTGGAGATTTCGCGAGCCGCGGGCGCGCCGGTGCAGGTAACATGGTCGCGCGAGGACGACATGCAACATGATTTCTACCGGCCAGCGTCGTACAGCCGGTTCGAGGCTGGGATGGATGCTGAAGGTTGGCCGGTGGCGTGGTCGAACCGGATCGCTTGCCCTTCGATTATGTCGCGGTTCTTTCCGGGCTCGGTGAAGGACGGGCTGGACAGTTCGAGCGTGGAGGGAGCGGCGGAATTGCCGTATGCCATTCCGAATATTCTCGTGGACTACCAACTGACGGAGACAGGGATTCCGGTGGGGTTCTGGCGGTCGGTGGGAAATTCGCAAAACGGGTTTTTCAGCGAGTGCTTCGTGGATGAACTGGCGGCGGCAGGCGGAAAGGATCCGTATGAGTTCCGGCGGCGGCTGCTGCAGAAAGCGCCGCGGCATCTGGCCGTGCTCGAACTGGCGGCGACGAAGGCGGGCTGGGGTGAAGCGTTGCCGGCCGCGCGATACCGCGGGATCGCAGTGTTGAGTTCGTTTGGGAGCTATGTGGCGCAAGTCGCCGAAGTGTCGGTGGACAAGAAAAGCGGCAAGGTGCAGGTGCATCGTGTGGTTTGCGCGGTGGATTGCGGGAGGACGGTGAATCCGCTGACGATTGAGGCGCAGATGCAGGGCGCAATCGCTTTCGGGCTGACGGCCGCGCTCAAAGGCGAAATCACAATCAATAAGGGGCGCGTGGAGCAAGGCAATTTCGACGATTACCAGATGCTCCGCATGAATGAGATGCCGAAGGTCGAGGTGCACATCGTGCCGAGCGATCAGCCTTCGGGCGGGATCGGAGAGCCTGGAACGCCGCTGATTGCACCGGCGGTGTGCAACGCGATTTTTGCAGCGACCAGCAAGCGCATCCGGCGGCTGCCGATCCGTTCGGAAGATCTGGTGTGAGGAGTCCGACCTATTCGGAGTGGTGACAACACGAAAAGAGTTGCACTGACGAGTGCGTCTGCTGCGTCCACGAATCCGAGCGTGCCTCGGCAAGCCACGGCTAGCCCCGGTACACGAAGAGACGAACAGGAGATGCGCGACGCGCGCTTTGCAATGCGCCTTTCCCTGATTTTTGGATTGGCCATGCTGGTAGGGAAGACCACAGTCTATTTCATGACGCATTCGGCGGCCATTTTTTCCGACGCGGCGGAATCGGTAGTTCACGTGATCGCCGTGGGGTTTGCCAGTTTTAGTCTTCGGCTCAGCACCAGATCAGCTTCTCCTCAATTCCTCTACGGTTACGAACGGATCACGTTCTTCTCCGCTGGATTTGAAGGCGCCATGATCGTTGTGGCTGCGATCGCAATTCTTTATGAATCCATCCGGAAGTGGATCGCGGGGCTACAGTTGGAGCACCTGGGAGCTGGCACATTGCTGATCCTCCTGGCTGGAGTGCTCAATGCGGGTCTCGGTTATTATCTGCTGCGGACCGGCCGGCGGACCAATTCACTGATTCTCGAAGCCGATGGCAAACATGTTTTGACCGATAGCTGGACCAGCTTTGGCGTTGTGGGAGGACTGGGGCTGGTGCTGCTGACGCACTGGAAACCGTTCGATCCGCTGGTAGCCATCGCTGTGGCCGTAAATATTCTTTGGTCGGGAGGGCACTTAGCCTGGCGTTCAGCAGTCGGCCTGATGGATTATTCCGATCCGAAAGCGGGCCGGAAAATTCGAGACAAGCTGGATGCAATCTGCGCGGAACTGGCTATTCAATACCATGGCGTACGCTTCCGAACCACCGGCTACCGCCAGATTATCGAAGTACACTTGCTGTTCCCGCGCTTGACATCGGTCAGCGAAGCTCACCGCCTGGCGACAATTCTGGAAGAACGCTTACCGGCTGAACTGGGGACGCCCGCCGAGGTCATAACTCATCTGGAGTCCTTGGAAGACCACGGCGATGTCCACCGCGAGCAACACTACACCGGCAAACCGGAGTGAGCTCTGCGGCCGTGCGCGGGAGTTCGCCTCGGGCGATTCGCGATTCTCAGCGACCGACTTACAGTCCTGAAGTCTGGTAGCGCAGGACTGACAAGGCCAAGCGGTATTGATATCCGGCCTGCGCGTTTTCGATCTCGGCCTGGGCCTGCTGCAGCTGGGCCTGGCTGAGTTCTACGATCGAACTGAGGCCTAGCTTGTATCGTGTCTGGGCGAGGGATCTGTTTGAAATCCTCCATGCTCATGCTCTGGATCTGCTTATCGAAGTACTGCACGGTAAGCATGTAGTTATTGCCAGTCTTGGGATCGATCCAGTAACTCGGCTCGATCATGCCGTTGGAGGTCAGAGCAGTGATCACATTGTCCACCACCGGTTTAGGGGGACGGCACTTTCCTCCGTGCCCCTCCTGCCCCTCAGGCTGGCAAGCAGCCCGAATACCGCGTCTGCGGACGGTCGTTGCGCACCGCGATGCCCAGCGCCTTCTTCTGCCCGATTAGGACGAGCGGCCGCTTGCCCCGTCCTGTTCTTGCGGGTGAATCTGCACGAGTGGAGTCTTCTCGCCGTAAAATCGTCGCCCCGCTCGCCAGCGGTTCGGAAGCGTGGAATCGCCACGCAGTTTGTTCATCGCCAATCCTACGCGCAGCGATGCCCGCACCAGATCGCCCACTTTGAGCGGCCCTAAGATTTTCACATCGCGGACGACCCAATGCAGCACGCTGCTGATCGAACACCCGCACTGGCTGCAATCCGGAGTTCCCCCAAATACGCACGGCTCCACATAAGTCCGCAGGTCGGCGGAGTAGTTCGTTGACATCTTCGAAAATAGGCAATCCTCGGGGCTCTCTGGCGGCTTCACAAACGCCCGCGCCATGCCTTCCGACATCAGCAGCTTCGGAAATGTGCGCCGAAGCGGCGGTAAAATCTCCGCCACCAGTTCACGGTCTTCCTGCGTGAGCCGCTCCGCACTCTCTTCATTCATCTGCGGGCTGTAAAGGCTCACCCAGATGTGATCGACCTCGGGCCGGGCGTTCCAGAACGCGACATACTCTTCAAGATAAGAAGTCCGCGCCAGCATCGGTCGCGTAATCACCCAGTGGACGTTGATCCGCCGCCCCGCAATGTTCTTCAAAATTCGTTCATAAGTCGCCGGCTTGCGCCGTTCGTCATGATGTTCGGGCAACCCATCGACCGAAACCGCCACGCGCAACCGCCGCAGTTTCATCCAGTGCTCCGGAATCACAATCACTCCGCTGGTCACTACCATCGTAAAGACGCCCATTTCGCCAAGCGCAGGAAGAATGCGATCCAGCTCCCGATGCCGAATCATCGGCTCGCCGCCCACTAGCGAAACGTGCATCGGTCGATGCCGCCGTACCAGTTCAAGCACGCCCTCCACCAGCGCATCGCCGCGAAAGTCGCTCAAATCGCGCAGCGTAGTCTCGCCGCCCAGATGGCTGTCGCCATACGCATAACAGCCGGGACAGCTCAGCGGACACTCGCGCGTGATCTCAATCGAAAGCATCGGCGTATGCCCATTCAGCACGCGCCACCACGCACGTGCAAAGTCGCGAGGCATCAGGCTGGCAGTTGGTTTAGTTGCAAACGCTGGAAGCGCGTCACTCCTTGACATGGATTCCCCCGTGCGGGACAAGTCCGTGCGCGGCGATCTCAAACCAGAACCGCCGCCGCACTCGGCATGGCAGAGGTAGAGTCTTGGTTCCCGCTGCTATGAAAGTACGAGAAGAAACAGTTGCAATTTCTGATGCGGGCGATTCTGCCATGGGTTGCATTGCTGGCAATAGCTCATATTTTCAGCGGGATGCTCGCCACTGTCGCCTCTCTGGTGCTCGTCGTTGTGGAAGGTGACGGGCTCGATCAGAACGGAGATTTCCTCGGTCGCGGGTCTGCGCTCCGGGATTGCGGCATTCATCGGGTTGGGAGTCATTTTCCCACGGATTGCCCGATGGTATGGTTCGGATGTAATACATCAGTCGTGAGGACCGCAATCCCAATGCGGCGGGGATGAAGGGTGAACCTCAAGCTCAAAGCACGCATCAAACGCCCGGACGATCCAGTACGCTCTTGAAGACCTGAGCCATGCCCTGTGGCTTATGCGGTTCTCATACATTCGTTACGCACTCAAGACCGCAACCCATCCTCGTGGGATGCTGGAGCAAGAAAGTGAAGAACTGCACTTGAACCCGCAGTTCAGGTCGCTGCTCGAAAGGTTTGTGCCCCAAGCCGCCAATCACTCTGCGACGGATCGGGTCACGGCATAGACGCGATGCGCCAAATTGCTGAATTCGTCGCTGTGCTCGCTTGCAGCCTATTCGCGGGAGCCGCCGTCTACTTAAGTTTGGTTGAACATCCGCGCGAATGGAATGCGGAGTAGAGGTGGCTGCGACCGAATTTGCGCCGAGCTATCGCCGAGCCACTGTCATGCAAGCCACCCTAGCAGCCGTGGGATTGGTCGCCTCCACGGCAGCGTGGCTCGCAGGGGCGTCTTTCTTGTGGGTCGTTGCCGGACTCCTGCTGGGCTCTGTCATCCCTTTCACGCTGATCGTAATCCTGCCGACCAACAAGCAGTTATTGAGCCCTGCACGGGACAGGCGGCCAGCGGAAACAGAGCGCCTACTTGCACGCTGGGGCACATTGATGGAAGCGGGACTTTTCCTTGGGCAGCTTCACTACCAACAACTTTTCTACCTGTACGGAGCTATTTCACTCGTCCTCGGCATCTATCTGACCTATGGGGGATTCAAGTCAACATCACATTAGCCAGCATCTCTGCAAGGCTCCCGAAGTGGTACCGTGTGTGGCATGCGAGACCTAAAGAATCGAGTTGCTCTTGTTACTGGAGGAAGTCGCGGCATCGGGGCCGCAGTCGCAACCGCACTGGCTAAGGCTGGTGCCGATGTCGCCGTTAACTACCGTGAGCGTGCCGACGCTGCGAATGCAGTCTGTGCCGAAATCACCGGGATGGGACGGAAGGCAATCGCGGTTCAGGCGGACGTGTCAGTCGCCGCCGACGTGAGGTGCATGGCCGCAGAGGTTGAGGCACACCTTGGCGGCATCGGCATCCTCGTCAACAATGCAGGAATCGCTCATCCTCGCAAACTGGAGGAGATTACAGAAGCGGAATGGGACGAAGTGCTCACCGTCAACCTAAAGTCGGTGTTCTTGGTAACGCAGGCTGTGGTTGGCGGTATGCGACAAAGAAAGTGGGGACGCATCATTAACCTGTCTTCGGTCGCCGCACAGACAGGCGGGGCAGTGGGGGCGCACTACGCCGCATCCAAGGCGGGGATCATAGGGCTGACGCACTCCTGCGCTTCAGCGCTCGTTCGAGACGGAATCACCGTGAACGCCATTGCTCCCGCGCTGATAGAGACCGATATGGTGACCAGCAACCCCAACGCGAGCCCGAATCTTATTCCGATGGGGCATTTTGGCTCGGTGGACGACATCGCATCCGTCGCTGTGATGCTGGCGATGAATGACTACATGACCGGGCAGACGATTTCGGTCAACGGTGGCTGGTATATGAGCTAGTGCCACCAACTCCACCCAATGGTGGAGACGGTCACGAATCTCGTCCTCGCCTCTGCTCGCCATCTTCGGCTAGAGTATTAGCCGATGAAATTGACCTTCTGCGCCACGTTCTTGCTCTTCACGATGAGTGCTGCCGCCCAAAACACAGGTGAGTTTGATACCAAAGCGGCTCAGCGGTTTGCGAATCTCGCACTCGCTTGCGTGCACAAAGAGTACCCAAATCACATTAGCCACACGTTGAACAGCGATGCGGACGCTGCCCCACCACGGAAATTGACGCCTGCCTTTTATGGCTGCTACGACTGGCATTCTTCCGTCCACGGGCATTGGCTCCTCGTTCGCTTGGTCAGGACTTTTCCCGACGCCCCGTTGGTTCAGGCTGCTCGCGAAGCACTGCGGCAGAGTCTCACGGCAGAAAACATCGTGCAGGAGGCTGCATATCTCCGAGGAGAGGGACGCGCCAGTTTTGAGCGCCCATATGGACTGGCGTGGCTCCTTCAACTGGATGCGGAATTACGCGAGTGGGACGATCCGCAAGCTAAAGAGATGACGGCTAATCTGCATCCACTTGAGAAAGTTGTACTGGAGCGGCTGAACAACTGGCTGCCGAAGCTCTCCAACCCTGTGCGGATCGGCGAGCACGACCAGACCGCTTTCGCGCTGGGTCTGATGCTCGATTATGCACACGGCAACGGCGATCAGAAATTCGCCGAATTAGTTGTGTCCAGAGCCAAGCAGTTCTACCTCAGCGACAAGAACTGCCCGCTGGCGTATGAGCCCTCCGGCGAGGATTTCCTATCACCGTGCCTCGGCGAAGCGGACCTAATGCGCCGTGTGTTGCCGAGCCCAGAGTTTGCACGCTGGCTGCGAACATTCATGCCCCAAATTTCCACGTCGGGCGACCTTAAATGGTTGCAGCCCGTGGTGTCGCCCGATCCAAGCGATCCGAAGCTGGCGCACCTAGATGGGCTCAATCTCAGTCGAGCATGGATGCTGGAGGGAATCGCTGCTGGTTTACCGAAGAACGACAAGCGGCTGCCGTCGATCATGGCGACTGCCGAAGCGCACAGGCGGGCTGGTTTGGCGGCTGTGACAGGCGAGCATTACGAGGGCGGTCATTGGCTGGGAAGCTTTGCGGTTTATCTTGTCACCCGGCGAGGTATTCCACCGAAGTAAGCAGGACGTTTCGGCACGATGCGCTCGCGAATTTTAGTATGCTTGTCGCAGGTGCATCCAAATTTGAGCGGCATGAACATTGACCGAACCATCACCGAAATCGAGTGGCTGGAGCGCATCTTCGCCGTGCCGGACACCAGACCGCTGAGCGCGAGCGACCTTTCGGCTGTGAATCGAAGACACGACGATATGCTCGCGCGCAGCCCGTGGTTTCGGCTTTGGCAGCGTTATGGCGTCTGTTGCCGACCTGAGTCCCCAGTCATTCAACTGGGGGAAAGAGAGAGCTAACCTCCGCACGCATCCGAACTCCAATCTTCTCCTCGCGACCTTGCCCCTTAGTTCTGAACAACTGGGTTGCTTCCTCAGTTTGGAGAAAGTGCGGGTCGTAGTAGAGTTCCGCGCCGGGAATCGGGCAAATCCATCGCTGTTCGGGAACGACTGGACTCATTGATTCAAAACTTCTTGTCAGGAAACCGCCACAGCAGCCCGCGATGATAATCCGTGAGCCAGATTGAACCGTAACCGAAGCGCAGAGAATCCCCGCCCTTGCCGACCCACTGCCTCACCACCTTGTTTGTCGTGGCATCAATACGAGTGAGCGGCACCTCGAAGACAGTTGCCCAAACAGAATCCGCTCCATAGCCGATGTCGCCGCCAGCGCCGGGAATGCCCGCGTGAATCGTGGCGATCACCTTCCCGCTTCTCGCATCAACTCGGCTGACGGTTCCGTCACCTGAATGTATTTTGAAAAGTTTTCAAACAGGGCAGTTAGGCATCGTCGGCAGTGTGGCGCGGGTCCGAATCGCCGCCTTCATCATCTTCCGTCAGGGTCGGCGGCTGGGCGGGAACAACATCACCGCCGCTCGCGATCTAATCAACTACGTACTCCACAACTCGCTCAACTTCTGGGTAGAGCTTTTTCTTATCAACAGGGACGTAGCGGCGCTTCCCATTAACTGAAACTCGGACGTACAGGTTCACGGTCACGGATTGTTCTCCTAGAGCCCAATAGTGCGAACTCAAGAAGAACTGAGAATATTGGTAGCCACCTTTGGTAGCCACCTTCGTAAGCCTATGTGTTTAAAGGAATGGCGGAGAGGGTGGGATTTGAACCCACCGTCAAAAAGATTGGCTCGCTGATTCCAAAGTGCTTACGATCTTTCGGACGTGATTTTAGCCCGTTTTGACCTATGCATTTGCGGCGTTTTGCGGCGAAATCAGAATTCTGCGGTGAAGTTGCGGCGAACAATCTTGACCCAGAAATTTCCCGATGGTTCAGGTCAACCGCGCGAGAGAAACGCTGGCAAGTGGCTCTGCCGTCCATGTTGGGCTCGGGAACTACTCCATAAGTAGTGGCCAAGGGGGTGGGTTAGCCAGATTAGCACTTGCAAAGAACTCAAAAAAAGGCTGATAGTTCGTGTACGCTCGGAGCTGACCCTCCCAGCGCACAGGCCAACCAACCAGGAGGACCCAAAAAATGAAGAGACTCGGATTGTTGCTGCTTCCGATCCTTGCAATCACCCTGATGTTGGGGGGGAATGCCTTCGCTCAAAACGTGGGAGACAATAGCGTCTATTTTGTCACCTACTATTCCAATGCAAATACCAGTGGCGCTCCGGATGGAACGCTGCGTCTCATCAACGACGGCGACCAGGCAACCACAGCTGTAGAGGGAGTCGAAAACGGAACTCTGTGGGCGGATATCTACGTGTTCGATGACAGCCAGGAGATGATTTCCTGCTGCTCCTGCTATGTCACGTCAGACGGTCTGCTTTCCGAATCCGTGAATAAAGAGCTCACCTCCAACACATTCACCGCCAGAGCCGAAATTCAACGTGGCGTTATCAAGGTCATTTCGTCTTTTGGCGGTACCCCGGAGATCCCAATTCCGGCTACTGGACTGCGGGGATGGATGACGCACATCCAGGCAACGACGACCACATTTCCTTCCGGTCTGGGGGCCGCTGCGAACGCCGTGGAGAAGGGTCCGTGGTTCGTTACCGAAACCGCGTTGGCCGACTCGAACCTCACGGCGCTTGAAGCAAGCAACCTGGGGGCCGTGTGTTCGTACGGGTTAGCGTCAATAGGCAGCGGTTACGGCTACTGCTACTGCACGCTGGAAGATTATGACTTCTAGTCTACCGGCTTGCAGGACTGTAAAGGCAGGGCTGAAAAAGCTTCGTTGGCAACAAAGCTGTTGCAGCATGGTCCTCCCGAAAAACGGCTGGGAGTTTTTCCTGGCCGTTTTCTTTTTCCACTTCCAATGGCAAAAGAAAAGCCGCAGCAAGCATGGTAGGTTCACCGACGCGCAACGCTGCCAGCGGGGCTGTGATCGCAACGGCAGGGCATTCTGAAATGCTGGCGGGCATTAGCGAGAAAGGTAACATCACAACTGATACCCAGGTTTGCGCGCTGGCCATATCTCGGAGATCATCTAGCTGAGAGGTGCCAATGCGTAAACTGAAAAAGACACTATCGTGCCACGCAAATGTTCGTGCGGCGTTCTGCGGCGAATTTGGACGCTAAACCATTGATAATAAACTAAAAGCTGGCGGAGAGGGTGGGATTTGAACCCACGATACCCGTTAAGGTATGTCCGCTTTCGAGGCGGATCGTTTCAACCGCTCACGCACCTCTCCGGAAAATCAGTTGTCAGCAGACGGGGTCTCACCCTCAGGGGCTAAAGCCCGCGTCTTTTCCGGTCTTCGAGCGGCACGGCTGAAGCCGTGCCCTTCCCAAACCGTAGTGAAAGCCAGAGTTGTTCAGCAGTCTGAGACGGGGCCAAGCCCCGTCTCCACGGAACTGGGTTTTTCCGCAGCCTTGGAAGCCGTGCCTTGCCCAGACCTACTTGAGAAACATTTATGCGCCGCGCAAAAAACGGTGTTCAGCTAACGACGCTTTCGAAAAAATTCCTGCACCAGTTCCGCCGAACGTCCGGCCAGAACCCCGCCCCGGATCTCCATCCGATGATTCAGACTGGGGTGATTCACCACCTGCAGAATCGAATGGACGGCGCCTGCCTTGGGGTCGTCGGCACCGTACACCAACCGGCGGACTCGGGCATGAATGGCCGCTCCCGCGCACATGGCGCAGGGCTCAATTGTAGCAAACAGTTCGCAGTCGCCGAGCCGGTGGTTACCGACGTTTCGTCCCGCCTCGCGCAGCGCCACTATCTCAGCGTGAGCGGTGGGATCGCAGTCGGCGAGGGTGCGATTCCATCCTCGTCCAACCACGCGCCCCGCGCACACCACGACCGCTCCCACCGGCACTTCGTCCGCCTCCAGTGCACGCTGGGCGCAGCGCAGGGCTTCCTCCATCCAAAGCTCGTCCCAGGCAAGCTCGTCGGACGAAAGCTCGTCGGAAGAAGCTTCTGCGGCAGATCTCATACCGGTCTGTGTCCCTTCAGTGTTATCCTAGCAGGGATATGGAAATGCCCGACATCTTCCGGAAAGTGTTTTTGCTGGACCTGATCAAGGGACTGGGCGTGACGTTCCGCTATCAGGATCCCAAGGAAATTTATACCGAGCAGTATCCGCTGGAGCGGCCGCAGGTCGCCGAGCGTTACCGAGGCGCGCCGCGGCTGAACGTCAACCCAGACACCGACGAGACGCTTTGCATTTCCTGTGACCTGTGCGCTCTGGCTTGTCCGGAAAATCTGATCGTGGTCACCAGCGAGCGCAATGAAAAGACCCGCCGCAAAGAGCTCGTCAACTTTACTTACGACCTGAGCCGCTGCATGTTCTGCGGCCTCTGCGAAGATGCTTGCCCGACCGATGCGCTCGAACTCACCCAGGATTTCGAGCTCGCGAGCTACAACCGCGAGGGCATGATCTGGGATCGTGAGGCGCTCGAGAAGGGTCCGCAGCCCACCGTGTACAAGAAGTAGCAAAGGCAGTCGAAGAGCCTCAGTTCTCGACGAATTCCTCGTCACCATCGTGGTTAGCGCCCACCAATGAGCTAAGGGCACGAGTAAACTCCTGCCCAGCCCAAACCCGGCTTCGAGCAAGTTTTTCCGCAGCCTGGAGAGTCCAGATTTGGTTGGCTTGATCGGCACGGGCTGAAACCGTCCCCTTGTACAAAACCCCCAAGTACGTCCATTCGGTCATGGCCAAATAGAAGATCCCATCTGTTCTCTTGCGCGATATGCCTTGTCTTTGGGGTCTCAAGCGCGTCTTGGCTGGGCCGATAGCTATGCCTAGCAGGGATCATTGACTGATGTGCGCGGCGTCTTGGCGTTGGGGGGCGGCGTTGTCGTCGTTCAGCGACCATTGTTCAGCGAGCATTGTTCAGAAAACATGTTCAGCGACCATTCGTTCACCGGCACTTCGTTGGAGGGTATGAGCGAACTCTCGTTAAGACTGCGGGCCCGCATTCAGGCGCATTTCGCCAGCCTGTCGTGGTGCGGCTAGAAGGGGGGGAACCGGGCGATGAAACCGATGCGTCAGGTCCTTCTCGTGGATGGCAACCCGGCCGACGCCTTTTCAGCGCGGGAGGCGTTGACCGGGGCAGGTTTCAGAGCTGCAGAATATCGGTCGAAAGCCTTTTCTTGTTGGCTGGATCTTCTGGATATTTGGGGTGAATAGCGATATGGAAATCGAGCTTATCGAGCGCGAGCCGGGCGTACAAGGACTCCAGAAAACTCTGACGGAGCGGGAGCTGGCGCTTGATCAATTCACCGACCTTCAATCTGCGATCGAAGAACTTCAGAAAACGCAGGAAGCGCTGAAGGAAAGTCTGGCCGCCACCAGCGAGATTGCGCGGAAGGATTTGGCCGACCAAAAATTCGCTCTCGATCAGCACGCCATTGTGGCTATGACCGACGCGCAAGGGCGCATCACTTATGTCAATGATAAGTTCTGCACCATCAGTAAGTACTCCCGCGAAGAACTCCTCGGCCAGGATCACCGCATCATAAACTCCGGCTACCACCCCAAGGAATTCTTCCAGCAGATGTACCGCACCATCGCTGAGGGCGGAGTATGGCGCAGCGAGATTCGGAACCGCGCCAAGGATGGCTCCTTCTACTGGGTTGACAGTACGATTGTTGGATTCGCGGGCGCGGATGGAAAGCTTGACAAGTATGTAGCCATCCGCGTCGATATCACCGAGCGCAAGCGGGCGGAGGAAGTGCGCGAACGCTTGGCGGCGGTGGTCGAGTCATCCGACGATGCCATTATCGGCAAAACCGTGGACGGGACGATCACGAGCTGGAATCGCGGCGCCGAGAAGGTGTTCGGCTACTCGTCAGCAGAGGCCGTGGGCAAACCGATGCAGATGCTCGTGCCACCGGAACGCGCGAATGAGGGACCGGACATTCTGGCGCGAATTGGGCGCGGTGAGAGCGTTGATCATTTCGAAACGATCCGCGTCCGAAAGGATGGCACGTACATTGACGTTTCCACGACAATCTCGCCGATCAGGGACAGCAGCGGCGTGATTGTTGGCGCCTCCAAAATTGCTCGCGATATCACAGAGCGCAAGCGCGCCGAACAGAGACTTGCGGACAAAGCGGAAGAACTTGCCCGTTCCAACCGTGATCTGGAGCAGTTTGCCTATGCGGCCTCGCATGACCTGCAAGAGCCGCTGCGCATGGTGGCATCCTATACGCAGCTGCTGGCCGAGCGCTATTGCGGCAAACTCGACGAAAATGCCGACAAATTCCTTGGCTATGCGCGCGAGGGGGCTCTGCGCATGCAGGTCCTGATCAGGGATCTGCTGGCTTTTTCGCGAGTTGTGCAGGCCGGTGTCACTGGCAAGAACGTCGATTGCAATGTGGCGCTGGAAGAGGCTCTGCAAAGTCTGACCGCCGCGATCGAGGAGAGCGGTGCGGTCGTCACCCATACAGCGCTTCCGAGCGTATGGGCCGATCAAACTCAGATCGCGCAGGTCTTCCAGAACCTCATCGGGAATGCCATCAAGTTTCGCAGGGAAGCGCCGCCGCAGTGCGCCGTGAGCGCCGAGAAATCGGGTCGCAATTGGTTGTTCAGTGTGAGTGACAACGGCATCGGCATCGCGCCCGAATACGCGGAAAACATCTTTGTGGTGTTCCAGCGCCTGCACGCCCGGACCGAGTATCCGGGCAACGGAATTGGTCTGGCCATTTGCAAGAAGATCATCGAACACTACGGCGGCACGATTTGGGTGGAGTCCCAAGTGGGACAAGGGTCCACTTTCAAGTTTACCTTGCCCGCCGCTGCTCCCGAAGAAGAAGGGCGCGCACGATCATGAAACAAGTTTGCATCATTCTTATGGTTGATGACAATCCTGCCGACGTGGACTTAGCCCGCGAAGCGCTGCAGGGAAACTTTCATCGCGTCCAGGTGGAAAGCGTGGGGGATGGCGAAGAAGCGATGTCCTTTCTCAACCGGAGGGGGATCCACGCGCAAAAACTCCGTCCCGACCTGGTGATCCTGGACCTGAATATGCCGAAGAAAGACGGACGAGTGGTATTGGCGGAGGTCAAAGGGGACGCGGATCTGCACACCATCCCCATCGTGGTGTTCAGCACCTCGCGCTTGGCGTTGGATATTGCGCGCAGCTACGAACTGGGCGCCAACTGCTACGTCAGCAAGCCCGGAAATCTGAAAGATTACCTGGCAGCGGTGCAGTCGATCGAACAATTTTGGTTCGGCTCTGCGAGCCTGCCACGAAAGGAAAACTAATGGAGCACGAACCTGCGCGCGTTTTACTGATCGAGGACAATCCCGGAGACGCGGACCTGGTACGCCTGCGGCTGGTAGAAGGCAAATCCGCGGTGCAGGTGAACTGCGTCCCCCGCCTCGCCGACGCTCTCGCCTGTCTAGAGGCGGAAACACCCACGCTCGTGCTGCTCGACTTGAACCTCCCCGACAGCCACGGCGCAGAAACCTTTCGCCGGATCATACAGAAGGCTCCGAACGTCCCGGTGGTGATCCTTTCGGGTCAGGACGATGAGATGCTGGCCGTCAAAGCCGTTCACATGGGCGTTCAAGACTACCTGGTCAAAGGCGATATCAACGGTAAACAACTGGAGCGGGCGCTCCGCTATGCGATCGAACGGCAGGGGTTGATGCGCGCTCTGGAAATTACCCGCCAGGAGCAACTTAAATTCAAGGACCAATTTCTGTCTCATGTTTCGCACGAATTGCGCACGCCTCTGACTTGCATTTACCAGTACGTGACGCTTCTCCTGGATGGGTTGGCCGGGCCGCTGGCGCCGAACCAAACCGATCACCTGAAAGCAGTCCTTAAGAGTACGCACCAGTTGCACGCCATGATCCGCGACTTGCTGGAAGCAACCCGGGCCGAAAGCGGCAAGCTGCGCATTGAACCGCGCTGCCTCGACATCCGCGAACTGGTGCAGCAAGCGGCCACGATGATGCGGCCGACCGCCGCCGAAAAGCGCATTGGCCTGGAAGCGGTATTGGACCCGACCATCCCTCTCGTCTACGCCGATCCCGATCGCACGCTCGAGGTCCTGATCAACCTGATCGACAATGCCATCAAGTTCACCCCACCGGAGGGGACAGTGACGGTGAAGGCCTCGATGGTGGAGACCGATCCGAGCTCCGTTTATCTGTCGGTCAACGACAGCGGCCGGGGCATTCCGCCAGAGACCCTGCCGCAGGTTTTTGATCGTCTCTACCAGGACCCCAACGCGGTGGACGGCAACCGGACCGGGCTCGGGTTGGGGCTCTACATTGCAAAAGAAATCGTCGCTCGGCACGGCGGGAGGATGTGGGTGGCAAGCCAGCCCGAATGCGGCAGCACCTTCTCGTTTACTTTGCCGCTTTATTCCCTGGCCAAGCTCCTACTTCCGGTGATCACTGTGCGGGGGCGTTTGCGGCAGGATATTGTGCTGGTGCGGGTGGAGCTGACCCCGCTGTCCAAAGCGCTGCGCGGAAGCTGGAAAGAGGTATGCCAGAGGTGTCTGGAGCGTTTGCGGCTGTGCATCTACGTGGACAAGGATCTGGTTCTGCCGCCGATGGAAATGAGGGGCGCCACCGAAAGGTTGTTCATCGTCGCTTCGACCGATATGGAGAAGGTCAACATCATGATGGACCGCATCCGGGAACAGCTGGGCAGGCTGCCGAAGTTGAAGGCCAGCGGCACTTTGCTGGTGACGGCCGAGGAGATTCCCAGGGCGCCCGCGGCCGACCCAAGAACCTTGGAGCAACAAGTCTGGGGCGTTGCCGACTACGTCACCGACATTATTCAGCAGGATCTTCGCAGGGGACAACACTTCATCGAAAAGGAGAACCATTAAAATGCGCAGTGAAAGTTACAGCGAGGAGCAGCCCATGAAACGAGCAAAGATTATGGTTGTGGATGACGATCCCGATCTCAGACAGGCCCTTTCTTTAAGGCTGCGGGCCAATCACTTTGACACCATTAATGTTTGCGACGGTTATTCCGCCATTGCGATGGCGCAGAAGGAACATCCACACCTGATCATTCTCGATCTCGGACTGCCGGCGGGGGACGGATTTGCGGTGCTGAAAAACTTGCGGCAGTATCCGGCGCTGGAGGACATTCCGGTGATCGTTCTTACGGCTCGCGATCCCGAGTCCTCTGAAAAACGTACCCTCGAATCGGGCGCCGTCGCTTTTTTCCAGAAGCCGGCCGACAACGAGGAGTTGCTGGGAGTGATTCGCGCCTGCCTGCAGACGGGATGGGGAGGAGGCCTGCCATCGTAGCGGTCCTCGTCCTATGGGGAGTGGTGAGGGAAGGAGAGCGATATGTATGTAGACAGCCGGGGGGCGCTGGCTCGTTCCCCAACGTACGAGGTGCGGCGGCGGGAAACGCGCTATGTTTCCAGCATGGCCGCCACGCTGCAGCGCTTCTTGCGCTTCGGACCATTCATCACGCGCGGTATGACTCTCGATATCAGTATGGGAGGAATGTCGGCGCTGGTCTGTGGCGCGCCCCGGGTAGGCGAAACGGTTGTGATCGGGCTGTTGCTGGCAGGCGCCAACATCGAAATGCTGGCGTCTGTCCGCCACAGCAGCGATGCCAGGTCTGGATTTGAGTTCTACCCTTTGTCTCCGATCGCGCAAGAGGGAATTCAGAACTGGATACAGGAACTGCGCCAGCACGAAGAAACGCTGTTCCCCTATCCGTACGCGTTTGGGGCCAAGTTTGGCAACGACTGAGAGTCAGAACTCATTTTGTAATTTGGTAATCGGGTAATTTGGTAATCGGGAACCCTATTCGGGTTGCGCCCTACAGCTGGGGCTTTGAATTACAAAATTACCCGATTACGAATTTACAAAATCCCGTCACTCCGGCAGCAGCGGCAGTCCCTGAATACTCCAGGAAATGTGGTGGACGGCGCTGTTGGTGGCGAGGATGGCTGACTTGCCCGGAGCGAAGGCCAGTCCGACCAAGCCCTGGCCAGAGACTTCGAGGTTGGCCTTGCCTTGGGGAGTGATCTTCACGATGCCGCGTTTTCCAGCGAGAGAAGCGGCGACATAGATATTGCCCTCGACATCCAGCGCCAGCCCTTGCGGACGCCCGAGACCACGGTAGAAGACGGACATGGTTCCGTGAGGGTCGACTTTATAAACGCAGTCGAAGCTGGAAGTGCTGGGGCCGGTGACGAACATATCGCCGTGGAGACCGAAGGCGATGTGATAGGCGGAAACGCTCGGCTCCAGCGTTGCGAAGACAAAAATCTGGCGGTCGCGAGCGATCTTGAAAATGGTTCCGCTGCGGTCGCCGACGTAGAGATTCTCCGCGGCATCGAAGGCAATGCCGGTTGCGACTCCCATGCCTTCGGCGTAAGTCGAAACCGTGCCGTTCGGCGCCACCTTGTACACGGCCTCGTCATGCCGCGAAGAGACGTACATCTGGCCTTCGCGGTCGAAGGCAATCGCAGTGGCGTTCATCAGGTCGCTGAGAAACGGCTTCAGGTTATAGTTCGTGTCGATCTTGAAGATCGACACCGGAACTTTTTGCCCGCGCGATCCGGAGAAAGTCACATAGAGATTGCCTTCGCGGTCGAGCGCGGGATTGGTCACGGGATGAAGATTGTCGGCCACCGGGACGGCAACCTCAATCGAGTGCGGATTGCTGACGTGTCCGTTGGCGCCCGCCCCGTTCGTTCTCACGACGACCGGCCCTGAGGCCGCTCCGTCGGGCACTCGGGCCACCAGGAAATCGTCGGAGCTGATTAACACGGAGCCTTCGAGTTCGCCGAAGTGGACGCTGGGGCGACGCAATTCTTGGGGACGCAGGCTCTTTCCGATGATACGAACCTCGCCTCCGGGCAACGCGAAACTCGGCGCCACCGCTTCGATGTGCGGCTTGCCGTTGACGTTCTTTTTTCCCAGCAAACGGTCGGAGATGCCCATGAGATTGTTCCGGCGGGAGCCATCCCGCCTCAGCCCCCAGCGTTACTTCGTTAGAAGGCCAAAGTGCAACAGAAGATGCATGACGGCGAGCGCATAAAGTCCCGCTGCCAGGTCATCCACCACAATGCCGGTGCCCGCGGGCAGCCGCTCCAATCGCCGAATCGGAAACGGCTTCCAAATATCGAAGACACGGAAGAGTATAAGGCCCCCGAGAAAAGTTTTCCAAGCCACCGGGACGGCGATGAGTGCAACCAACTGCCCCGCAACTTCATCGATGACGACGAATTGTGGGTCTTTTAGGCCCGAAGATCGCGCCACCAGCGTGGCGGCGGGGATTCCGATGAGGGTCGCGGCCGCAGCTGCGACTATGGTTGCCGAGGTGCGGCTTGTTAGCGGGATTCGGGAACTTGCCAACGCCCACAGCACGGCCGTGGCTAACGATGCCCAGGTACCGGGGCCGGGTTTAAGGCGTCCCGCGCCGAAGAAAGTTGCGACCAGCGTGGCCCACAATGCCGCGTGGGGGCGAGACGCCCCCGCGACAGCCGGCGGGACGCCGGCGCTGCGGTCGTTGTAAATCGGTTTCACGGCTTGTGTTCCTTGTTGTGGACGTCTTCGGGGATTGCTTCTTCGGCGTCATTGACCGGCGACGCAATCACGTACGCGCCGCTGGCCCACTTGCCGAGATCGATCAGGCGGCAGCGGTCGCTGCAAAAAGGGAAGTCCGCGTCGGCGGACTTTACCGACTTCTTGCAGATCGGGCAACGGAGCTTGATTTGGCGCTGGCGCGGCATAGTCGGATTGCAGAAGTCAGAGGTCAGATTGCCGAGGCGAGAATATTTCTGCTTTGGGTGATTTTGACCTCTGCAATCTCACCTCTGACCTCTGACCTTAAACGATTTCCGCCACTAAATCATAATCGTGTGCCGCAGTGACGCGGCAGCGGTGAAACTCTCCTGCTTTCGGCTCTCTTCCTTCGGGATAATCGTTCACGAAAACTTTGCCGTCAATCTCCGGGGCGTGCATCGCGGTTCGGCCTTCGAGCAGGAGGTCGGACTCGGTCGAAGTGCCTTCCAGCAACAGATCGAATTCGCGCCCGATCAGAGATTTCTTCTTTGCCCGGCTGATCTTCTTCTGGATCGACATCAGCGATTTGCGGCGGCTCTCGATCTCGCGGGTGGAGAGCTTCTTGTCCTGATCGAAGGCGCTTGCACCTTCCTGGTCGGAGTAGCCGAAGGCGCCCATCCAGTCGAAGGCTGCGTCTTTCGCAAAAGCGCAAAGCTCCTCGAATTCTTTTTCAGTTTCACCTGGGAAGCCGACGATGAACGAAGTCCGTAAAGTGACGTCGGGGATTAAACGGCGCATCTTCTCGATGGAGCGCAGGAACAAGTCGGCGCCGCCTCCACGCTTCATGCGCTTCAGAACGGTCGCCGAGGCGTGTTGCAGCGGTACGTCAATATACGAACAAATGTTGTCGTGGGCGGCGATCGTCGCCAGCAGTCGGCCCGTGATTTTGTTGGGATACGCGTAGAGGAAGCGAATCCACTGCAGGCCGGCGATGCCCGCGAGTTTTTCCAACAGCAGGGCCAGGCCGTCTTTCAGTCCGAGGTCCTCGCCGTAGCAGGTAGTGTCCTGTCCGATGAGCGTAATTTCGCGGACGCCGGATTGCGCCAGGCGCTCGGCTTCGGCGATGACGGATTCGAAACGCCGCGAGCGGAACTGTCCCCGCAGCTGGGGAATGATGCAGAAGCTGCAGGGATGATCGCAGCCTTCGGCGATTTTGATATAGGCCGTATATTTGGGCGTGGTCAGCACGCGGGGCGTGAGGTCGTCGTAAAGGTAGTTGGGCAGGTCGGCGACGGCGCCGTCCCAGGAATCGCGCGCGAAGCGTCCCTGTCCGCGGCGATGATCGCCCTCGGGGCGCGAGGTCGTGAGGTTGGAAGTTAAGGTGGTCGAAGTGAGCGTCTGCGAATTTAGAATGTTGAACGGACTCGGCGTGCGCGGTGTTTCCGCCACTCCGGCAGCGGCCAGAATTTTCTCCAATTCGCCGGTTCCAACGATCGCGTCCACTTCCGGAATGTTCTTTCGGATCTCATCGCGAAAACGCTCGACCAGGCAGCCGGCAACCACCAGGCGCTGCGCCTTGCCGCCCGTCTTCATTTTGATTTTGTGGCGGGTCTTGTGACGGGCCATTTCGAGGATCGTATCGATGGATTCCTGTTGCGCGCTGCCGATAAAGGAGCAGGTATTGACCACGATGACGTCGGCTTCCTCAGCGTTGGGAGTAAGCTTGGCGCCAGCCTCGGCCAGCATGCCCATCATCACCTCGCTATCGACGAGGTTCTTGGGGCAGCCGAGGCTGACAAAACCTACCTTGGCGGGGGCAGCCGGCGCCGAAGTCGCGGATATGATTTTCTTTGCGGGCACTGGGACGATTGACGACAACGATCAGCAGGAAACGAATCTAAGCAATTCTAGCACCCTGCATCGCCGTGTTCGCACCCCGAGCACCTAGGAGGTATACCGTATTTCCGCCATCGGGCGGCCCGTGCTAATCTTAGGGACACAAAAATACATCCCTCAATACTCTGGAGGAGAGATGGCGGCTAAAGGGCTCGCAGTTCTAGTGGTGCCGGTTTTGGTTCTCGTTGCCAGCGCTGGGGCGCAAGACCTCAATCGTGGGACACCCGAAAATGAGATTTCCGTCACGGCCGGGCGAACTTTCGTCAGCACCCAGACGATTCAGAATCCGACTCCGGACAACCCCAATCCCCACATTCATTTCGGAAACCGGGCGAGCTTCGATGTGGACTACGCCCGCCTGCTCATGAGCCATAAGATTCTCGGACTGTATGCGGAATTGCCGGTAGGGATCTTTTATCATATGGACCTAAACACCTTCGAGAACAAGATTCCCCAGAACATCTCGGCGCTGTTCATGACTCCATCCCTGCGCATGAACATTTTTTCCGGCCAGGCAGTCACTCCGTGGGTTAGCGCGGGCGGCGGCTACGGGCGATTCTGGAATTCCTCGAATCTGGTTTTTGGCGGAACGAACCCTGGGCCGAGCGGCACCAATACCGGCGTAGTCCAGTTCGGAGCTGGATTGGATGTGTGGCCGTGGCATCGCTGGGGTGGGCGGATCGAAGCGCGCGATTTCTACTCCGGGGCTCCCGACCTGAACGTTGATACCGGGAGAAGCCGTCAGCACAACTACTACGTAGGTATTGGCGTTATCCACCGCTTCTAGGCAGGTGGGCACATGTGGGGACGGGGAGTTTGGGCCTGAGACGATGCCGACTTCCCAGAATCCGGTTTGTGGATTGCTTTCCAGTGTTGGCGTCTACTCAAGCCCAGTGATCCGGATGAGGATTTCGGCCAGCTCTGTTGGTCGCGAGACGTAGGGACAATGGCCTCCCTGGATTTCAATGGGCTCGACGCCCAATTGCGATTTCGCGATTTTGCGAGACCACGCGGGTTTGATCGTCCGGTCTTCAGCGCAAACGATGTAGGAAGTCGGCCCTTCCGGCCAGCGCGCTAGAGGATAGCGCTCGACCATGGCTTCACGAGCATTGACGACGCGAATCGTGGCATGCGCCCAGCTTAGCCGATCAGGTGGACAATCGTGCAACAGGAACTCATCAGCAACAGCTTCAACCCGCGGGTCTTTTCCGAGCCATGCCGGATTGATCATATCCGGTTCCGCTCGCAGCCGTTCCAGGAAGCTCATGCCAATGCGCGGAACAACCGCGGCCAAAAATACCATGCGACGCACGCGACGGCGCGCTGCGACGAGCGGTAGAAACCACCCTGCAGCTGAATGCGCGACGACTATGGGCCATTCTGCATCACAAATTGAAGCCACAATTACGTCTGCATAACGAGTTGCGCTGGCATCAGGCTCGTTGGCCGGTAATTCTGGGGTAATTATGGTCTGGCGCTGGTGCTCGAGTTCCGCCTTGACTAGGTCCCAGGCACCAGCGGAGTGGGTTGAGCCATGCACCAGCACGAAAGTAGGCATCGGTCCTCTGCAACCGTTCAATTCAAAAGCATAGACAAACAGATGTATAGCGGCAAATCGGAGACACGGCTGTTCCGGGCACTCCCGATTTCCGGTGGATGCCGGTTGACGGCCCACCCCAAATGAATTCTGCCTTAAGTTAGCGCTTATAGGGCTTAGCCCCACTCCAACAGTTCTGAATCCTGTTTAGCCCGCGGCTGCGCGGTTCGTGGTTTTTCTTGAGTCCACCGCCTCAGAGGCGGTGATGTCGCGGAAAAGCTGGGGCAAGCTTTGGGCGTCGTCTGCCGACTTGCCAAAACGTGCGGATTCGTAGGCGCGCGTAAACCGGGCAACCTTCTTCTGCAGTGCCGCTTCCTGAATGGCTGCGACAAAATCCAGCGGTGTTTCGGCGGGCGATTTGCGCCAGCCCAGCCGTGCCAGGCGGTCCACCATCCGGTCATACCAGAGGGCGGCGGATTCGCGCGGGGCACGCTCCGGATGCGCTCGCAGACTACGGTTGCGCAACCCGCCGACCATTCGCCCGAGATTGAGCAGCGTGATCACGATTGCCGCGAACGCGATGCTGCCGCCCAACCAGCGCACCGGGAAATTGGTGAAGTGGTGGTGCGCGCGCCGTGCCGACCGCAGCAGGGCGCGATGCTGACGCTCAATCCACCGGCGCGCTTCGTCCAGGAACTGCCGGCTGCTGGTAGCCGCATCCTTTCCTAAAGTGCGTTGGCGGCCGATATCGTAATTGATAATCCATTCGCGCCAAAAAGATGCGGCCGCATCCACATAGAGCTGCATCCGCGACCATCCAGTGCGCGTCGGCAGGCTTGCCGACGGCGTCGGATCGAAGCTGATCCAACCGGATCCGGGGAAGTAAGCCTCGACCCAGGAATGGGCGTCGCTGGCTCGCATCACATACTGGCCGGTGAGGTCATTGAATTCACCCCCGCGGAACCCGGTCACTATTCGCGACGGGATGCGCAAAGAGCGCAGCATCACCGCCATCGAACTGGCGAAATACTCGCAGTGACCGTGCTTCCTCTCGAAGAGGAAATTGGCCAGTGGGTCGGGCGGCACGCGGCTGGGCAGCTCCAGCGTGTAGCCGAAATGCGTTGCCAGATAGTGTTCCAGTGCGATTGCTTTTTCATAATTACTGGGAGCCGCCGCGGTGATTTCCTCCGCCAACTTCGAAATGCGGACATCGAGCGGCGGAAGTTTCAGGTACTCGTCCATGCCATCGGGCGCGGTGTTCGCCGCCAGACGAAGCTCGTCGCTGTCGATCTCGGCCAATTGCGACTCGGCTTCGTACCGAGTGATGGGGTTTTCGGGATCGAGATTGTAGACCGCTCCCCCGGCGTCGGTACTCACGCGCCGGAAATTTCCTTTAAGACTTTGCGGCCTCTCGGCCAGGAAAAAGACGTTAGTTCCCAGCGGCTCCATGAGAACGCGATAACGAATGGATCGGCCCACGAGCGCCGACGCGTCGCGCGGGTCGACCAAAGGTAAAGGCGCCAGGCGATAGCTGCCATCGCCCGCCGGTCGCAGTTGGTTTTGCTCAAATGAATTTGACCAGACTCTGCCGTCAAAAGCGCTCAGCGCAATTCCACGCCACTTCAAATCGCAAGCGCCCTGGAGGTCGTTTTGGATCTCGATGTGCATGACGACCTCACTGGACTGCTGAATCTGACCGATGCGGCCGAGTTGCACGCGATCGGTGAAGCCGGTGGAGACGTCGCTGGTGGGCGTGTAGGCACTGAGGTAGCGCGACGAAACGCGGGGAAGAAAAAGAAGATCAGGAAACTGCCAGCCAGAATCATCAGCACGAGCGCCGGAACGATCGCCAGCAGCGCGTAGGCCATGGGCTGGGCGGGAGAGGCAACGCGTGGATCTTTCGCGTGCGCTGATTCGGCGGCGACCGAGTGCCGCATTTCCATCAGCACAAAAGTGACGACCGCAACCAGCAGGAAGCCCGCAAAAGAAAGCAGAAACACACTACCGACAGTAAGCACAGCGGCGGCCAGCACCATCAAAAACGAAAGCGCCGCGAGCATGTAGTGATCGCGCGTCCGCTGCAACGAGAACAGCCTGACGACGATTAAGAAGAGCACGAGGTGAACGTTGGCTCCGAGAAAGCTGCGCGAAACAAAGAAGTAGTCGGCGAGGTAAATGAAGACGTAGATCAGCGTGAGGACATTGGTCCAGCGTTCCGGGATAGCAAACTCGCGCCGCGTCAGAAGTTGGTATCCGCGGAGCGCCAGCGCCAGGCCCACTCCAACCACCGCCGGCAGATCCAGGCCGCCGGTCGAAGCCAGAGCGCCGAAGCCAGTGAGCACGAGCAGATAAAGCGCCATATTAAAGTAACGCTCGATGGCCTTGGCCATGGTGATCGTCGGCATGGTAACCCTGCCCGGGTTGAGGGAGGCTTCCGTCACGATAAGCTTCTATTCTTGGCGAAACCAGCGCGGAAGGGAAGTGTCTGCGGTAACAAGATGGGGACGGGCGAGGCGCCCGTCACTCCAACGTATGACTTGTTTACAATACCTGCCCATGGACTACCTTCTGAAAACTGAGCCGACTGTGTACTCCTTCGCGGATCTTGAGCGGGAGAAGACGACGATTTGGGATGGGGTTACGAATCCGGCGGCGGTGAAACACCTGCGCGGGATGAAGCCGGGAGAGCGGCTGGTGATCTACCACACCGGGGACGAGAAGAGCGCGGTAGGGACAGCGTCGGTGGTGGCGGTGGACGCGAGCGATGCCAGGAATCCGCAGGTGAAGATCAAGGTTG
This sequence comes from uncultured Acidobacteriaceae bacterium, assembly GCA_963749275.1. GTDB lineage: Bacteria > Acidobacteriota > Terriglobia > Terriglobales > Acidobacteriaceae > Acidiflorens. The sequence goes on from CAVVNA010000018.1 coordinate 42,054, forward strand.
GGAAGGCGATTGCTAAGCCGCGGACGCTGGCGGAAATCAAGGCGCGAGCGGTTTTTGCGGAGTCTCCGCTGGTGAGGCAGGGACGATTGAGCGTGGTGCCGTTGACGGCGACGCAGTACGGGTGGCTGGTGGGGGAGTGAGGGGTCCCGGAAATGGCACTCATGTGGTGCTAGCGAAACCCTGCCGAACTTCTCCACCCCGTCAAGCCAACACCGGGCTTGACGGGGGCCCCGGTTTGCTCGGCTGGGACGGGCGAGGGCGCCCGTCCCCACACAAACACCACGGCTTATGTCCGGATTACGCGCTCCGCGCAATCGGGTTCGGGGCAGGCGTACGTTACGTGATTGCGCTGGCGGTCTAGGCTGACGATGAACATGGGGCGTCCGTGGCGCTCGCAAGTGGGCTGGTTGGGGGTGAGCGCGGGCGGGTTTCCGCGCTTGGGCGTGGTGTAGCCGAGGCGCTCGCCGAAGCAGCGGTGGCAGAACTTGTCGGTGCAGCGAAAGAATTCGATGGAAAAGTCGGCGTTGTAGGGAGCGATTGCGGGCTCCATGGTGCGGTAGTGCTGGTCGCAAAGGGGCAGGATGTCCGTCCGCATGCGAAGCGAGTTTAGCACTTTGAAGGGGGCCAAACGGAATGCGGAAGTTGGCGGCGCAGGATCTTGCTCAAGCGCTCAATTTGCGCAGGAACTCCCGCTCGTCCATGTGGTACTTAAACGCTTTGCGGCCGTTGATGAAGACTACGGGGACCTCGTCGGTATAGCGGCGCCGGATTTCGGCGTCGGAGTCAACGTCGATTTCATGCCAGTTGAAGCCGCCACGCTTTTGCAGCTTGACGAGGCTCTCCTTGACGATCTCGCAGAGATGACATCCTTTGCGGGAATAAACGATGACTTCGCGAGGCTTCGTCATTTGAGGAGTTTACCAGTCTCGGTGGGGGCTTTCCAAGACACGGACGGGCGTAGATGGGTGCCAGACAATGGGTGTCAGACAATGGGTGCCAGACAAAAGACCGGCGTAGAATTCCCAGATGACGACGCGCGTGATGACGACGAACCGCAGGGCACTTTCTGGAAAGACGGTCCTGGTGACGGGAGCGGCGAAGCGACTGGGGCGGGCGATTGCTTTGGCCGCGGCCGAGAACGGCGCGGACGTGGCAATTACTTTTCGCGAGTCGGCGCGCGAGGCGCGGGCGGTGATCTTGGAACTGGCGCAGCATGGCGTGGAGGCGCTGGCGGTGCGCTGCGATGTCACGGATGAGAAGAGCGTCCGGGAAATGGTGAAGGAAGTGGCGGGCGAGCTGGGCGGGATCGACGTGCTGGTGAATAACGCCGCGAATTACGAGACCGTCGAGTTTGAGAAGATTACGGTCGCGCAGTGGGATGCGATTTTTGCATCCAACACGCGCGGACCGTTTCTGGTTTCGCGTGAGGCGCTGCCGTATTTGAGAAAGCGCCGAGGGCGCATCGTCAATATGGGTTCTCTGGGCGGGCTGCGGCCTTGGGCGACGCATGCCCACTATTGCTCGTCGAAGGCGGCGTTGCACATGCTGACCAAAGTGATGGCGAAGGCGCTGGCGCCGGAGATCGCGGTGAATGCGGTGGCTCCGGGGATGATTGATTTGGGGGAGAAATCGGCGGCCTCGTTCATGAGAAAGACGGCGAAGCAAACGCCGATGCTGCGCAGCGGGACGGCAGCGGACATTGCCGCGGCAGTGATGTTCTTTGCCGGGGCTCCGCAGTTTATTACTGGGCAGGTGTTGGCGGTGGATGGCGGGTTGGGGCTGTAGCATCCCGTGGCGCACGTGCGATTCGTTTCAGGGCATGCCTTCACAGGCTGCGGAAAAAGTCGTCGAGGGCGCTAGAAGCACTCCTCAGGCGCTGAAGCGCGGGCACATTTTCAACGTTTAACGGCACGACTGAACAGCTTGCGGAAAAATGAGATATTTTTCCCGTCTCGTCTTCCCCCTGAGTTGTTTTCCGCCCCTTGACTACATCTGGATTGCGTGTTCCCCGACTATTTTTCGCCCGGCGGACACACTTATCCCCGCGCACTACACGGCTTGCGGCAGCAGACGCTGCATGCGTCGCAGGTTCAGCGCCGCGGCTGCGAGTTGGAACATCCACTCCACCCGTCGTCGCCCGCGAAACTTCGTCTGCCGCATCCCCGCCACGTGTTTGATCCAGCCGAACACTTGCTCCACTCGTTTTCGCTGCTTCTGACTCTGCGCAAATCCTGGATCGTTCCGCTCCTCCTCCCGCAGCCAGTTCGGCCAATGTTTGCTGGTCACCGCGTACTCGGCTACGTGCGGCACCACTTGCCGCGCCCGTAACCCGGCGATGAAATGCTCTTCCTGATACCCCTTGTCCGCTCCCAGCGTGATCTTTCGTGTTCCGTCGTTGACTTGCTCCAGCATCGCTGACGCCGCCTCCCGCTCCGCTCTCTGTCCCGACTGCGTCACACAGGCCGCCACCACCAGCCCATTCCGGTTCTCGGTGATCACGTGTCCCAGATAACTCGGTCGCGATTCCGCCGCCTGGCTGCGCCGGAACAGCCGCGCCTCCGGGTCCGTCTTCGACTCGTGCGTGTCGCGCAGCAACTTTCGTCCCCGCGCTCCCGTTCCCCGCTCCGGCGGATCCGGCTTCTTCTCAAAACTGCGCCGACTCGCCCACGCCTCGATCAGCGTTCCGTCCACCGTGAAGTGCTCGTCACTCAGCAACTCTCCGCTTCTCGCCTGCTTCAGCACCCCCGCAAAAAACTTCTGCGCCACTTCGCCCACGATCAACCGCTCCCGGTTCTTGGTGAACACCGTCACGTCCCACACCTCGTCGTCCATCTCCAGCCCCACGAACCAGCGGAACAGCAGGTTGTAGTTCATCTCCTCCATCAACAGCCGCTCGCTCCGCCGCGAGTACAGAACCTGGAGCAGCAGCGCTCGCAGCAATCGCTCCGGCGCAATCGACGGCCGCCCGCCCGGCGCGTACAGTTCGTCGAACTCCGCCGACAGCTCTCGCAACGCCGCGTCCGTCATCGCCCGAATCCGCCGCAGCGGATGATCCGGTGCAATCCGCTGTTCGGCACTCACATAGCTGAATACCGTCCCTTGCTGCTCGTCGTCTCCACGCATCCTTGTTTCTTAGCACCTTTGCTTGTGCATCGTCATCGCTAAACTCGATTCCCCCCCCGACTTTTTCCGCAAGCTGTGAAGTCGTGCCCTTCCCAAAACCCGCTTAACGGCACGACTGAACAGCTTGCGGAAAAATGAGATATTTTTCCCGTCTCGTCTTCCCCTGAGTTGTTTTCCGCCCCTTGACTACATCTGGATTGCGTGTTCCCCGACTATTTTTCGCCCGGCGGACACACTTATCCCCGCGCACTACACGGCTTGCGGCAGCAGACGCTGCATGCGTCGCAGGTTCAGCGCCGCGGCTGCGAGTTGGAACATCCACTCCACCCGTCGTCGCCCGCGAAACTTCGTCTGCCGCATCCCCGCCACGTGTTTGATCCAGCCGAACACTTGCTCCACTCGTTTTCGCTGCTTCTGACTCTGCGCAAATCCTGGATCGTTCCGCTCCTCCTCCCGCAGCCAGTTCGGCCAATGTTTGCTGGTCACCGCGTACTCGGCTACGTGCGGCACCACTTGCCGCGCCCGTAACCCGGCGATGAAATGCTCTTCCTGATACCCCTTGTCCGCTCCCAGCGTGATCTTTCGTGTTCCGTCGTTGACTTGCTCCAGCATCGCTGACGCCGCCTCCCGCTCCGCTCTCTGTCCCGACTGCGTCACACAGGCCGCCACCACCAGCCCATTCCGGTTCTCGGTGATCACGTGTCCCAGATAACTCGGTCGCGATTCCGCCGCCTGGCTGCGCCGGAACAGCCGCGCCTCCGGGTCCGTCTTCGACTCGTGCGTGTCGCGCAGCAACTTTCGTCCCCGCGCTCCCGTTCCCCGCTCCGGCGGATCCGGCTTCTTCTCAAAACTGCGCCGACTCGCCCACGCCTCGATCAGCGTTCCGTCCACCGTGAAGTGCTCGTCACTCAGCAACTCTCCGCTTCTCGCCTGCTTCAGCACCCCCGCAAAAAACTTCTGCGCCACTTCGCCCACGATCAACCGCTCCCGGTTCTTGGTGAACACCGTCACGTCCCACACCTCGTCGTCCATCTCCAGCCCCACGAACCAGCGGAACAGCAGGTTGTAGTTCATCTCCTCCATCAACAGCCGCTCGCTCCGCCGCGAGTACAGAACCTGGAGCAGCAGCGCTCGCAGCAATCGCTCCGGCGCAATCGACGGCCGCCCGCCCGGCGCGTACAGTTCGTCGAACTCCGCCGACAGCTCTCGCAACGCCGCGTCCGTCATCGCCCGAATCCGCCGCAGCGGATGATCCGGTGCAATCCGCTGTTCGGCACTCACATAGCTGAATACCGTCCCTTGCTGCTCGTCGTCTCCACGCATCCTTGTTTCTTAGCACCTTTGCTTGTGCATCGTCATCGCTAAACTCGATTCCCCCCCGACTTTTTCCGCAAGCTGTGAAGTCGTGCCCTTCCCAGAACCGGCCCGAATTCGAATTTTTCCGCAGCCTGTTCAGGCCTCAGCGATTTAGAATAACTGCGCCTTCAGGCGCTGGATCGTAGGATTCAAGCTCCACCTAGATTGGGATTGACTGGATTTGTTTCCTCGCTTGGGTTCACGTATCGCTTGTTTTCGCGTATCGTTCTGTTTCGACCTTCACCATACTTATGACACGATCCATCAGGAGCGCGGGCTCTTTTTTCCTGACACTCTTTCTAGCGACGTTTCTGACGGTTATTCTGGCGGTTGCGCAAGATCGCCCGGAGGAGGGCGGTCATGAGTTCCAGGTTTGGACTGGCGGCGGGCGCTCGGTTCCGGGCGGGACCAACGATACGAGCGTGTGGAACGCGGGAGTTAGCTATGGGTGGATCCTGACGGCTCCGCACGGGCCGGGATTTCTCAACGGACGATTCGAGCTGGCGGTGGACGCGGTGCCGGCGTTTGTTGTATTCCAGCCGGCAAACACAGTGTACGGGGGAGGAGTGAATCCGGTGGGGTTGAAATGGATCTTCGCCACGCGCGGACATGTTGCTCCATACTTCGAGTTGAGTGGAGGAACGCTGTTTACGATGCATGAAGTGCCGGCGGGAACTTCGACGGTAAACTTCACGTCGGGCGCGGCGTTAGGGGTGTATTTCTTTGGGGAGCATGCGTGTTCGGTGGATGTCCGGTACATGCACATTTCGAACGCCGGGCTGACCGTGCCGAATCCGGGGATAAATACGGTGCAGGTGCGGTTGGGATTTGGGAAGTTTTTTGGGAAGAAGTAGCGGGTGCACCCGATCCGACCAATTCGCGACCAACGAACGCCCGCGCCCCAGGTGGTCGTGGACCGAGCAGAAAACACACAGAATAAACGCGGTTTTTGGCATATTGAGTGTGGCCGGCCCAGCTCCACTTGGACGGGCAGAGGTATCTTCACGACGCTCTCCGCTGAGCGGACAGAATTCCTGGTCGTCCCTGCTGATCGGGGGGACGTAGGGGTCCTTCGACTTCGTGGGAACTTCACTTCGTGAAGTTCCCACTGCGCTCAGGATGACAATCCTCATAAGATGACAATTCTAATAACTAGTTACTGCTGAGAACGAGTTACTGCTTTTGAGAAAGCACGGACGACGTGCGCGACGGTTCGGCGCGGCGTCCGCAGCAGGGGCCGGGTGGAATTACGGCGCCGTGGGGGCAGGTGCGCGGGTGGTTGAGGAAGGTGCAGATCTTGTCCGTGGCTTCGGGGGAGAGTATGTGCTCGAACTTGCACGCCTGTTGCTCGATTTCAGTTTCACTGTCCATGGCGAGCGAATCGGTGAAGAGGCGCTCGGCGAGGCGATGGCGGCGGATAATGTCGGCGGCGCGCTGGTGTCCACGGGGAGTGAGTTCGACGATCGAGGAACCGTCGCCGGTCGAAAAGCCGGCAGGCTTCAGCGCGTCGTGGCAGGGATTGACGAAGGGCTTGTGATCATGCGATTGGGGCGGGTGCGGGCGCATGGTTACCAGTTCCATGGCGGCCATTTTTTCCACGGCGAGGGATACGGGCAGAGCGCCGTGGACTTCCATCCGGCCAATCTCCGCGATTTGGCCGTTCTCTTCCAGGGCAAATAATTCCTCCAGCACTTCGTCGAACTGCTCTTCGTCGGCCATGGCAAAAACTTCCTGGGCGGCGATTTTGCCGTGATGCAGTTCGATGCGGCGGTCGGCCAGGCGCGCGACTACGGGATCGTGCGTCACCATGACGATTGTGCGTCCCTGCTGGTGGAGCTCGCGCAGCAGGCGCAGCACGATTTCTTCGTTGACGGCGTCGAGATTGCCGGTGGGCTCGTCGGCGAGCACGATTTTGGGATCGTTGATGAGGGCGCGGGCGATGCAAACGCGCTGCTGCTCGCCTCCGGAAAGCTGCGAGGGCAGGTGCCCGGCGCGGTCCCTGAGGCCAACGCGTTCGAGAGCTTCGAGCGCTTCCTTTTCGTCGGTCATGCTGTGGAAGTACTGCGCGAGCATGACGTTCTCGACCGCGGTGAGATACGGAATCATGTGAAATTGCTGGAAGACGAAGCCAATGGTTTCGGCGCGGACATGGTTGAGGTCGGAGGCGCTGAGGCTGGCGACGTTCTGTCCGTCGAGCCAGATTTCGCCGCTGGTGGGGCGGTCGAGGCATCCGATGAGATTGACCATGGTGCTCTTGCCGGAGCCCGAGGGGCCCATCATGGCGACCCACTCGCCGGGCTCGATCGAGAGCGAGATGTCGTCGAGCGCTTTTATAAGGCCGCCGTTATTTTCTTCTTCTCTGGCGGGATAACTCTTGGTTACGTTCTTGAGTTGGATCATCGCTGGTCTTTCCTCTTCTACAACCTTTGCTGCGCAGCCCCTAAAGGGGCGTCTTTTTTAGGCAAATTTCGGTATCGCTAAAGCGATACCCTGATACGAAACATCCGTACGAAACACCGGTACGAAACACTCGATACGAACCCTCGATACGAAACACTACTCTCCCCTAAGAATAATAGCCGGTTGCACGCGGCGCAGCAGCTCGATGGGCAGGATGGCCGAGATGAGGGCGACGGCTACACTGCCGGCTAGAATGTACGGAAAAACACTGAAGCGCGGGGCGACCGGCGCGTGGAAATTGACGCGTCCAATCCAAGCCGCGACGCCGATGCCGATGAAGAAGCCGAGAATCGCGCCGACTACGCCCAGCGCCGCGGCTTCAGCCGCGAAGAATCCGTTGATCAGACGTTCGGAAGCGCCCAGGGCCTTCATGATGGCGAAGTCGCGGCGGCGATCGAAGACCCAGCCAATGAGCGTGGCGAGGACGCAGAGCGCAGAAGTGAGCACGACCAGCGTGGCGGAGGCGTAGAGCGTGGCGCGCGTTTTGTTCAGCACGTTGGCTTCGCCTTCCATGATCTGGCGGACGGGGCGAATGTCGGCCGCGGGCAGAAGCTGCGCAAGTTGGCGAATCGACGCTTCAACTTCCGCGGCGGTTCCGTTGACGGCAACTTCGATGGTGGAGGGTGCGACTCCGGTCCAGCCTTGGAATTCAGATTGATCGAGATAGATGCGGCTGTCTTCGCCGGCGCCGGTCTGCAGCATGCCAGCGGGAGCGAGTTGGATCGCCTTGCCCTGGAAAGTGAGTTCGAAAGGCTGGCGATTGGCGCCGACCCTAGGGCTAAGCAAGCTAGCGGCGCGCATGCCGATGAGAGCTTCGTCGCGCGCGTCGGGCCAATGGCTCACCTTCCACCAGTGATTTAACTGGCGAGCGCGGGTGAAATCGGTGCCGACGACGACTACAGATTGTCCGTCTTTGGTGCGGGCGACAGCGTATGAGAACGGGACAGCCAGCGTTTTTGCGCCGAGAACGGATTCGGCTCTGGCCAGTGCGTCGGCGGGCAGGGACTGACCATCTTTCGCGGCGATGACTACATTGGCGCCATAGTTTCGGAATTCGGTGCGGAGCTTGGCTTGCACGTCTACGTAGAGGTTCATCATCGCGGTGGCTACGGCGGCGGCTACGATCATGGCGAGCAGGGCCGAGGCGGCGCGTCTGCGACGGAGTACGGCGGCGCGAACGAGCATGCGCGCGAACATGGAAGTGTGCCGGGAGTGGGCGCGGCGATCGGCGACCTGCTGGGGAGTGAGGAGCGTGCCGGGAGTGTTGCTCGTCGTCATCTTTATCCTTCACCTCGCAGGGCGAAGACGGGATCGAACTTCACGGCGCGGCGGATGGCGGCGGCGCTGCCGGCGAAGGTCACGAAGACGGCGATGGTCATGATGATCGGGAAGAGCACGGGCTCGATGGAAATCTGCGAGTTGAAAATGGAGCGGCCGATCTGGCGGGCGAGCAGGGCTCCGGCGGAGAATCCGGCAACGCCGCCGACGAGTGCGAGCAGCAGCGCTTCCGCAAAGAAGATCGCAGAGACCGCGAGATTGCCCGCGCCGAGGGCTTTCATCAGTCCGACTTCGATGCGGCGCTCGTAGATGGCGGTGGCCATGGCTGCGGAAACGGCGAGAGCGGATGCGAAGAGCGCGGCGAGCGTGATCAGCAGCATGAGTCCCTTGATGCGCGAGAGCACCGCGCCTTCGTTCTGCGCAACCTGGCGGATCTGCTCCGCGTGCGAATGCGGAATCACTTCCTGTAACTGGTAGGCAATCGACTCCACGTAGGGCGAGCAGTACCAGCGGTCGTAGACCTCGGGAGTCATCGTCTTCGGATCGCGGACGGAGAGTGCATCCGGGGGCTTGGTCAGAGCGCTGACGTAGACGCGGCGTACGGCGCCGGGTTTGCCTAGAATTTGCTGCGCCAGGGCTAGCGGTGCGACGATCTGGTTATCTTCGGCGCCACCGGTCGAGAGGATGCCAGAGATGGTGAGTTGGCGGCCGTTGACTTCCAGTGTGTCTCCTGGCTTCTTCGCTAGTTTTGCTGCCAGGCGTTCGCCGATGAGGATGTTTTGGGAATTGTCATCCGGCCAGCCGCACGCCGCTGGCGAGTCTTCGACTCGCCCTGGACGGGCGAGGCGCCCGTCCCCACACTTACCTTCGCCTTCTACTTTCCACCAGGGATGGGTAATGCGCACGCCGGTGGTGAAGTCTTCTTTGCCGAAGCGGAGCGCCTTGTTGAAATAAGTGCCGACTAGGGTGACATCTTTCGCGTCTTTATTGTTGCCTTCGCCGACTTTGACCGTGACGGGCAGCATGGGCGAGAAGCCGACTATGTTGTGGTGCCAGAAGGTGCCGCGAATTTTCGGGAGATCGGCTTCGTTGAGGAACGCTCCGTCGCTTGGCGGCTTCAGATTCACGCCGCCTACTTCCACGTCGAGCGTGTCTTCCTGCGGAGTGACCACCAGGTTGGCGCCGTAGCTGCGCAGTTCGCGGTTGATCTTGTCGCCGATGTCGGTGGCGACGGCGATCATGGCGGTGGCGACCGCTACGCCCAGCGCAATCGCGATGCCCGCGAGCAGCTTGCGTTGCGCTTGACGGCGGAACGATTCGTAGACGATGCGGGGAAACATTATTTCGGCTCGAAGTAGTGTCTGCCGGCCGCGACGTCGGCTTCGGAGACTATGACCGCGTCGTCGGTGACCTGGGCCTTCAGCGGAATCGGATTGCAGCCTCCGGGCATACCTACCGACTGCGGGTTGATGGGGGCGGCGCAGTTTTTGCAGATCACGCCCTGTGCTCCCTTGTAGAAGCCGACCGGGCCGCAGATTTCGCAGGCGTCGAACAAGGTAGCGATTTTTCCGTCGGGCTTCTGGTAGAGCCAGAAACGCACTTCAACGCCCGCTTCTTTGGCTTCGAAGCGGTGGAGTTCGCCGTCGTAAACCTGCTTTAGCGGGATGGAAACTTTGCCGTTGACGAAGGTGACTTCGGCGGCGGGTGAGAGCGCGCTGGCGCTCTTCTCGTAGATAAAGCTGGCGGTGACCATCACGATAAAGGCGAACGAGAAGAGATAAACCGAGGCCATCCAGAGACGCTCGCGGCGCACGGTCCAGAGGGCTTTGCGGCGGGCGGCGCCGGCTGCCGGCAGCTCGACCGGCTGGCGGCTCTTCATTTCAAACAGTACCATCAGCGCAGCCAGCGCGAGGATGGTGACGAAAAAGAAGAAATCGTTGCGGACGATGGGGCCGATGATGGCCATCTCCTGGCGGGAAGAGGGAAGCACTCCGTTCTCGGAAAGCTCGTGCAGGCCGGAGATCACCAGTTGCCCGGCCACCAGGAAAAGAATCGCGGTCGTGACCCGGAAGAATTTCTGCAGATTGATTTTGACGCTGCCCTTGACGAACATCACTCCGAACAGGATGGCGACGACAATTCCCATGACGGTGCCGATGAAACTCATCAGCTCGCTCGAGTTCAGCGTGACGGCGGAGAGGATCAGAACGGTTTCGGCACCCTCGCGCAGGACCATGAGAAAAACGAAGATGAAGAGGCCGATCCATGCGTCGCCACGGGCGAACAGGCCGACCTTGCTTTCGATCTGGCCTTTGAGCTTGCGGCCGGTCTTCATCATGAAGACGATCATGGTGACGACGAAGACGGCAGCGACCAGCATGACCCAGCCTTCGAAGACGTCCTCGTTCAACTTGAAACGCGAGACTACGATGGCCACGCCGATCGATCCGGCAAAGGCGGCGGCGAGAGCGGCATAGACCGCTTTGCGCAGATCGTTGCGCCCGATCTTGGCCAGATAGGCCAGGGTGATGCCGACGATGAGAGCGGCTTCGACGCCTTCACGGAGGGTGATGATGAATGCCTGGAGCATAGTCTAAGTACCGGTTCCTAATTGAAAATGAAATTCAATTTCAATATCAATAGGATACGGTGTCGCGTGGGGGGCGGTCAACGCAGTGAATCACGGATTGCTGTGATTTGCATCACAGGGGGAAAGGGGGCATTGAACGGTATTTTCGCGAGAAGAAAATGGATTGTCATCCCGACCCTGAGCGTAGCCGAAGGGGAGGGATCTGCACCTCGGCCCATGGAAAAACTGCAGATTCCTCGCGCCAAAACCAGGCGCTCGGAATGACAACTATCTTCGTAACGTTGATTTCCGGCGTCCGGCTGGCGACAATCTTCTTGTAACTGGACGGGTTATGCAGTTCCCGAGACCCGGACCCGCGCGGTTCGGGTTTTTTTAGCGACAGACATTTGTCAGGCCAGGCAATGCCAGTATCTGAGTGAAATCGCCTGATTTCGTCAGTTATCTCCCTTGACGTGCTAATGTTTTGGGTCAATTCTTCAGATGGTGTGCTATGGCAACGTACGATGATTTGCGCGAGCAGTTCCGTCAGCTGAACAAAAAGGCCCAGCGAAATCAACATCAGACTGAAATGATGAGGAGAAGGTTGCCGATTGCGCGTACGGCGCTGGAGACGGTTGCCAGTGGGGATCACGCGCCAGAAATACTGAGAATCGCACGCGAGGCGTTGAAAGAGTTGAATGTGTCCAGTGTGCCGCCTGAAAAACAGTGCTTGTTCTTGGTCGCGGACAATCCGACGCCACCGGTCGATGTTACTGACCTGAGGCGTTACCGGCAGCTTCTGGAGAACCTAGCCGCAGAACTAGACGTCTCGACAGATGGCGATAAAGAGCCAAAAGGTTCAATTGCTGCGTACGGGTTGCAGAAAGTGGTTGAGGGAGTCTGCGGTTCCGGCGCTAATGCGCAAGCCTTGTGGCTGCGCAACGGACTGCTGGAAATGTTTCTCAGGGAAGGGTATCTCGCTCCGCTGCGGAGTTGTGCAGACCTAGATGATGCTGTGCTGCAAGTGGCCGCGACCATCTCCTTTGAGGGTCAGGACCTGAAACCCCAAACCTTCGTCCAACGTCTTCGAGACGTAGGTATTGATGTCGCCGGGACCGCTGATAGGCACTTCGCGTCTTCTGCCAACGAAGCAGACCGCTATCGGAGGCTTCAGCACCACTATCGTTTGATGAATGTCGATACACAGCAGCTGGAATATGAAGACGGAGTAATAAGCATTGACCTGGCGACTGCGCGAGGCGCACTCGAACTTCTCTCCAAACAACATTACGCCCCGGAGGCGCTGAAGATTGCGCAAGATGCCCTAGACAAATTAAGTACGATGTCTAACTCGGAGCGACAAATTTCGTTTATGCAAGGCGTCGATCAGGGTGCTGCAATCCCTCCAGTTGACCCAATCGACCTAAGGCACGTTCTGGAACTCTACGAGCGTGTAGATGCACAGCGTCATAACTTAGGCATGGAAGGGAGTTGCGCCATAGAGACTGATCTGATGGCAACTGAATGCAGCCCCGGAGCTGACGTGGGCGCTGTGTGGGTTCGTAGCGCGCTGCTCGGCCTTATGGTTAAACAAGGCGTGCTGGCTGATTGGCAACATGGCACCCAACTGGATGACGGCGTATACCAAGTGGCCGCAACGATCCCTCTTAACGGTTTTCAATGTGACCCGGTCGCGTTCGCCCGGCGTCTTCGGGAGGAGTTCAGCGGCCAGTCTTGAATTTTCTTTGCCTGCTGGGCGTTGACGTAACATCCCGATTTCACTCACTGAGAACCAGAATCTCCCTCCGCTTTCAGATAATCCGCAAGAAGTTCTTTGCCTGGGCGAGTTCAGGAAACATCCTCTCTTCGGCCAGAAATTCCCGCGAATGCACGCATCTTCGGCTGCCCCGCAACTTGACCGGGTGCTTCAGGTGCAGCATTTCGTGGAACAGGATGTATTCGACGGCGTAGCGGGGTACGCGTGGGTGGTCGAAGACGCGGCTGATGACGATGGCGTTGTGGGCCGGATCGTAGTGGCCGAGGCTGCTGCGGGCGTGGTTCCGGCTCCAGGTGAGTTGCGGGCGTCCCATGAGTCCGTGGAAGAAGCGGCGGTTGAGGTCGTCGAAAATTTCTTCCAGATGGTAGTGGTGTCCGCGGGCGGAGTGGATGTGCTTGCGTCCGCGCATGTGGCGGACGAGCCGCGCTTTGGCGGCAACATCGTGGCTGGCGACATAGCGGCGATAACGGGCGCTGTGGGCGCGATCGACCGGCTGGCGATAGAGCTTGGCCAGCAGGATGTGGGCGATCGAGTGCTGCACGGCTTCGGGAGCGCCTTCGAGCAGGTCGGAGAGGCGGATGTGGAGCTTTCCCTGGCGGAGGCGAATGGTGTTGTTGATGGAGACGAAAGGATAGAAACGAACATCCATGGGCGGCATGGGCGGCATGGGCGGCATGGGCGGCGCGGGCGTGCGGGGGCGGAGTTCGCGATAGGCTTCGTTAAAAATTTCGGCGAGCTTTGGGGACACGTTGAGGGAAGAGTAGCACGGCCAGCTTAACTGAGATCGCCGAAACTAAGATCGCCGAAAGGCAAAGAGCTAACCACAGGGGGTACAGAGGAACACAGGGAAGCACTAGGGTTCCCCCTGTGTTCCTCTGTACCCCCTGTGGTAAAGAAGTTTACCGCGCGGCGGCGCTCTATTTCTTCTTTTTGTGCTTCATGTAGTCCTCGACTTCGGCGACGGTTTTGCGGTGGTCTTCGGCGCTGGAGTCTACGGTGTCGAGGGCGTCGGTCAGCAGGAATTCGTACTGCTTCGCTTCGGCGGCATCGGCGGTCGCGGAGTTCTTGAGGGCGCGTAACTTGGACTGAAATTCGGTGTCGGCTTCGATGATGGCTTTCAGCGGCCTGCGGATATCGTCCTTGCGTCCGACGTACATGTCGATGTTGTCGTTGAGTTCGTCGTAGACGGCGAGGAAATCTTCGAGCATGTCATGAGTTTGGCGGGCGCGCTCGGTGGTTTTGGGATCGCTGCGCATTTGCTCAAGCTTGGTCATGCGATCCCGGGAAAACTTCACGTAGAGCTTTAAGCGCTCTTCGGGGTAGAGCATGGCGTCGCGGAGCTGGTCGATCTCGAGCGGATTGAGGGGGTCGCGGCGGCGCTGAGCCCAAAGCGGCGAGCCGAGTGGCAGGCAGAGCGGGAACGCGAGCACTAGCGCCAGGCCGAGCGCGGTGCGCCGGCACCAGTGCGAATGCCAGTGGAAGCCCGGCCTCATTTCTTCTGTTCCTCCTTATTTTCTTTCGCGAACATTTCCTTGAGCAGGGTGGTGCGGATGTCTTCCAGGCGGCGGATGGCCTGTTCCACCGGGGGCTGGTCTTCGAAGGCGAGAGTGCGTTTGATGTCACGGAGCTTATCCGCCATTTTTCGAACATTGATCTCGACATCCTTGAGGCGCTTCCTGGTTTGGGTGACGGTGTCGCGAGCTTTCTCGGAGTAGGTAACGATGTCATCGACGGCGGCGCGGGCCTGGTCGGACTGGCCATCGGTGTAGAACTTGTCGGCATTGCGGAGCTGATACTGTGCGATACGGATCGCGAGTTCGGCGCGGTCCTCGGGACGCGCGCTTTCGAAGCGTGCTTTGAGTTGGTCTGCGGTTTCGTCCTTGGCCGCGCCGTAAGAGCAGGCAAGGACAAGGGCAACGGCGAGCATAAAAAAGGCCAGGCGGCGCATGGCACTCAACGCTTCTTCGGTTCAATGGCGATCAGGCGGTGGGTAGCTTGCCACTCCTGATCGGGATACTTCCCTTTGGCAACATCTAGAAAGTGATGATAATCGACGGCGGCGTGTTTGTAGTCGCGCAAGTGGTCGTACGCGGAGGCGCGAAGAAAAAAACAGAGTGGCGGCATCTCCGCATTTAACATGGTGCGCCCATTGAGGGCTCTGATCGTGAGCTCGTAGTTCTTGTTCTCGTTGGCGGCAAAGGCCAGATCGACGTAGACATCGGGCCAATCGCGCTTCAGCCGGACCGCTGTCAGAAACTCCTGTTGCGCTTCCGGGAATTTTTTCTGAAGCAGCAGAGCCTTCCCCAGCCCGCGATGCAATTCGGCGTCATTCGGGTGAGCGGTGAGCAGCGTGCGATAGGCGGTTTCTGCGAGATCATTCTTTCCGGCACTTGTATAAAGGTCGGCGAGATCGCGCTGCGCGTCGGCGTCTGCCGGGGCGAGTTTCAGCGCAGTCTGGAGTTCCGCGATGGCGTCGTCTTTCTTGCCCTGCGCGGCGAGTACACGCCCCAGTTGGAGATGAATACCGGCGTCATCGGAGCGCTCGGCGGCCAGTCGGCGCAGCAGGGGTTCGGCGTCGCCGAGACGGCCCGACTTCATATAGATGTTGGTGAGGCCGATCGCGGCTTCCGTGGTCTGTGGATCATGGTTGTGCGGATCAGTGGAGTGCGGATCAAGCGTCATTACTTGTTTGTATTCGGCCTCGGCGTCCGAAAATTCCTTTTGCCGCTCGTGCAGCAGACCGGCGGAGAGGTGGGGTTCGGGATCCTTCGGTGTGAGTTCGGAGGCTTTGCGGTAAGCCTGGAGTGCTTCTTCCGGCTTCTTATTTTCCAGCAGATGCGCGAGCGCGAGCCAGGCGCGGGCCTGACCTTCTTCCGTGTGATCGGTGGGTTTGAGCGTTGTGGCGGCGCGCAGGAATTGCTCGGCGTCGGGATTATGGGCGCGCGCGAGCATCAGGCCAAGGTTCAGATTGGATTCAAAAACGTCGGGCTTGGCGGCGACCGACTTGCGATACGCTGCAATGGATTCGTCGGTGCGCTCTAGGCGGTTCAGAACAAATCCGAGATCAAACCATGCCTGATAATTATTGGGATCTTTGTCGATCGCCTTTTTCAGCAGCGTTTCCGCGCCGGCGAACTCGTTTTTCTGGATGGCATCTTCGGCCTGCGCGATTTCTGGGGGTGTATCGTCGATGCGCTCTTTGTAATGGCGGATGGTGGTGTGGGTTTGGGCGAGGCCGCCGGCCGCTAGCCATGCCGTAAGAGCGATGACCAGGATCGCGTTAGTGAACGGGCGGTTCACGCGAGGGCCGTCTTTGCAGCGGTGCCGGGCGGGGACGCCCGGCGCTCCACTTATTCTACTGGTCGCCATTTCCGTTGAAGACCTGCTTCAGGTACTGTCCAGTGTAGGAGTTCTCGAGCTCAGCGATCGCTTCGGGCGGGCCCGAACCGACGAGGTTCCCACCGCGATCGCCGCCTTCGGGACCGAGGTCGATGACCCAGTCCGCCGTTTTGATGACCTCGAGATTGTGTTCGATTACGATAATGGAGCCCCCAGCATCGATTAGACGGCGAAAAGCGAAAAGTAGTTTGCTGACATCGTCGAAGTGCAGACCGGTCGTGGGCTCATCAAAAATGTAAAGCATGCGGTGCTTGCGTTTGCGCCCGTCGCCGCCCTCGGCCGGGCGGCTGGCTGGGCGAGTTCCGGGCTGAAGGTGCGCGGCCAGCTTCATGCGCTGCGCTTCGCCTCCGGAGAGCGTGGTGGCCGACTGGCCGAGACGCAGGTAGCCGAGGCCGACTTCGTCGAGCACGCGCAATTTTTCCGTGAGCCGGGGAACGTCGGCGAAAAATCTGAGCGCTTCGCGAACGGTGAGGTTCAGGACTTCGTGAATGTTCTTGCCTTTGTAGTGGATTTCGAGCACCTGCGGCTTGTAGCGCGTGCCCTTGCATTCGTCGCAGATCAGCTCGACGTCGGCCAGAAACTGCATTTCGACAGTGACGATGCCGTCACCCTGGCAGGTTTCGCAGCGGCCGCCGGGCACATTAAAAGAAAAATGCCCGGCAGGGAAGCCGCGCTTCTTGGCTTCCGGCAGCGAAGCAAAAAGTTCGCGGATGATGTCGAAGGCCTTGATGTACGTGACCGGATTCGAGCGCGGAGTGCGGCCGATGGGCGATTGATCGACGAGGACGACCCCGTCGAGAAACTCGTCGCCTTTAATGCTGTCGCACAAAATGGGGCCGGAAGCGCTGCCGTTGGTCTGCCGCTTCGCCGTGGCCAACGCCTGATAGAGGACGTCGTGGAGTAATGACGATTTTCCCGAGCCGGAGACGCCGGTAATCGCCACCAGCATGCCGAGCGGGATTTCAAGATCGATGTGCTTCAGGTTGTGCGCGCGGGCGCCGGTGATGCGGAGTTTGTGCGATCCCGGTTGGCGGCGTCGCGGCGGAATCTGGATTTGAAGTTCGTTGGCGAGGTAGCGCCCGGTGAGCGAGTGCGGCATCTTTATGATCTCGCTGTAGGTGCCGGCGCCGACGACTTTTCCGCCATTTTCTCCGGCGCCCGGGCCGAGGTCGAGAATGCGGTCGGCGGCGCGCATGATGTCGGGATCGTGCTCGACCACGAGGATCGTGTTTCCCAGGTCGCGCAAGTCATGCAGGATCTTGATGAGCCGGTGCGTATCGCGGCTGTGGAGGCCAATGGAAGGCTCGTCGAGCACGTACAGTGTGCCGACCAGACGCGAACCGAGAGATGTTGCTAGCTGAATGCGCTGCGCTTCTCCGCCCGATAGCGTAGAGGCGAGTCGGTCAAGCGTCAGGTATTCGAGCCCGACTTCGTTGAGAAAACGCAGGCGCTCGCGAAGTTCGATCAGCAGCTTGTCGGCGATCGCAGCTTGCTCAGTCGAGAGCGTAAGTTGACCGAAGAAGCGGGCTGCCTCTTCAACCGTCATACTGCACACCTGGCAGATATTCTTGCCGTCGATTTTTACCTGGCGCGCCTCTGCGCGCAGGCGAGTGCCGCCGCAAGAAAAGCAAAGCGAATATCCGCGATAGCGACTGAGAAAGACGCGGACGTGGAGCTTGTACTTCTTGCGCTCGAGATGCTGAAAGAAGCCACGCACGCCGCCGAACCCGCGCCCACCATCGCCGCTGCCCTCGACGATCAGCCGCTGCTGCTCGGCATCGAGTTCATACCAGGGCACGTCCAGCGGAATTTCCGCCTGGCGCGCGAAGCGCTTGAACTCGGTGAACAGCGGCCTGTACTTGGGCTTCGTCCAGGGCTCGATCGCACCTTCGTTCAAAGTCTTGCTCTTGTCGGGGATGACAAGGTCGAGATCGATGTCGATGGTGTTGCCGAAGCCCTGGCAGCGCGGGCAGGCGCCATAAGGATTGTTGAAGGAAAACAGGCGCGGCTCCGGCTCTTCGTAGCGGCTGCCGTCGTTCTTGCACTCGAAGCGCTGGGAAAAGCGCAGCCGCTGAGGAGTTTCGCCCTCACCGTGGCCATCTCCATTCCCACTCTCACTCCGGTGCGCGGTTTCGAAAATGACTTCGCCCGCTTCGCGATAACCGATCTCGATGGCATCGACAATGCGGGAGCGCTGGTCGGCGGAGACGACGAGGCGATCCACTAAACCGAAAACAGGTTCGGAAAAGTTGACGTCGAGCAGCGACTCCGGGGTCGAGAACTCGAAGACCTGGCCGTTCTGAAAGAGGCGGTTGAAGCCGCGTTTGCGCAAATCGAAGAGGCGCGTCCTCATCGCGTCGGAAATCGAACCAAAGCCCGCGTCGGCGGGCGGCGTCGACCCGTGCGACTTTTTCTTGCCGCGAGACTTCCTGGCGCTTTTGTCTTCCGCCGTCGGTGCAGCCGCAGGAACGTGCGGCTGAATCGGAAAGAACACATTCAACCGAGTGCCCTCGCCCACAGCGAGCAGGCGGTCGGCAACTTCGTCCACCGTATCTTTTTTCACTTCCTGACCGCATTGCAGGCAGTAAGTGCGTCCGACGCGGGCGAAGAGCAGGCGCAGGTAATCGAAGATCTCGGTGGCAGTGGCGACGGTGGAGCGCGGATTGCGAGTGGAATTCTTCTGCTTGATGGCAACCGCGGGCGCGATACCGTCGATCAGATCGACGTCGGGCTTCTCAATCCGCTCCAAGAACTGGCGCGCATACGCGGACAGCGACTCGACGTAACGGCGCTGGCCCTCAGCGTAGATCGTGTCGAAGGCAAGCGACGACTTGCCGGAACCGGAGACGCCGGTGACGACGGTCAGAGTGTTGTGCTCAATCTCAAAATCAATGTTCTTGAGGTTATGAACCCGGGCCCCGCGAACCACAATGCTATCTGTCGACATCTTCCCCTGGCACTACAGACGGATCAAAACGCGCAACCGAATCTTTCTATTATAAATCGTGGTTTATAAAGCGGGGTTAGCCGGAAGATAGGCGAAGGTCTGAAGAAGTTAGCTTTGGCGGTCCGACGGCTGCCGGGCGGGGACGCCCGGCGCTCCACCAGCGAGGCTACGCGTAGAGGAACGGCCGGTTTTCGCTGCTTCTCCAGAAGTAGGCCAGGATGATCACACTTGCGATCGCCGCGTACGCACACCACAGCGAGGTGAACGCGTAGCGCTTGACCTCCATTACAACGAGAAGAATCGCCAGGTTCGCCGCGCCGAAGACCACCATCATCTTGATCTTCGAGAAAAACAGCGAGCCACACGTTGCAATCACGTAGAGCAAGGCAACGGCTGTATTGTTGGTCGCTTGATTGATGTACACGATACTGTTTCCCTTGACGTACAACTGCAATGGGTACGCCGTCAACGCCCACAAAATATATAGCGTGGTTGCTCCGCCGAGCACCAGGAAGGGCAGCATGCGTCGGCGGCTCTTCTTGTTAGGCTCGAACAGCAACACGCTTAGCGGCAGCAGAAAAGGGAGGAGCCCCTGCGCATAAAGCATGAACGCCGCGCCCATGTCGTGGGCCACGGCAGGCGAGAGAATACCATCCAATCCCAGCCAGACGAATCCCTCGATGAACTGATGAATGGCGAATAGCGTGGGCAGCGCTGCGAAAAGCAATTCGCGCCTGTGCTTGATCTTCGTCAACGTGACGACGCCGACGGCGCCCAGAACTCCGCTGCCCACAAAGTTGCGCTGTGGCTGAAAAACACACGGCTCGCTTTTTCTCCGCTGCGAGGATTACGCCGAACATCGCGGAACGCAAAGCATTTTTATTAGCCGACGATGCTTTCGTCCGCTGCCCACTCATTCGCAAAGAACGCGAATGAGTGGGGCACCCGCACCCGCATCCATCGGGATGCAGTCAAAGATCATACGTCGGTCTTACGACGAGAACAACTCCGTGAGACGAGTGATGCGCAGCAGTTCCAGCATGCGAGGTGGAATGTTGGCGAATTCAAGGATGCATAGGCTTTGCTTGATTGCGGACACCTTGAGGCCAACTAGCGCTCCGAGGCCCGCGCTATCCATATGTTTTACATCACTAACGTCGATAACGATGCGACCGCCAAGAGGGATGAGGGGCCTCGCCAGTTCTTTTAACTCACTCGCAGTGGCGCTGACCAGATCGCCATGACACTTGACGGTCGTCACTTGATTCCCGTGTTCATCTTTCTCTTTCGACTTCTCAAGTTCACAGTGGAACAAAGCATCTCGTGCCATGGCTCTGCCTTCTCCTTTAAGCCTGTAGAATTTTCAGATCGTATAACCCAGCTCTTAATGGTATGCCTAAAGACATACCCCGATACAAATCGTACCTGCGCCACGGCTGTTAGACATTGAAGCGTTATTTCCAACATAACAGAGGGAAAAGGAGTAGCATTGAGGTGTCTCCTCTAGCATCCTTCCGCCGCGCCCTAGGGTGACGGTTCCTTGCGAAATCAGACGCGCTTTGTTGCGCAAGGAGCCATTATGGCCACCAAACAGCGGCCGTCTGCACGGTCATCTCAAAAGCCACCTCACGCTGACGGTGACGGAAACCATATCCATAACGAGATTCTGCTCGGCATGCCACTCCTAGAACGCGAAATGCTGTTCTCAAAATTGGAATTTGTACGGTTGAAAACTCACCACGTATTGCATGAGCCCGGCGACACTTTGAAATCCGCATATTTCTGCGACACCGGCTTGGTTTCTATTCTCAGCGTTTTCCCAGATGGAAAGAGTGTGGAAGTGGGCCTGGTGGGCAAGGAAGGCTTCATAGGTTTGCCATTGGTTGCTGGCTTTCGCACCGCTCCTACTCGGGCGATAGCACAAATTGACGCTACGGCCTTCCGCGTGGATAGCCAAACTCTGATGGTAATCCTCCGTCAATGCCCCAAACTGGAGCGGCAGTTGCAGCAGTTTTCGCAAGTCTCGGCAATGCAGGTGACACAGATTGCGGCTTGCAACCGGCTCCATGAAGTTAACGAGAGATTGGCGAGATGGTTGTTGATGAGCGCCGACCGCATAGGATCGAATTCGGTGCCCTTGACGCAAGAATTTCTGGCCCAGATGCTGGGAACTCGCCGCTCCAGCGTGACCGTGGCGGCTGGAATGTTCGGAAAAAGCGGGCTTGATCACGCACAGCCGTGGTGACGTGGAGATTATCGACAGGCCAAAGCTGGAAGAAGCGGCCTGCGAGTGTTACGCAATCATGCAGCGGCAGTTGGAGAAGTGGCGGGGCGATGCGGGACTAGTTCCCGTGGGGCAGCGCACGGAAAGCAAGAGAGATGGTGCCCGGAACAGGACTTGAACCTGCACTCCTTGCGGAACACGGTCCTGAGCCGTCGCATCTGCGAATTCCGCCATCCGGGCTTAGTGCTCCATTGTAACTCTGCAGGCTGAGGATTTCGCTGCCTCGCACTGGGTTCTGTCCTCGTTAAGCCCGCTCTCCCAGGCTCTGAGCGGCGCGGCTGAAGAGGCTGCGGGAAAACTAGTTTCCAAGCGGAAAAAGTGTGTGACCTCAGCGGCTGAAGCCGTCGATGAAAGTAAGCCAGTTATCGCAGCGGTAAAACCGCTGCGCAGCCAAAAAGCAAATGCAACACCGAGTTTTTTCCGCAAGCTGTGAAGCCATGCCCTACCTACAGAACCGCATCAGAAGGCCATCATCCAAAGCGACCTGAACCCTACAGTATTTTGGTATGGAAAAACGGACGGCAAGCCGATGCCGCGCGTGAAAGCTTGGCCTGGCGGACAAACTCCGCCTTCGGCATTACACTAACTTTCGGCTTGGTGCAAAAAAGCGGTCAGATTAGCCGCGGGTGGCTTGGCCAGCCTGCCGGTTCCGCCCGCTCCCTTCAGAGGCTGGGACTCAGCGATTCACCAGTCTGAGATGTTGTATCTTGCGGAGTCGCTCATGAGCAGTACCGTGCTGGGGATTCGCCGCTGAAAGAAATCTGCTTTGACCGTTCACGCGATTGAGCAACCCATCATCGATCGTGACCATCAACTCACGGCTGACAACTTCGATCTCACCGGCGCAAAGTAATGTGGATCATCATAGGGATTCTGTTGTTGCCGGTTGTAGTGGTGGCAGGCGTGCTGATGTGGCGCCGCCGCGGACCACAAACAACCCGAACCCGCCGTCGAAGATCACCATTACTAGCGCGACGGCTAAGACAGGTGACATCGGCGTTTACCTTGACTCCATCGGTACGGTTTTCCGGTCTATACCGATACGCTGCCCGGCGAGGTGACGGGCCTGGTTGTGACCATGCATCCGAGGGTCAACTGGTAAGTAAGCGGCGATCAGGTAGCTGACATCGATTCGCGTCCGTACCGCTCGCGAATCTTTTGCAGGCGCAAGGCGCGCTCAAGCGCGACGAGAACGTGCTCGCGCAGGCGAGATGGATGTTGAGCGCTACCGTGCAGCGTGGGCGCAAAACTCGATTGCCGAGCAGCAGTTGGACGATCAGGAAAAGCTGGTACTGCAGGACAAGGGCACAGTTAAGAACGGATCAGGGAACGGTGCAATTTGACGAGGTTCAGGTCGGCTTCTGTCATATCACCGCGCCTATTTCCGGGCGGCGGGTTTACCGGCTGGTGGAACCGGGCAATCTGGTGCAGTCGGCTGGAACCATAACCCTACGCGGTTATTACGTTGAGCCCGTCACCGTAATTTTCACCATACCGGAAGACAGTCTGGACCGGTTGAAGCTCGCTTGCGCGCGAAGGCTAGCTCCCTGTCGATGCCTTCGATCGCACGGCGCTGACGAAAATCGCAGCGGGTTACTGCTGACGCTCAACAACCAGATTGACGCTAGACGGGGACGGTAAAAGCACGGCCGTCTTCGACGATAGGATCATCGCTTCCCCGGCGTTTTTTAACAGCCAGGCTGCTGGTGAATACGTTGCAGGGGGTGACGCTGATTCCAGCATCCGCCATTCAACAAAATGGGCAGGCATCGTTCGTGTATGTCATCCAAAACAATATCGCGCATATACGCAGCATAAAGCCGGAGTACGACGGCAACAAAACACAGTTGAGCGGATCAATCCTGGAAGCGTGTCGCCACCAGCAGCTTCGATAAGTTGCAGGAGAACACAGCGGTCACGGTTTCAGGATCAGATTCAAACGGTTGCCAGCAAACTTAAAACTCCGGTTCAGACCCGGTTCGACCAAGCCAGCCCCGGCCGCCACAAAGGAGAGCAGCGCCGTGACCCCATCGCGTCCGTTTATCCTGCGGCCGGTTGCGACCTCTTTGCTGATGGCTGAGATCCTCCTCGGTGGGTATTGTTGGCTATACCCAACTGCCGGTCTCCGCATTGCCGCAAGTCGATTATCCGACCATTCAAGTACTCACGTTTTATCCCGGAGCAAGCCCGACGGTGATGGCGACGACGGTGACGGCGCCACTGGAGCGCCAATTCGGCCAACTGCAGGGTTTCAGCCAAATGACCTCCACCAGTTCCGGCGGATGTTCCGTCATTGTGCTGCAGTTCAACCTGGCCCTGAATATCGATGTAGCTGAGGAAGAGGTGCAGTCTGCCATCAACGCGGCGCAGAGTCTCTTGCCATCCATTCTGCCCGCGCCGCCGGTCTACAGCAAAACCAATCCAGCAGATGCCCCTGTGCTCACCCTGGCCATCACCTCAAGTTCCATTCCGCTTTCTCAGGTTGAGGACCTGGTGGACACGCGCCTTGCGCCTAAGATCTCGCAGCTCAACGGGGTCGGGCTTGTAACCATCAGCGGCGGCCAAAAGCCCGCTGTCCGCATTCAGGCTAATCCCACGGCGCTGTCATCCTACGGCATCAACCTGGAAGACCTGCGCAGTGCGCTGACCCAGGCCAGTGTGAACGCCGCCAAAGGGAACTTCGATGGGCCGCGCCAGGATTATCGATCGACGCTAACGATCAGCTGGTCACCACCGACGACTATCGGGAAAGTTGTAGTTGCGTTCTCGTAACGGTGCACGGTGATGCTGCCGGACGTAGCCGGATCGTCAGTGGCGTAAGAACGACGATAAAGGCAGCATGATAGACCAGACACCCGCGGTGGTGGCTGGATGATCTGCCAATCGCAGCCAGTAACGCCATTGCCCGCGTGGTGCGAGCATCGACCAATTTCATGCGCCAATTTCAGGCGAATCTGCAACAGCGTGCCGGGTAACGATAGCCAGATTACAACGGCGATTGAAGCATCTGTTTCTGACGTTAAGTTCGTTATCTGACAATAGGACTTGTCGTCATGGTCATCTTCCTTTTCTTGCGCAGTGTATACGCGGACTCTTCTTCCAGCTGTGGCTGTGCCGCTGTCACTGATCGGAACTTTCGCGGCGATGTACCTGCTCGGTTACAGCCTGGATAACTATACGTTGATGGCACTGACCATCTCCACCGGCTTCGTGGTGGGACCCGATGCCATCGTTATGAGATAGAAAATATCTCGCGCTACATCGAGGCGGGCGGAGCGCGATGGAAGCGGCGCGCTGGAGCAGCCAAATTGGCTTCACCATTCTCTCGCTGACCGTGTCACTTCATTGCCGTGTTGATTCCGCTACTTTTTCATGGGCGACATTGGTGGGGCGCCTGTTTCGCGAGTTTGCCGTAACCCTGGCCGTCACCATCATCATTTCGGCGGTCGTCTCGCTCACGCTCACGCCGATGATGAGTGCACGTATTTTGCCGCACAGGCCACAGGAGCAGCAGGGACGCATCTATAAACTTACCGAGCGTGCTTTCGCGGGGATGATCGCGTTCTATGGACGGACGCTGAAGACTGTTCTTCGCTTCCAGACGATTACGCTATTGGTCGCCACGGCTACACTGCTGCTTACGGTTTTCCTGTGCATGGTGCATGCCAAAGGACTTCTTTCGGTGCAGGATACGGGCGTCCTACAGGGCATGACGCAGGCACCGCACACGATTGGCTCAAGGCCATGGCAAGAAAGCAACTGGAGCTGGCAAAGGCAGCTGGATGATCCGGCGGTGGAAAGCATCTCGTCGTTCTCGGCGCCGATGGTACGAGATACGACGACCAACAGCGGCAGGATGTCGATCAACTCAAGCCGCTCGATCAGCGCAAGATCAGCGCCTCTGACCTCATCGCAGGCTGAACTCCAGAGTGAGCCAGGTTCAGGGAATCCAGTTGTTCGTCGAACCGGTGCAGAACATTACGGTGGATGACCGGGTGAGCCGCAGCACAATATCAGTACACGCTCGAAGACCCCGATGCACAATGAACTCGACAGCAGATTTGGACCAATCGTTTGGTCGACCAACTGAAGCAGTTGACGAAGCTGGAAGACATACACTGACGAACAAGCGGGAGGGCTGGCGAGGATACTACGGTGATCGACCGGGTCACCGCGTCGCGACTGGGCATCGCGCCCACGACCATCGATAACACGCTGTATGACGCCTTCGGTCAGCGGCAGATCAGCACCATGTACGCGCAGGTGAATCAGTACCACGTTGTGCTGGAGAGTGAACCGCAATTTCAGAAGGATGCGAATAATTTGAATCGTCTCTACATTCAGTCCAATGCGTCTGCCGGCGCAACCGGCGCCGGAGCCGCTTCCTCTTGCGCCGTACCCTGCGGTAACACTTCGGCGGGGTCGAATGCGCTGACCGCATCCGCCCTCTTCACTCCATCGGCTAATACCTGGCTCCTCCTCCGAACGCTCTTTCTCCAGTGCTACCTCGCCGTCGAGCGGGAGCAAACTCTGCGGCGCCACCAGTTCGGCCGCCAGCGATGCGGTGCCGTTGAGCACTACGCACGCTCAAGACGACGAAGCGCTACTCCATTAACCACCAGTAGATTTCCGGCCATCACCGTCTCGTCTGGATCTTTGGCCGGAATGCCGCGCTGGGCAAGGCGGTCGCCAGGCGGTCAACAAGGTGCAGAAAGACATGCACATGCCGGCCACCTCGCAGGCCCGTTTTGAAAGGTGCCGCAGCATGGTACCAATTCGCTGGCCAATGAACCGTTGCTCATTCTGGCCGCGCTGGTCACGGTCTACATCGTGCTTGGTGTTTTGTACGAGAGCTTCATCCACCCGATTACGATTCTGTCCACGCTGCCATCGGCGGGCGTGGGCGCTTTCCTCGCGCTGATTCTCTTTCGCCAGGATTTGAGCGTGGTCGCGATCATCGGCATCGTGCTGCTGATGGAAGGTCGTGAAAAAGAACAGGGCGTTCTAGTAGTAAAACTGCGGCTGGAAGGTGAGCGCAAGCACGGGAAGAACGCGACGGATGCAATTTACGACGCCTGTCTGCTTCGCTCCACCATTATGATGACCACCATGGCCGCGCTGCTGGCGGGCTGCCGCTGGCGCTGGGAAGTGGTTTCGGTTCGCGAGTTGCGCCGGCCACTGGGCATGCGCATCGTCGGCGGACTGCTGCTGAGCCAGGTGCTCACGCTTTACACCACGCCCGTCATCTACATCTTCTTTGACAATCTGGCGCAGCGCTTTGCGCACAGATCGGCGAGCCATCGAACAGGCCGAAACCGGAGACGAAGAACGGGCAGGGCCGGCATGAACATCTCCGCACCCTTCATTCAACGGCCGGTGGCGACGACGCTGCTCACGGTGGCGGTTGCCCTGGCCGGGGCGATTGCGTTTGAGGTGCTGCCGGTAGCGCCCCTGCCGGAGGTCGAACTTTCCGACCATTTCCGGTAACACGTTGCCGGAGCCAGCGCCGACATTATGGCGTCATCCGTTGCCACTCCCCTGGAGCGGCAACTCGGTCATACTGCCGGGATGACGGAGATGGCCTCCACAGGTCAAGCTCGGCAGCACATCGATCACCATTCAGTTCGACCTGAGTCGCGACATAGACGGCGCGGCTCGCGATGGAGGCTGCCATCAATGCGGCGCGAACCTATCTGCCCGCCAACCTGCCGGGCAATACAGACTTATCGCGAGGAGTTAAATCCACCCGATTTCACGATCATGATTCTCGGCCTTACGTCCGACAAATACGGTCCCGACAAAATGTATGACGAAGCCTCACCGTCCTGCAGCCAAAGAGTTACTGCGCAGATACCAGGGCGTAGGGCAGGTCACTGTCGGGGGTGGCGCGTTGCCGTCCGTGCGGGTGGACGCAAATCCCACACAATTGGCCGCCTATGGACTTACCATGGCGAATTTGCAGTCCGTGCTGAGCCTGCAGAACGCCGACCTGGCACAGGCCAGATCTCCCGATGGTGAGGTGACGGCGGACATACTGGCCAACGATCAGATCTCACACGCGGTGGACTACCAGCCGCTCGTCGTCAGCTATGACGGGAGGCGGTCCGCCTGTCCGACGTCGCTGAGGTCACGGACTCGGTGTGGCTGACGTCCGTGCTGCCGGATATTTGAACGGCAAGCGCTCGGTTCAGGTCATCATCTTCCGCCAGCCCGGCGCCAATATCATTGACACGGTCAACCTCATCCGCGCGCAACTTCCCGGTTATTAAGGCATCGATTCCGCTCGGCATCGAGACCGCAGTTGTTCTGGAATTGACCATCGCACCCTCGGTCAGTGACGTGGAGAGGACGCTGCTCATTTCCATCGGACTCGTCATCCTCGTGGTGTTTGTCTTCCTGCGCAACGGCCGTGCCACGCTAGTTCCGCGGTCGCGGTGCCGGTCTCGCTGGTCGGTACCCTTGCCGTAGATGTATCTGCTTCGGATATAGCCTGGATAACCTCTCGTTGATGGCCATGACCATTGCCACCGGATTTGTGGTCGATGATGCCATTGTGGTAATCGAGGAACTATGCGCGCCATCTGGAAAACGGCATGGAGCCCTTTGCCCCCAGGCGGGCATTGAAGGCTGGCGGGGGAAATCGGTTTCACCGTCTTCACCATCAGCATTTCTCTGATTGCACTCTTATCCCCCTGCCATGATGGGCGGAATCGTTGGCCGTCTCTTCCGCGAGTTTGCGGTCACGCTCTCGACCGCCGTTTTCGTGTCGATGGTAATCTCGCTGACCACGACACCGATGATGTGCGCCTATCTGTTGAAGAACGAGCGCGCGGTAGAACATGGCGCGTCTCCGGGCTACCGAAAAACTTATTGACGGGGTGCTGTCCGTCTATCGCAGCAGCCTGCATTGGGTGCTCGACCATCCGACCCTCACCCTCGTCATACTTTCACTCGCGGGTGCGCGCTTCAATGTGGTGCTGATCGTCAAGATACCCAAGGGATTTTTCCCCGGTGGAGAACGGGAGCGATCTCCGGCAGTGTGCGCGG
>CAVVNA010000019.1:0-139935 GCA_963749275.1 uncultured Acidobacteriaceae bacterium
GGCGCAATCAAGATTGTCTTCGATCACGTCGAGTCGATGAAACCGTATGCGGATTGGCTGGGCGAGTAGAAACCATTTCACCGCCGAGACGCAGCGGGCGCCGAGAAATCCTTTTTGAGCATCCTTTTTGTGGGGACGGGGCTTTAGCCCGGCCAAGCGGTGCGTAGGCCGCTTCCACACGGCCCTGTACTCCAGCCACTTTGTCCCAATCTGAAAAGGCCTCTACACTGGAACCTTGCGCACGCTGATCACACTGTTCTTGGTTGCCGTTCTCGCCGTTGGCGGCTTTGTGGCTTGGCTGGTCCATGCCCCAGTTACGCCCCCAGCCAATACTTCTTTGCTGCTGCATTCCGGATATTCGACGCGGCGCATTGCGGCGGAATTGAAAAAAGCGGGGGTGATCCGAAGCGAAATCGCTTTCCGGCTCTGGCATTTGTTGCACCCCAAGCCATCCTTGAAGGCGGGCGAGTATCGTTTCGAGCGCGACGCGACGCTTCCGCAGGTTTACGAGCGGATCGCGCGCGGCGATATCTACTTCCACGTGGTCACCATTCCCGAGGGCTACACGATGTTCGACATCGCGAAAGCGATGGAGGACGCGGATCTAGGGTCGGCGGCCGACTTTCTTCATATTGCCGAAACCCAGACCCAACTGATCTCGGATATGGCGCCGGAGGCCACGTCGCTCGAAGGCTATCTCTTCCCCAACACTTACCAGTTCACGCGGACCGAGGGTTTGGAGGAAATGGCGGCGGCGATGGTGCGCCAGTTCCGGCAGGTGGCGCAAGAGATCGGGCTGAATGCCGGTCTGACCTCGGATATATCCAAAGTCGTGACCATAGCCTCGATCGTGGAAAAGGAGACGGCGGCACCGGAGGAACGGCCGCTCGTGGCCAGCGTGTACTACAACCGGCTGGCGCAAAACATGGCGCTCGATGCCGATCCGAGCGTGATCTACGCGGAGCTGCTGACCGGCACGTACCTGGGAAGCCTCCATCATGCCGACCTGGCGGTGAACTCGCCCTATAACACGTATCGTTTCCCTGGGTTGCCACCGGGGCCAATCGGCAATCCGGGGAAAAGCGCTCTGCAAGCGGCCCTGCACCCCGACAACTCGAAATTTCTTTATTTCGTTAGCGATGGCAACGGGCACCACCGCTTCGCCCGCAGCCTCGAAGAGCACAATCGGAACGTCGTCGCCTACCGACATTCACTCGGCCTGCGGTAGCCGCCCAAGACCAAGGTGAGACTCACAGGCTGCTAAGCGCCGAACCCTTTGCTGCCTTATACTAATCAGATTAGCAATGCGGCAAAAGTCTTCCCGGGTACTGGCATAGGAATGTATCGTCCTCATCTGCGCCTGTTTTTGCTTTTATTTCTGTCGGCAGCTACCTTCCCGCTGAGCGGGTGTCTGTTCCGGACACGTACTGTGGTGCGGCAGCTCTCCGACCGGCCGCTGAAGACCGCGACCCAGCAGGAACTGATCGAATACGTCAACACGCAGGCCGCCAAGATTCAGTCCATGCAGGCAACGGTGGATATTGACTCTTCGGCGGGGGACCCGAAAAACGGCCGGATCACCGATTACAAGGAAATTCGCGGCTACGTGCTGGCGCGCAAACCGGCCATGTTACGCATGAAGGGCCTGCTGCCCGTGGTGCGGAACACGGCCTTCGATATGGTGAGCGACGGGCAGGAATTCAAGTTATGGATCCCTCCGAAGAACAAGTTCGTCGTGGGCTTGAACAATGCCGACAACTACCAGCCCGACAAGCGGCTGGAGAACATGCGGCCGCAGTACTTTTACGACGCGCTGCTGCTGCCGGAAATCGGCCGGGACGAGATTGCGGTGGTTGAACCCGGCTATGAAATCGTACTGGACTCGAAGAAGCGTCAGGTCGAACAGCCCAATTACAAACTGCTGGTTATCCGCAAGGATAACAAGGGCTCGCATTTATCACGCAAGATCGAGTTCAGCCGAACCGACCTGCTGCCGTACCGGCAAACGATCTATGACCAGCAGAACAACGTCGCGACCGACGCACACTACCAGGATTACAAAGACTACGCGGGGACAACATTCCCGAGTACGATTAAGATCGAACGGCCGCGGGAGAATTACGACATCACCCTGAACATGGTCAAACTGGAAGTCAATAAAACGCTGACCGACGACCAATTTGTGCTGGAGCAGCCCTCTGGGGCTGACGTGGTGCACCTCGATCAGCCCAATTCCAGCACGGCGAAAACGGCGGATGGCCAAAGCAAGTAGTTTCCGGAAAAGACATGATGAATCGCATGATCGTCGGGAACTTGGTGCATCGACCGGTGCGCTCGCTGATCAGCATTGTGGCGGTGGCGCTCGAAGTCACGCTGATCCTGTTGATTGTGGGCCTCTCACTGGGGATGCTGCAGGATCAGCGCACGCGGGCCGCGGGCATCGGGGCAGATGTGATCGTGCTGCCTCCGGGATCGTCTTTTATTGCGGGGCTGACGGGCAGCCCGATGCCGATCAAGGTGGCCGGCATTCTCGCCAAACTGCCGCACGTGGAAAAGGTCGCCGCGGTCATCACCCAGGTCTCAACCGCCGGGACACTCGAGATCATCACTGGAATCGATCTGCAGAGTTACGAGAGCCTTTCCGGTGGTTTCCGCTATCTGGAGGGCGGTCCGTTTCAGGGTCCGAATGATGTGATTGTCGACGATCTTTTCGCCCAGGCCAAGCACGCCAAGGTCGGTGACACGATTGAGATTCTCAATAACCCGTTCCGCATATGCGGCGTTGTCGAACACGGCAAAGGAGGGCGTAAGTTTCTTCCCCTCAGCACCATGCAGGATCTGACCGGGTCCAAGGATAAGGCCTCGGTGATGTATCTCAAGCTGGACGATCAGGCCGACGCTGACGTTGTGGTGGATGAGATCAAGCACGTGCCGGGCATGGAACGCTACTCCGCGAGTTCGATGGCCACCTACCTTTCCATGATGTCGCCGACGAACTATCCCTACCTTTCCACGTTTCTCCGGGTCGTGATCGGGATTTCCGTGGTTATCGGGGTCCTGGTGATTTTTCAGGCGATGTATACGGCGGTGATGGAACGTACGCGGGAGATCGGCATTCTGAAGTCGATGGGCGCGTCGAAGCTATACATCGTGAATGTGGTTCTCCGGGAGACGGTGCTGCTCGCCTTGGGGGGCATCGTGTTGGGGGTCGCCTTCAGCCTGGTGGCGCGCGCGGTTCTCGCCCAGAAACTGCCCCTGTTGCAAGTGATTGTGTCCGGGGGCTGGATTGCGCGGGCTGCCCTGATCGCTATTGCCAGTGCCGTCGCCGGCGCGCTGTATCCGGCGTTCAAGGCGGCGCAGAACGATCCCATCGACGCGCTGGCCTACGAATAGGGGCGTCCATCCTCTGGTTTCGCTTTTGATTCGCTGGACCTTAGGGATTTTTTCCTGCTCACAATTTTCCTTATAATTTTCCTCGCAAATCGGGAGAGAATGCACGATACTGCCCCGTGAAACTGTCCCGTGCTATAATCGCCCGCCGTTACCGAAAAGCACCGCAGTTTCGCAGCAGGTTGTCCTAATTCAATATTCAGGAGGAGATATGCGCTTCGATGATCCGACTCTCTACGGTCGGGACGATGAGACGGATGAGTACAGTGACAGCGGCGCCTACGGCGAATCGCTGGAAGAGGATCTGGAAGAAGAGGAAGAAGAGGAAGAAGAACCCGTTCTCGTAGAGGAAGACGACGAGATCCAGACGTTGCCACCTGTGCGAGAACCTGCGCCTGTAACTCCATCTGGTGGTGGCGGCGGCGAGAGCGGACGCGCGAAGAAGAAGACGCCGGCAAAGAAAAAGGCGGCAAAGAAAGCAGCCAAGAAGCCGGCGAAGAAAGCGGCAAGAAAGCCGGCCCCCAAGAAAAAGGCTAAACCGGCGAAGAAGAAAGCGGCAAAGAAAGCGGCAAAGAAAAAAGTTGCCCGCAAGAAAGGCCGCCGTTAGCGGTTCCCGCTGGCAGTCCACGGTAAATGATGGCGGAAGCCCGGTTCTCGCTTTGGCTTCCGCCACCTCACTTACTTTCCGTTTATTTTCCGTTGGGCACGATTGCTTCCGCTTCGATTTCCAGCAGCATCTCTGGAGAAACCAGGGCCGTGATCGCCATCATGGTGCTCGCGGGACGAATGTCGCGGAAAAACTCTCCGTGGGCTTTTCCCACTTTTTCCCAATCCGCAATGTTGGTAAGGAACACGCGGGTGCGGACTACATCTTTCAGTGAAGCTCCCGCGCGCTCCAGCGCGCGTTCAATGTTCTTGAGGGTCTGAACCGCCTGCGCGTAGGCATCGCCCGCCCCAACGATTTTGCCGTCGGCTCCAGTTGCGGTTGTGCCCGCAACGTGGACGTACGCACCCACGCGAACCGCACGAGAGTAACCGACGATCGGCTCCCACGGTGTTCCGCTTGAAATGTTGATTCGCTCCACTTCGCCTCCGTTTTTGTGCCTCATCGTGTAAATAGATTCGGTGAACCATGTAGATAGGTTCAGCAAATCGTGTAATTAGATACATTGGATCAGATTTTTCGATTCGCGATGCAGAATTAGCAGTCGCCTCCTTTGGCTGCCAATAAATACCTTCAAACCCAGCGCCCCGCGCGGGCTTCTAACCACAGTAAGTGGCTCAATGGTCACTTGCATTAGATCGGGATTCGAGGTATGTAATGCGCACGCCGTTTTGTTCCGATGGGAACAAGAGGGGGCGCAGTTTGGGAGGGAAGTAGGGGCCATGGAAATGATTCCGGAGACGCATCCGCTGCAGCAGCTGTTTCTTGAACTGGTCGGCCGTCATTATGCCGAGGAGATCGGAATTCGCGATCCGCAGGTGGTGGGCTACGTCGCACATCTGCTGTCAGAGTTTTGCGATGCAGAGCAGCTGTTGAAGATTCGCAATGCGGCGGGGAAGCCATTGAACGATGTGGGCGAGATGCTGATCGAGTCGGACCCGATCTACGGCCCGGCGCCCTCGTTCGACCGCGAGCGCCAGGTCCGCAAGCACATTGGCGACTTTACGCTATTCTATGCCGGCATGTTTCCGGAGAGCATCAACCACTATCGCCTGCGTCGCCAGCGGGTCGAGAATTTCGTGGATTGGGTGAAAGCTGGGAAAGAAAGCTATTACATCGTCTCGAAGTTCGAGCACTTCGAATACGCCAAGGTGGCGCCGCTGTTCGCGCAACTCTCCCAAAGATTTGAGCAGTGCGTGTACGGACTGAATCTGGTGAAGAACGAGCTTGAGGTGATGCAGCACCCGATCGTGCGCGGAACGGGCGAGTTGCTGATGTAGTCGTCCTGAGCTTCCTCGTGTGGGGACGGGGCTTTGCCCCGTCCAAGCGGAGCGGAGCCACGGTCCCACACAGTCACCCGGGTTTCACTTCTGCAAGCGCACGATCCGCCTGCCGGCGATCTCAAATTTTCCTTCCAGAACAATCTTGATCGCTTCGGTGTATGCGATGTGTTCCTGCTCAAGAATGCGTGCAGCGAGCGTGTGCTCGTCGTCGGAATCCAGCACGGGTACGGCTTTCTGCACGATGATGGCGCCGTGATCGAGTTCCTCATCCACGAAGTGCACTGTGCAGCCTGACACTCTTACACCATAGGCGAAGGCCTGCTGCTGCGCTTCCAGGCCGGGAAACGCGGGCAGCAAGGACGGATGGATGTTGAGAATTCTTGACGGAAACTGCCGTACGAACCAGGGCGAGAGCAGGCGCATGTAACCGGCGAGGCAGATGAGATCGACTTTGTTGTCCAGGAGCGCAGCCACAACTTCGCGGTCGTGCTCCTCGCGCGGCTTGCCTTTCGATGGAATGACGAGCGCGTTGAGGCCTCGCTGGCGGGCGATTTCAAGACCGGGAGCATCGGCACGGTTCGAAATCACGATCGCAATGTGGGCATCGGGAATCCTGCCAGCCGCGATGCTGTCGGCGATGGCCACAAAATTGGAGCCGCGTCCGGAGAGGAGAATACCGAGGTTCTTCATAGGACAACATTATTATTCACACACGGAGCACGGAGCACATCGAACCAATTCGCGCAAGCCAGCTGCACGATCCACTGAACATCCTGAACATGACCTTGCGATCGCCCTTGACGATGCGGCCGACACTGTAGAATTTTTCACCGGCGCGCTCCAACAACGTCTGCGCTTTCTTAAATTTCTTGGCGGGAACCACGATTAGCATACCGAGGCCCATATTGAAGGTGCGAAGCATTTCTTCCTCGGCGACGTTGCCGAGTTTCTGCAGATGTTCAAAGATGGGCAGAACCGGCCAAGTGCCGAGTTCGATCACGGCCGACGTGCCTTTAGGGAGCACTCGGGGAAGGTTCTCGGTGATGCCGCCGCCGGTAATATGCGCCAGCGCCGCGACGCACTCGCCCGCGATCATCTTTCGAATAATCGACCAGTAGCTGCGATGGGTTCGCATGAGTTCGTTGCCTACTTTGTTCTTGATCTCGCTGACAAAGGTCTCGGGAGAATAGCCCGCGATTTCAAAGAGCAGTTTGCGAGCCAGCGAGTATCCGTTGGTATGCAGGCCGTTGGAGGGCAAACCAAGCACACAATCCCCCACCTGCACGTCCTTGCCGCTGATGATGCGGTCGCGTTCGACCACTCCGACAATGAATCCGGCAAGATCGTACTCGCCTTCGGGATAGAACCCCGGCATTTCCGCGGTCTCGCCCCCGATCAGGGCGCAGCCGTTATGCTTGCAGGCTTCGGCGAGGCCGCCAACAACTTTTTCCGCGACTTCCGGGTCCAGCCTGCCCGTGGCCAGGTAGTCCATAAAAAACAACGGCGCCGCACCCTGCACCGCGATGTCGTTTACGCAGTGATTCACCAGGTCGGCGCCAATGGTGTGGTGTACTTTCATTTCGAAGGCCACTTTTAATTTGGTGCCCACGCCATCCACGCTCGAAACCAGCACTGGATCCAGATACTTCTTATCGACCGAGAACAACCCGCCGAATCCGCCTATCTCGCTCAGCACTCCCTTGGTAAAAGTCTTGTGGGCCAGATACTTGATGCGCTGCTTGGTGCGGTTGCCACGATCAATGCTGACCCCGGCATCAGCGTAGGTGATGGAGTTGCTTTGAGCGTTGGGATTCTGGGCCACGTTTTCAGTCCGTCATTGCCAGGGTGGAGAGATCTGGTGCGCCACCTAGCCTGTGGAAACGTTTCAGGCGCTACAAATTCTAGCACGTCTGAAGTTGCCTCCGGGCGGGACGGGGGTGGAACGGGGCGTTCCAAGCGTGATCGGGGAAAACGCTATAATGCGAGTCCAACTCTTTTGTTTCGGAGACAAGCATGAGAATTCTGGCAGTTCTCTTTTTCGCCGTGTTGACGATTCCGTGCGCGGTAGCGCAGCAAAACCATTCACAGGACACGATGCCCGAGAGTGCGACGCAGGCGGCGTCCAAAAAAGATAAAGGCAAAAAAGAACCAACGCCGGCGAGCGCCGCGGCTTCGGATAGGTCCAACGCGGAAAGCGGCAAGCCTACCGAGCCGCCCAAAGGCGACTCCAGCGAAGCTAGCGACAAGGAAGAACATTACGATGTGGCGGAAGTCCCGGCCGTAATCACGCATCACCAGATCACGCTGAACGCCAAGACACTCGGTTACACGGCGACCGCCGGCAGACTCCCCATCAAGCGCGGTGACGGCAAGATAGAAGCCGAAATGTTTTTCGTCGCCTACACGCTCGACGGACAGGAAGCCGGAAAGCGTCCCCTGACGTTCGCATTCAACGGCGGGCCCGGCTCCGCCTCGGTGTGGCTGCACATAGGCGCGCTCGGTCCCAAGCGCGTGGTGCTTCAGCCGAACGGCTTCATGCCGGCAGCGCCCTATCGTCTGGAAGACAATCCCGACACGCTGGTTGATCGCAGTGACATCGTCATGGTAGATGCCATGTCCACCGGCTACTCGCGGGCCGCGACCGCCGAACTTACCAAGAAGTTTCTAGGCGTAAAAGGCGACGTGCAAGCCTTCGGAGAATTCATCCGCCTCTACATCTCCCGCTACGAGCGTTGGAGCTCTCCGCTGTTCCTGCTGGGGGAAAGCTACGGTACGACGCGCGCCGCCGGCATCGCCGGATATTTAGCCGATCATGGCATAGCTTTCAACGGAGTGACCTTGCTCTCGATGGCGGTGGACTTCGAAACCCTCCGATGGAACAAATCGAACGACCTGCCTTATTTATTGCTGGTGCCCAGTTTCAACATGATCGCCGGATACCATCACAAGCTCGCCGCCGATCTCACGCAGGATGTGGCGAAGACGCGCGAAGAAGTCGGGCGCTGGTCGTCCAATGATTACGTGCTCGCGCTCGGCAAAGGCGACGCTTTGACACCGGAAGAACACCGCAAGGTTGTCGAGCAACTGTCCCGCTATATCGGCCTGCGCCCAGAGGTGATCGAAGCGCACAACCTGCGCATTGACGTTCCCACTTTCACTCACGAACTGCTGCTCGATCGGAAACTGCGTACCGGCCGCCTCGATGGCCGCTTCACCAGTCCGGACCCGGACGATGAGGGTCTCTATGATCCGACCGGCGCCGCCATCCTGCCGGCTTACACCTCGGCGTTCAACAACTATCTGCGCACCGAACTGAACTACAAGTCCGACATGCCCTACAGAGTTTTCGCCTTCGATCAACCCAGCTTCCAGAACTGGGAATGGGGCAGCGCCGTGGAAGGGTTTCCCAGCACGGCGGGCGGGTTGCGGTCGGCCATGATCAAGAATCCGTATATGAAGATCCTAGTGATGGAAGGCTACTACGATCTGGCCACACCCTTTACCGCAGCCAACTGGACCATGGATCACCTGAACCTAGACGCGGAGCTCCGTCGGAATGTTTCGTACGCCACCTACAACTCAGGGCACATGGTTTACATCGATCGCGCCGAACACAACAAGATGAAAAAAGATCTGGTGGATTTCATGGAGAAGTGCCTGCCGAAATAGTTTTTGCCGTGACGCTTCGTTTACCGGCGACGCGTGTGTTCTAATGCTGAACGTTTAACACTTAGCCCATGCGCGCCGCTGTCATCTTCGGGTTGGGAACTTCGCCGGCAGATTTGAAGCCGTTTGAAGGCAGCTCGCCAACCGAGTGGCTACAGGGACTGCCCGCGTCTTCCAGCGATGCTGACGCCGTCCTCATTTTTGGCGGGGACGGCACTATTCATCGTCATCTCCCCGCGCTGGTGCGGCTCCGCCTTCCGACGCTGATCGTCCCTGCAGGCAGTGGCAATGATTTTGCGCGCGCGCTGAACTTGCGCTCGATGCGAGACTCATTGCGCCTCTGGCGTGATTTCGAATCGGGAGAAATTCAAGCGCAGGCTATTGATCTCGGAGTCATCGTTCCATCCGCTTCGCCGGAGCATACCCACTATTTCTGCTGCGTCGCCGGGTGCGGCCTGGACTCTGCCGCCACTCGGCGTGCCAATCGGATGCCGCGCTGGCTGCGCGGACACGGCGGCTATGCCCTGGCGCTAGCACCACTGCTGCTCAAATTCCCGGCTTTTCCCATGCGGTTGACGCAGTTCAATGGCACCCAATTGGTTGGCGCGCAGTTTAATAACAACGACCGCGAAGAAGCCGAAAAGCCCACCTTGCTCGCCGCATTCGCCAACACGCAGTTCTATGGCGACGGCATGCGCATCGCGCCGGAAGCAGATTTTGCCGATGGCAAGCTCGATATCTGCCGCATCAGCACGCTGAATCCCTTCAAGCTGTTTTGCATGTTTCCGACGGTGTACTTCGGACGCCATCTCCTCTTGCCCGAAGTTGAGTACTCGCGGGCCGAGCGGGTCCACGTGCAGACCGAGACTCCGCTCGAGATCTACGCAGATGGAGAGTTCGTGTGCGAGACTCCCGCCGAGATCTCCGTTGCAGCGGGCGCACTACGAGTGATTCATCCAGCATTATAAATTGTAATCCGGAGCGGAGCGAAGCGAAGCGAAAGACCTATGAATGCTGCAATGCTCGGGTCTTTCGCTTCGCTCCAGATGACAACAACATTTGTGTCGCGAATTTACGGGAAACGACACCAGCTAGTCGGTGGAGTTGGAGATCTAGCGCACTCGCCCGTAGCGCGCATCGAGCGCGATATTCAGTTCGAGCACGTTCACACGCGGCTCGCCCAGGAATCCCCATTGCCGGTTCGCAGAGTTCTCGAGAACCAGGTGTGCGACTTCAGTTTCGGGAATCTTGCGCTCCGCAGCCACACGCCGAATCTGGAACTGCGCCGCCGCCGGCGAGATATCCGGATCGAGCCCTGAACCCGACGTCGTCACCAGATCGACCGGGATGGGAGTGCCGGGATTCTCGGCTTGCAGCTTGGCAACGTCTCCATTGACGCGAGCAATCAACTGCGCGTTGGTCGGGCCCAGGTTCGAGCCGCCGGAGGCGCTGGCATCGTAGCCTGCGGCGCCCGCGGCCGATGGCCGCGAATGAAAGTAGCCCGGCCCCGCAAATGGCTGCCCGATCAGCCGCGAACCAACTACCACCCCGTCCTTCCCGCGGATTAGCAGGCCGTTGGCCTGCTTGGGGAAGATCAGCTGCGCGAGTCCGGTCACCAGCAAGGGATACAGAATTCCCAAGAGGACCGTCGTCGCGATCGTCATGAGTACCGCTGTGATTAGATTTTTCTTCATTGTCTTCTCGATACCTGGTTCTCTCGATACAGCTCTTCCCTATATCAGCTTGATGCCGGTGATGAACATGTCAATCAGCTTGATGCCGATGAACGGGACCACCAGTCCGCCAACTCCATAAACCAGCAGGTTCTGCCGCAGCAGGGATTCGGCGCTCATCGCCTTGTACGCGACCCCTCGCAGCGCCAGCGGAATCAGGGCAACGATGATGAGCGCGTTAAAAATAACGGCGGAAAGTACCGCCGACTGCGGCGTCTGCAGCCGCATGACGTTCAGCGCATTCAGTACGGGAAACGTTCCGGCAAACATTGCCGGGATGATCGCGAAGTACTTGGCCACGTCGTTCGCGATCGAGAATGTGGTGAGCGCTCCGCGCGTCATCAGCAGCTGTTTGCCGATCGCCACTACCTCGATGAGCTTGGTGGGATTCGAATCCAGGTCCACCATGTTGCCGGCCTCTTTCGCCGCTTGGGTGCCGGTATTCATGGCCACACCCACATCGGCCTGAGCCAGCGCGGGCGCATCGTTGGTGCCGTCGCCGGTCATGGCGACCAGCTTGCCGTCGGCCTGCTCGCGACGAATCAGATCCATCTTGTCTTTCGGAGTCGCCTCCGCCAGAAAATCGTCGACGCCGGCCTCGCGCGCGATCGCCGCCGCCGTCAGGGGATTGTCGCCGGTAATCATGACGGTCTTGATCCCCATCGCGCGCAGTTG
This sequence comes from uncultured Acidobacteriaceae bacterium, assembly GCA_963749275.1. Lineage (GTDB taxonomy): Bacteria > Acidobacteriota > Terriglobia > Terriglobales > Acidobacteriaceae > Acidiflorens. The sequence goes on from CAVVNA010000019.1 coordinate 11,412, forward strand.
ATTGAAGCGCTCGCGCATCCCGCCTTTGACGATGTCCTTTAGATAAATCACGCCCAGCGCCCGCTGATTCTCGGCGACCACCAGCGGAGTTCCTCCCGAGCGCGAGATCTGTTCCACACTCGCCTGAATCTCGCGCGGCAGCGACGTGCCAAATTGATGCAGGTATTTGGTGATGGCATCGACCGCTCCTTTGCGAATCTCGCGGCCGTCCAGGTTCACGCCCGACATGCGGGTTTGCGCGGTGAAGGGGACGAACACAGCTTCGTGAGAAGCCAGTTCACGGCCGCGCAGGCTGTATTTCTCTTTCGCCAATACAACAATCGACCGGCCTTCCGGCGTTTCATCCGCGAGCGAAGAGAGCTGCGCGGCATCGGCCATCTCGGCCGCCGTAATTCCCGGCGCTGGGATGAACTCCGCTGCCTGGCGGTTCCCGAGCGTGATCGTTCCCGTCTTATCGAGCAGCAACGTGTTCACGTCCCCGGCCGCTTCCACGGCGCGCCCGGACATCGCAAGCACGTTGTGCTGCACCATGCGATCCATACCAGCAATGCCGATCGCGGATAGCAGACCGCCAATGGTGGTCGGAATCAGGCAGACCAGCAGCGAGACGAGCACAAATACCGTCTGCGGCGATCCCGAGTAAATCGCGAAAGGCTGCAGCGTAACCACCGCCAGCAGGAAAATGATGGTCAGGCCCGCCAGCAGAATGTTGAGCGCGATCTCGTTTGGAGTTTTCTGCCGCTCGGCGCCCTCGACCAAAGCGATCATTCTGTCGAGAAAGGTCTCTCCCGGATTCGAAGTGATGCGGACTTTGATCACATCGGAAAGCACGCGCGTGCCGCCGGTGACCGCCGACCGGTCTCCTCCGGCTTCGCGGATCACCGGCGCGGATTCCCCCGTAATCGCAGACTCGTCCACCGAGGCAACGCCTTCGATGACTTCGCCATCGCCCGGGACGAGTTCGTTTGCGGCCACCATTACGATATCCCCGGAACGCAGCTTCGCACTCGGCACGGTTTCTATCGTCCCGTTCGCCAGCAAGCGCCGGGCTTCGGTTTCAGACCGGGCTTTGCGCAGCGTGTCCGCTTGCGCTTTGCCGCGTCCTTCGGCCATGGCTTCCGCGAAATTCGCAAACAACACCGTGAACCAGAGCCAGAGCGTAATTTGCAGGTTGAATGCGAAGCTCTTTTGCTCGCGGAATAACAGCAGGGTCGTCACCACGCTGCCCACCTCGACCACGAACATGACCGGATTCTTCATCATGGTGCGGGGATCGAGCTTGACTACAGCATCAACCAGCGCCCGGCGGATGATTTTTGCGTCCCACAGGCTCTTGCTTTTCTTTTCTGCCATGTCTTACCTCGGAAAGGCCTGCCTCAGAAAGTTTTCCCTGCCATCATCAGCAGGTGTTCAAGTACGGGCCCCAAACTAAGAGCCGGGAAAAATGTCAGCGCTCCCACGATCACAATCACCGACACCAGCAGAACGGTAAACAGGGGCGTCGTCACCGGGAACGTACCGGCCGAAGCGGGCACCGTTTTCTTCTTCGCCAGATTGCCGGCAATCGCCAGCATGGGAATGATCATGAAGAATCGTCCCACCAGCATCGTCATCGCGCCCGCGGTGTTGTACCAGAGCGTGTTACCGTTCAGTCCGGCGAACGCGGACCCGTTGTTCCCTGCCATGGATGTGAAGGCGTAGAGGATTTGGGTGAGGCCGTGTGGGCCCGCATTGGTGATGCTCGAAGTGCCAAATCCCTCGACCGATGAAATGCCAGTGAGCACCAGAATAATCAGCGGGAAAACCAGGGTGACCAGCATCGCCATCTTCACGTCATAGGCTTCAATCTTCTTGCCCAGATACTCTGGCGTTCGCCCGACCATAAGCCCAGCAATGAAAACCGACAGCACCACGTAGATCAGGATGCCGTACAGACCCGCGCCCACTCCGCCAAAAACGGTCTCGCTGAGCATGATGTTGACCAGCGGTACCATTCCGCCTAGAGGAGTATAGGAATCATGTACGCCGTTGATGGCGCCACAACTCGCGTCGGTTGTGATGTTGGCGAACAAGGCAGAATTGGCGATACCAAAGCGCACTTCCTTGCCTTCCATATTGCCGCCTGGCTGCAGCGCGGTGGCGTGCTGGTCAACCCCGTGCAGCAGAGGGTTGCCTTTGGCCTCGGCCCAGTAAGCTGTCGTAACTCCACACAGGAACAGAATTGCCATCGCCGCCCATACCGCCCAGCCGTGGCGCTGCGATCCCGTCATTCGGCCCAGTGTGTAAGTGAGACCGGCCGGAATCGCGAAGATGGATAGCATCTGCAAGAGGTTACTAAGTGGTGTGGGATTCTCAAAAGGGTGGGAGCTGTTGGCGTTGAAGAATCCGCCACCGTTCGTGCCCAGCATCTTGATCGCTTCTTGCGAAGCAACCGGCCCCTGCGCGATGGTCTGGTCGGTCACGGTGTCCATCACCGCTTTGCCATCCGGTCCAACCATCGGCTTGCCGTCCGCCCCAGTCTTCTGGACTTGTTGCGATTCGACCAGCTTCGCGGTGTCATAGGGCCTGAGGTTTTGCGGGACACCCTGTGAGACCAGGAGCAGGGCATAGACGATGCAGGCCGGTAGCAGCACCCATAGGGTGGAACGGGTCATGTCGACCCAGAAATTTCCGATGGTCTCCTTCTCCTTGCGCGCGATGCCGCGAATGAAGGCGACTGCCAGCGCGATCCCCACCGCCGCCGACGCAAAGTTGTGGTAGGCCAGGCCAGCCATTTGCGTGAGGTAGCTCATGGTGGACTCCCCCGAATAGTTCTGCCAATTGGTATTGGTGGTGAAAGACGACGCCGTGTTAAAAGCCAGCGTCTGAGCGACGGCGCCGAACTTCTGCGGATTCAACGGCAGGAACTGCTGCACGCGCTCGATCAGATAGAGCAGCAGCATAGTAGCGCCGCTGAACAGCAGCATGGTGAAAGCGTATTCGGTCCAGCGCATCTCGTGCCCTTCATCGACGCCGGTGACGCGATAAAGCAAGCGCTCAACCGGTCGCAGCACGGGATCGAGAAACGTGCGTTCGCGGCTGAACACTTTTGCCATGAACACGCCGAGCGGCTTGGTGATCGCCAGAATCAGAGCCAGATATATGACGATTTGCATCCAGCCATTGGTTGTCATTTCAGAATTTCTCCGGTCTCAGCAAGGCATACAGCAGGTAGACCATCAAACCTGCACTTACAATTAGCATGATGATCGATTCAGCATTCATAGTGATTTGCCTCAGGCGATTTGTCCTCAGCGAATTCGGTCGCAGAATTGCACATAACCACACGACAGCAGGAAGAACGCTATCGTGACCACGACAAAGATCAGGTCTTGCATATATCCTCCCAAGTACGGATCAGGGTTTGCCCGACTGAACAAGTGCAAACTAACTTTTGGCACGATTAAACCTTGACCAGCACGGCCAGGTTCAACCGATTCTCATCCTTGCAAAGATCCGGCGTCCACACCGGGACACGCATCTCATTTGTGCCATCGTCGAAATTAGACAGATTTCCCCATAAAAGTGAGGTAAGCAGTTCGTAAAGAAGTCATAAAGAAGTCGATCACAGTTTCGGCTAGAAGGGTTCAATGCTTTCAACCACGCTCAGTTTTTCGGGAATCCGTGGACGGCAATATCAGCAATTACACCTCCATATTTGGGGGAAGTCGTTGGTGCCGATTCGCCCAGTTTCATTCCGTTGGGCGCGAAATTCTTTTCCAGGGCAAGCAATGAAAAAGTGAGCCGAAATCATTCCTTATCAACCCGGCTCCCTTAATAGGGTATCTGCGGTAAGCGAAGCCAGATCGCTAAAAAGCCTCTCCAGAGTCGCTTCCCTTTCAACCTCGGGCAAACCGAGTTGTCGTTCCACCCGCGCTTCCATCTCGCGCAGCTGCGCCTCCGGTGCTTTCCCCGCAAGATGCTGGAACAGCAATCTGTGCGCACTTTTGCGCTGCATGACTTCCAGTCCATCCAGCATCTGGCGATGCGATGTCCCTTCCCAGATCGCAAGAATCATGGCCTCGCGTAGCCAACGCTCGACGCGATATTCCTGTAGTGTTCCCACCCCGCCGTGCACTTCCATCGCCCATTTGGCCGTCTGCAGAGCGAACTCTGCTGTCCAGTACTTCGCCAGGTGAGCGACCAACCGGAACAGATGATAGCTCTCCGAGTACGGCGGCTTCTCCTGCCATACCTTGTCGAGCAGACTCACAGCTTCCCAAGCCAGCCTGGAAGCTGCGCGTAGCCCCCGCAGACGATCCTCGAACTGCCGGCGAAGTAAAGAATGTTCGATGATCGGTTTACCGAAGGCCGTGCGCCGTTCCGCGAAAGAATAGGCATCGGCGATGGCCCTTTGTGCGAGCGCGACGCTGCCCACGCTGTTGGCCACGCGCGAGAGGTTCAGCACTTCGAGAATCAAATAGATGCCATGCTCCGCTTGCCCCAGGAGCCAACCCTCGCTCTGACGAAGTTCGATCTCACCGGTTGGTACCGAGCGCGTGGCGATCTTATCCTTGAGACGGCGTATTCGATAATTCAGTTGCCCATCTTCACCACGACGCGGCACGAGGTACAGACTTAGCCCGCGCACGTTCTGCGGTGCGCCCTCCTGCCGAGCCGCGACCACCGCCAATTCGGCCCCAGCATTACTCGCGAAGTACTTATCACCAGTTAGCCGCCACTTACTCCCATCCCGTTGCGCCACGGTTTCTACCGCCGCGCCTAAGTCTGACCCGCCCTTGATCTCCGTCATCCAGGTGGCTCCCTGCCAGACACTGTCGTTGTCATCGTCATAGCGCTGTAACATGCAGGGCAAGAACCGTGCCTTCAATTCGGAGTCTCCATATTTAGAGAGCGGGGAAACCGTGGACAGAGAGACCGTGTACGGACACGCCAAGCCGGGGTCATAGAAACCAGTAGCGTAGAGAAGAAGGTAAGCCGGTATCAGCGAATTCTGCTCAAAGACTCGCCAGAGCACGCCTGCCCGGTATCCATGTTTCAGCATGCGCCAGTATTCGGGCGGGTAAAGGATCTCATCCACCCGCACGCCCCACCGATCGAACATGCGTAACCAGGGCGTGCCGGCGCGGTCCACCGCGTCTGAGATTCCCTGCCCTTCGCGTTCGAACCATGCCTCGTATTCTCGCAGCCAGTCTTGATCTGCACAGATCCCGACCTGCTGTAAGAACGGCACCGGAGAGCGCAACACATCAGGAAGCAAAGCATCGAAGCTCATAGCCAGAGTTCTCTCACTCCGGCGCGAATTTTGCAAGCCTTGCCGAAATGCCCTTCACGCTAGCAGTGGCCATCGGTCGAGACAAGGCGACAAAGGCAGGTCCTCCGACTCGAATCGGGCCTTTAGAAAAGTGAGACAATCTGGTTGCTGCTCCGTGGTGCCACACGCGTCAGCGCCAGAGGCCGGACGTCGCTTCGAATGGAGATCTGAATGGAAAGACCAACTCTCGACAAATTTCCCGCGAGCGTGCTTGCGCAGATTGACATCCAGACGGCTTTTATCGTCTCCCGTCTGATCATCGCCGCGGAGAGAATCCAGATTTTTCGGGTCCTGCACAGCAAGAACATGAACGCCGAAACGATAGGCAGGACCCTTGGCATCCACGAACTTTATCTCAAGCCTTTTCTGTGCTCTCTCGTTTCCCTCGGACTGCTGCGGGCGACGAACAAGAGGTACCGAAACACGCGTTTTACAGAGAAATACTTCATTCAAGAGCGCTCAATTCACTGGACTCGCCAGTACTCAAGAGAATGCGTGGAGGCGTACGATGCGCTCACCACACTTGAGAAGGCGCTCACGTCGGGGAGGAGGTACGAGTCGATCAAGGGCCTGAAGAAGCGCAACTACCTGGAATCCATGAAACGCGACAGACACGAAGCTGAAGACTTTACGCAGATGTTGTTCTACCTCCACCAGGGTGATGCCGGAGCCCTGGCGAACTATCTCGATCTGTCGGCTCATCGGGCAGTGCTGGATGTTGGCGGCGGTTCCGGCGTGATGTCAATCGCGCTTGTAAACAAGAATCCGCACTTGAACGCCTGTATCCTCGACATCGCACCGGTCTGCGCGATTGCTGCCAAGAATGTGAAGAGAGCAAGGCTTTCGCGCCAGATCCGCACGCTTGTGGGGGACATTCGCCAGAGTTTGCCGCGAGGATTCGATGTCGTTTTGTTCTGCGACATTGGTGCTGTCTCGATGCAACATCTGAGAAACGCCTACCACTGCCTACCAGCCAAGGGACTTCTTGTGCTGGCGGACCGCTACCTGACCGATGATGGCACCAAGCCGCTCGACCGATTGGTCGAGCACTTCATCGGCTCCTCGTTTGGGCTGGCTACACGCGGAGACATGGTGCAGGCGGTAAAGTCTTGCGGCTTCCAGGCGGTCACGGCCAGAAATGCTTACCGGGACCTGTGGTTTATCACCGGCACCAAGCCAGATCGACATACCGTGCGGCATAACGGCCTCTACTCCCGAGTTGCCGCGACTTCCGGCAACCGCCTATTAACTCATTAACCCGTGTCGACTGGCCCCCGGATCTACCTGGAATCATAGAGTTGGTCGACGGCTTCCCCTTCGGCATGGAATTGTAATTGATCGGCTCTGCTTCCTGCGCGGCAGCGGTGCAAGTCTTGGAGCAGAGTGATAGGCTGTCCCCGATTCAGGGAGGAATCATGTAATGAACGTAAAACTCTGCTTGTTGGCTCTGTGCGTGCTCTGCTTGATACTGGTTGCCGTTGGACAAAAGTCTTCGCCAAAACCTGAACCAGCGGCATCATCGCGCTATCAGTTGGTTCCGGCTCAGGTGGATTCGCTGACCGGAGAAAAAGTTCAGCACACAATTTTCTTACTGGATACGCAGACCGGAAAAGTCTGGAAATACGTTGCGACCGGTCAACCTAAAACGCTCAAGGACAAGGATCAGACCAGTGACCTGTCAGGGGGTAGCACGATAATCGGTCTGACTCCTGGTACCTTTGTTCCGGTGGATCGGATCGAATTTGCAGCACCAAAGGCAGGCAGCGACAAATAAACGATTCTGGCGACCGGAATATCTGGGGACCGGATTGAGGTACCGTCGAGCGGGAACCCGACCGACCTTGCGCGAAATCTCCCGCTCTCGTGCGCTTCCGCCGCCTCTGTCCCTTCGTCCGCCTCCAAGGCTTCCGCGCTGCGCTCTGATCCATGCTCTCGAATCAGACCAGTCGGTTCAGACCGTCCACGTAGGCTTTGGCGCTGGCCTCGATGATGTCGGTGGAAGCGCCGCGACCCATGACGCGGCGGTTGCCGATCTCCAGGTGTACGGTGACCTCTCCCATGGCTTCGGTGCCTTCGGTTACGGCGCGAATGTCATAGCGCAAGAGTTTCGCATGGGTGGCGGTGAGTTTCGCGATCGCCTTGTACACGGCATCGACCGGTCCGTCGCCAATCGACGCTCCTTCTTTCGTCTTCCCGTTCACCAGCAGGCGCACGGTCGCGGTCGGAATCGCCGTCGTACCGCTGTAACTGTGGAGGTATTCCAGCTTCAGGTTCTGCTGCACGGGAGGCAATTCATCGTGAACCAGTGCGACCAGGTCTTCGTCGAGCACTTCCTGTTTCTTATCCGCCACGACAAGGAAGCGTTGGTACATGGTGTCAAGCTCCTGCTTGGAGAGTTCGTAGCCGAGTTTCTCCAGCCTTGAGCGCAGCCCGGCGCGGCCCGTGCGCGCCGTGAGGACGACCCGGCTCCCGGTAAATCCAACGTCGGCGGGACGCATGATTTCGTAGGTCTGCCGGTCTTTCAGGAAGCCATCCACGTGGATGCCGGAACTATGCGCAAAGGCATTCGATCCGACGACGGCTTTATTGGCTGGGACGGGCATTCCGAGCATGTCGGCGACCATGCGGCTGGTGCGGAAGAACTCGCGCGCATCGACTCCAGTGCTCACTCCGTAATAGTCGGCGCGGGTGCGGATGCCCATGACGATTTCTTCCAGCGCGGCGTTGCCGGCTCTTTCGCCTATTCCGTTGATCGTCCCCTCCACCTGGCGCGCACCGTTGCGAATGCCTGCCAGAGAGTTGGCCACCGCGAGACCAAGGTCGTCGTGGCAGTGGACGCTGATGGTTGCGCGCGCAATGTTCGGAACATTATCGCGAATGCCGCGGATCAGTGCACCGTACTGCTCGGGAACGGTGTAACCCGTGGTGTCGGGAATGTTGACGACGGTTGCGCCCGCATCGATAACGGCCTCCAACATCTCGAAGAGGTACAGCGGCGCGGCGCGGCCGGCATCTTCGGCGTAGAACTGAACGTCGCCAACGCAGTTGCGCGCACGCTTTACGGCATCTACGGCCAGGGCCACCAGTTTTGCCTTCTTGCCTTCGAGCGTCTTGCCATACCGCTCGTCGCGGAACTTGCCCATGACGTGAATGTCGGAAACTCCAATGCCGGTGTGAATGCGGGCGCGCGCGGCCTTGGCGAGCGCCTTGCCGCAGGATTCGATGTCGGCAGCAACCGCGCGCGACAGCGCGCAGATGGTAGGCCCGTCGATCTCCTGCGCGATCTTCCGGACGGCATCAAAGTCTTCCGGAGACGACGCCGGGAAGCCGGCCTCAATAATATCCACCTTCAACCGGGCGAGCTGGCGCGCGAGCGTTACCTTGTCACGACTCCCCAGGCGGGTTCCCGCTGCCTGTTCGCCATCTCTCAAAGTGGTATCAAACACGGCGATCTTTGACGTAGCCTTCATTCCCGCATCCTCGATGAACGTTTGGATCTGTTGTCGGAGCAAAACAGCCGAACTGCTCCAGCATACCGCAGGGGCTTTCGGAAATAAACACAACCCGGAGAAATGCTGTTGACCAGTGGCGGCCTGAACGCCGCCGCATCTGAATCGCATACGATATCTACAAGCTAAGTACGGCAAATCACCCTCGTCAACAAGTTGAGTCACCGCTACCTTTACTAGTCATGGACGATTTCCCTTGCTAACGACAGCGTGCGGCTAGGGTAAAAGGCGACTTGTAGCGGGCCGGAAGTGAAGACTCGCGCAGCGCGCCGGCTCATGTTCCCTCAGCCGCCAAGACGACCGTTGACTTCGGTTCGAGAAGCACCGGTTCCTTACAACGCTGCGGGGACACGCCATAGGTGAGGTTGGTTGTGGGTTTTGTATTCCGACGCGAAATAAGGAGCGCAAAGGGCGCGAAATTGCTCTACCAGACTTCCCAGCCAACGGGTACTCTACGTTAGTACACCCTCGTTAGTATCCCACCTAGTTATACACCCTAGGTTTCGATCCCCACGTAGCACACACGGCCCACAATGTGGTCGCCGGGCTTCTGGCCGTCTTCCAGGGCTATTATTTCAATCGGGTAGGCGGGGTTGTGAGGACGCAGGATCAAGTGGCCGTCCGCACTTTCGACATACTTGATCGTGCAAGTCCCATCTTTACGCACGGCGTATATGTTACTTTCGCCCTTTCGGTATGGGGTCAGCGAATTATAGTGGCGGTCGAGCAGTAGGGTGGCGCCGAGCATCGTTCTGGGATACATGCTCATTCCTTCCTGCGCATCCGCCTTAATGATCACAAAGCGTTCCCAGTCGCTGCGGTCGCCTTCCACATCCTCCTTTAAGCGCTTCAGGAAGCTCTTCTTGAACTTCAGGATCTCCTTGACGTGCATGCTCATGATCAGCGCTTCGGAGGCTGCGATATGCGCATCGGCGACAACTACGTTGTCGAATTCGTCCTCGCTCGGTGGAAGGATCGAGGCGCGCTTGTTGACTTCGGCCGGATCGATGAGATCCAGTACCGAAAGATGCTGCACGTTCAGAACTTTGTCCATTCCTTCCAAGCTGAGCCCGCGCTTGCGGTTCAGAAAGTTGGAGATGTGGGCTTGCTTGAAGCCGGTCTGTTCGGCCAGACGCAAGCCAGTAAGTTCCTCTGCGTCGATGCGTTCCCATAGGGTCTTGCGGAGATTTTCTTGAAGCATGCGGAATTTCATCGCCGGAGTATAACACGTTGCAATAGCTCAGTGCTATTGTCTACATAAGTACAACATCCATAAGGGAATAAAGTCCTTGACTTAGTCGTTATTGACCGATAGGATAACGTGATTATATGTCTCATAATGTACTTATACCGCAAGAAAGGTTGTCAGCCATGATAGAAGTAGAATCCCACGAGAACGAAGAAAGAAGCTTCGGAGAGTTCCGTCGGAAGGTACGCGGGGCGGAGGTGCTCTCGGCAGCTATGCAGCGGTTGTTACAGGCCATTCACTTCAACGGACGTTTGAGTGTCATTGTGCAAAACGGGCAAGTGCTCAAGTCTGGCTACGAGGAGGGTTACTTCCGACAACCGGAGGTGGGGGTAACCGCCAGGCTGCAATAACCGTTTCATTCCAAACTAAATAGCACTACAGGTCATCGTAAGAGAAACGAAGCCCTGGGCCGAGAAATCGGTACCAGGGCTTTTTTGTTGGTTTGAGTGTTTTCCATTTCATACGGAGAGGCAATCATGAACTTCATAAGCAGGATAGAAAGCCAGGAAATCCGAGTCGAACTGAAGTATTGCGAGCGGTGCGACGAAAACCAGGAGTGGGTGGCAAAGTCGCTCATCGAGAAGTGGGGCGGTACGAAGAGTTCAGCCATGGCGGCGGGGGCGACGCGAGGTGACGTAGAATCACAATAATCGTAAAACGCAGATTGATTATTGCATCGAGAAGTTGAACGGAACGTTGCATGGACATGAACTGGGTCACGGAACGAGTTGCGCTGGGCGGTGGGATCTGGAACGCGCGAAACATGGAAGAACTGGCGCAAGCCGGTGTTACCCACGTGCTCAACATGCAGGTCGAGTTCGATGACCGGCCGCTTGCGGAGCGGCACGGGATTCGCGTGCTGTGGAATCCGACGGACGACGATTTTTTGCCGAAGCCCCCGGAACTACTGAAACGCGGAGTTGATTTTGCGCTGGGAGCGCTGGACGACCCGGAGGCACGGCTTTACGTTCATTGCGCCGCAGGCGTGCACCGGGCTCCAATGATGACGCTGGCGGTATTATGTGCGATGGAATGGGAAATGGAAGCGGCCATGGTGTTGATCGAGACGCGAAGGCCGGTGGTCGACTTCGCGGACGTTTATGTCGAGAGCGTGCGGCGATTTCTGGAGTCGCGAGTCGAGAGCGAACCGCGGAGTTCAGGCTGACAATCGGACTCGATTGGGGTGGGAACGTGCGAAGTGTCCTTTGGACGTCCTCAGTGGGGTAGCTACAAAAGTCAAGAGCTTTAACGCAGAGGACACGGAGGAGCACAGGGGAAACCTGTGAGCGGGCCGCTCGGCAGAGCGGCTTTCTTATTGGCGCGAGTTAGGGTGGCGTGCGCTTACGAGGAGAGAAAAAGACATGCGCAAATGGTTCGCGGTGAATCACAAGTGTTTTCCAATGGCGGCGGAGGTGGTGATTTCTCTGTTACTGGCGCTGCTGATGGGGTTGACGTTGTCAAGCACGTTGCGGGCGCAAGGCCCGGCGCTTACAACGATCAGCGAGAAACACGCTCTAGCAAAGGGCTGGCTTTATAAGATCGAGAGGAAACGCTGTGATTTTCAAGCACCCGAACGTTCATCGGGAGTTCGTGGAGTACTCCGAGACCCGGAAGTTGCACATCGTTTCGGTATATTCAAATCCGTACCGTTGGCAGCGCAGACGGGAAGCCTTTCATGATTTTAGGTTTCACATGGAAGCCAGTCCGAACGTCGCGCTGCATGTTGTCGAGGTCGCCTTCGGAGATCGGCCGCACGAAGTTACCAGCCGCGACAATCCGCTCGATCTGCAACTGCGGACCGACACCTGCCTTTGGATCAAGGAATGCGCTATCAATGAAGGTGTACGGCGGTTCCCGCCAGACTGGCAATACGGTGGCTATGTGGACGGCGACTTCCACTTCACGCGACATGACTGGGCGCTGGAGGCGATCCACATGCTTCAGCATCACAGCTTTGTCCAGTTATTCAGCACATATGCCGATCTGACTGGCGAAACAGCAACCAGCCATCTGGGTCACCGCCCTTACCGCATGAGCACGAGTTTTGCATGGAATTATCTGCACCAAAGTGAGTTCCTGAATTCCCGTTCCGGCGCGCGGCGCGCGGGGAAGCGATACTTACTATGCCAAGCTTCAACCGTCCAGAGCTTTCCCTTTCGGTCATGCGCCGGGAGCGACCGGAGGCGCGTGGTCGTGGCGCAGGGATGCTTTCGATGTGGTAGGCGGGATGCTGGACACTTGCGTCCTGGGCAGCGCCGACTGGCATATGACGTTCGGGTTGGTGCAAGCGACCAACGTGGCTGCCGAAATGAAGCGGTGCACTCAGCCCTATGTGGAATCGGTGCTGAACTGGCAGGCGCGCGCCGCAAGACTGAACCGCATCGAAGGCCGATCGCCGATGGGGTGCATCGACAGCTTCGCCACTCACGCTTTTCATGGCAGCAAAGCGCTGCGTGCATATGGCGATCGCTGGGCGCTGCTGCAGAAGTGGGACTTCAATCCCACCACCGACATCGCGCGAGATTACCAGGGATTGTGGCGCTGGATCGGAAACAAACCTGGTCTCCGCGATGACGTGGCTCGATATTTCATTGAACGCTCGGAAGACGGACCGTTGCTGCTGGGGGAAGCGCCACTGGTTTGACGCTATACGAACAACAGACAACTGCGTATCTGAAATGTGAGCACAGGTCGCTGCCGAGCTGCGCTCGGCTTGGACGGGCGAGGGCGCCCGTCCCCACACGTGCCCCGTGCTAGCCGACTTCTTCATTCCAGTGTTCAAGAGTCTTTTTTAGGACGGCCATAAACTGGTCGGCGATGGCGCCGTCGATGATGCGATGGTCGTAGCCCAGCGTGAGGTGAACGACGGAACGGATGGCGATGGAGTCAGCGCCGTCTTTGTCGGTGATTACCATGGGCTGCTTGGTGATGCCGCCGACGCCCATGATGGCTGCGTTCGGCTGATTGATGATGGGCAACCCAAACACGGCGCCGAATTGGCCGGGGTTGGTGATGGTGAAGGTTGAGCCTTCGACGTCAGCGGGCAGGAGCTTCTTGGTGCGGGCGCGCTCGCCGAGGTCGGTGATGCCGCGTTGCAGTCCGAGGAAGTTGAGTTCATCGGCGTTCTTGAGAACGGGAACGATGAGTCCCCAATCGAGTGCGACGGCGATGCCGGCATTGACGTGCTTGTGGTAGCGGACGCTGTCGCCTTCGAGCGAGCTGTTGACGATCGGATATTGCTGCAGGGCGATGATGGCAGCGCGCACAAAGAACGGCATGAAGGTGAGCCGCGCGCCGTAGCGCTGCTCGAAGCCGTTCTTGAGCTTGTTGCGCAAGTTGACGATGCGAGTCATATCCACCTCGAACATGCAGTGGACGTGAGCGCTGGTGCGGCGCGATTCGATCATGCGCTGCGCGATGATCTTGCGCATTTGGGACATGGGTACAAGCTCGCCTGGAATAACAGCCGGCGCAGGGGCAGAGGCTTGACGGGGTGCGGGAGCGGCAGCAACAGGAGCGGCATCAGTCGTGCGGTGTTCGACGAAATCGAGGATATCCTGCTTGGTGACGCGGCCGCCGCTGCCGGTGCCGCTCACTCTTGCGAGATCTACATTGTGCTCGCGGGCGAGTTTGCGGACGAGCGGGGAAGAGCGGACGTCGGACTCTTCTTCATCGTGTACATCGTGGGGAGCGCTGGCTGCGGGTGCGGGCGGCGGAGCCGGAGTTTCCTTCTTTGCGGACGCAGGAGCAGCGGCCTTAGCGGGTGCGGAAACGGAAGCGCCACTGCCGTCGCCAATTACACCTACAACGGTGTTGACCTGAACGGTGTTGCCTTCGGAAACCTTGATTTCCAGAAGGATTCCACTGGCGGGCGCGGGGATTTCGGCGTCGACCTTGTCGGTGGAAATCTCGAACAAAGGTTCATCGCGCTGGACCTTGTCACCGGGCTTTTTCAGCCACTTGGTGATGGTTCCCTCGAAAATCGATTCGCCCATTTGGGGCATGACTACGTCAGTCGGCATAGTTCCCTTTCCATGAAGCCCTGCGCAAATGGCGGGGGAAGAGCAAACAAAACATTATAGCGAAGCTGGGAGTGACTTCGGGCGCAGAGCACAAGGATGTACGCGGCCTGTGCGTTGTGCAAAGGCGTTGCTTTGGTTTCTCGTCCTCGTTAACGAGGGACGTGATTTCTTGTGGAGCAAACAGCAATGAAGAAGTTTTTGGCGGTTGTTCTTGAGATGACCAGGAACGCAGTGGCGAAAATCACTTTCTCACGTAAGCGAATTGCTCGATACTGCACTGAACTCCCATTTCGTGCAGTGATAGGGCTCACAGTCCTGTCTTTGCTGGATTGTGTCGCGCTGGGGCAAGGGGTTTTGTCAGGTTCAGCTGTGCTTTCTGGCAGCAGCCGGTTCGGCTCTCCAACTGTCCCTCCGCAGACGTACAGCGCACGCAATGATAATTGCGTCACCGGCTCGGAATCCGGTTGCGTCGCACAAGGGGGCACGGGCCAGCCGCTCACATTTTTGATTCGTCCGAGCGACAGCCCACCGTTCGCCGCGAGCGCTCCGGCGAATACCGCCGCCACCGACCCCGACTTCCACAGTTACCTGATCCTGGTGACGGACCCAACCACGAACGGTGTCGCGACCGCGAGTTACAACATGGGGTCGGACGGCGAGTGGGACGCGTTTTCCTCCGATAGCAGCATGTTCATGGCTTACAGCAATGGCGGCGGTCCCTGGATGTACTATCTCAACGCCGCTAAAATTCGCGCCAAGACGTGCTCTCCATCCAGCCCATGCCTGACCTTTAGCAACATACACGGCGGTGCCATCGGGTCCGGTTGCAGTACGAATTGCACGATCATTGACAGCAGTGGGCGAGCGGTGTGGAGTCGAGTTTCGGGCGAGGGCAATATCATCTATGAGCTGATGGGCGACGGCGTGACCGTCAACCGGCTGGCGGTTTCCTCCGGCACGGATACCTTCACGCGCACGCTCTACACATCGCTGGGCGCGGTGTGGCCCAGAACTTATTACCAGACGTGGAATGGCGTATTTACGGTTGCCACGGACGGATCAATCGCTCTGACGATGGCCGGGGGGATGGATTGGCAGGCAAGCACGACCTACATCACGAACGATTACACGTCATTCATCTATCCTCAGACCGGCAACAGCGCCAACCACGCATTTCAGGCAACGACGGCAGGGACCACCTCAGGCACGGAGCCAACATGGTCAACTTGCACCTCGACGTGCACGGATGGCGGGGTCACCTGGACGAATCTAGGCAGCATCAACGGGCAAGGGCCGGGATTCGATGCCGTCGTATACCTTGCTGGCATCGGCTATCGAGCATTGAACACTCGTATCGGCCAGATACGAAACGGAGCAGGAGTCAGTTATCCAACCGGGACGTGGCAGACGACCGACACGATGATCTGCAACAAGTACGGCACCAATCCGTGCCCACTGACCGACCTGATGACGCTGCACGGGAACGGAGCGGACCTCAATTCGGCCTACATGTCGCTCACCCCAACTC
The DNA here is from genome assembly GCA_963749275.1 of uncultured Acidobacteriaceae bacterium. Taxonomy (GTDB): domain Bacteria; phylum Acidobacteriota; class Terriglobia; order Terriglobales; family Acidobacteriaceae; genus Acidiflorens. Next base: position 27,034 of record CAVVNA010000019.1, read on the forward strand.
ATGGCGGCGGGACGCCCGTCTTGACACCAGGGACGGCCAACTGTCTGAACACAAACGCGACCTATTATGGAGCCTACAGTGGCAGCCAGACTTACCACTCAACGACCCACGACACGGTTTACGATCCAAGTCATGGAGCGCCCTACAGTTATTACGTGGCCATTGCGACGACGACTGGTAACGCTCCGCCCAACGCCACTTATTGGGCGCTCGCTGACATCTATTGCTACACCTACACCTGGCAAGTGAACTCGCTCAACATTAACGTCAGCACACAAACCAGCGCTGCCAGCCACACTTCGGGCCACCAGGCGCAGGGGTACACGAGTTACTGGGGAGACACCGGTCAATACCAGCACCTCTTCTCGCAGCCGATGACCTATCAGGATGTTAGTGGGGTCATCGACGAAGTACCGTATCCCGGCACGCAGCTGTTGCCCAACGGCTTCCCCAGTGACCACCACGATAGTTACCGCGATCCGGGAACGACGGACGCGCCGCCGATCCCCGACTTTGCGACCCAAGTGCCAACGATTGAGACGGGCTATACACAGGCAGGATATGGCGAAGTGGTGGGCGAATGCACCGGTCTGGGCACTTGCCCTCTAGGAACAATGTACCGATTCGCTCACGAGTACAACACGGGCGACTCGGCCAACTTCGCAACCCAGAACAACATTGGCAACGCTTCGCAGGATGGTCAATGGGCGCTCTGGGGAACGGATGTGATGGGCACGCGGGGGTCGATCTCGCCAGACTGGGTTGCGAATACTGCTTACTCCGTTGGAACCTTCATGTACCCAAACGTCAACAACAGCAACAAGTACGATTGGGTGGTAAGCACGGCAGGCACCAGCGCGGCGACATCTGGCGCAGAGCCAAATTGGAATAGTTGCACAACTACCTGCGCCGATGGGACGGGAACATTGGTATGGACGCGGCAACCGGCTTCCTGCAACCAGTTGCGGGCAGGCTTCGCGCCAGCCGCCAGCACCGTGTTCGCCGCCGGAAGTTCTATCTATCCAGTTACCAACAACACGGCAAACAATATTTACTACACCAGCGCCGGCGGAACGACCGGATCCTCTGTTCCTAACTGGAACATGTTCTGCCCGGCTTTCGGCGCTTGCCCAACCCAGGATGGAACGGTGCAGTGGTACAACAAAGGAGCGAACGACTGTAGAGGTGACGTGATTCTAGTGGACCTGTTATCGGCGCATTGAAAGCTAGAGAGAGAAAGGCGATATATGAAGCGACTTGCAATTCTCATGTTCTTAGTTGTAGCAACTTTAACCCAAGCCCAATCTAGCACGCGTCCCGTGGTGCTTTCTTGGACCGCGAGCACAGCATCGACGGTTACCGGCTACAGCATTTTTAGCTGCACGGTCGCGACCGGCGGAACCTCCTGTACTCCTTCGGTTACAGGAACACCCCTTACGACCGTAACCGGAGTAACGTACACAACCACGGAGACCGCCGGTTCAGCCTATGGCTTCAGCGTCGTTGCGGTGTCGCCTGCATGTACACCAACTACGCCGTTGACTAGTCCGTGCGGGAACAGTGTTCCAATAACGCTGACGTATGTGCCAGTTCCTTCACAACCTGCGGGCGAGACAAACGTAGTGGTGGTGGTTCCGTAGTGGATTCAAAGCTGTGTCGCACGGATGTTGTGCTGGTGGACCTGACGCCAGTGCACAGAGGACGTCGAGTGATTGGAACTGTCAGCACGGTTCCACGAAGGGCGGCGCGGCGATGTGTTTGCGGTAAGACTCGACTCAACTGAAAGCGAAGTCCCATGAAAATCTCAGAGCATTTCACGTTGGAGGAGTTCTCTTTCTCCGAAGCGGCGGCGCGGCGCGGACTCGACAACACTCCGATTCCGCTCGTCATTACAAACCTGGGCCTTGTGGCAGCGGCCATGGAAAGAATTAGAACGCTGCTTGGGAACAGGCCCATCGTCGTGCGCAGCGGCTACCGTTCGGCAGCGGTAAACCAGGCAGTAGGCGGAGTGATAACGAGCGCCCATTGCCACGGCTTGGCGTGCGACTTCGTTTGTCCCGCATTCGGCACGCCGACGGAAGTGGCACTAGCCATCCTGAAGTCCGGCATCGAATACGACCAACTTATTCTCGAGTACGGATGGGTCCACGTTGGCCTGGCGCAAGAGGGATTGTTATCCCGCCGGGAAGCCCTGACGAAGCGTTCGTCATGGGCAGCGTATGAGTCCGGCATCAGGGCTTGACTGATTTTGCTGCACTGCACCAATGACATAGATGTAACGCTATTACAAGGAGATGCCATTTTGAAACAGTACGCTGCTTATTTGCCCACTGTTGTGCTCCTGCTTACTACGCTCGCGAACGCCGCCACGCCGGCGATTGCTGCGTTCTGGATGAACCATGCCACCGCCGCAGCAATTTTTGCGCCGTTGGCCGTCATCGTGGCACATTGGCTGCCTTCGCCGTACGCCGGCGTCAACTCGAAGTAAGTAAGTCAATTTCTGGAAATCAGAGGAGAAACCATTCATGAGGAAAACTCTTGTCGTTTCGCTGTCGCTTGCCATGTTCTGCACTGCCTGTTCGACCACTTGGGTGTCGACGCTCGATTCGATTCTGGTCGCGGCTGCACCGGCGTTGATCGACATTCTGCAAATCGCCGCCGTGGCCAATGGCCAGCCGATGAATACCAACCTCGAAGCAAAGATCAATGCCGACGCAACGGTCATCAAAACGCTGGCTGCTGACTTCGCCAAGGCTTCGTCTTCAGTGGCGCCGGGCGTTTGCTCGCAGCTCCAGGCGGCCGTGAGCGCCTACCAGAGCGACCAACAGGCTGTGCTCCAGGCCGCACAGGTGAGCGACCCGAATACGCAGACGAAAATTACTCTGCTTGCCAACCTGGTGGCGGGCACGGTGAATGCAATCACGGCAGTGATTCCGTCCTGCAATGATACGGCTTCTACCCGTCATTTAACAGCGCAGCCGCCCTACAGCATCTCCACTTTCGCGGCTCATTACAACAGCATCCTCGTGGCGCCGACGGGCAACCCGGCCGTGGATGCGGCAACTCGGAAACTGAAACTTCATCAACACTCGAAACTCGTGCGGACGATAACTTTCGGGCGGCTCCAGTGATGAATCGCAAGTTTGGCTTGCTCCGCGACGTTCACGATGTACGGGACCGGATGTACCGGGCTTCGCCGCGAGCGGAACCGGTTCCGCAACATGTGGATCTGCGACAGTGGGGCGGACCGATCAAGGATCAAGGCGAGGAAGGCAGTTGCACCGGACACGCTTTTTCGTCCGCCCGAGAGTGGATCGCGCGGAAGTACGAGAAGGCCTCGCCGATTTTGAGCCCGCAGTGCCTGTACGTCGAGGAACTGATTGCCGCTGGGTCGTTTCCCAAAGATGAGGGCGCGATGCCACGCACCGGTTGCCAGGTGCTCACGGCGAAAGGTTGCTGCGAGACGTCGCTCTATCCCTACATCGCGGGCAAGCTCATCGCCCCAACGGCGGAGCAGGCGCAGAATGCGCTCAAGTATAAGACTGGCGCTTATCACCGCGTCGGAAGTTTGTCGGACTTTCTCCGGTGCCTGGCGGATTCAACACCGTGGCCGGTTACAGTCGGGTTCACGGTCTACGAATCATTCATGTCGCAGCAAGTGGCGGACACCGGCGTCATGCCGATTCCGAAGCCTGGAGAAGAGCAACAGGGCGGCCACGAAGTACTCTGTCTGGGCTACGATCAGACGAAACAACTCGCGCTTATCCAGAACAGTTGGGGCAACGGCTGGGGGCAGCGTGGGTACTTCTGGATGCCGTTTGAGGTAATCGGTTCTGCGGACACCGATCTGTGGATGGTGCATACCGGCGGACCGTGGAAGTGATTGTGCAACACTCGGCAGTTGTGCGTCGATTTCCGCATATGATGCAGAGAAGTAAGCTGCAGCCCCGTGACCCAGCGAAGAATTTGTGGACCTTCTTGCGGAGAGCGGGACGAGCGCGCCCTACGGTACGAGATTGGCAGTTCACGCCTGAAGTGGAGCGTGCTTTTTTTTCGTTGCCGTGGTCCATTGACGCAAAACATCGATAAATGCAGTTGTGGCGCAGGAAAGCGTCCGGTCGCGGCGGTAGGCCAGTCCCAGTTCGCGGAAAAGTTCCGCATCCTCAAGGTCAATCAGTTTGACTCGGCCGGACGCCACTTCGTCGCGGGCGAATGACGCGCTGATGATAGACACTCCGAGGTCGGCGGCCACAAAGCTCTTGATCATGCCGATGCTCGGCAATTCCATTCGCACTTGCAGTTCGTCGCGATAAGGGCGGAACAGCTTATCCATGAGCCTTCGGGTATGGCCTGTCTTAGGGAGCAGCACGGGATGTTTGACGATATCGCGGACGGATGCCGTTTTGTGCTTGGCCAGGGGATTTCTGGGGCTCACCATCAGCATCAGCTTGTCGCGGAAGATCGGTTGGATTTCCAGGCTTGGAGACTGGATGGGTAAAGTCAGAAACCCCACTTCGATGGAACCATTCTCGAGCTTTTCCGTGATTTTGTAGCTGAAATTCCGGTAGATGTTGATCTGAACGGGCGGGTAGAGCCGGCAGTATTCCGCAAACACCTCCGGCAGAACGTAGAGGCAGGTAGCCTCGTTGGCGCCGACGCGAAGCGTGCCGCGGGGGGTTCGGCTATGGTCGGCTACCGCCATCAGCGATTCCTCGCGCAGCAGTTTCAGCCGCTCCGCATAGTCATAGAACACTTGTCCGGCCGGGGTCAGCGTTACGGTCTTGCCCGAGCGGTCGAGCAGGCGATCGCCATACTCCTGCTCCAACTGGCGGATTTGGGCGCTGACCGCCGATTGGGAGCGGAAAACTTTCTCTCCGGCGCGCGAAAAGCTGCCCTGTTTGGCCACTTCCAGAAACGTGATGAGCTGATCGAAATCCATTGAGTTTATGCCGGATTATAATGGATTCGGCCGGTTTCGCGGGAAATTAGCTAAATTCAGCCCGGAAACCTCGAAATTCTGAAATTTGCATTCCTTGTATCGAAATTCTGAGTTTTACTTTCCGGCCTAAATGGCAGTAACTAATAGGTTGAAGAGGTGTGTTCCTGAGCCGAAATGCACGGCCCCCCGTAGCCTTTGCGGGCAAAGTCCCCACTCATGAACAACTGATCCGCGAGCGGTGGAGAATGCCGCAGAAGATGGCGATGACGACGCGTCGGGAAAAAACGAATGTTCCTCCACCCGCCCAGGGTCTGTACCATCCTGCGCAAGAGCACGACGCCTGCGGAATCGGATTCGTAGCCCACGTTCGCGGCCACAAAAGTCACGACATCGTAAACAAGGGAATCCAGGTGCTGCTCAACCTGGGGCACCGCGGGGCCTGCGGATGCGATGCCGAGACCGGCGACGGCGCCGGCATTCTCCTCCAGATCCCACACCAGTTCTTTGCGCGGAAGTGCGTCCAGTTGGGTTTCGACCTGCCTGCACCCGGCGCTTATGGCGTGGGAATGACATTTCTGCCGGTGGAGAAACATCAGCGCTTGCAATGTGAGGGTGTTCTGGAGCGCATTGTGCGCGAGGAGGGATTGACGGTACTTGGCTGGCGGGATACGCCTGTCAAAGCTGCCGCGATTGGCCGCGTGGCGCGAGGTTCGCAACCCTACATCCAGCAGATTTTTGTAGGCTGCGGGGCGTTTACGGATGAAGACGCCTTTGAGCGGAAGCTTTATGTGGTGCGCAAGCGCGCCGAGAGTGAGATCGCAGAGTCCGGGATCGAGGATGCGGAGACCTTCCATATTCCTTCGCTCTCTTGCCGCACCATTGTTTACAAAGGTCTGCTGCTCGCCCCGCAGATCGCCAACTTCTATCAGGAGCTTTCCGATCCCGACGTGACCAGCGCGTTGTGTCTGGTGCACCAGCGCTTCTCGACCAACACCTTCCCGAGTTGGCAACGAGCGCATCCGTACCGCTACATCGCGCACAATGGCGAGATCAACACGCTCAAGGGCAACGTCAACTGGATGCACGCGCGCCAATCGCTGCTGCAGTCTCCCTTGTTCGGCGACGATCTGAAGAAGCTCTATCCCATCATTGCGCCGAATGGCAGCGATTCCGCGAACTTCGACAATGCCGTCGAACTTCTGTTTCAGGCGGGGCGCAGCCTGCCGCACGCGATGGCCATGCTGATTCCCGAATCGTGGGCTGGAAATTCCCACATGAAGCCGGAGAAGCGCGCGTTTTACGAATATCACGCGTGCCTGATGGAACCCTGGGATGGGCCGGCGGCCATCGCGTTCACCGACGGCAGAGTCATTGGCGCCATCCTCGACCGCAACGGCTTGCGGCCCGGGCGTTACGTAGTCACGAACGACGAGCACGTGGTCATGGCCTCCGAAGCCGGTGTGCTCGACATCGAGCCGGAAAACGTAAAGATCAAAGGCCGCCTGCAACCCGGGAAGATGTTCCTGGTGGACACGGTCGAGGGCCGCATCGTCCCCGACAAGGAAATCAAACACCGGCTGGCTTCGCGACAACCGTATGCGGAGTGGCTCAAAGACAATCAGATCACCATCGATCAGTTGCCCAAGCCCTCGCGCATGCACCACCCCGATGCGGAAACCCTGCTTCGCCGGCAGCGCGCGTTTGGTTACAGCGATGAGGACCTGCGCATGATTCTCGGGCCCATGGCCGCGAAGGGCGAAGAGCCGGTTGGGTCCATGGGGACGGATACGCCGCTCGCTTGTCTCTCGGACCTGACTCAATCGCTGTTCAGCTACTTCAAGCAACTCTTCGCCCAGGTCACCAATCCTCCCATCGACCCGATTCGCGAAGAGATCGTGATGTCGCTGATCAGTTACATCGGAGCCGAGCGCAACATTCTCTCGGAAGAGCCCGAGAACTGTCACATGCTGAAGCTGGCCCACCCGCTTCTGACGAACCTCGAACTGGAGAAACTGCGCCGAGTCTCAACCGGGGATCTGCTGGCCATCACGCTGCCCGCGCTGTTCCGCGCCAGCGAGGGAGAAGCGGGACTGAAGCGGGCGCTCGACGAGTTATGCCAGCGCGCGTCGCTCGCGGGAAAAGCCGGGTACACGCTGCTGATTCTTTCCGATCGCGGCGTGAACAAGGATTACGCTCCCATCCCCAGCCTGCTGGCGCTGGCCGCCGTGCACAACCTGCTGGTCCAGGAGGAGACGCGAACCCAGGTCGCCCTGATTACGGAATCGGGCGAACCTCGCGAGGTGATGCATTTTGCGCTTCTCAGTGGCTATGGAGCTAGCGCCATCAATCCTTATCTGGCACTGGAGAGCGTGGAAAGCCTGGCGCGGCGGGGAGAGTTGTCGGACGGCGTGACTCCCGAACTCGCGATGAAGCACTTCATCAAGTCGGTGAATAAGGGTTTGCTGAAGACCTTTGCCAAGATGGGTATCTCGACCTTACAGAGCTACCAGGGAGCGCAGGTTTTCGAAGCCATCGGGCTGAACAAGGAACTGGTGGATTCGTACTTCACAGGTACGTCGTCGCGTTTAGAAGGCATCGGCCTCGAAGTGCTCGCCCGCGAAGCGCAATTGAAGCACGAGCACGCGTTCCGTCCCCTGACTGAGTCCGAGACAGAACTCGCGGTCGGAGGAACTTACCACCAGCGCGTCAACGGCGAGTATCATCTGCTGAACCCGCTGACCATCAGCAAACTGCAGCAGGCAGTGCGGCAGGATAGCTTCGAGACCTTCCAGGAATACACCGACCTTATCGACAACCAAAGCAGCAACCTGGCTACGCTGCGCAGTTTGATGAAGTTGAAAAAGAGCGCCAAGCCAGTTCCGATCGAAGAAGTCGAGTCCGCCAAGGAGATCGTGAAGCGCTTCACAACGGGAGCCATGTCATTCGGCTCGATCAGCAAAGAAGCGCACGAGACTCTGGCCATCGCCATGAACCGCATCGGGGGGAAGTCCAATACCGGCGAAGGTGGCGAAGACGAAGAACGCTTCAAACCGGATGCGAACGGAGACCTGCGGCGCAGCGCCGTGAAGCAGGTCGCTTCGGCGCGCTTTGGAGTTACTGCGAACTACCTGGTCAACGCGGACGAGTTACAGATCAAGATGGCACAGGGCGCAAAACCCGGTGAAGGCGGGCAACTTCCCGGGCACAAAGTCGATGAAGTCATTGCGCGCATTCGACATTCCATCCCCGGCGTGGGTTTGATTTCGCCCCCGCCTCACCACGACATCTATTCCATCGAAGATCTCGCGCAGCTAATCTACGACCTGAAGAATGTGAATCCGCGGGCCCGCATCGCGGTGAAGTTGGTGGCGGAAGTCGGAGTGGGCACGGTGGCGGCGGGCGTGGCCAAGGCACACGCGGATGTTGTCCTGATCAGCGGCGACAGCGGAGGCACGGGAGCTTCACCGCTGAGTTCCATTAAGCACGCCGGCATTCCCTGGGAACTCGGCTTAGCGGAGACACAGCAGGTGCTTTTGTTAAACGATCTGCGCAGCCGAATCCGCGTGCAGACGGATGGCAAGCTGCAGACCGGCCGAGATGTCGTTATCGCCGCGCTGCTCGGCGCCGAAGAATTCGGTTTCGCCACCACGCCGCTGATTGCGATGGGCTGTGTCATGATGCGCAAGTGCCATCTCAACACTTGCTCCGTGGGCATCGCCACGCAGGATCCCGTGCTGCGCAAGCGCTTTCAAGGGCAGCCCGAGCACGTCATCAACTTCTTCTTCTTTCTGGCGGAGCAGGTGCGGCGGTACATGGCCGAACTGGGCTTCCGCCGCATGGACGAGATGATCGGGCGGGTTGACATGCTCGACGTGCAGCCGGCCGTGAATCACTGGAAGGGGCGAGGCCTGGATTTGTCGGCCATTCTCCATGATCCGTCCATGCCGGCGCGCGTGGCACGCCGGTGCGTGCAGGCGCAGGATCATGGCTTGGAGCAGGCACTCGATCACAGGCTTCTTGCCCAATCGCAGGCTGCGCTTGAAACTCTTGCACCGGTTGTGATCAAACTGCCGGTGCGGAATGTTCATCGTTCCGTGGGAACCATGCTGAGCGGAGAGATTGCCCGCCGCCACGGATCCGCGGGCCTACCCGACGATACGATCCGGATTCACCTTGATGGATCGGCCGGGCAAAGTATGGGCGCGTTCCTGGCCAAGGGAGTCACCCTCACGCTCGAAGGCGAGGCCAACGATTACGTAGGCAAGGGCCTGTCCGGCGGACGATTGGTGGTGTATCCGCCGCGACGGTCGAGTTTCGCACCCGAAAAGAATATTCTGATTGGCAACGTTGCCCTCTACGGCGCGACCAGCGGCGAAGCGTTTTTCAACGGGGTCGCAGGCGAGCGGTTTGCGGTTCGCAACTCCGGAGCGACTGCGATCGTCGAGGGAGTCGGCGACCACGGCTGCGAATACATGACGAAGGGGTTGGTCCTGGTGCTCGGGGCCTGTGGGAGAAATTTTGCCGCGGGCATGAATGGCGGCGTCGCCTACGTTTTTGACGAGAGTGGAGACTTTACCGAAAAGCGCTGCAATCTGGGCTCGGTTGACCTTGAGCCAGTTCTCGATGCGCAGGACGCGCAGTTCGCCGAAGCCCAGCTCGTCGAAACCAAGCTCGTCAAAGATCTCGTGACGCGGCATCTGGCGTTGACGGGCAGCCCGCGTGCGGCTTGGCTTCTCGACAACTGGTCTGAGGCGCTATCCCGGTTTATCAAAGTCTTTCCCCATGAGCACAAGCGAGTGCTTGGAGTGAGCCGCAGACGGCAGCCTTATATCCCGAGTCCGCCGCCGGCCGAGCCAGCCCCGGCCGAGCAGGTGCAACATGGGTAAGGACACGGGATTCCTGGAATACGAGCGCGAGCTTGCCCCGCGACGTCTGGTTTCTCACCGCGTTAACGATTGGTTCGAAATCTATCACGATTTTCCCGAACGGAAGCTTCGCACTCAGGGTGCGCGCTGCATGGACTGTGGCGTGCCTTTTTGCCAGACGGGATGCCCGGTCAACAACCTGATTCCCGATTGGAACGATATGGTTTATCACGGCCGTTGGAAAGAGGCGGTTCGCCAACTGCACGCGACCAATAATTTCCCGGAATTCACCGGCCGGATTTGTCCAGCGCCGTGCGAAGCGTCTTGCGTGCTAGCCATCAATCAGCCTGCGGTCACGATCAAGCAAATCGAGAAAAATATCGTGGAGCGCGGCTTTCGCGAAGGCTGGATTCGGCCCGAACCGCCAACATTCCTCACTGGGAAAAAAGTCGCCATCGTCGGTTCAGGGCCCGCGGGATTGGCTGCGGCCCAACAGTTGTGCCGCGCGGGACACACCGTCGTGGTCTACGAAAAATCGGACCGCATCGGTGGGTTGCTGCGCTACGGCATCCCCGAATTCAAGATGGAGAAGCACATCATCGATCGCCGCCTGCAGCAGATGTCCGCTGAGGGCGTGAAATTCGTTACCGGCGCGGAAGTGGGCAAGAATGTCGCGGTCGAGGATCTGCTCAGCGAGTTCGACGCGACAGTGCTCGCCGGCGGAGCCGAGCAATCGCGCGATCTGAACGTCCCGGGACGCGAACTGAAGGGAATCCATTTCGCGATGGAGTTTCTGCCGCAGCAGAACCGGCGCTGTCTCGGCGACACGATCGACCCGGAAACGGAGATTCTGGCCACGGGTAAGCGCGTGGTCATCGTCGGAGGCGGCGATACCGGCGCCGATTGCCTCGGAACCTGCCATCGGCAAAAACCTCTTTCCGTGCACCAGTTCGAAATCATGCCGAAGCCTCCGGACGAGCGCTCGCCCCTCACGCCATGGCCGCTCTGGCCGATGCAACTGCGCAGCGAAGGCGCACACGAAGAAGGCGGCGTGCGCGAGTGGGGCATCGCCACCACAAAATTCACTGGCTCCGATTCGGGTCACGTTCAGCAACTGCACGCCGTGCGGGTTGGGCCGCCGCCGAGGTTCGAGCCGATTCCTGGCACTGAATTCACGATGGACGCGGATCTCGTGCTGATCGCGATGGGCTTTGTGGGACCGGTTCGGAATGGAATGATCGACCGCTTGGGGGTGCAACTCGATCGGCGCGGCAACGTAGCCACGGACCAGAACAACATGTCGTCGCTGCCAGGAGTTTTCGCGGCGGGCGATATGCGGCGGGGCCAGTCGTTGGTGGTGTGGGCGATTGCCGAAGGCCGAAAAGCCGCCGCGAGTGTAGACGATTACCTGAGAACGAAAGCGATGCCCTTGACGACTCCAGCGGTTTCCAACTTCAAGGGACAACCGACCGCTTCATGATCTTGATCCTGACCACGCTGTCCGCCTAGCGATACCCGCCTTCCAACTGCTCTCGCCCTCCAGCACGTTCGCGACTCTCATGATTTCCCGCCCCGCTTCGCATACCTCTTCGGTTCAATCCCCTCACGCGCCAGGAACCGTTTACACTCCATTGCCATGTAAAGGCCCAGGCCGATCACGGAGTCGATGAGGCTGGTGGCGGGTTCTGCGGAGGTTCGGCCGCAGTAGTCGCTGAGAACTGGGCTTGCCGCGAAATAATCTGCCGCGGAGTGGGAAGCGTGGAGGAATCCCAGCCTCCGCCGAGTGCCTCAACCAATTGCACGCTGTCCACAATTTGCTGGATCCGCAGGTTCACGGCTGTCTGCTGATTGCTAAATAGGGCGGTCTCGGCCGTAATGACGTTGAGGTAGGGGTCGATGCCGAGGCGGTAGCGGTCGGTGGCCAGCTTCAGGCTGCGCTCGGCGGACACGACCGCCGTGTCTTGTTCCTGAATTTCCTGGGAAAGAATGCGCAGGCCGGAAAGATTATCCTCGACTTGTTGAAACGCGGTCAGGACCGTGTTGCGATAGTTGGCGACCGTCTCATCATACTGCGCGCGATACTGTTCGACGGTGGCGCGACGCAGGCCGCCATCGTAGATCAACTGGGAAATGGCCGGTCCGACGGACCAGATCCGGCTCGGCCAGGTAAACCAACTGGAGGCTTTCGTGCTTTCAAGCCCGAAGGAAGCGCTAAGCGTCACCGTTGGGTAATAGGCGGCGACGGCAACGCCGATTTGCGCATTAGCCTGAGCCATGAGGCGCTCGTTCGCGGCAACGTCTGGGCGGCGCTCCAAAAGTTGCGATGGAACGCCAAACGGAATGGCGGGTGGGGGAGTTTTCAAGGGCTCAACGGCGATCGAGAAAGCGGAAGCGGGTTGACCGACCAGGAGTGCAATCGCATGCTCGTATTGCGACCGCAGAATGCCAATATTGGTGTCGAGCGCGCGAGTGGCTTCCAGTTGAGTTTCGGCTTGCGCGACCGATTCATCGGAGTCGATACCGGTTTCATACAGCGCCTGAGTCAGTTTCAGGGACTCGGCATAAGCCACCACGGTCGCATCCAGCAGTTGTTTGAGCGCGTCCTGCCCGCGCAACTGGAAGTAATCGACCGCCAGTTCCGCTTGCGCCGTCAGGCGCGTATTCTCGAGGTCGGCGGCGCTGGCTTGCGCGTTCGCGACACCGGCGCGAACGGTGTTGCGCACGCGGCCAAACAAGTCGGGCGTCCAGGAAGCGTCGAACGGTAGAGAGTATTCGGTGAAGGTCGCTCCGGAAGCTGCGCTAGGCGCAATGCCCAAAGAAGAGGGCTGGTGCTGGGGAGTGATGCTTGGGGCGACGCTGGCAGTCGGGAAGTATTGCGCCCGAGCCTCCCGCACCAGGGCACGCGCCGCCATGAAACTGGCGAACGCGGAGGCGACGTTCTGATTGGAAATACTGACTTGCTCTTCGAGCGCGTTCAGTTGGCGATCGCCGAAAATCTCCCACCACTTGCCATGGAGAGCGCTGTCCTGTGGTTGTGCGACTTTCCAGCCGTCCATTTTCTTGAGATCGTCGGGCGTTACCTCTTTAAACGTCCCTGGTGTATCGACCGACGGGCGATGGTATTTCGGACCGACAACGCAGCCTGGTAAGAGGAGGAGGACTACGCTGCAGAGAAGCGCGGTCGCAGCGCGCATTTTGTTCGTTGCCTTCATCGGTGTCTCGGACTCCTTGCTGTGGCCATGTCGGCTTCGGCCGTTTCTCAGCGCGAGCCCGCGTGGCGCACAAGAACTTGTCATCCGAAGGACTCGATATGTCTTTGCCCTTCGAGCTTACCGTGAGCGCGAAGCCATTTGACTCGCAAGCGGTCGAGCGAGAGATAAACGACCGGCGTAGTGTAGAGCGTTAGCATCTGGCTTAGAAGCAGGCCGCCGATAATGGTGATGCCGAGAGGATTGCGGAGTTCCGAACCCGTGCCTCGGCCGAGAGCCAACGGCAAAGCGCCAAAGAGTGCGGCCATGGTGGTCATCAGAATGGGACGAAAGCGCAGGAGGCAAGCCTGAAAAATGGCATCACGAGGGCTTTTGCCATCGACGCGTTCGGCGGCCAGTGCAAAGTCGATCATCAGAATGGCGTTCTTCTTGACGATACCGATCAACAGAATAACGCCGATCACGGCAATGATGCTAAGGTCCTTGTGAAAGATCATGAGGGCAAGGACGGCGCCGACTCCCGCGGACGGAAGGGTGGAAATAATCGTGAGGGGATGGATGTAACTCTCGTAGAGAATGCCCAGGACAATATAGACGGCCATGAGCGCGGTGATAATGAGAAAAGGTTCAGTCGCCAAGGAAGACTGAAAGGCCTGAAGAGTGCCGGAGAACATGCCGGTAATGGTATTGGGCATGCCGATTTTCTGTTCCATGGTGAGGATGGCCCTGGAAGCGTCGCTGAGAGCCACACCCGGGGCAAGGTTGAAGGAAATGGTGACCGAGGGATACTGACCCTGGTGATTCACCGCCAGGGGAGCAGTGGAGGGCTCGTAATGGGCGATGGCGCTGAGCGGAATGATCTTCCCTTGCGCGGCCCGGATATAAACGTCGTTCAAGTTCACCGGCGACTGCCAGAACTTCGGTTCGACTTCCAGCACGACGTGGTACTGGTTGATGGCGGTATACATGGTCGAAACCTGGGCTTGGCCGAAGGCTTCATAGAGAGAGTTGTCGAGCATCTGCGGGGTAATGCCGAGGCGCGAAGCGGTGTCGCGGTCATAGGTAAGCATGGCCTGAAGGCCGCTGTTCTGCTGGTCGGTATTGACGTCGGTGAGGATGCGCAGTTTCCGCATCTGCTGCAGAAGCACCGGGCCCCACTGCACGAGATCCTGTAAATTGTCGCTTTGAATTGTGTACTGGTACTGGGCACTGCTCGCCCGTCCGCCGATGCGAAGGTCCTGTGCGGCCTGCATAAAGGTGTTTGCGCCAGAGACAGCAAGGAGTTTGGGACGGAGACGGTCAACGATCTGGCTGGAGGTTGCGTAGCGTGTTTGAAACGGTTTCAGACCCACGAAGATGAAGCCGCTATTGGTGGCGCTACTTCCGCCGGTGAAGGCCATGGCGTTGGCGATGCCTGGGTCGGTTTTGACGACATCGACGATGCGCCGGATAGTGGATTGCATGGCCTGGAAGGAAATGTCCTGCGAGCCTTGGATGCCACCGAAAATAATGCCGTTATCCTGCTGTGGAAAGAATCCTTTGGGGACGATCCAAAAGAGATAGAAGTTGAGGGCGATGGTGAGGACGAGAACGACCAGTGTCAGACGGGAGTGTTCCAGCACCCAGCCCAAACTGCGCTCGTAGAGGCCTAGGACGGCATTGAATGCGCGCTCGCTGGCGCGGAACAATTTGCCGTGCGCCTCATCCCGTTGGTGCTTGAGCAGGCGAGAACACATCATCGGCGTGGTGGTTAGGGAAATACCCAGGGAGACCAGAATGGCAACCGAGAGGACCACGGCGAACTCGCGGAAGAGGCGGCCGACGATGCCACCCATCATCAGAATGGGGATGAACACAGCAACGAGCGAGATGCTGATGGACAAAACCGTAAATCCAATTTCGCTGGCGCCTTTGAGGGCCGCTTGCATGGGGGCCATGCCCTGCTCAAGATAGCGGGTGATATTTTCGATGACCACAATGGCATCGTCCACCACAAAGCCGGTCGAAATGGTGAGCGCCATGAGCGAGAGATTGTCGACGCTGTAGTGGCACAGGTACATCACGCCAAACGTGCCGATCAGGGAAACGGGGACCGCAACGGCGGGAATCAAGGTGGCACGGACGCTTCGCAGGAAGAAGAAAACCACCAGAATAACCAGGATAATCGAGATGATAAGGCTGCGCTCGACGTCGTGAACGGAAGCGCGAATGGTCTGGGTGCGGTCGATCACGATCTCCGTGTCGATGGCGGACGGGACGGAGGCCTTCAGCGCGGGAAGCGCGGCGCGAATGCGGTCCACGGTATCGATGATATTGGCGCCGGGCTGGCGGAAAATGATGATGAGGACGGAGGGTTTGCCGTTGGTGAAGCCGGCCGCGCGTATGTTCTCGGTGGAGTCCTGTACGTTCGCGACATCGGACAACTTGACGGCGGCGCCATCGTGGTAGCCGACCACCAGCGGCATGTAGTCCACCGCCTTGAGAAGTTGGTCGTTGGTGGTGATGTCCGCGGTGACTGTGCTGTCGGTGATTTGGCCTTTGGGACTGTTGGCATTCTGCCGGCTCAGCATCGAGGCCACGTCCTGCAAGCCGAGGCCATAGTTGTTGAGTTGGGTCGGGTTCACATCCACGCGCACTCCCGGCAGCGAACTGCCGCCCACACTCACTTGCCCGACGCCCTGAATCTGGGAGAGACGCTGTTGCATGATGGTGGAGGCCGCGTCGTAGAGTACTCCGCGGTCATACACAGGTGAGGTGAGCGCCACGACCATGATGGGGGAATCCGCCGGGTTGACCTTGCGATAGGTGGGATTGCCCGGGAGATTCGAGGGCAGGTAACTGCGCGCGGCATTGATCGCGGCTTGGACGTCGCGAGCGGCTCCATCGATGTTGCGGTTCAAATCAAACTGCAGCGTGACACTGGTGGTGCCGAGAAAACTGGACGACGTCATTTCCGTGATGCCGGCAATTCTCCCGAACTGGCGCTCCAAGGGAGTAGCGACGGAGGAGGCCATGATCTCCGGACTGGCGCCCGGCAAAGTGGCAGCAATCGAAATGGTGGGGAAATCGACCTGCGGAAGCGGGGAGACGGGCAACTCCCGAAAGGCGACGGCGCCCGCCAGCACAATGGCCGCGGTCAGGAGGGTAGTGGCGACGGGTCGCCGAATAAATGGAGAAGAGAGACTCATAAGTGTCAACCCGCATTTAATCCGCTGGGACAGCCTCAGGCCCGGCGTCCGGCGCGCGGCGCGAAGAATAACGATGCGCGAGCCGGTCGAAAAAGATGTAAATGACCGGAGTTGTGTAAAGCGTAAGAACCTGACTCAAGAGCAAGCCGCCCACCATGGAGACGCCCAAGGGGCGACGGAGTTCCGAACCAATTCCGGTGCCGAGGGCGAGCGGCAAGCCGGCCAGCAACGCGGCCATGGTGGTCATCATGATGGGACGGAAACGCAAGAGGCACGCTTCATAAATAGCGTCTTCCGGTCTCTTGTGCTCTTTGCGCTCCGCCTCCAAAGCGAAGTCAATCATCATGATTCCGTTCTTTTTGACGATACCGATCAAGAGGATGATTCCGATGAGGGCGACGACGCTGAGTTCTTGGCCGCAAAGCAACAAGGCCAGAATCGCGCCCACTCCGGCGGAGGGTAGGGTTGACAGAATTGTGATGGGGTGTATGTAGCTTTCGTAGAGAACGCCGAGGACGATATAAACAGTCACGAGAGCGGCGAGAATCAATAGCGGCTCGTTCGACAACGAAGCTTGAAACGAAGCGGCGGTGCCCTGAAAGGCCCCCTGTACGCTGAGCGGCATGCTAATTTCCCGCTGGGCCTTCTCGAAAGCCTTGGTGGCTTCGCCAAGCGACGCATTGGGTGCCAGGTTGAAAGAGATGGTGACCACGGGAAATTGCCCCTGGTGATTGACCGACAGGGGGCTGCTCTTCATTTCGAACCGAGTGATGGCGCTGAGGGGAATGGCGGCGCCATTCACCGTCGTTACCGCGCCAGGATTGGCAGAACCCGAACTGGCAGAGGTGTTCGGGGAAGCAGTAGGGCTCGGCGAAGCGGTGGAGGCAGAATTGCCGGAAGCCGTGGTCGCGGTAATCGTCTGGGTGCTGGAAGAGCCGGTAGTGAGTGCCGTAGGAGCCAAAGCAGAACGAACGTAGATGTCTTGCAATTTCGAGGGGTTCTTCTGAAATTCGGGTTGAGTTTCAAGCACGATGTGGTACTGGTTCAACTGCGTGTACAGGGTGGAAATTTGCCGCTGCCCATAAGCATCGTAGAGCATCTGGTCGATCGCCTGCGGCGTGATGCCCATGCGGGACGCGGTAACGCGGTCGATGACGAGCGAGGCGGCGAGCCCAGAACTTTGCTGGTCGGTGGCCAGGTCGCGAAGCTCCGGAATCGCCTGCAGTTTGGCCATGAGCTTGGCCGTCCAGAAATTCAGTTCGCGCTGATCGGGGTCTTCGAGGGTGTACTGATATTGCGTGCGGCTCACGCGATCTTCGACGGTGAGGTCCTGCACAGGTTGCATGTAAAGCGTGATGCCATCGATCTTTTCCAGATTCGGCTGCAGGCGCCGGATGACATCCGAGGCGCTGATTCTACGCTCTTCCAGCGGCTTCAAGTTGATTTGGATACGCCCGCTGTTCAATGTTGTGTTGGTGCCGTCGACGCCGATGAAAGAAGAAAGACTCTCTACCGCAGGATCCTGCAAGATCAAATGGGTGAGTCGCTGCTGCTTTTCCGCCATGGCGGGGAAGGAGATGGACTGCCCGGCTTCCGAAATGCCCTGAATGATTCCTGTGTCTTGAACCGGGAAGAAACCCTTCGGGACGATGATGTAGAGAATGATCGTGAGCACCAGCGTGCCCGCGGCCACAAGAAGAGTAGCGGTTTGGCGTTTCAATACCCACTGTAAAGTTTTCCCGTAGAAGGCAATGATGCTTTCGAAGGCGCGCTCTGAAGCCACGTAGAAACGGCTCTGCTTTCGCCCGTGCGTACTTTTCAACAGGCGCGAACACATCATGGGAGTTAGCGTCAGCGAAACCACCGCCGAGACGAGGATGGTCACGCTCAAGGTGATGGCGAACTCGCGGAAAAGCCGGCCGACGATGTCGCCCATGAAAAGCAGAGGAATCAACACGGCAATCAGCGAGATGGTAAGCGATACGATGGTGAAACCGATCTGTTCCGAGCCTTTGAGGGCCGCTTCGAGCGGCGGATCTCCCTCTTCGATGAACCGGATGATGTTCTCGATCATGACGATGGCGTCATCGACGACGAAGCCAGTGGAAATCGTCAGCGCCATCAGCGTGAGGTTGTTTAAGCTGAAGCCGGCGAGATACATCACGCCGAACGTGCCCACGATGGAGAGAGGAACGGCAACGCTAGGGATGGTGGTAGCGGAAAGATTGCGCAAGAACAGAAAAATGACCATGACGACCAGCGCCACGGTGAGCATGAGTTCAAACTCGACATCCTTCACGGAAGCCCTGATGGTAGTCGTGCGGTCCGTTAGTTCATCCACTTGAACGGCGGCGGGCAGATTGCTCTTGAGCAGCGGAAGCAGCTTCTTAATGCGGTCGACCACCTGAATGATGTTCGCGCCGGGCTGGCGTTGAATGTTGACGATGACCGCGGGAGTTTCGTTCATCCATGCCGCTTGGCGATTGTTTTCCACGTCATTGTCGACCGTAGCCACATCCGAGAGTTTTACGGGCGACCCGTTGTGGTAGGCGATGATGACTTGCGCGAAATCGGAGGCGGTGAGCAGTTGGTCGTTCGATTGAATCTGGTAGTCCTGTTGCGGGCCGTCGAAGTTGCCCTTCGCTTGGTCGAGGCTGGTTTGCTGTAGGGCGGTGCGCACATCCTCGAGATTTATGCCGTACGAGGAAAGCGCTGTGGGATTCACGCGCACACGGACGGCCGGCTTTTGGCCGCCACTGATGCTGACCAGTCCCACGCCGGGGAGTTGAGAGATTTTTTGCGCGAAGCGGGTGTCGGCGAGATCTTCGACCTGCGACAGGGGAATCGATTTGGAAGAAAGCGCGAGGGTGAGAATCGGCGTGTCTGCCGGATTCGTTTTGCTATAGATCGGCGGGACCGGCAGATCGGCAGGCAGATAGGTTTGGGCTGCGTTGATAGCTGCTTGTACTTCCTGTTCGGCAACGTCGATGTTCAGGTCGAGTGAAAACTGCAAAACAATGATGGAGCTCCCGTCGGAACTCGTGGAAGTCATCTGATTGAGGCCCGGGACCTGACCGAACTGCCGCTCCAGAGGTGCGGTTACGGCCGAGGCCATCACGTCAGGACTGGCGCCGGGATAAAACGTAACCACCTGAATGGTAGGGTAGTCAACCTCCGGCAGCGCGGAGACGGGCAGTTGGAGATAGGCGACGAAGCCAGCGAGCAAGATGGCCGCCATCAAGAGCGACGTCGCTACCGGCCTTAAGATAAATGGACGAGAGGGACTCACCGCGGCGAAGCTCCGTTTTTGCCTCCGGACGCGTCACCACCTCGGGTTCCAGACGGAGCGGGTTGGTTGCCGTCGTTCTGGCCGGTTTGAGGCTGCTGGCCGGAGGCTCCGCCGCTGCCTTTCGCAGGCGTGCGAATGGTAACTTTGGCGCCATCGAGAAGCTTGTCGAATCCATTCACAGCAACCACCTCCTGCGGTTCAACTCCCTGCACGGCGGTCACCGACCCATCCGTAGTGCCGGGGGTAATCGTTCGCATGGAGGCGGTCTGGTCGCTTTTGATCGCGTAGACAAAAGCGCCTTGGGCGTTGCGCTGAATCGCCGGAGTAGGAATCAAAGTCACATTGTGTTGCGTGTCGACGAGCAGTTTGATGTTCACGAATTGGCTCGCGAAAAGAGCGTTGTCTTTGTTGTCGAAGATGGCTTTGAGTTTCAAGGTTCCCGTAGTTGGGTCGATGACATTATCGAGAGTCAGCAGCGTACCCGATGCCAGTTTCGTGCTTCCTTCACGGTCAAAAGCATCCACCGTCAGTATCTTTCCCTTGAGCAATTGCTGTTGAATTTGGGAGAGATGATCCTCAGCGATGCTGAAGATAACCGTGATGGGCTGAAGCTGCGTGATCACCACCAGGCTAGTGGTGCTATTGGTTTGAATGATATTTCCGGGATCGACCAAACGCAGTCCCACCCGCCCGGCTATGGGTGAGGTGATATGCGTGTATACCAGATTGACCTTGGCATTCGCCAACTGGCCCTCGTCGTTTTTCACCGTGCCTTCATCTTGCAGCACGACCTGCTCTTGATCGTCAAATTGCTGCTTGGCGATGGCGTTGCGATCTAGGGCATCCTTGTAGCGTTGCAAATCGATCTTGGCTTCCGTCAAAACCGCCTGGTCGTGCGCCAGTTGTCCCTCGACTTGCGTCAATGCCGCCTGATAAGGTCGCGGATCGATTTCGATGAGCGGGTCGCCCTTGCGAACCATTTGCCCTTCGTGATAGTAGACCTGCGTAATCTCACCTTGTACCCGGCTGGTCACGGTTACGGTATAAACGGGCGTCACCGTGCCCAATGCGTTCAAGTAAATCCCGATGTCGCCCTGGCGCGCCGTCGCCGTAGATACCAAAACGGGCCGGAAGGCCGCGTCACCGCTGGCTTTCGCGTCGGAGGAACCGCCGCGGCGTTCCCAGATCGCCACGATGACAAGGATCACAACCACAACGATCAGCCAAATCCACCAGCGGCTTTTGTGAGTGGTTGAATTCTCGGTTGGGTACTGCTCGGATTTCTTCGAAACACCTGCGTCTGTTACTGGTTCCGTCAATTGCACTCCTCAAATACGACGAGGGAAAGCCCGTAGAAGAAGGAAGTTGAAGCTGCGCACCCTCTATGGCGAAGCTGGAACACATATTCCGAGGAACGATGCAGGTGCAGGTACAATTCTCCCCCGGGCCCTTCTGGTGCATCTTATCATTTCTTTCACTACCATTTTGACGTGTCGAAGAGCAAAGCGGGGGCGAGTTTGTGTGAAGAATTGTCAACGCTCCGGCCTCGGGCCGGTTCGCTGCCGCGTATAATCCAGGCCGTGACTGCAGTCCAAGCCAACAAAACCAGCCCCTGGCTCCGGCGAATCGCTCTGAGGTTGTTAGTGGCTGTGGTGGGCCTGCTGGGAATCGCCTATGGTGCGGACTATTGCGTGTTTCGATATCGTCTGGCAACGAAGCGTCAGCCCTTTGGCAGCGTAACCGTCGAACACTACTACGAGGTGGCGCACAAAGACGGGAAGGCCGAGATTATTTTTGATCCACCGGTGAAAAAGGACCTGCGTGTACAGCCTTTTCCCACACTCTGGCGATCCTCCGTGCTGGTTTCTCGTCCGGCATGCCGAGCAGAGGACCGACATCTAACTAGCACAGGCAGAGTCGCGGGCGTTAGGCTCTGCTCACCGGGAGGGCCGCTGCAACGCAGCCAAAGTCACGCACACCGCGGCGGCTTTTGTCGCAGGATGCCGGACACTTGATCGGAGCTTCCGATTCGCCCGAACTCGTTCTGTGGGAGCACGGCTTCCTCCTCGATTGCCCGGGTATGGTCTACTAAACCAATAGACATTACCGCGATTCGCGTCAACAGATCACGTGTTCTGGCTGGTTGGAATCACCTTGCGTTGGAGGAGGGAAACCCGGTAGAAATTGACGAGATCATGCACATTCCTGATGGTTACCTCAGCCCGTCGACCTGTGCGACTCTCTATCTATTCGCAGCTTCGGGCTGGTATGCGGCCCTGAAGCGCATCAAGCAGCTTCTTGCCACGCGCGCAATCCCGCTGATCTCGGTGTTCGCAGCATTCTCTTTTGTTGTAATGATGTTCAATGTGCCACTGCCGGGCGGAACAACCGGCCATGCGGTTGGCGTTGGCGTCGCCGCCATCGTGCTCGGCCCCTGGGGTTCAATTCTTGCCATTTCAATCGCTCTCGCCATCCAAGCATTGTTCTTCGGCGACGGAGGCATCACCACGCTGGGAGCGAATTGCTTCAACATGGCGATCGTTGGATCTTTCACAGCCTACGGTGTATACCGAATGGTCGCGGCGAACTCGAAACTAAATTCTCGCCAGAGAGTATTAGCGGCAGCAGTTGCCGGTTATGTCGCCATCAACACTGCAGCCTTGGTTACAGCCGTTGAGCTCGGTCTTCAGCCCATGCTTTTTCATGACGCCAGCGGCACGCCGCTCTACGCTCCATATCCGTTGCATGTGGCTATTCCAGCAATGATGATCGGACATCTGACGTTTGCAGGACTGGCTGAAGCGGTGATATCGGCAGGTATGGTGTCCTATCTCCAGCGATCTGATATAGGTCTGCTTCGAGGAGTACGCGGTTTGGCCCAGACGCCAGGTACGATCATCCCTGGCGCGAGCCCTGAACGTTCACAAGGACGACTATGGTGGGCGGTGGCGCTTCTCATGTTGTTGACGCCTCTCGGCATCCTAGCAGCGGGCAAGGCCTGGGGTGAATGGTCTTCTGCTGACTTGATGAATCCTCAAACGCGAGCACAGATCGCAGCCGCATCGGGGAAACATGCGCCTCCGTCTTCCGTTCCCGTCGGGATCGAAAAGCTGTCGAACCTGTGGACGGCGCCGTTCCCCGGCTACGCGCCAAGGTTTATCAGAAGTCCGGTGTTTGGGTATTTACTCTCGGCAATGTTTGGTGTGGGCTTCCTTGTCTTGGCTTCGCTACTCGCGAGAGCGGTTGGCAGAAAATGGCAAGGGGGGAGCCTGCGGTCATGAGACGATACTCTTTCCTCGAATCGACGGTTCAAGGCTTCACCCGAGCGGTGTCGAAGGCCCTCCAATCGGAACATGCCGCAACCCAACCGGGACTGATGCAGCAACTTGATCCTCGCGTCCGGGTCATCGGAATCCTCGCTCTGGTTATTTCGGTGATTATCTGTCGACAGCTTGAGGCCATCGCAGCCATTTTGCTCGTCGCAATTGCAATCGCGGTCGCTTCCAGAGTGAGCCTTGCATCACTCGCTAAACGAGTCTGGCTTGTGGTTCTAGGCTTCACGGGCGTGATCGCACTGCCCGCCTTATTTATTACTCCCGGAGAGCCACTGTTCACTGCGCCGGCACTGCACCTTTCCATCTCCGTCCAAGGGCTGCGCACGGCGGTGTTGCTAGTCCTGCGGGTGGAAACAGCGGCTACACTGACCACAGTACTGGTGCTTTCGACCGCATGGACTCACATCTTGAAGGCCCTCCGTTCGCTGCACCTTCCTGCCGAGATCGTCACCATGCTGGCCATGACACACCGCTACGTGTTCTTGCTGATCGAAACGGCCAACCAGATGTTCGAGTCGAGGAAGAGCCGAACCGTCGGTGTACTGAGCGGTTCTGGACGGCGCAAAACAACGGCTCGAACCGCCGGAGTGCTACTGAGCAAGAGCATCGAACTCAGCCAAGAGGTGTACCTGGCGATGTTGTCCCGGGGCTTTCGGGGAGAGGTTCGTCTCTTGACTGACTTCCGCCCGAAACCGCGCGATTACGTCGGCCTGACCGCCTTCCTCTTTACTGGCTGTTTAGCTGTGTGGATGGGGAGGTAAGCAAGAATTGGCTTCAACTTTCGAAGTGCAAAACATTAGCTTCTCTTACGAAGCGATCCCGGCGATCCGTGGACTTACTCTCCACATCGGAGAAGGTGATCGGGTTGCGCTGCTTGGCGCCAATGGCTCCGGCAAGTCCACGCTGTTGCGAATTTTGGATGCGCTCTATTTTCCCTCGGCAGGTACTGTCACATTCAAAGGGGACGCGCTCACCGAAAAGCACCTTCAGCAAGAGGAATTCTCTCTGAATTTTCGTCGGCGCGTCGCCCTGGTCTTTCCGAATCCGGATGTCCAACTGTTCAATCCCACCGTATTCGACGAGATCGCCTACGGTCCTTTGCAGATGCAATGGAGCAAGGAAGACGTGATACGGAGAGTGGATGAGACGCTCGAATTCATGTCAATTTCGCACCTGAGGGACCGCCCGCCCTACCGCCTCTCGGGAGGCGAGAAAAAACGGGTCGCCTTGGCTTCCGTCCTAGTCCTCGACCCCGAAGTCCTGCTGCTCGATGAGCCAACCGCGACCCTCGATCCGAAGAGCCAGAGCCAGGTCGTAGACCTAATTCAACAGTGGAAAGGCACGGCGAGGACCGTGATCACAGCTACGCATCAGTTGGAAATTGTCGAAGACATTGCTGATCGCGTTTTCGTGCTTGAGGCAGGCACCGTAATTGCCGAAGGGACTCCATCGGAGATTCTCTCAAACACTGACTTGCTTCTGAGGGCAAACCTCATTCACGCCCATCGTCATTCCCACGGCGGCGTCGTGCACTCACATCCTCACCTTCACGGACATTCTCGCCATGAACACGAGCACTAAATCTGAAACCCGCAGAGTTGGGACGAGCATTTCGGGTTCCCCTTTTTTCTGTGTGTACGCGCGAGTCTGCCCACTACACTTGAACCGATAAAGCCATGAGGAAGATCTCCTCCATGTTTCCGCCTCGCGTAACTCGCCGAATCTCCGATTCCTTGCATGCGAAAATTGACGGCGATTTCTCTCGTTTTTGCGAAATTCTTACAGGGAACCCACATACTCATAAGAGCCCTCCGTCAATTTGATGGCGGACGCTTCACAGAGACAGCAGTCTACATCTTAATTAAGCCTTCGGAAAATCCGAGAGGTTCTCACGGAGTTACTATGCGCAGAAAAGTCCAGCGATATTACTGGCTTCTCCTGGTTCTGACGCTAGGAGCTGCCCCGGTTTCGTCCGCACAGCAGCCAGCCCAGCCACCGGCCCCGCCACCCGCCCAAAGCTGGACCTGGGAGAGCGTGAAAGATCGCTTCGAGCAGAACAACCCCACCCTGCTGGCAGGCAAGCTAAACATCGATGAATCAAAGGCACAGGAGATCACTGCTTTTCTGCGTCCGAACCCGAACCTGGGGCTGCTGTCGGATCAGATTACCCCCTTTAATGTTGGACCGTCTCACGGCGCGCTCGCGTATCTGTTGCCCTCAGCGACGATCAGCTACCTGTACGAGCGGGAACACAAGCGGGATTTGCGGCGGGAGAGTGCACAGAAGGCGACAGCCATCGCCGTTTCCACCCACGCGGATGTGGAGAGAACCCTGCTTTTCAACCTGCGCAGCGCCTTTGTGCAAATCTTGCAGGCCAAGTCGGTTTTGCAGCTCGCGAAAGACAATCTCGCCTACTACGACCATGTGCTGGATGTGAGCCGGGAACGATTCAAGGCGGGCGATATTGCTCAAATCGATCTTGATCGGCTAGAGTTGCAGCGCGTGCAGTATGAATCCGACCTGCAAACCGCTCTGGTCAATCTGCGCACTGCAAAAATTCAGATGCTCACGCTGCTCAACAACCGAACTCCGATTGAACAATTCGACGTAAGCGGTCCATTCGATTTCAGCGACCAAATATTGGCCCAAGATGAGTTCCGAAGAATCGCTTTAGACACCCGGCCGGACTTGCGGGCGGCCGTCGAAGCCGTGGACAAAGCCCAGACCGACCACAAGCTGGCCATTGCCAACGGCTCTACCGACCCGACTTTCAGCTTCGACGTGGGGCGCAATCCGCCGATCGACTTGTATTTTGGCGTGGGAGTCAGTTTTCCGTTGCGTATCTTCGACCGGAATCAAGGCGAGAAGTTGCGCACAAAGCTGGACATTGAACGGAACCAAAGGCTGCTGGATGCAGCCCAGGCGCAGGTATTCAGCGATGTCGATTCGGCTTACGCGACGGTGAACAGCAATGTGATCCTGCTGCAGCCCTATAAAGCAAAATATCTGCAACAGGCAGTTCGGGTCCGCGACACGGTGTTCTTTGCGTATCAGCGTGGAGGCGCTTCACTGCTCGATTTCTTGAATGCGCAGAGTGACTATCGCACCGTGGAACTCAGCTACGTGAACTTGCTTGGTTCTTACTTGGCGGCCGCGGCCCAATTGAATATGGCTGTCGGTCGGGAGGTTATCCAATGAAAACCAGATTCGCTGGCTTGATGCTAGCGGCTCTTGGCTGGCCCGTGAGTCTGCTTCTCCTTGGTTGCAAAATGAAGGCAATGCCGACCGAAGGCGGAGGCCCCCTCCCGCTACGGTCGAGCCTGACTTGGATGCCGACAACTTCAAAGTGGAGCACCCCGATCGGTTTCCTTTTCTCTCCAAGGTAAGTTCCAAGTTTCGGGCCCAAATTGTAGTCACCCTTTTCACCCAAGTGGCCGGTTGTGACGTGGGCGGGAAAACAGTTCCGTTAAAGAAAGTGAGAGATTTGTTATAGGGCTCAGTTGCTCCGGACCTGGCGCGCACCTGATAAGATTCGGCGCATATCTCTTTGGAGGAATCATGAGGGTTTGCTTTGTCTTCGTTTGTGTCGCGGGGCTGGCTTGTCTGACTCTGGCGCAAGAACCCTCCGCGCCGGCTAAGACTGCTAAGACTGGCGAGAGCCGGCCATCCAGCAGCGTCTCCGCCGACTCGGGGCTGAAGGATATGTTCGAATCGAAGATCAAAGTCGAATGGGAGGCGCTGAAGAACAAGGACAAGAAAGTCTACGCCGAATTGTTAGCGGACGACTATCAGGGGGTCGAAGTCGATGGCCGGGGCGAGCGGAATAAGATTCAAGCCGTCAACGAACTGGCTGACCAGAATGTCTTCAACTATACGCTGTGGGGATACAAGCTGATTCCGCTGGGGCCGGATGCCGCCCTGGTCATTTACGAAAGCACCATTCAGTTCCCGCCCAAGGCGCAAATACGCTACTCGCGGGTGTACATCAGTGAACTCTGGGTGAAGCGCGCCGGGCAATGGAAGGAACTGCACTATCAGGAAACCCGCGTCAAGTAGCCTCTCTCTGCCCCACAGATTTAGTGCAACCGGTGCAATAACATTGCCATCCCATTCTAGGAGAGGAGAAATCTCCATGAAAAAGATGTGGTTCGCTCTGCTGCTTTCGGGCAGTTTTCTTCTGGCACAAAACAGCAATCCCAGCAACACGAGCCAGCAGAACTCGAAAGATTCCAAAGGACAGGTAACCATACAAGGCTGCGTCAGCAGAGCCAGCGGCGATTACATACTGATGAAGCAGGACCCGGGCATGACCTACGAACTGCAGGCTACGGGCAAAATAAAGCTCCGCAAGTACCTGGGACAACGAGTGGAAGTAACCGGGAAGGAGTCACCGTCGATGATGACCAGTTCCGATTCCTTTAACCAGAACGGGCGCTCCCTCCTCGGTGACGTTGACCATCACCTCGATCAAGACCATCGAGAAGGAGTGCTCGGTGCGCTGAGTCTCTCAGCAGTAGGTTTTCGCAGAGGTTCGCTTTGGTTCAGATAGGGCCTTAGTCGCAGTCCGGCGGCATGGCCATGATCTCGGATTCGGAGTCACAGGGCGGCTTTTTCTTGGCTGGCTCCAGTCGGGGCGGGCGATTGTAGCGAAGAATCCACAAGCCTTCGTTGTTGGTGAGGTAGATCAAGCCGTGGCCGCCGTCAGGAAGAAGGCTGGTGACTTTGTTGAACGTCTCCAGCGTTTTTGGATTGCGCGGGTCACTCAAGTCGAGCACGCGAACGGTTTCGGTGGGACGGTTGCTGCTGGTCAGAGTTGTCGGCGTTTTTTCCGGAGCTTCCGCGATGGCCACATCGGGGCTAACCATCTGCAGGTTTCCCGCCGTCGACTGATTCGATTCCGCGGTTCGTTTCAAAAGGCTCGGCTTCTCCGGCTTGGACACGTCCACGATCATGAAGCCTTGCTTCCCTGCCTGTTGAACGTACAAGTACTGCTTCCCGTTTTCCTTCTGCAGCAACATTTGACTTCCGGTCGCCTGCGGCAAGGGCAAGTGGGCGATCACGGTCGCAGGCACATCGGTGGGTTTTGGCACGGGCTGCTCGCCTGCGGTGGCCATCGCGCATCAGAATCGAACAGACAAAAGTACAACGTTCCGCAGTGGTGCTCTACGAAAGGTTCCCATAAATCACTTCACCCACGCTATTCAGGCCTCGGCGAAACCGGCATCGCGCATAGGCGACTATAACATGTTTGCTCGTCCCGTATCACTCGCCGGTCAAGCACTCCAAGTCCCTCGGGCGAACCCGTCCCACCGAGCCGTCTGGCCTCGGGCTCACTGTTGCGCGTCGACACCGACGCAACCGTAGCAGCCCAGCGTCGTGCAGTGCGCCCCGGACTGAAGCGGCACAAAAGCATGGTTGGTCTGGGATCGACCGAGATGCTGTGTGCATTGGATCCAGTCGAATGTTGTACAGCCAGTGGTTTGTGCCAGCATCAATGACGCCCATGACCGCGCCTTGGGCATATCTCTCGCCGCCAGGTAGTACTTGTTGTCGGTGGGGTTGTACCAGGTCTCGTCCACGCCGCCGACATTGTTGATTTCGGGGGCGACGAATGCGCCGGTATGCCTCTCCATTAATGATGTACTCGTTGGGAGGAAATGCCTCGCCATCGTGGTCCGCGCAGCCTACGAGGAAGTTGTTACCCGGACCGTGACTGACGCCGGTCGGCATGCAGTTCAGCATCACGAAGCTGTTGACAACGACCGGTCCACAGGAGACCCCTCCGCAAGCTGGTGTCCGCCAGTCGCGGATCGATCTCATCGATGCTTCCAACGTTGATGATCGGAATGGCATTCTCATTCGCCAGCAGCAGGTGACCGGTGTTGGGATTCCAGACCATCCCACCCAAACCGGCCGGAGCTATGGCGCCGGCACAAGTTCCGTACCAGGGGCAGTCTGGCTACAAAACGCTCCTGTGGTTTGGTCGAGGATGGGGCCGTGATGGCAGGGGATGGTATATGCGTGCCCCCACCCGGGGTTGCCAATGCCAGGGACCGGCGAGGCACGATCCGGACACGCCACTGAAGACCTGCGGATTGGACGGATCGGGGCATGGGAACGTGTCCCCGACGGTGTCAACCGGAACGCCCGCGTAAGTCCAAGTCCTCCGGACGCTGCGCCTCCGGCGCCGTCGTAGTAGATTTGCCCAAGGATGCAACGTGGGGGGTTGAATGAAGCGCCTGGCTGCGGTATCACCCAAGTTTGTGAAAGCGCCTGAGACGGATAAGTCGGATAATCCTTCGGGATCACCGCTGATCTGCGAGGGCGGCGGGTAGGGGCCGTAAGCCAACGTCGGATCAATGGGCAGACAATGCAGATCCCCCAACCCCAGCGGGTCCGCGGCCGACGTCCTCGGTGGGGTTGCGCCCACAATGTACTGCATGTCAATGAACGTGATCAATGGCAATCCCGGATCACCATTGATGACCGCAAGAACATGATGCACGTTGTCGTATGACATCTCGTCAGCCCGGTCATCTCCGCAATCCGCGGCGGCGCCAGCTCCGCCGTTCCAGGAGGCGACGCAGGGAGCGATGCCCAGCGGACCGTCATAATCGGCTGAAACGCCGGTCGGTATGGCGGCCAGCACGGTGGGTGGAGTGGGCGGATTCGTGGTCAGGTTCATCGTCGTCAAATCGAAGACCACGACCGAAGCACTGCCATTTCCGACGAACAACGTTTTGCCGTCGGCGCTCACTTCGAGCCCATCCGGGCCGGACATTGGATTGACGCCGTTGGCGCGGGAAGCGCAGCACTGCGCGCCGGGGAATCCGCCAAAGTGATGGTTTGCGCCAAAACCCTGGCTGAGGTGGAACGTGGGCCCTCCCTCCCAGGATAAATCGGTTCTACATCCGAACCGGGTGAAATTGCCAAATACGGAAATGATGGGAGGAATTATGTCGTTACCAGTTCGCTGGGTCTGTCGCGCACGGACTGGCTCCATTGCCGGCGTCCGAAACCGCGTTGGAGCCTTGGATGGTATTCACCGCGAGGTCGTTGAGCGTATTCACAACGACCACGGCCAGGCCGATGCGGTCCGAGACGTAGTCCAAGTGGTGGACCGAGTCCACCCAGCTTATGTCAAAGGAGTTGAACGGTCCGCCCGGTTCGCCGGTGGGATTGTGCTCGGGCACGGGGATGACGTCGATGACACCGTAGGCGCCATTTTTGGTGGTGCCGCATATCGGACAGTTAGATACGCCCCCGCAGCCGCTCAGGATCACAAACAGCGCGGTGACTAGAATAGTAAGCAGAATCTTCGGTCTCATCGAATTCCCTCCTGCGATTTCCTTCAGGACCGCTGCGGCCAGCGACCGGCGTTCCGTATGAACTGACCAAACCCGGCAATGCGTGAGCCGGCAATCCGTGCAAGCAATGCACCTCACCACCTCTAGAACCTGAACTGTAAGCGCTGCAAAACCACAAAGTAGTTCTGCGGCACCGCGCCAATTGTGCTGGGCTCCTTCAACTGATCAATGGCCACATTGACCATGTACTTGACCCAATAATTGGGATACCAGTTGATCCCAATCGTGTACTCACGAGTGTGGAAATCAAACGTGGGCACATAGCCCGGCGTGGGGAAATAGTTCAGAGGTTCGCACCCGGTTCGTTGGCGTGGATGCCAGTGACTCGGAAAGCGAGTTCCCAGGCTCCCAATCCACGTCCCTGGCCGCCGGGCGTGTCGGGGCCGAAAGTTGGACGCCTCACCCGGGGCGTGCCGTTTTCCGGCCGTTTTTCCCCTGTCAGCAAGTAAGTTGCGCTGACGTCATAAGCCTTGGCGATGATGGACGGAAGACTCAGGAAGCCCAGCCCTCCCACCGTCTCGGAGCCGACATTGTTACGCGACATATTGAGCTGATCGTATTCGCCGCGCAGAGCGAAACGACTCTTGATGTAAGTGAACTCACCGTTGTAGCGCTGGATCGGTCCGTTAATGGCGAACTGCGGGAAGAAGTTGTAAGCGGCATCGGGCAGATTGCCGTTGAAGCTTTGATCACGGGTAATACCCGCCGAACGCGCCCGGTCAATGGATCCGCCAAAGGCAAGTTCCTTGAGCCAGTCGCTCTTGGATTTGCGCCATGGGTAGAAGCGGAGCCGCCCAATCACTTCCGGTTGATTGGTCGTGTTGACTAGCGCATACCCCTTGCCGTTAAACGCTCCGACCCAGTACTGCATTACGCCACCATCAATATCGCCATGGATAGCCACGCCCGGGCTGCGGTACGCGGACGCCGCCGACGGGTACAACATCGACTGGAAGCCGCGTTCTACGAAGTCCAGGTTGGTGACGCCGATTCCGGTTTCCTGGGCGAACGGAGCTTTGAACTGCCCTGCCTGGAATTGGAACTCACGCCGGACTCTTACGTTGATGTACACGTCGCGCACGACCGAGCCCGAGCCCGCCGCAGCGTCGGCGAGAAGTGCAAAATCGAAGTGCGAACCATAGTTGCCTTGAAAACCGAAGCGAGCGCGGCGCAACACAAACGTGTCGGCGGGTGCGCCATCGCCTTGGTAAGCACGGTAGTCGGAGTCCACATAGCCATAGGGGCTGATGCTGAACTGCCCGTCCGCACTCCTGATGAAAAAGTGCTCACCGTTCCATCCTGCCGTCACCGGGGCATCTTTCTTCGGGAGCAGGTTGAGCCTGATCCACGAGCGCCGCCTCTACCACAGGGTTGGGCTGCACGAGAACCGCGGGCATCAGACGAACCGCACCGTCGCCGGCAGCGCTAACCGTCTGCGAACTGGGTTCTCCCGAAGCAGCGTCAGCCACGGGCCGAATCTGGGCCGAGCTCTTGTCGGTTGCCTTCCCCTCAGCCAGCTTCTCGACCAAAGCCTTCAGTTCCTCGATGGTCTCGCGCTGGGCGGCGACCTCGCTGCGCAACTGATTGACTTCTTCCTTCGTTGCGGCTACGGGAACCCATCCATCAGTCTTGCTCGCGGGTTCCGTGCCTTGAGCATGGACAAGCGAAGCTGGCGCCATGAAAACCACCAGAAGCACGAAAAACGTTTTTAGCGAGCGCATGTGTTTCCTCTCCCGGGATGATTTGCAAAACGGCCTGTCCTCAAGGCATGGAATGCGCGGGACGGGCGCCGCCTTGTTCGTTCGAGCCACGAACCGAAAGATTTTACAGAGGTGCAAATGAGTGCCTTCCGGTATGAAAAGCGGACCACTTTATGACCGCCCGGTTTATCACATTGAAATCCAGCTTGTCAAGGAAAAGTTTTGCGCCGTCGGGCCGAAGTGTTCCGCGACAATTCCTGAAAAAATTGGCGCCGTGTTTGCAGCAGTTGGTGAACCTCTGGATCGCCATTCTGCCGGCATCCGGCTTTACTCTTTTGGTTCGTGTTGGTGTTACTCTTCGCTCAGACCATCCTTCTCGCGCTTCGCGCAGGCGTTGAGTCCGAGGCATCCAATCGCCTTTTTGATCCATCCACAAGAAATATTTGCTGGGGGCTTGACAACGGGAGTATACTGCATCTCGTTTGGTCCACTTATCGGACCACTCATCTATGTCAGCACCGGTCAAATCCGACTTTGAAGTTATCCGAAGAAACAAGGTCTACGAAGAAGTCGCCAAGCAGATCGAACGTTTGATTCTGCAGAAACTGCAGCCCGGTGACAAACTGCCCTCGGAACGCGAACTGGCAGAGATGCTTCAAGTAAGCCGCAGTTCCATTCGGGACGCGATTCGCAGCCTGGAACTGATGGGCTTGGTTGAACCGCGTCAAGGCGCTGGGACAATCGTTCGCGAACGATCGGCCGAGTCGATCGTCAATCCTTTTGCCAATGCCTTAAAGCGCCGGCAGGAACTGGTCAGCGAGCTTCTGGATTTTCGCAAGATGCTCGAACCACCGTTGGCCGCGCGCGCAGCCACGCACGCTTCTCCGGACGAAATTTCCGAGATGGAAGAGATTCTGCAGCGGCAAGAAGGAAAGCTGTCTTATGGGGAAGCCGCCATCGCCGAGGACGCAGAGTTCCACTACAGCATTGCTCTGGCATCCGGTAACAGTATCGTGCTGAAGGTGCTCGACATTCTCATGGACCTGCTGCGCGACACGCGTGAACGCTCTTTGCAGTTGAAAGGCCGCCCGGAAAGGTCGCTCGCAGGCCACCGCCGGATTCTGGCTGCGATCAAGCGCCACGATGCCGGGGCTGCAAAGGATGCTATGCGGCGGCACATTGAAGACGTCGAAGAGATCGTACTTGACAAGTTTTAACCAAGGGCGGGGCCCTTGGGCTGCCTATTCGCGATTCGCAATTCGGGGGGCGATCGCGTTACGTTGAGCATAGCGGTTACCTCTGCCAAGGGCCAAGGGTGAGCCCTCGAGCAGACTAGTCTGGGGACAATCAGGTTGACTGAACTGGGAAATGACATGGCCCGTGTGGCCATCGCGTCTCACGAACCGGAGTCTCTCGCGGCAAGCCTCAAACTACGCGTTGTCGAGGCTCGCGTCGAGGACGTCGGCCGCGCCATTGCGCGACTGACGCCAGCCGATCTGTCGCGCATGGGTGCGCGAGCAGGCGACGTGCTGAAGATCACGGGCGGAGCAATCGGCGTCGCGCGCGCCGAGCTTTCGGATGAAGGATTCGAAGGCATGATCCAGATCGACGGCACGTGCCGCAGTAACTGCAGCGCGGGGTTGCAGGAGCAAGTAACGGTGGCGCCGATCGAGTGCGAGCAGGCAGTGGCCGTTCGCTTGTCGCCGTTATGGGTGGGCGCCGCGCCAGCGACCATCGCACCCGACCGGATGCTCGATGATCTGGTGGGCGTCCCGGTTATCGCGGGTTGCGTGGTGCGTGTGCCGACGTTTGCCAAGGCGGTGAACTTCCAGGTGGTGCGCACGATTCCGTCGGGACCTGTCGTCATCGGCAAACGCACCGACCTCCGGGTCGTGGAAGGCGAGCAGACGGCGGCCCGCGCTCCGGCGGTGTCCTACGAAGACATCGGCGGGCTGGAGCGCGAAGTGGCACGGGTGCGCGAAATCGTCGAACTGCCGCTGAAGTACTCGCGCATCTTCGAGCGGTTGGGAATTCTCGCGCCGAAGGGCGTGCTGTTGTACGGACCGCCAGGCACCGGCAAGACCCTGCTTGCCCGCGCTGTAGCAGCCGAAAGCCGCGTGCACTTCATTCACCTCAACGGCCCTGAGATCATGCGGAAGTTCTACGGCGAGAGCGAGGCCAAGCTCCGCGAAGTCTTCGAGGAAGCGGCACGCCACGCGCCGGCGATCCTCTTCATCGACGAGATCGACGCCGTGGCTCCGAAACGCACCGAGGTGGCCGGCGAGGTCGAAAAGCGCGTTGTGGCGCAGCTTCTCAGCTTGATGGATGGCTTCGTCGCGCGCGGCCAGGTCATCGTCATCGGCGCGACCAACATCCCCGAGGTCCTTGACCCGGCGCTGCGCCGTCCGGGACGCTTCGATCGCGAGATTGAAATCGGCGTTCCCAACACGCAGGCGCGGCTGCAAATCCTCAAGATTCACACGCGCGCCATGCCGCTGGCGCCTGACGTCGACCTGCGGGAGATCGCCGAGCATTCCCACGGCTTCGTTGGCGCCGATCTTGAAGCGCTGGGTCAGGAAGTCGGCATGATTGCGTTGCGCCGTTTTCTCTCCGACTTCCCTCTCGAAACCGACCGCGCTGCATCGGCTGACCTGGGCGCACTCCAGGTTACACGCGACGATTTTCTCGCCGGGCTGAAAGAAGTCGAACCCAGCGCGACTCGCGAATTCTTCATCGAGAAGAGCGCGTCGACGTTTGCCTCCCTCGGCGGCCTCAGCGAGGTGAAACGGTTGCTCGATGCCGTCATCGAGCATTCTCACATGCGCGACGAGATCTATGAGCAGGTTGGACTGGCTCCGCCGCGAGGCATCCTGCTGACAGGACCGTCGGGTACTGGGAAAACCGCCATCGCGCGCGCTCTCTCGGGTGAGAAGCAGATCCCACTTATCGCCATAGATGGTCCGCAGCTGTACTCGAAGTGGTTGGGCGAATCCGAGCGGGCGCTGCGCGAAGTTTTCAAAAAGTCGAGACGGGCAGCGCCCTGCATCCTGTTCTTCGACACGATTGACGCGGTCGCACCCAAGTTCGGCGCCGATCAGTTTGGTACAGACGTCTATCAAAGGATTCTTAGCCAGCTCTTGCGCGAGATCGACAACTTGCGTGACGTCAAAGGGGTGATTTTGCTCGGAGCCACCAATCGTCCCGAGCGGATCGATCCGGCGCTCTTGCGCAGCGGGCGCTTCGACTACATACTCCCGTTCGCAAAACCCGACGCTGCCGAACGCGCGGCCATCATGCGGCTTTGCTGTCGGCGTGTTCCGCTGGCGCCCGATGTCGATTTCGAGGAGTTCGCGGGTCGGATGGAAGGGCTCACCGGCGCCGATATCGAAAGCCTGTGCAAGAAGGCGACGCTATTAGCGATTGCGGAATTTCAGGACGGCACTCGCGTCCCGCCTTGCGTCGTCTTGCGGAGCGATTTTCTGGCTGTTCTCGAGTCCGACCGTGGCAGTCCCAAGCAGGTGGTGGCCATAAACAAATGGAAGAGAGTGGACGTGCTAAACAATAGCGCCGGGGATTTGTACCCGGACAGATCTGACTAAGTCATAACGAGGGTGGACCATGAGTTACACGGAACTTACCGTTTGGACGCGCGGCATCATCATGGACAAAGAGGGACGCGACATCGTCAATTCCATTTCGGCCTCCGCCCGACTCGAGGGCAAGTTCGCCCAGGCGATGGAGAATTACGTCGACAATCCCGATCGCACCAACGCCCCGACGCGCAAGTATTGCCGCGTGAGCGACGGCGTGCTCGAGAACGAGCTCACCTACGAAAACGAGCAACCCAACATCGTCGTACTGGTCGAGGAGACGATGGTCAAGGGCTGGGATTATATGCGCGGAATGCCTCCGGGCGGAACGCTGGTGATCAACACGCACTACACCCCGGAGTACATGATTCGTTTCGTGCCGGGTGCCGAGCGGCTGGCCCAACTGGTCTGTGTGGATGCCGCTCACCTGGCCGACCACAAATGGCTCTACTACCGGCTGGGAGAGCTCGGCCTCGACCGCCTTTCGACCGAAGGAGCCGCCGAACGCAACAAATCCGTCGCGCCCGATATCGCCGCTCCGCTCATTGCCGCCGTCGTGAAGACTACGGGCATCGTCAAGATGGAGACGATTGAACCGATGATCGCGAACAAGAGGGCATTCGAACTGGCACTCGACCGCTTGCACATCATGAAGCTGAATCCAGTGGCTGCATAGGAAGGATCAAAGGATCACATGTCGACAAAAGGCACACGCATCCCCGACCGCCTCAAGATCCCGTTCGCAGGCATCACACCTGCGCCATCGCAGGAAAAGGGGCAGGACCTGTTCCCCACCGGCAACTGGCGTTCGATCAGACCGGTGTACCGAGACAAGTTGCCGCCCTGCAACAACGCTTGCGGCACCAACGAAAAGATCCAGGGCTATCTCGACCTGGTAAAGCGCGGCAAGTACCTGGACGCCTACGCGCTCATTAAGGAAGATATGCCCTTTCCGTCGGTCACCGGCCGGGTGTGCTACCACCCATGCGAGCAAGCTTGTAACCGTGGGAAGTACGATGAGGCTATCTCAATTCGCGCGGTCG
Organism: uncultured Acidobacteriaceae bacterium; assembly: GCA_963749275.1. Taxonomy (GTDB): domain Bacteria; phylum Acidobacteriota; class Terriglobia; order Terriglobales; family Acidobacteriaceae; genus Acidiflorens. The sequence goes on from CAVVNA010000019.1 coordinate 63,559, forward strand.
AACGGTTTCTCGGCGATCTCGGACAGGCACTGACTCGCGACGTGGTCAAAGCTGGGGCACCCAACGGCAAGAAAGTCGCCGTCATTGGATCGGGTCCCGCAGGCCACAGCGCCGCCTACCAACTGGCGCGCCTCGGCTATAAAGTGACGATGCTTGAGAAATCGCCGAAAGCAGGCGGACTCAATCGCGGCGGCATTCCGGACTGGGTGCTCCCGCAGCACGTGCTTGATCGCGAGATCGAGCGCCTCGTTGAGCTCGGGATAACGATCAAGACCAACGTCGAGGTCGGGAAAGATGTCACCTGGGACGACTTGAAAAAGAACTACGACGCCTGCGTGCTGGCTGTGGGCCTCACCGAGCCCAATAGCGTGCGAGCCGAAGGCGAGAACAAGGACGGCGTGCATTATGGACTGCCGTTCCTTCGCGATATCGGCATGGGCACATCAAAAGTCAAGCTGGGGGCTCGGGTCGCCGTCATCGGCGGCGGAAACACCGCCATCGACTGCGCCCGCGAAGCGCTGCGGCAAGGCGCCGTGGAAGTGACCATGATCACGGTGGAGCACAATCCCGAGGAGATGCCGGCTTCGCCGGAAGATCTTCACGACATGCTCGAAGAAGGGGTGGAGTTGGTGCACGGGCGGGCGATGACTGCCGTGCTCGGTAATGGCAAGGTAGAGGCTTTGCAGCTGCATCCGGCGCGCTTCTCCGGCGCCATCAATGCCTCGCCGATCAACGTCCATCGAGAGCTCCCCGCCGAGCGCTTCCACGTCGACAACGTGATCATCGCGGTGGGACAGCGGGCGTCGCTCGGCTGGTTGCCGGACGAGTTCAAGACCGAGCGCGGAACGATCAAGATCGACCGCTTCGGACGTCTTGGCGACACCAACATCTTTGCGGCAGGCGACGTAGTTCAGCTGGGCTCGGGTCAGCCGCTGATGGTGGTGAACGCGGTTGGCGACGGGAAGCGCGTCGCCTTCAATCTGGACAAAGTGCTGCGCGGCGAGTCGTTACAGGCGCGTACGATTCCCGTCGACGTCATCTTCGATTTGAACCGTATGAACATGACGTATTTCCCGCACTTCCCGCGCGTCCAGCAAACGCTGCTGCCGCCGGCAAAGCGGCGCAAAACGCAGGAGGAAGTGATTCAGGCGTTCTCGGAAGAGCAGGCGGTCGAGGAGGCCAGCCGCTGCTTCAGTTGCGGCACCTGCAACGCCTGCGACAACTGTTATCTGGTTTGTCCCGAGCCGTGCATTGCGCGTCCGTCGCGTTCGAACGGCCTTTACAAGATTCTGGTCGACTACTGTAAGGGTTGCCGCGTGTGCATCGAAGAATGTCCGACGGGCTGCCTCGAGGGCGTGCCCGAACTCGACTTCGATACCGGCGTAGTGCGCATGGATACGGCGTTCGCCATCTCGCCGGGGCTGCACGGACGGCAGGCGGAAGAGCTGAGGAATCTTGGGGAACGGGCCCCCAAGAACATTTAGGGCGGAACATTTAGAATCGGGGTAGAACATGGCAACGGTTACGGAAAGAAAAAACAAAACGGTCCGGATAAACGGCTGCGTCGCTTCGGCGCAGGCCGCCAAGTACGCCGATGTCGATGTGATTGCCGCCTACCCGATCCGGCCTTATACGGCAACGATGATGGCGCTCGCGCAAATGGTGGCCAACGGAGAACTCGACGCCGAGTACATCGTGGCCGACAGCGAGCACTCGCAATTGAGCATCGCGCACGGCGCGGCGTCAAGCGGCGCGCGCGTGTTCACCGGCAGCTCGGGTGTGGGCGTGCAGTTCGCCTACGAACTTTATTCCCCGATTTCGGGCAGTCGTATGCCGGTGCAGATGATGATCGCCGACCGGACGCTCGATCCGCCCGGCGATTTCGGTTCCGAGCATACCGACGCGCTCTCCACCCGCGACATGGGGTGGCTCATGGGCTGGTCGTGCGACGCCCAGGAAGCATTCGACAATCACCTGATGGCCTATCGAATCGGTGAAGACCCACGTGTGCTTTTGCCCCAAATGGTCTGCCAGGACGGATTCTTCGTCTCTCATATCACCACCGACGTCGAATTGCCCGACCCCGGCCAGGTGAAGGAATTCCTGCCGCCCTACAAGCATCCATATCCGCTCGATCCGCGGCATCCCGTGTCGCACGGGCCGCAGATCATGCCCGAGCAGGGTCCGCCGCTACAGTTGGAGCGGGCGCGCGCCATGGAAGAATCGATGGCGATCATTGAGGAGGTCCACGACGAGTTCGCGAAAATCTTCGGCCGACGCTACGACCCCTGGGTCGAAGAGTTCATGACCGATGGCGCTGACCTCGTCTTTTTCTTGCAGGGCGGCCACGCGGTGACAGCTCGTTTCGCGATTCAGCACATGCGCGATAAGGGCCTGAAAGTCGGTCTCGTACGGCTGCGGACGATCAGACCTTACCCGACTGATCGCGTAAAGGAAGTTCTCAGCAAGTTCAAGGTGGTCGGTGTGATCGAGACCAACATGGGACTCGGCAGCGTGAGCAGCGGCGGTTCGCTATATGCTGAGGTCTGCGCGGCTCTGTACGAAAGCCCACAGCGCCCGCTTGTCGTCTCGTTCATGGCTGGAATGGGCGGCGAGGCCATCGTGCTGAAGGAATTCTACTGGATGACTGAGAAGATGTTGGAAGCTCAGAAACGCGGCAAGATCGAAAAACGCACGCATTGGGTCGGATTCGAAGAATAAAAATGGTGGAGAGCCGGGCGTCCCCGCCCGGCTGAACGGGCGAGACGCCCGTTCCTCCGCCGTATGCTAGGGCAGAGCCTCTGGGCTCCGTCATTGGGAGGAATTGATATGGCGACAATAGAAGTTCAGCGGCAGTTGCTGCCGATTCTCGACAGCCCGAATCAGGGAGCGCGTTTCTACAACCCCGAATTACCGTCGAGCGAGCCGTTCGTCCCCGGCCATCGCACCTGTGCCGGCTGCGGGCCGTCTATCCAGTACCGGATGACCAGCAAAGCAGCGGGCGACAATACCATCCTGGTCGGACCGACAGGCTGCATGTATGTCGCGAACAGTTCGTATTTGTGTACGCCCTACAATGTACCCTGGGCGCACACGCAGATTGGCAGCGCCGGTAGCTTCACCGCCGGCGTCGCCGCCGCCTATGAAGCCATGATCCGAAAGGGCAAGTGGAAGGGCGCTTATCCGAACATTATCTGCGAGGCGGGCGACGGCAGTGCGTCCGACATCGGTCTCGCCTCGATTTCCGGCGCGCTCTATCGCAATCACGATTGCCTGATCATCTGCTACGACAACGAACAGTACGCAAACACAGGCATTCAGGCGTCGTCGCGCACGCCCTATGGCGGCATGACGACCTTCTCCCCTCCCGGCCCGATGGTTCCGGAGGCGAAGAAGCTCTATCCCAAGGACCTCGCCCGCATGATGGCGGCTGGCCATCCGCACTGCTATGTGGCGACGGCCAGCGTGGGCTACCCCATCGACTTGATGAATAAAGTGCGCAAGGGACTCAACCACAAGGGCGCTGCCTACTTGATGGTCTACACCCCCTGCCAGAAGGGCTTTGTGTACGAGACACCGCGCTCGATCGACCTTGGCCGGCTCGTCGTCGAATGCGGACTCTACCCGATCTGGGAGTGGAACCCTGAGAAGCGTGCGTATGATTACAGCTTCCGCCCGCAGAAGCATGCGGCCAGTATCCGAGTACCTGAAATTGCAAGGACGCTTCGGCCATCTCCACGCCGAGCACATCGCTAATTTGCAGAAGTTCGCCAACGAGCAATGGCGGATGATGGGTGTCGAGCTGCCCGAGCCCTTGCTCCAGGCCGCCGATGCGAAAAACTTGGCCAACATGGCGGCTGCGGCAGAGGCTGTGGCCGTTGCGGAGACTGTATGAATGCTAAGGCAACCCCTCCACCTGAAGCTCAGGAAAGTTATATCGTCAGCGAGGGCAAAAAGCGCGGGTCGTCGCGCGACGTACGGCCGGAAGCGGCGTTCGACCGATACTACACCGTGCTGCGCGTACACGCTGGCGACGCGATCCTGACTGACAACTGGCACACGAATGAAGTGCTCGATCATACACGCAACAACTTCGAGGGCTACACGTTCGCGATGCGCACGCTGGAGGCCTGGGGCGCGATGATCGAGAACGACCACCGTGCCTACTACACGGCCGGCGGGCGCGAGTGGGTCATGGATCTGGAGCCCTCGGCGGGCAAGAAGGCGCGGCTGCCTGGCACCGGAGCGGGCAAGAAGTAGGGTACGGTTGCGCCGCATCCTACTCATCGACGACACGCCGGAGATTGCCGAGTTGCTGACGTTTGCGCTGCGTGACCGCGGCTACGAGGTCTGGGCATCGGGATATACAGCCGCCGTCAACGAACTGGTTCTGGAGCAACGCGCCGACGTGCTCGTGCTGGACTGTTGCGCTTTCGAGATGAGCGAATCGCTCTTCGACTCGGTGCGGCATCACCCGAATCACGCCGAGTTGCCCGTCGTCATCATTAGTGACACACCGGAGCAGGCTGACGCGAGCCTCCGTTCCCGGAACGCCAAAAGAGTCTTGCTCGTCCCGAAACCGTTCACCGGCGCGCAGGTCGCAAGAGCGCTCGATCAGCTACTGCAATAAGGAGAAGTATAACGGGCTTTTGTCCTTGAACCTCAACTGAAATAACTCGGGGTGCGCCACTTCTCGCGCTTTTCGAGAAGTGGCTTCCAGTTCCGATTGTCGGGCAGAGCCTGAAAGGGAGCTGGCCCATCCTTTCCAAATAAAATCTCGAATCCAGCGGCTGCCCCGTCCTTGTCCCTGCGTTCTTTGCAGGGACAGGGCGGGGTACTTGACTTGGCATCCGCAACTTACGGAGATCAAAATCCCCGCCCCTCCGGTGGAGCGCCGGGCGTCCCCGCCCGGCCGGAGACGCGACAAAAGCGGGGCACCATCGAGGAGGAAAATGAGGAAAGGCTGGACCAGCCCCCTTTCCTCCGAGCCCTGGATGCTTGAGCGCACCAAGTTTACTCGGCGGCTTGGGAGCCGACACGGTTATCTAATCAGCCGTATAATTGACTAAAACTATCGTGCATACCTTGGATGAACATGAAGGCTGCCAGTTCTAGTGTTCTCCGTCTTACGTCTCAGGTCCTGATTTCCTTGCTTCTATGCACCATTGCCCACTCGTCGCAATTGTCAGCGAACGGACCTGAGGCGTCAGACTTCAGCATTCCGTTCATTCGGAATGAGCCACGGAACAAGGGCGTTATTGTTTTCGTCCACGGTGCAATCGGCGACGCTAAAAGCACATGGTCAAACGGCACACACTACTGGCCAGCCATGCTACGGGACGACCCTGCCTTTAATGGCCAAAACATCTACGTCTACGAGTATCCCTCTCCGATCCTGGGGAAAGCTTTCTCGGTCGATCAGCTCGCTGACAACATGAGGTTGGTGCTCAGCACAGACGGTGTTCTAAGTCATCAGTCGATCACGTTCGTGTCACACAGCATGGGCGGACTCATCACCAGGGCGTTCATAGTCAAATACAGGCAGACCGTTGCTCCGAAGATTCGCCTTCTCTATTTCTTTGGAACACCGACCACTGGTAGCCCATACGCCACCTTGGCCAAACTCGTCAGTCGAAATCAACAATTCGGAGAGATGTACCCGATGAGCGCGGATACCGACAGCTACCTAGGTGTCCTCCAGAGTAATTGGCTCGCTGCAAATCTAGGCCTTAAGTCTTATTGTGGGTACGAAACGCTTCCGACCTACGGTCTTGGAATTATCGTTGATCGGCAAAGCGCAACCAACCTCTGCACCGAACGGCTCGATCCCATAGATGCAGACCACATACGGATCGTCAAACCTTCAGGATCGAGTAGCATGTCCTACCGCGCGCTTAAGGATGCAATTCAAGAGACCGCGCCCGCAGGTAAGCTAGGAGCTCAGAAGACCAAACCAAACACAGGCGAAGCGGCGAAAGAAGCTCTGGTACCGCTGCACACATATGACTTGACCGGGCGGAGGGGACAAATATTTCAAGCTCTCCTGAACACGCAGTTAGAGCCGCGAGACACAATCAGAGTCGGCTGTATCGGATGGATCGAAGAATCCTGCATTGCAGCGGGTAAGTTTCTACTTCTATTCAGCCAGGACGGATGGAAAATTGATTCCAATCGAGTTTTTCGCTTTGATCCTGGTATCCCCCCGGAGGGCATGACGATAGCGTCAAAAACACCGAGATACACCGATAACCTTCCACCGCACTTGGGACACTGGGGGAAAATGGACGCAAGCCAGGTGACTTTCTGGCAAACATTTTGGTGGATGCAAATTCCGGTAGGTGCTTCAGGGGACCCCGACATGGCAGAGGGGACAATAGGTATTTACTTTGGCCCCGAACCGAAGAACGTGAACGTGAGGAGCCTAACACAATCGCAAGAACAACTGGCGCAAGTTATGGGAACAATTCTTATCGAACTGAGGGCAATCGGTCGCACATGCTCAGCTCAAATTGATACTTGTAAGACGGAAAGGCTTCAGTGGACCCAAGTTACTTCTGCATTTTTGGATTATTGCGACTGTGGGTTAAACAAGTCGTGGTCGAAGAAATGGAACGATCTTAGTAATGGCACAGATGGCGACCCGTCAGTGATCATTGATCGTCAAGATAAGGCATTACAGCGGTTTATCAATGCGTTAAACAAAGCAAAGCATTGAAGAGATGAATGCGCCTTTTTTCTCTGCGGCTGGCCCGTCCTATCGCGAAGCGAAGGGCGGGGCCGTTGACCTTTTTCATCACAAACTCGAGTTGTATGAGCCATCACAGACTTGCACCCCAATCGGTGCGAAGATACCTCGACAGTGCACCATCGAGAACTGCGCCAGTCTCCAGAGACAAACGCATTTCCGGCCGCAAACTTTTCACCGCTTTTTGACAACATATGGCCCCGGTCAGCACCCCCGCAAGTGCACGCCAAACAGCAAAATTCAACGCTAAGTCCTATCTTTTGAATATTTTGCCTCTAACTACTTTACTGTGAACAACTTAACGCAATTTGGGGGGGGGGGGGGGGGGTACCCCCCCACAAATTTCTGAATTCTTACCCCGCTGGCCCGTCCCGCCCGACAATCGGAACTGGAAGCCACTTCTCGAAAAGCGACAGAAGTGGCGCACCCCAGCTATTTCGGTTCAGGTTCAAGGACAAAACCCCGTTATACTTCTCCGTTAAAGTGGCGCACCCGGCTGGAATCATGATCTGCTGAAACGACGATGTGCTGGAATCAATATGCCATTGTGGAGCATGGACGAATGGCAATACCTCGAGCGTGAGGTCGTCACAGACCCAAAAGGTAGACCGTGGACTGTGGCGCTAATGGACGTGCTGGGTCAGGAAGGTGATCCTGAAATGCCCAACAAGTTGCTCGAACTACAGTATTCATCGGGCCGATATTTCACGCTCATCTACTCAGCCAGTGGAGCGCTACAACGAGAACGCGGCTACGCGTCACTGTCAGAGGCGGAGAACACATACCGAGAGCTGCTCGTGGCCCTCATCGACGGTAGCCTCGACCCCTCGCAACCGGTGTTCCGGCAGGATTTGGAAGATTGACGACGATGACTTGCTGCTGGAGAGGCGGCCGTCCCCGCCCGGCTGGAACCCTCAAGTGCGCTCAGGGCTGTCTCGCGAGAGGCCCTTCCTGCCACCGTCTTTACCGCGTCTCTACCGGCCGGGATCCAGATCTCTCATCACTACATGAAGCACCTGCCCGGTCACTCGCGCATCGCGCTCGGAAACCGTCGTCTTCGGGCCGCCGTCGGCATCCGTGTAATCGCGATACGTCCGCGCGACGGCCGGCAGCCGGGCGCACCCGCTGCGAATGAGTCCCGCCCCCTCGGCGACGGCGAGCCGCGTCTCGAACGACCAATCGGCAATCTTTCCTTCGGCGAGCTGCGCTGCGGGCGCGCTTGAGGCAGCCAGCGCGCTTAGTCCCTTGTGTTCCAGCGCGTCGGTTACGATGGCCTCCAGGATTCCGCAAGAAGTGCGTAGCGCCAAGTCGTAATTCCCTTCCTCCAGAGCGCGCCGACTATCGATGTAGGCCTGCTCAAGCACCGGCCGGAGTTCGGGGTTGTGAACGAACTCGAAGCGGCGAGGCGGCGGCGCCTCCGACGATGCAGACGAGTATGCGGTAAAGCCCGGGCCTTTGCCGCCGTCCATTCCCGAGAGCGTGGCAACCGCTTGCTCGAGAACGCCGAGCAGTCGCTGGACGATCTCGGCCGGCGCCGCCCCTTCGACGGCATGGCCAGCTGCTGAGCGCAGCAAGAAGGCTTCGCTAAACGACCGGGCAAGCCAATGGGCCTTGCTGCCTCCGGACAATTGATTGACCGTCACCCCACAGTCTTCCTGCCAGGCGCGAGTGGCTGCAATCGCCGATGGGTTGGAGGGATCAGTCGCCAAAGTGTCGCGAAGCTCGCGCCCACGGCGCATCAAGCCATCGAGGTGGGACAGGTAGGTCTCGATCTGCGCTCGCAGACTCTCATCCATCGGCATCGGTCGTGTCCCTCACTACCGGCTGCCCTAGGTAGCGTCCTCTCCGGCAAACACAGATAGGTTGTTGTCTCTCACTTGTGAGGATTATTCCAGCCAATTAATTCGAGACTCATGCTTATGAAGCTTTTCTCTCCACGAGCAAGGATTCTGCCGGCACTCCCCGAATCGAAGCGTCCACCACCTGCACCAGATGAAGCACCGGTACCTGGCTGCCTGCGAGCCGGATTCCGCTGCGCAACTGAAGCAGGCAGCCGGGATTTGCCGAGGCAACAATGTCCGGTGCCGTCGCCAGCACATTGCGGACCTTGCGCTCGCCCAGTTCCTTGGCCGGTTCGGGCCGCACCAGATTGTAGATTCCAGCCGACCCACAGCACAGTGCCGCTTCGGCGGTTTCCAGGATCTTCAGTTCGGGGATTTTTCCCAGCACGGCGCGGGGCTGCGTCCTCACGCCCTGGGCATGTTGCAAGTGGCAAGAGTCGTGGTACGCGACCTTCAAGGGAATTGGATGGCGCGGAGCCCGCGGCTCCAGCCCAGCCAGGACTTCGGAGATGTCGCAACACTTGGCGGAGAATGCCTTCGCCCGCTCGCTATATTTCGGGTCGTCGCGCAGCAGATAGCCATAGTCTTTGAGGGTCGATCCGCAGCCAGCAGCATTGCTCACCACGGTATCCACCTGCGCGCGTTCGAATGCGTCAATGGTGCGCCGTGCGTAATCGAGCGCTGCCTCCTCTTCTCCAGCGTGGACCATGAGGGCACCGCAGCAGCACTGATCCCTGGGAATGACCACCTCGCAACCTTCTGCGGCGAGCACGCGAGCTGTGGCGGCATTTACCTCGGGGAAGAAGACGCTCTGTACGCATCCCAGCAGCAAACCTGCACGCAGGCGGCGTTCGCCCTGCGCTTCCACTCGTTCCGGGAGCGCGGCGCCGTCTGTCGCTTGCGGAGCTGACGGCGCGAGGTTCTCCATTGCGCGCAGGCTTGCCGGAAGCAGTTTGAGGACACCGCTGCGGCGCACGAGCGACTGCAATCCTGAGCGCTGATACATTCGTAGTGGCCCCAGCAGAAGGCGCAGTCGATCGGGCCGCGGAAAGATGTCGAAGATCATTCGGCGCAGCAGTCCATCGGTTACCGGTCGCTGGCAGTTGCGTTCAATTTGGGCGCGCGTCGCTTCAATCAGCTTGTCGTACTTCACGCCCGAAGGACACGCTGTCACACAGGCCATGCAACCGAGGCAGTTGTCCATGTGGTTGACAAAGGTGGGATCGAGACTAACCTGACCCTCCAGGCCAAGTTTCATCAGATAGATTCGCCCGCGCGGCGAATCCATCTCCTTGCCCCAAAGCGCATAAGTGGGACAGGTGGCGAGGCAAAACCCGCAATGCACGCACTCGTTGATCAAGCCGGACGCGGGCGGGTGGTGCGCGTCGAAGGCACCAGAGCTGGCGTTGGCAGGTATTCTCGCGGGTTCCGCCATTTAGATTCCCCCAATGAACCGGCCGGGGTTCAGCACTCCCGTCGGGTCGAATTGCGCTTTGATGCTTCTCATCAGTGCCAGCGCATCGCCCGCGCTTCCCCAGACATCCATTTTCGATTTGATTTCGAGAGGGCAGCTCAGGATGACGAGCGAGCCCCCGCGAGTTTCCAGATTCTTCCGCAAATCCTGGAGTACGTTGAGAAGGGCACCGGTGTCGTTCCCCTCCAGCCGAAGGTACCCGACTCCGACCGCCTGAGCGACGAGCCGCCAAGGCAACTGCAGCGGTTCCGACGCTTTCCCTATCAAGTTCAAGAAGGTTCCGAGTTCTGCGGGCAACAGGCTGAACTTGCACACGACGGAAGGTTCTGCCCCGCTCCACAATGTTGAGCGCGCATTCCAGACGTCTGCCGGAGACTCGATACGGCGTGCCCCGGAGGCGATGCGCAGGGTCTGCTCAATCTGCGCTTCACACCCCGCGGCCGTGCCTTCAAAGCGTAGATCGACTTCTGGCGTCGAGGAACTCCCGGCGCGAACTTGCACGCCGGTCGGAACCATATTGCAATCCTGAATCGCGAGAACCACAGCATTCATCGTTCCGCTGTCAGTATTGGAGAAACTCAACGTCCGGCTTTCGCGCGGGATGGGGTGAAGCCGGAAAATCGCTTGCGTGATGATTCCGAGAGTACCCAGTGACCCGGTAACCAGCTTGGGCAGATCATATCCAGCGACATTCTTTACCACCTTGCCGCCGCTCTTGGCGAGAGTGCCATCCGGCAGAGCCAATGTGATGCCAATAATCAAGTCGCGCAAGCCTCCGAAGCGAACACGGAGAGGTCCGCTCTCGTTGGTCGCCAGAATCCCTCCGATCGTCGCTTGGTCCGGCCAAAGAGGGTCGAGGGCCAGTCGCTGACCATGCTCGGCAAGAGTTTGTTGTAGTTGTTGGAACGTGCACCCGGCTTCCACCGTCGCCGTCATGTCGCCCCAAGCGTGTTCCACGACGCGGTTCAACCGGCGCGTCGAAAGCATCAGGTCGCCGCTGCGCGGAGGATTACCCCAGCCCATCTGGGTTGCGCCGCCGCGAGGAATCACCTGCAAACCAGCGCCCGTCGCGATCTTCAGCGCGCCAGCGACCTCCTCAGGATTACCCGGCTCGATGAACATCTGCGGAAGAACGTCATCGACCGCGTCCTCCAACATGGAGGTGCGCATGTGCTCTGCGCCGACGAGGGCCCGCAGGTCGCTCCACGCGGCTTCCACGGCGGCGATCGATGGTCGGACGATCGATCCATGCGATAACGAATGAGTTCCCATAACCCTCAAAAGAACTGCGCAACCCCGGCGACTTCCAGAGGATGCGGTTGATACGGGCCGGTTCTCTCCGCGCACATGCGCGTGCGAGGAAACACCTTGCCTGGATTCGAAAGGTGTTCAGGATCGAAAGCGCAGCGCACGAGCTGCATCGTTTCCAGATCGGGTTCCGCGAACATCTCCCCCATCATCGTCGTTTTCTCCGCGCCCACGCCGTGCTCGCCGGTGATCGACCCGCCAAACTTCACGCACAGCCGCAGGATATTGATGGAAAGCTCCGTGGCGCGCTCCTCCTGGCCCGGGATGCGCCGGTCGTAGAGCACCAGGGGATGCAGATTGCCATCGCCGGCATGAAAGACGTTGGCCACACGCAATCCTTCGGCAGCGCTCATACGTTCGATTTCGCCGAGAATCTTGGGCAGCGCGGTGCGGGGAACCACGCCGTCCTGCACAATGTAGTTCGGCGAGATGCGCCCCACGGCTGCAAAGGCGGCCTTGCGGCCTTTCCAGACGACCGCGCGCTCTGCGTCGGATTGGGCGACGCGAATCTCCCAAGCCCCGCATTGCGTACAGATCTCGCCCACCTGGTCCATCAAGTGCTCGACTTCCGCGGCCGGGCCGTCCAGTTCCACCAGCAGCAGTCCTCCGCAGTTCGGGTAGCCGGCGTGCACCGAGGCCTCGGCGGCCTGAATGGCTAGGTTGTCCATCATCTCGATGGCCGCCGGCAGCATTCCCGCTCCAATAATTCCGCTAACCGCCGCGCCCGCTTCCGTGGTGCTATTGAAAGCTGCCAGCAGGGTTTGAATGACTGCGGGCTTCTTCACGATGCGCAGTACCACTTTGGTCGCGATTCCCAGCGTTCCTTCCGATCCCACAAAAATCCCCGGCAGATCGTATCCCGGGCGGTCCAGCGCCCGGCTGCCGAGATGCACGATCGATGCATCGGGAAGGACCACCTCGAGTGCCAGCACGTGGGTAGTCGTGAATCCGTATTTCAGACAATGAGCGCCGCCCGAGTTCTCCGCAAGATTCCCGCCAATAGTGCACACCGACTGTGACGAAGGATCGGGGGCGAAGAAGTAACCATGCGAAGCAACGCGTTGCGTAACATCCGTGTTAACGACCCCCGGCTCCGCGACCACGCGCGCGTTGGGCAGATCCACTTCCAGGATGCGGTTCATGCGGGCTAAACTAATGAGCACGCCATTTTCTACCGGCAGCGCCCCGCCGCTGAGTCCCGTACCCGAGCCTCGCGCTACGAAGGGAATCTTTTCGCGCTGACAGATCCGCACAATCGCCTGAACGTCCGTGGTTGAAGTGGGAAGCAGAACCGCCTGCGGCAGAACACGGAGGTTCGTCAGCCCATCGCATTCATAGGTGTGCAGTTGCGAAGCTTCGGTGATCAAACCCTTGCCAACGATCGCGCGGAACTCGCCGAGAATACGCGCTTCCATGAGGGCTCTCCTCGCCAGGCGGTTATGAACCCGGTGGGCACTTCCAAGTGGCTACCAAGATCGAATGGAATCTTATACCAAGATGCCGATTTAGTGGAGGCCAGTTTCCCGATAATCTTTGACTTTATTTCCGAGAGGTGCACGAACACGTCCCGCCGGCGGTCGTCCTCGATCGGGATAAAGCCATAAGCCCTTCTGCTCGTTGAACCCTTTGCGCTGCCTCTTGCTCTGCCGTTGCTGCTCATCTCGAAGCCACCTCGCCTTCGTTTGGTGTACACTTCCGTAGATTTTCTTCTGATTTTCCGCAGATAGCCAAGAGGCATCACCATGGACACTACTTTCAATCCAACTACAGCTCCCGCAAAAAAACAGGGACACGCCGCCTGGTTTACGGAGTTATCGCCGCCAGAGCGAAGCACCTTTATCGCTACCTTTGGCGGTTGGGCGCTCGACGGCATGGACGTGATGGTGTACAGCTTTGTCATCCCAAGCTTGATCGCGGCATGGCACATCACCAAAGGTGAAGCAGGTATGCTGGGAACGGCGGCGTTGCTGATCTCCGCCGTGGGCGGCTGGCTTGCAGGATTGTTGGCGGATCGCTTCGGACGTGCTCGAGTCTTGCAGTGGACCATCCTCTGGTTCGCGCTGTTCACCTTCCTGAGCGGCTTCACCAACAACTTTTGGCAATTGCTCATTACTCGCGGCTGTCAGGGCCTGGGCTTCGGCGGGGAGTGGGCCGTCGGGTCGGTGCTGATGGGCGAGACGATTCGCGCCGAGCACCGCGGTAAAGCCGTGGGTACCGTGCAGGGTGGCTGGGCCATCGGCTGGGGAATTGCTGCGATATGCTCGGTTGCGTTGTTCTCATGGCTTCCCGCCGGCCTCGCCTGGCGGGCCATGTTCTGGATTGGCATTCTGCCCGCGCTGTTGGTCTTCTACATTCGGCGCCACGTTCCCGAGCCCCAGGTTTACACCCGGACGCGCCAAAAGCTCGCCGCCGGCGGCGACAAGCCTCATTTCCTCGAGATCTTTTCTCCGACGATTTTGAAGATCACTCTGTTGACATCGCTACTGGGGGTGGGCGTCCAGGGCGGCTACTACGCGATCACAACCTGGCTGCCAACGTATTTGAAGACCGTGCGGCATCTTTCGGTCCTGAATACGGGCACGTATATGATCGTCATTATTGCCGGATCCTTCTGCGGCTACCTGACCGGGGCGTATCTGGCCGACGGCATCGGACGCAAGAAGGCCCTGATTCTTTTCGCCGCCAGCTGTGCCCTGGCGGTCACCGCCTATACCTATTTGCCAATCAGCAACGGAATCGTGATGCTGCTGCTCGGTTTTCCTCTCGGGTTCTTCACCTCCGGCTCCTTCAGCCCGGTCGGCGCGTTCTTCACCGAGCTGTTTCCCAGCCGCCTGCGTGGCTCGGGTCAGGGCTTCTCTTATAATCTGGGCCGTGGGATTGGCGCCCTGTTCCCGACGCTGGTCGGCTTTCTTAGCGCGCGACTCTCGCTGGGCAAAGCGATTGCCATCTTTGCGGTGTCCGCTTATGTCGTCATGATCCTGGCAGTACTGCTGCTCCCCGAAACCAAGGGCAAAGAACTGCGAGTCTGTGAATAACAATGACTAGCGACGACTAACAACGACTAACGACGATTAACAATGACTAGCACCGAAGGCGCGGCGGCAATCCCGGTTTGCGCGGCTCCGAACCCCGACCCCGGCAGCCCGAAGGTTGCCGTTCCGCCCAACGCATGCGATTGCCACGCCCACATCTTCGGTCCGGTGGAGCAGTACCCTCTTATCCCGGGACGCACCTACACCCCGCCACCAGCCAGCATTCAAGCCTACCAGCGAATGTTGAGCGCCCTCGGACTGGATCGAGCCGTAATCGTCCAGCCGAGCGTTTATGGCGCAGACAACCGCTGCACCTACGACGCAGTGGCCGCCTCTGGCGGCAGGTGGCGCGGCATTGCGGTAGTGGGCCCCAGCACGAATATGCACGCGCTGCATCGGTTGCACGACGAGGGATTTCGCGGCGTGCGAATCAATCTCCTGTTCAAAGGAGGCTTGGCGATGGAGATTCTGGAGCAGGTCGCCCGCCTGATTGCGCCGCTCGGCTGGCACTTGCAGTTGCTCATCGATGGCCGCGACCTGCCAGAATTGGCGCCTCGACTTCGACGCCTGCCCGTCCACTTCGTCATTGATCACATGGGACACATGCCCGCGAAACTGGGGCTGGCGCATCCGGGATTTACGGCCCTCTTCGCGCTTGCCCGGGAAGGCAACTGCTGGGTAAAGCTCTCCGGCGCTTATCGTATCTCCGCCCAGCCGTACCCGTATGAGGACGTCGCTCCGATTGCAAAGGCTCTGGTCGAAGCTGCCCCGGAGCGCACGGTATGGGGAAGCGACTGGCCCCATCCCTCGTTCCAAGGCGCGATGCCGGTCGATGCCACGCTCCTCGATTTGCTGGCGAGCTGGGTTCCAGAATCGCGGACACGGCAGCGCATTCTCACAACCAATCCCGCGGAGCTGTATGGTTTTGCAGGCTGACGCCGAAGAGCAAGAGGATAAAAACGATAAGAACGAGCCACTGAGAGCACAGAGGTGCGCTACCAATCCGCCACCCGGTGCTTAAAGCTGGAGGCCGCTCCAAGCCCATTCATAACCACGCCCCCAACCAGGACTGCACGCCCCACGTTGTCATGATGTCTCCGGTGCAACATATAAGCGGTGGCGACCTCAGCTCCGAACAACGCCGCGGTAGCTGCAACCTGAACCGGAGTCGTATGCACAAACGGACGTGCCATTGGATTGTATTCTTCGCCGCCACCGTCTATGTTCCGGCGCGTTATATAGCTATCGGTAGCTTTTGCGGCTCCGTCAAGTGCGACCAGCGCTACTGTGCCCCGCGTCCAGAAGCGTGAAGCGGCCAGGTCTTCGCGGGTTACATAGGGATGCACTGCAAAAGCGTAATGCGCCTCTTGGGCGCGCAGGGTGCCAGCCATCACCGCCAGCATCATAATCACCATGAGCATTTTCATGTAAGAGCGGGTCGCGCACACCGGCCCTCACATACTCATCGGAATAAGAATGAAAATCTTGAACATTAACCGAATCTAAGAAACGGGGTAACCGCGGTGCTGTTCAAGAACCAACGGTTAGAGCAGGACCGCCCGACCACGCTTCCAGGACGGGCGGCGTACTAGACTAGCCGGAACAGTCCGCAGGCCTAGAATCACGTGAAGACCAAACGCCCCAAGCTACCCGCAATCTCCGAAGCGATGAAGGCATGGTCGGCTGCGCTGAAAGCAGAGATTGGCGACTGGCCCGGCGTCAAGGTGCGGTCGTTTTTCGGTTTCACCGCCCTCTACCGGCGGGACAGAATCTTCGCCCTGCTCCCGCAAACCCGGGGGATGGAAACGCCAAACTCTCTCGCCTTCAAATTACAATCGCCAGCGCCACGACTCCTGGCGCGGATGCGGCGAGATCCTCGGATTGGATCGACAGAGATGCAGAACGCGTGCTGGTTCACTTTTGAACTCGCCACCGACGCCGATATGCACGACGCTCTGGATTGGCTGGCGCGCTCGTATGATGCGGCAGGGAAGGCTTCAAAAAATTGATTTGCGATGGGGATTTTATATTCGTGCGAATTTGCTCGGTGAGAATGCCCGGCCCGCCGCTTGGGTGGCGGCTGTGTGGGGTCGTGGGGTGAGGCCGGGCAATTCTGTGCTTCCTCTTAATTGCAGATGTACATCTTTTACCGCATAAGGCCTTATCCTGCCTGTGACGGCAATCACCATTCTGCGTGATTAGGACACACCAGCCTGTGATGTAGGTCACTGCCAAGGCGGACATACTGGCTAAAGATAAGGGCTGTTCCAGAAAATATCTCAGGAGAAGCACTCATGGCCTATGTAATCACCGACACTTGCATCAAGGACGAGCTTTGCGTGGACGTCTGCCCGACCGACTGCATCCACCCCAAGAAAGACGAGCCGCAGTTTGAGGCGGCGACACAGGTTTATGTCGACCCCGCTGGTTGCATCGATTGCGGCGCCTGCGTTCCAGTTTGCACCTCGGATTCGATCTTCGTGGCAGAGGAACTGCCGGACGACAAGAAGGAGTTTCTGGAAAAGAACGCCGCGTATTACGCGACATAGCCGTGCCGGGAGTGCCCGCCTGGCGCGGGCACTCCTTTCGATCTCGCTCAGGACGGGTTCTGGCCGCGTGCATGTAGTTCTATTGCGCGCGGGGGAACAAACGTCTCCGGCTGTCCAAAAGCGGACTAAGCTCGGTAAGGGCATCGCTTCAGCTGCGCCACCCCAGACCTTCGATTCGAAACCCCAGGGGGAAATTCGAAACCGCTGGACGATCTGTCTGCCCTAACGCTTTGTGCGCACCGCAGAAACATCCGTTTTCGCTCTGCTGAAGGCGAACTGCAGCCTCCATTCCCGGGTGCCAGACCCATCGGATTGTCCCGGAGAAAACTTCCAACCCTGGGCAGCCTCGAGTGCGGCGCGCGAAAAATACTTGCTCGGCCCGGCCGATTCGAGCGTCGCCTTGGCCACATTGCCCGCGGCATCTACTTCGACTTCCACTCGAACCTTGACCTTGCCTTGAATCGTGGCGCGCGCTCTCGGCGAAACCTGCGGCATCACCCGCTGCACAACTCCGCTCAGATGGTCCGTGTTGGCAATGTCAGTGTTGGTAAAGGCAGTTTTGGTAAACGTTTTTTCCTCGCCGCCCGCCTCTGGCGTCGCCCCTTCGGCCCTGGCATCGCCGACCTTTGCAGCTCCCGGCGCATGGGGCCTCGGCTTTGGCTCCGGCAGTGTCGGGGCCGGCGCGGACTGTGAGTTCTCCGCGGCCGCGCCGTGCTGAGTTTGCGTCGATTGTACTTCCGCCGGAGGGCCCGGCCGTTTCGGTCTCACCATCAAGAAAAAGGCAAACGCAAGCACCGCCGCCAACCCCAGAGCGTAGGGCCATTTTGCAGATGCTTTCCGCTGACCCAAGTTCCGCTGACTCACTACCGTTGGCAGGGAAACCGCCTTCTCAGTCTGGGCTGAAGTCGGCCCTTGCAACTCCCCTCCCAAGCGATCGCTAATCTCCGCAATCGTCCATCGCTTCCCCGGATCAACTTGCAAGCAGCGCTTTGCGATTTCGCGGAATGGCTCCGGGACCGTCGCCGGTACTTCGGGCACGCTCGGTCGTGCCCGGTCCCAAACCGGCAAGCGCTGCGTCAGTGCCTCGACCAGGGTCATCCCCAACTGCCACCCGTCGGCCGCCGTCGAAACCGCATCCGTCGCCGCTTCTGGCGGATCATAGACGCTCGTCGCCCTCGCGCCACGCCTCCTCTCACCCGCCGCGCCCAGAGCGTCGCTCGATAGCTTCACCTGGTCCGCAACGGCCAGAATATTTGAAGGTTGGATGCGTCCATGCGCGAGCCCCATGTCGTGCACACATTGCAAAGCCCGCAGAATCGGCGGAAGCATCCCTCGCGCTTCCTCCGCTGTCAGCGCCCGCTCCGGCAGAATCTGCGATAGATTTTCCTCCGCGTACTCCTGCACCACATAAAGCAGCGCCGTGCCCTCGAGTTCGCAGCGTCCCGCCTCGAAAATGCGAATCAGATTCGGATGAGTCAGTTCGCTGGCTTTCTCCCACCCCAGCAGTTGCTTCTCCGCGTCTGCCGCTTCGGCGGGAATCAACTTGATGGCAGCTTTCTCGGCCTCGACCACACCGCCTTGCGCAAGGGTGAGGAACACGGCACTGTGATCGGAACCGCCTAAGTAGCTTAGCAGCGGAAATCTCCCATCGACGGTGCAGCCCACCCATGCTTGCCAGGTCTCGCTCATAATCGTCTCGCTTATGTTCGGAGTCTCACTAGCCCGCTATTGTATGTGACCGCGCGCACAACCGGAACCGGCGACAGAAAAGTTGAACGTGTCTGCGCGTGCACTCCCGCGCAATGATCCTTCGTCACTTCGCTCCCGTCCAACAATTCCACACGATCCCGCTGTGGTCCGCTTGCTAGGTATGCCTCTCCGCGCACATACACGTGGTAGAGGCAGGAAATATTGGCTACGAACGGGATCGGGACATGCACCGTGACAAAATTTTGGCAGGCTACAACCTATTGGAAGAAAACGGCTTAAGGAAGGTTTGGTAGCGCTACGGGACTCTACTCCGCTGACCCCCGATATTATATGAAAGATGCGAAAACCATGAGCAGCTGGGTGTTAGCCGAAATCGGTGAATTCAGGCGTATGTGCTGCGGAGACCTAAACATGCGGATCCGTTCGCCCATCTCACGCCTGAAACTTCCCACTCACGAAGAGGTGTTTTGCGGATCCGATTGGATTCCACTACTGAAGTCGGAAACAATGATCGGAGATAATAAAATGGAAGACCGAATATGAACAGCCCACTCAATTCGTCGTCGCCACATCTTGCCCTGTTCTGCCTGTGCGTCCTGCTCGCGTTCTCTGCCGCCTGCAACCGGGGACCATCGCAGCCCGGCGCCGCCACCGGCCAACCCGCTGCCAAGCGCTATTCCCTCAAGGGCAGGGTCATCTCCGTGGACAAGAACGCCGCCACAGCCAACATCGATAACGAACCCATCGCCGGCTTCATGGACGCGATGATCATGCCCTACACCATCAAGCCCCCTTCCACGCTGGATCAATTACAGCCCGGCGACTCCATCACCGCCGATGTCGTCGTCGAGGCGGACAAGTACTGGCTGGAGAACGTCAAAGTCACCGGACACTCGAAAGCTCCCGCTGGCACGCCCGCCGCGACCGTGCACATCCCGAATCCGGGCGACCCAGTGCCGGACTTCAAACTCATTAACCAGAACGGCAAGCGTATCTCGCTGCATCAGTATCGTGGCCAGACGCTGTTGCTCACGCTCATCTATTATACGCGCTGCCCGTTCCCCGACTTCTGCCCGCGCGTCAGCCATGAGTTCGCCGCGATCGACGGCCAGGTCCGCGCCGATCCAGCACGCTACGGCAGAACGCACCTGCTCAGCATCAGCTTCGACCCCGCCCACGACACGCCCAAGGTTCTGCGCACATACGGCTTCTCCTGCGCCGGAACCAAAGATTCCGCGCTCTTTACGCATTGGGAGTTCTCTACGATTCCGCCAGCCGAGTTAGCTAAATTTGCCGATTATTTTGCTCTGACCTACAAGGAAGAAGGCGGTCTGATCACGCATTCGCTCAGCACCGCAGTCATCTCTCCCGATGGAAGGATCTTCAGGTGGTATCACGGCGCCGACTGGCGGGCCTCCGACCTGCTGCAGGACATTGCCGCGGCCGCGCATACCTCCCGCTAGCGCAGGCTATCCGTCTTAGCGTACGAATTAGAACGTTCTCGGGAATGACTTCTTCAGGGACACGCCCTTGAGATTGCTGTTGCAGGAGGGATCCTGGTAGCACCTGCGGAACGCCGGTACCACCAGTGCCTGCTCCACTGTCGGATCATTAAAGTTCGCCAGCGTCTCGGTGGTACGGTGTGCTTCGGAGACGTCCCCGGTCTTCTGGTAAGCTTCGGCCAACAGTTGCAACGAAAATGGATTGTTGGTGTCTTCTTCCAGATGCGCGATGGCATCCGCGTACTTGTGGGCGGAGAACAATACCGCGCCCGCGGCTCCGTGGTAAGCGGAGTCGATAATCTTGTCGTTTGAATTCTCCGACATCCGCGCCAGGTGCGCCAGAGTGGAAGCCATCATTTCCTTGTTGCCCGTGTCAACCGCGACTTCGACGCGAGCGCGCAGGATCTGGGCCAATTCTTGTTGAATTGCGGCCGCCATTGCATTCTTGCCTTGTTGCACGGCCGTCTGGGCATTGGCCAGTAGCGCGATCGCCTGCTTGGGACGCTGCTGGTACTTCGCCATTTGGCGCCAGGCGTCAGCTTCCAACTGGCTCATGTGCTTGGCATGCGCGTGGTCGGCAATGGCCTGGAAGGCGCGGTCCGCTGCGGCATCGTCGCCCTCGCGGACAAAGGTGATGGCCTCTCGGGTCTGCCATTGAATACGGTGCAGTTCAGGCAGAGAAAATTTCTTGAAGCCAATTTCGTACTCCTGGCGCGCCCGCACCTGGTCTCCCATCAGCGAATAGGTGTCCGCGATTCCGAATTGTGACGAATAGAAGTCGGAATCGAGGGTCAGTGCGGCGCGGTAGTGCTCGATCGCTTGATCGAACCGTCCCGCCATACGCAGAATTTCAGCGTAGGAATCCTGCGGGTTCGGGTCCTTAGGCAACGCTGCGACGTACTTGTCCATCAACGCAAATGATTTCTCGAACTGCCGCGTGTAGGCGTAGGTGTAAGCAACGTTGTTCATGAGGCCGGGAGAGTCGAGCCCTGAATTCTCAAAGACTGCAATGGCCCGGTCATACTGTGTTTGCTCAGTTAGCCACCAGTTCGCCAGAAAGACAACCCATTTGTCGTGGGGATAGCGGCTGAGTACATCGTTCATTTTGGTGATGGCCGGAATCAGCTTGTGATCGGCCGCGTCCTGCAGCCATTCGATGACCAATCGCTCGGCCGCACTGGCGTGACTGCGGGTAGCAAATGCTTTCTGCTGCTCGCGCACCTGCTCCGCAGGGTCCAAGCTGATCTGCGACAAAAGCTCGTGCCCCATGGCGAAATTGGGGTCGATCTTGAGCGCTTTGCGCAAAACCTCAATCGCCTGTTCCTGCTCAACCTGGTCGAGGTCGAGGTCCCAAGCCTTCTCCACCAGGCGCTGAACCTCCTCGGATTTGGTCGTCAGGGGTAGTACGTCCGCTTGCCGACTGCTTTGAGCAGCCACTGTTCCGGCGGAAAGCAACAAACTGACGGCGAACAGCATGCGGATCATTCTGGAAATCGTCGCTCCTCGAATCATGACTAGTTTCCCCTCAGTAAGTAGCCCTGCTCGACCGGTAACTTGCCGTCAATCTTCACCACCCGTACATCCTTGGTAAGCGAGTAGAGATCCACCACCCCAATTGCTCCTCGAGTGTTGGCGACAAAACGTTGGACGGCCTCATCGGAATCCGCCACCACAATGGTTCCCGCGTGCGTGTGAATGAAGGTGCGCGCCTCGTCAGCTGTCATATTGAAGACTCTCCTCAAGATGAGCTGCATGTCCGCGGACGACGGATCGCGCAGCACGATCGTGATGGGCTTCCCGTCCGGCCAGATGCGAGTGCGCGCGTTGAAGATCTTCACCAGTTCGGCGCTCGTCAGGTTAGTGGTGGAGTTTGCCGTATCCGCTACGATCGCAAGCTGCTTCGCATGGCCGGTCCCAGAGGCCGCGGCCACCCACACCAACGCAAGCAGGAGGCGCCAGAGTTTCATGGGTTTTATTCTCGGCCGCTTGCGGTCACGGCAACAGGTAACCTAAGTAATAAAGCCATCTCCGATTTCTGGCGGAGTGCTAATTCGCACTCCGCCGTTTCTTATCGGATTGGAGGTCAGCGTGCAGCGGTGTCAAATTCCGGGCCGGATTTCCGAATTCCTTCCGGTTAGCCGACCAACCGGGAGTTATCTCGCCGCTTCCACGTGCCCCCTCCCAAAGCAAGTTTTCCGGGTTCGACACGCTCGTGCCAGAGCCGGGTAGTGGGTCCGTTTGAAATCAAATGGACCCACTACCGAACAGCCTGTTAGTAGTGGATTCGAGCTGAAATCGTGCTATACTCAGCTTCGAAAATGACGATACAGACCAAATCCATGATGAGACGGCGCGTCAATCGCGCTGGGCCCTCGGGATTGGTCTGACCATTCGTTAGATTTCCAAGTTCAGATTCGATTCTCGAAGGCCCCGACAAAATCGGGGCCTTCGTGTTTTTGGCCGGTAGCCAAGCTGGAAAGGCACGTGATTGTTACTCACGCCATGCGCAGGTTCGAATCCTGCCCGGCCAGCCAATTCTTGAGGGCAGACAAGGCTCGCTAGTTCAGTAGGAAGAACGCGGCTCTCATAAAGCCGTCGCGGATGGTTCGAATCCATCGCGAGCCACCATGGAGGGGCCTCCGGCGAGGGGCAGTGGCTTATACCCACTTCGGCGCCAGATTAGCGCGGCCAGACAGGTTCGACTCCTGTACCCTCTACCAATTTTTCGCGCCGGTAGTTCAACGGACCAGAATAGTTGGCCTACACCCAACAGATGCGGGTTCAACTCCCGAACGGCGCACCATAGCTTGCCCTGAGCAACTGAGCGAAGCGAAGTAGTCGAACGGGCAGGATTAGCTCGAAGGTCGAGCCCGCGGTGGATAACCGCGAGGTGTTGGTTCGATTCCAACATCCTGCACCATTTTGATGTTGACATGGGTGACTGGCAGAGATCGCAGATGCACTCGACTCTTAATCGAGATCAGGCTGGTTCGATTCCAGCGTCACCCACCAAAGTTTGCGGGATTGGCAGATAGGGATATGCACTCGCCTTTTAAGCGAGACGAAGTGGGTTCGATTCCCACATCCCGCACCACTAGCAACAAAGAGGCGGCATAGCATAACGGATCAATGCTCCGAGCTTCTACCTCGTGGTTTTACCTAAGATGACGAGAGTTCCGGTCTCTCTGCCGCTTCCAACGTGGGGATGTGGTCCAGCGGATGAGGGCGCAAGGGTACGAACCTTGAGATCAGAGTTCAATTCTCTGCATCCCCTCCACATTAGTTAGGCTCGCGTGGTCTAAGGCATGATGACGCTTCGGTCCTAACCTTGTTTGCTAGGTCAGGAGATCCGGGTTGGATTCCCGGCGCGAGTTCCAGAGGGGTGGGTAGTGTAACCGAACAACACGGCAGCGTCCGAAGCTGCAGATCCGGGTTTGACTCCCGGCCCGCCCACCAGGCATTTTCAGTTTGGATGTTGGCACTCAGACAAACGGGATACTGCAATGATGCGAGCAACGAAACGACTCAGCAAAACGAAACGGTTTCTTCTGGACCACCCTTACTGCTCGTGCATGGACGAGGCCGCGATCGAGAAAAAAGGGACTGCTCCCCTGATGCCGGAACTAGAACGGATTCGCGGCATCGAGACGAAAGCGGGGATTATTCGGCAGGTTGCTGCCATGCACCGCAACTCGACGCCGGCACTGTTTGCTTTCTACTCGCAGCCCGACATGCACGATTCGACCGAAACCATTGCATACCTCGAACCAGGGCGGGATCACGCTGCCGGATCGCGACTACTACTTGAAGGACGATCCAAAGTCGGTGGAGACGCGGCAGAAGTATGTGGAGCACGTCGAGAAGATGGTCGAGCTGGCTGGGGACAAGCCGAAAGTGGCCGCTGCAGAGGCCAAAACCGTGTTAACCGTGGAGACGGGGCTGGCGCAAGCGTCGATGGACCGCACGGTCCGGCGCGATCCCAAGACTCGCGACCATAAGATGACGGTCGCGGAAATCGCGGACTTGGCCCCGAATTTCGATCTTACTGTCTACTTTGCCGACAACGGCTCGCCCAAGTTTACGTCGCTCAATGTGAGCAATCCCGATTTCTTCAAGCAGGTAAACGAGCAGCTGAACGCCGTTCCACTCGAAGACTGGAAGATTTACCTGCGCTGGAAAACGATTAACGAGTACGCACCGCTGCTGACCAATGCTTTCGTCGAAGAGGATTTCAATTTCAACGGCAAATACATGTCGGGACGGAAAGAAATGGAGCCGCGCTGGAAGCGCTGCGTGAAAGCTACCGACGAGAACCTGGGCATGGCTTTGGGCAAGCTCTATGTCGATCGCACCTTCGGTGCCGAAGGCAAAGGTGCTGACCGATTCGCATTCCCCAGGATGCTGGCGTGTGAATGGCGCGGTGCAGAACTCAGCCGCCTTCCAGCAGGCCTTTAAATGCAAGCCCGGACAGCCAATGGTTGCCGAGAACGCTTGCCGCGTGTGGTAAGGACGCTGCAGGTTTGGTTCCCAAGCGCCATCCGCTCTGAGATGTACTGAATCGCTCCTATTTCAAATCGGCGTTTGCGCGTCGGGTGACCCTACCATCCTTGCTGCGGCTTTTCTTTTGCCAGCGGAAGTGAAAAAGAAAACGGCTGGGTAAAACTCCCAGCCGTTTCAGGAGGATGTTGGTGCAACAACTTTATCCCCAACGAAGCTATTTCAGCCCTGCCTTACCGCCACTCAAGTCGGAAGACTAAAAGTCGTAGTCTTCCGGCGTGCAGGGGCAGGCGCCGGGGCCGCTAGCTATCGTATACCCGTAAGAACACACCGTCCCCAGGTTAGCGAGTTCAGTTGCCGAGAGATTCGAATCGCTCAACGCGGTTTCGGTAACGAACCACGGTCCCTTACTGTCTCCTGGCCCGCCAGGTGTTGTTGGGAGGTTGTTCGTCGTTGCCTGGATGTGCGTCATCCATCCCCGCAGTCCGGTAAGCGGCGCCGGGGTGGTCGGGCTAGAGCTTGAAGACGAAACGACCTTGATAACGCCACGCGAAGTTTCTGAGCGGGCAGTGAATTCGATGGATCCGTTCGCGAGCTCTTTATTCACGGATTCCGAAAGCAGACCGTTTGACGTGATTAAGCAGGCGCAACAATCCACCATCTCCTGGCTGTCATCGAACACGTAGATCGCCGCCCACAGGGTTCCGTTTTCCACCCCCTCTGGTGATGCAGTTGCCTGGTCGCCATCGTTGATGATACGCAAGGTTCCATCCGGAGCACCGGAGGTATTTGCATTGGAATAGTAGGTGACAAAATAGTAGCTGCCGTCACCAGCCTCTACAGCGGTTGCGAAGGCATTGCCCCCCAACATCAGGGTGATTGCCAGTATCGGAAGCAGCAACAATCCGAGCTTCTTCATGTTTTGGATCCTCCTCTTGTTTGGCGCCTAGCGCTGGGGGAGGGTCAGTCCTAGGAGCCCAGCAGAACTTTTAACTTTTTGTGAGTTTCTTTGCAACTACCCACCTGGCTTAGCCCAACCTCTAGGCTACTACTTATGGAGTAGTTCACCCGGCACATACGGCAAAGCCGCTGGCAGCGTTTCGCGTGGGGTTGACCGGAACCATCAGGAAATTTTAGATAGAAGATTGAAACCGTCGCAAAACCCGTCTCTTTAATACCCTCCGCCACGGCAGTGACTAGGGACGCCCAAGATCACTGAGATGTGAGAACATCTGCACCGCGTCAAAGTGTTGCAGTTGGTGAAGCGTCTCCTGCACCCAGTCAGTTCGGGTGAACATCATGTCTGCGTCGATGAAAGCAACGTACTTCGCGCCCACGGGCAGCCGGTGAAGTCCTTTGTTTCCAAGGTTTTCTTTGTGGAACATCATGTCTGAACAGCGCAGTTGGACTGACCACGGATCGCTGGCGCTGGTGCAGTGAAACAGCTCGCTGCCGTAGGCCAATTCAACTGTTACTAAATGGGCGCCTGAGTCGGTGATGTGTTTCTGGAAGTTCCAGAAGTTTCGGTAGCGCGACTGCCATCGCATCGGGTTTTCGACCACGGTGATGACGTATAAGGGTTCCAACACTGGCTTGATTCCAGGGCAGGTTAGCGCGGGATGCTCGTCACCTGGTGCTCCTAGTGTGATTTTGATCTTGAGCAGCAGCCCTGTGCCTCAAATTGTGCCCCTTACTTGCTGCTACTGTGCCACACGAACTGATACAGTGTGTTTCGGGCACTTCGTGGGGCCGCAGCAAGTGTAGGAAATAGCAGGTGATAGCAGGAGAAAGTTGGTAGCGCTACCGGGAATCGAACCCGGGTTTGAAGATTGAGAATCTTCCGTCCTAACCCCTAGACGATAGCGCCACGCTTGTAGAATCAGTGCTTTAGTCGCTTATGGGTGCCGGTGGTTGCTGTGACTTTCACCACACTTTCACCAGAAAGCCCGTTCGCTTCAACGCGCCGCATCGCCTTTGTGAGGTCTGCCTCGGATGCAATCGCGTACCGATCAAACACCGAACGCGTCTTGTGGCCGCTGATTTTCATCGCGACGGTTTCGGGAACTCCCGCATTGACCAAGTTCCGAACGGCTGACCTTCGAAGATCGTGGACGATCAGCCCCTCATACCTTGGATCATAGGGTTTCCCCTCGACTTCGATGATACGACCCAGCCCGCAGGCCGTGCAAGCCATCATCCACTCCTTGCGGAGGTTCGTCCCGTCGAAAACCCGACCGACCTTCGGCTGGATTTCCGAAAGCAACATGACCAGTACCGATGGCAGAGGGACGACGCGTGGCTCATCATTCTTAGTTTCGTGGAGGCGGATGATGCGCCGCTCAAGATCGACTTGCGGCCACTCTACTTGGAGCGATTCCCCCAGGCGGACGCCGCAGTAATACAGGAACGTGATGAGCGGGCGCAAAGGCGTCGGCAACAGGCCGACCAGTTCTTCAAACTTTTTCAGTTCGAGAAACCCCTGGCGAGCGGGAGGTTCCTTTAACAGTCGGATCACAGGTACGCCTTGAATCTTGCCGTCCTCGTGCGCGATCCGAAGCATACGCCGCAGGCAAGCGAGCGACCTATTGATGACGGCAGCTCCAGCGGGCGGGTCTTCCGCTTGACGAGTCTTGACGAACTCCCGTCCGGTGTTGACTGTGATGTGGATGACGGAAGGGCCAGGATTCTTCGGATCAAACTTGAAGAACGCATCGAGTTGCGGCAACCCAGCGATTGTTTCTTCCCCATCAGCACGCGTGGCCAGCGAC
Organism: uncultured Acidobacteriaceae bacterium; assembly: GCA_963749275.1. Taxonomy (GTDB): domain Bacteria; phylum Acidobacteriota; class Terriglobia; order Terriglobales; family Acidobacteriaceae; genus Acidiflorens. Next base: position 90,985 of record CAVVNA010000019.1, read on the forward strand.
CGATTTCCTCTCTCAACGTATGACGCCAGAAGACCGGCGCGAAGGTCAGCGTAGGTGAGCTTCCGGGCGTCGGTGATCGGCGCGAGCCCCCTGTCACGATCTGCCATCAGTTTTCGGAGGAATGCGAGTGCCTTCTGTTTCACAGGCGTTTCCGTGGACACGCGCCGCTGGCGGCCATTCGTGTCGTAGTATTGTGCGTACCAGTTTTCGCTGATCGGCTTCTTCTCGCCTGTCACCGGGTCTTTCTTCCCGTAGATTTTCAGCAGCGAGCCTTCACCCTTGCTGCGCCTTATCGTGGTCTCCTTTCACTACGGAATCTTACGTCCTGACGGTGAAAGAAGCAACTTCATGTTATCGGACATGTGCATAAAACAGCGGCTCCGAACCCGTCACACTTACCTGATATGACAGGAACAAACGGTTCCTAATGAGGTGATCCGTGACTGATTCAAAACCAGCCCCAAGGTTGTTCAACGTCCGCACCGCCGCAGCTTACCTTGGCTGCACGGTCTGGTTTGTGCGAAACCTTGGATGGGACGGTTCCGTGCCCGTCTTAAAACTTGGCAATCGGTGGTTGTTTGACAAAGCCGATCTCGATGCATACGTTGACCGGATGAAGGCGCAAACCACGTAACCATCGTAAGTTGAACCCCGGCGGTCGCCGCCGGAAAATGAACGCAAGGGAGTAGCAAATGACGAAGGACGCATTGCTGAAAAAGCTCGATAACATGCTCGGCCAAGCCGAACGAGAAAAGACTTGGGGGCAAATCGAGATAGAGCTGCGTGATGGAACAGTCACGTTGCTTCGAAAAACATCAACAGAAAGAATCAACTTTGAAGGGAAACAACCCTATGCCGAACAATTTCAACAATAGTTTCAACTGGCGAGTCCCGCTCAGAACTGGTCGGAAACATGGCTGGGAACACCACGGGAAGAAGGGGACACTTGTCCGCAGGCTTCTCGGCGTGCTTGACCTATGGGCGAGCAACGATAAACGGCATCGGTTCATTTTCTGTAGCTCGCGAGAAGGGCTCCTGAAGCAAGTCAACGCGGGCAAGAACCGCGAGCAATACAGCATGACTCAGTTGGAGCAAGTTTTGCATGAGCTTCGCGAGCGGCACATAATCAGTCCTTACTTCACGGCTTACGACGGGCGTTACGGATTCGTCATGCAGCCGCATGACGGGCGCGCTCGCCGCGAAGGGTCACTCTGCGTTCTTTACCAACCACGAAACCCGGATTATAAGCACGACATCACGTCGCAGTTCTCGCCTTATGACGCACCACGGGGGTGCGGGCCGGGTGCGCCGAGGGTGCGGACCGGGTGCGCCGAGGGTGCGGTCACGGGTGCGGTCACGGGTGCGGTCAAAAGCCAAAAAGGGTGCGGAGAAGGGTGCGGAGAAGGGTGCGCCGATGAACTCGAACAAATCTATAAGAATCCTGAACTTGCCGAAGCGTACGCGGAAAAATGGCTGGCAGAACGCGGACTGGTTGGCACGCCTAAGCTCTTGAAGCGGTGTAAGCATGGAAGCTTGGAAGCTGACAAGCAGACAAGGACGGAAAACGGACGCGGCCAAGAAGAGATTGAAGAGCAGGGCAACAGCAAACCCAAGAGCAAAGGCGACGTCTCTTCTTCTCTCTCTTTAGAACCGAACACCGAAAACCGAACACCGAAAACCCGCGACCATGAAGGGCGATACAAACCAGTTCTTTCTCCTAACGATTATAAGTTGGAAAAGATAGCGAAGACATTCGTTCACGAGTCTCCCTACACAGATGCTGAAATAGCAAAGATGCACAGTAAGTCTGGTCGTCAGCCCTGTCAAGAGATCAATTTCCGCACCGGAGAACTGCAAGTAATCAATCGCTTGGAAAGTGAAAGAATCGAGATGGGATTCACCGTCTTAGCACCTTGCACGGTTAGCGGAAGCGACTCACAAGGCCAGACGGGGAAAATTGTGTGGCACAAACCCCATCACACTTCCCCGATACATTAGGGACAAGAAAATGCTCGACTCTTTGCTGGACAAAGATGACCGGGATTATGAACGGCAACAGCGCTTGGAAGAACAGCGCAAAGCCGCTGGTCTGCCTGACGAGACTCTTCGCAAGCATTCTTGGACGCCCCCGGACCCCACAAAAGATGTCTGGGGTAAACCGCTGAAAAAGAAGAGGAAGGCATGAGCGAATCTTACCCATTCGCGCCGCACCTAGGTCACATGATGCTGCCGCCGGATTGCCAAGGTGACGCAATAGACTGGAGCGACCCCGCCACCGATACCCCCACTCCGCGCATTAGCGCGCCTGTGTTGAATAAGCAAAAGCAACACCGGGTCACAAGCCAACGCCGCCTAAAACCGCTCAAGAAGCATGGCATGCGCCCAGCACAACGCCGCACCCGATACGGAAACCGAACAAGGAGAAAGCCATGAGCGAAGATTTTAGTATAGAAGTGCTCGGAATGGACGCCCTACAAGCCAAGTTGGAAGAACTCGGCGGTAATGAAGCGAAAACGATAGTGCGTGACGGCCTGAAGGAAGGCGGAGAAGCGCTCCGTGGCGCAATGCAAGTTCAAGGCGGAGCAAACAAGGCTGAGTTAGGCAAAGCACTGAGCGACCAGCGTAACTGGTCAAAGAGTGTCAAAATGGGTGATGAACTGAGCGGAACCGTTCGCGTCGGCCCAAAAGGATCACTGGTAGATATACACGTCGCACGCGGCGGAGGCATGCAACCCAAGGGCAGGATATACCGCCGCAGCCTCAAATACATCGTCAAGATGATGGAGTTCGGTGGTCACGACGCTCGCGCATTGAACGTTGGTCAGACGATGCCAATGTCACGTGGATTTTCTCTATACAAAGACGCGATTCTGGAACGCATCATCAGCGTCATAAAGGAACGCCTTCACCTATGACCATCTTGGGCTACGACTTCGAAGGATACTTCACTTGGTTCAACATCAAACTTCGCTGCAAGATCTGGCTGACTCAGCATCACGTTCCCTGCGACTTCAACGAGCAAGAACGTGACGCCATCTATCAGGCATGCGCGGGTGAGCCTGACCTGCGAGGAATCATGGGAGAAATACTCAAGCAAAGGCGCTGAAGACCCCCATAGGGGGTATCTTTCCTGTTTTCATTGACTTACGGTTTGCGCCAGCTTTCCGCTCGCTCATATGCCGGGTTACTTTAGGGGGCTATTGTAACTGATCGGCCCTACTTAGTGCGCGATTACAACGACTGACTTACAACCCCGTCACACTTACCCGCCACATTGACCCCCATGTCTATAACTCTAAAACTACTCGGCGATGCACCGAGAAACCAGTATGGGCAGGCTTGCGTGCGCCTTCAGTGCTCCTGTGGCTCACCTGAGTTCGTTTGCCGGGCTGATTCTTACAAGCAGGGGCGAACGCGCTCCTGTGGCTGTGCGCGTCGCGGCGGACGCCAGCGCCCCAAGCCCGCTGTTGCTCCCATCGTGGCTACAGCGCCCACCAGCGCCCCACCGCTGGCCCCTGTGGAAGTCAATCCGCACGAGCGCAACAGCGTCGCTTGGTTGAGGTGGGAAATAGCTTCCAAAACCGCGACCGCAATTGCTGCCGAAAAAGATGCGCGAGAATTCGAAGCAAAAGTTAGAGAGAACGGAATCCAATCTGCGGAGTTCGGAACCGAACCGCCTGACCGCTTATGGATTCGCGCGACAAACATGGCTAAGAAACTATGGGAACAAATCGCTCGCCTGAATAACGAACTTGCGAAGGCGGAAACCTCTGTCAAAAAAGACTGCAAAACTCAAGCCGAAATCGTCGCCGACAAATTAGCTGCGCTGGGGGCAGAGTGAAAGACTACTGCAAACTGGCCGAAGACTACTGCGAAGAGATTCTCAGCGGGAAGACCCTCGCCTGCGATTGGGTGCGCCGCGCGTGCCAGCGTCAGGTAGATGACCTGAAGCGAGATTGGGAATACTACTTCGACCGCGACGCAGCCAATGCGTGCTGCCGCTTCCTAAGCCTACTCAAACACGTTCAGGGCGACAAAGCTGGGCAGCGTTTCATCCTTGAAAAATGGCAGGCATTCGCTGTGACCTGTGTCATGGGTTGGCGTCGCAAGGATAATGGCAAGCGAAGATTCCGCAGATTTTTCTGTGAGTGTCCCAAGGGCTCCGGCAAGAGCTTTTTGAGCAGCGGCTTAGCCCTATTTTTCCTGTGTGCGGATGGGCAGCATGGTGCGACGTGCGTCGCAGCAGCGCGGGCCACGAATCAGGCGCGGCTTGTGTTCGACACTGCGAGAGACATTTGTAGAGCCAATAAAGAGTTATGCGACGCCTTCGGTCTCAAGGTGTTGACTCATTCAATTTCACAACCATCCTCAGCGAGCACCTTCTTGCCCGTTTCAGCGGAAGGCAAGAACCTTGCCGGTAAGCTGATTCATTTCGCATCGTGTGATGAACTGGAATTTCACCGAGATAGAACGGTGCTCGACGAAGTCCAGCTTGGATGCGACAAACTCAGCAACAGCCTTTGCAGCATGATTCAACATCCAGGCGAGAATCTCTTGTCACCCGGTTACGAAATGCACGTTGCAGCAACCAAAGTGCTGTCCGGCCAGATGGTTGATGAGCGACTTTGGTGTGTCATCTATTCAGCGGAAGGCGTCCCTTGGGATTCGCCAGAAGCGATAACCATGTCTAACCCCAATCTTGGGGTTAGCGTCTATGAGCAAACACTCCGTGAAGCCCAGGCGCGCGCTATTTCCATTCCTGCGTTGAAGCCCGCTTTTTGCAGTCACAACTTAGGGCTATGGGAAGACGGCACAGTAACTCGCCAGTGGATTTCGAAGGAAGTTCTTGCACCGTGCCGCGAGAAGAATCTGACGTTAGAAAGCTACCGTCTCTGGGCGGTCGGAGAACATCAAGCAATCATCGCGCCTGACATGCTCAGACCGTTTGTGGTCGGCGTCGAGCGTTCAAGCTTGCAGGAGCGCGCCGCCGTTGTTTTCGCAACCAAGGGTTATCTCGACGGTGTCGAAAACTTCTACCTGTTTGCAAAATACTTTGACAGTGAGGCGAATAGTGATGAGCAGCTCGCCGACGCCATTCTTGCCTGCTATCGAAATCACATTGGCTATGGTGTCACGGAGCACGATGCGGACGGCTTCTCGATCAAAGCGCTCGCACATGATTCTTATCTCACACCGTCCCCTCGGTTAGAAAAGTCGGGAATCTCAGCGGTGCCATTCACAAAAACGCCACGGACGTTCTCAGCAGTAATGGATTGGATGATGTCGTTGGCGCTGGTTGGGCGCATTCATTTTTCGGACGACGACGAGATACTGGCTTCGCATCTTCTCGGTATCTATGCCAAGCGGGATTTGAACTCAAATTTATTTCCGCGCCGAGCTAACCCCGACAAGCCGATTGATGCTGCAATCGCGTCGCTGTATGCGCTGCGGCTTGCAATGGCACCAAATTTCTTGGCACCGCCAGAGGTTTCGGATATCAAGGCAATCTTCCTATGGGGCGACGGCAGCGTATCGGAGAGCAGCCCGAACGGGCTGGTTCAAACGCGCGGGCCATTGGTAGAGAATCCACGCGGTGCTCATCCGGGTGATCTGCAATGAGGCTATGTGATGAAGGCGGCTGCTCGGGTATTGCTCTGACGGGGAATTTCTGTCCGTTGCATACCGACCCGCTTAAACGCAAGAAACGGAACGCGCCACGGCACGTCAATGATGCGTTCTATCGCAGGGCTGCTTGGAAAGGCCCTTATGGAGTTCGCGGCATGAAGATACGCCGCAATCCTATTTGTGAAATTCCGGGGTGCGGAAAAAGAGCGACGCAAGTTCATCACCTTCGAGAAGAGTGGAAAGAGAACGGCGACTGGTTTCTATTTCTTGGCGGAATAGATATGGAATTTTTACAGTCGCTCTGTGCGAGCTGTCACGCGCGAATTTCAATGCAACAAATGCAATACGGACACACATTAGAGGAGAATCAAAATGCAAAACTCGGTGATAGTTGAACACCAAGAGAGCACGGATTTTGCGCTCGTGCTCGTAGCTACGAGGTCAGAATATGGACGTAGAAGCATCACGCCTATGATCTTCGTCAATGACGGGTGCGGAATCTTCGCAGTCGCGCCGCTGTTAAAGCAGTGGCATAAAGCAGGACTTGTCGCCATCTTCGACCCACCGCCTGATCGCCGTGAAGAAATTCTCCACAATGCTGTGCAAGAGTTCGTCAGGCAGGTAGCGCTTCGATCTTACATCAAGGAATGCGGGAAGGTCGGTATCGTTGCAAAAGCGAAAGCTCGCTCGCAGGCTTTTGATTTCCCGCCGCCGGGCTTCGATACGAACCGTGAGCAGGAGCCAGCGTTGTTCTGGTTGTGCGAAAAGTCGGAGAATGCCGCGCAAGCGGTTCGTATCCTTCGGTATCTCATCCAGAAAAACGGGATCGGAGAACTCTCGAAAGCCGAGCGCGAAGCAATCGGCGAGCGCTTGCTGACCCGCGCGGTCGGTTCTGGTGCGGTGAGGACTAAGGAAAACCTCTATTCGAATTTAACACGTCCGCCCATCTTAGAAAGGAAATGGTAATGTTCGACAAACTGAAATCACTTTTTCAACCGCAGCAGCGTAGTGACATGAGTTTTATCACGGTGACAGGAGCCGAGGATTACTCGGAGTTACCGCAGGGGTTTTTCCGCGTCGAAACCGCCAGCGGCAAGGAGAGTCTCGGTTACAAGTTCACAAACGGAGAATACTCATGGCGCGTCGGCGAGACAGTCGTTGACGGCTTGGAACGGGTCACGCTGGCCGTCCCGCGTGAATCGCTGCCGTTGGTGAAGCTCCCGAACTTTTCGAGTCCGATGGCTGGCGAGCATAACATCGGCGGCCACAGGATCATCGACACCGACTCGATGCCGGGCGAGTTCGACGGTGAGACAGGATACGACGGCGTTAATGCGCCACGAGCCGACGGTTGGATTTAGAAGCCCCCGTCACACTTCCCTGACCTTGTAGCCGCACAGATACGAAGTGCGGGCACGAATACTTCGGACGAATGGAGAACCCTCATGCGAATTAGATGGAACAATCACCCCACAGACGCGAGCAAGAACGGAACGCTCGATAACGTTTCTCAACAGGTCGCAGACTTGCTCTGCGCTACTTCTCAGGCGGAACGTGTCGTTTACAAAAATTATGTTGACCGCCTAAGCGCGGAATCTCCGAAGGCACCCGCCGTGCCGATCGAATGGGGCATTAAGCGCGAAGGCTTGAACCCTCCCTCCATTTTACGGCGCCACGGCACTGAATGCGTTTGGTACAAATCCCCCGATGGCACGGACTGTCCCGCAAGTGTGCGCCGCCAGTTCGATGAAGCCGTCGCTCGTTCGCAAGGCATCGCGTGGCGTCCGGGAATCTATGAGAATCAACAAAAGCAGAATGAGCAGGAGCGAAAAGAGCGCTTGGCAATCTGCAAAATGATGCCGGAGACCATCTCCGGGAACCGGAAATAAAGCCTAACACGGCTGGGACGTTATGAGGGGCTGAGGCAAGAAGGAGTTATAACTATGATCAAGGTAGAGACACGTACAATCAATTGCGAACTTCGAACTGGTGCTGCCCTTGGCGGAAATAGCCAAGGTGATGAGATGAACTTAGTCGGGAGAGCCATAACTTACGGGGCACTTTCCGCACCTATCGGTGGACAGTTTCGTGAACGCGTACAAAGAGGTGCCTTTGCCAAGTCTCTTGCATCGGGGCACAAAGTTATCGCCGACTGGAACCACCAAGAACAAGCCTTGCCACTCGGCACGACGGACGCGGGAACACTAAAACTTAAAGACGGACCTGAAGGGCTCGATTTTCGAATCGCCCTTGATCCAAATCAGTCTGCACATCGGGATCTCTACTCAAGTGTGAAACGCGGAGACACCCAACACATGTCATGGGCATTCAACGTGGACGGTGATGATGGCGAAGATTGGGACACCGACAAAGATGAGGAAGGGCGTTCATTCAATCGGCGCACTGTCAAGCGCGCCATCTTACACGGCATCAGCGTAGTAAATCGGCCCTCGTATCCCGGCGATGCGACCAGCGTGCAAGCACGGTCACTCGCCACTTCCCGAAATCGCTTTGGACTGCGGCCAGGTCAATCGCTGGAGAGCCGTTACAAGGAAATTACTGGGCGCGAATACCGGCAGCCGCGTATTGCTCTGAACCAAGATGCTCTTCTCCGTGCTCGGCTGGCGAAGATTGACGCCGACCTGCGCATGGAATCTTTCGCGCTCGCCAGCGCCGTCCGTCCGGTTTATGAACCTGGGCGAGACCTTCCGGTGCGATTCGAAGTTGTCGAGATGGATACCAGCGCGGTCAACCGTCGCCAAGCGGAACTCCGAAAAGAACGCCAAGCCATCTACGACGCGGATTGGGGGAGACGTGTCGTTGTGGCACAATCTCCACACACCGCTGAGGATGACGAACTTCGCGCGCGGTTAAAAAGAGCGGGCTATGCCTTGTCCGTGGAATCGAACAGCGAGGACGGCGGGCAGGTGAGCGACCCGCAGCAACTTTTGCGCTGCCGTGGTGGAAGCATGACGAGTTCCGCCGATGAGCATCGCCTCGCTTCCGAACAACACTGCAACCGCGCACGACGATGCTCAGATTTAGGGTCGGCAAGCGCGCATTATGCCGCTCAGGATGCCCACCGCCAAGCCGCTGAAAATCTGACGCAGGAAACAGCAAGCGCCGCGCTGCGAGCATGTCGGAGCGCGTGGGGGTCGAAATGACCGCTCAAGAAATCGCACAATTGAGTGATGCCGATTATGCCAAGGCGATTTGGGCTCTGGGCTCCGGCCTAAAAATATGGCGGATAAATCACGAGAGCGAGAATCCACGTGATTGCCCACCGTGCCCGTCGCCCGAAGATGATGAGGATGACGAATGAGCGTAATCAACTACAACATGCGGAAGGCAGTCGAAGAAACAATCAAGGTCGCGGAGAAGGCTGAGTTCGAGGCTCGGCGCGCTCATGCTCGGATTGATGCACTGCCGAAGCCAGAGCCGCCCGCTGCCCCGCAAAAAGGGGAACGGGGAGCCACAGGAGCCACAGGACGTGATGGCAGGAATGGCGTTGACGGTCGCAATGCAGTCGGAATCCAAGGGCCGCCGGGCATCGGACGTGATGGAGCACCGGGCCGTGATGCGCCGCAGCGAGTTGAGTTCGATAACTTGCGGATTTTTGTTAAACGCGAGAGTAGGGAACTTCGGGTGATAGTTGCTACGCAAAATCAAAACATCGAGTTACTGCGGCAGGTAATCGTTGGCACGAATGAAAAGACAGAGAGTTATCTGGCGTTTCTCGCCGCACGCCTCGCGCAGCGGTTGAAGGATCACCAGCAATGAGCCGTCGATTATCACAGCACGCAATCCGAAAGGTCGTAGAGCAGATGAACAACGAACCGAATCCGCAGACTCCCGAGGCAGCACTGGCTGCCCATCAGGAAGCGCTGAAGCCGAAGCGCCCACCGATTCAGAACGACTTTATGAAGTCGCCCGACCGCTGGTTGGGGGTCAAGGGACATCCTACAGGGATGAGGAAGCCGTAACACTCCCGTGTATAGATGGGAGGTTTAACTTTTATGACGCTGCTGGAACTTGCTACGGCTCATCACGCAAAGACGGTTCAGGATACATGCGGAGAGCCTCTTATTATCCTTGGTCGTCCGCCCCGCGTGAAGCCCGAGGATTGCTGCCACATTTTCGACTACGGCAAAGGACGGTTCGGACTTGTTCTTCTTTTTGACAGAGAAGTTCGATGGAATAACGCCAAGAAACGGTTGCTGAGCAAGGGCTTCGAACTCAGTCAGGACGGCGATACGGAAGGCGTGTTGCTTTTCGACCCCTTCAACGAAGAGCAGGTTCGGCTTGCGTTCAAATACGCTCGCGTTCAGAAAGTGAAGCAGTGGACTCCAGAAGGTCTTGCTTCATTTCAGGAAAACGCCCGCAAACGATGCGCTGAAATCAACGCACAGGGTTTGCGCCATAATCAGTAAAACGATCTTGCGGCAGGCGACTGCCGATTGGACCCAGCAGATGGGGAGCCCGAACAGTCGGTAACGACGCGACGGCTGTAAATCTGACGTGCATGCGCCGCGCGGCATAAAAGAGCGACACGGGCTGGCGGCTATCCTACCGGCTAGCCCACTTCCTGCCCGGCGATGTAGAACCTGACTCGCCGTGGCGGGATTGAAGACACGAATATGATGAGCAACGATGAATTCTTTAAGCAGACTCGCCGAATCGGTGCTGCCGTGATCGACGTGAAGGGCTGCCGTTACCTGACCGAAGAAGCGCTCAGCGAATACTTCTGGTCAAAGATCGGCATCAACATTCCGCCGGAACATATTTCGGTGACCCCGCACCCGAATGCTGACCGTGCCACGGTCGTGCTCACACGCGAAGTGCTGGCGGACTGGTTGTCGCGGGCGGTCGCGGATCAGTTACTGGACTCATGCCAGCCGCAGATTTTTCCATCAGCGTTCGGACTCTATCGTCGGTAACTACTTATTTGTCAATACATAGTCACAGGAGACCGCATGTCCACTGCTATAGTCATACAAGAAAGACGGATATCGATTCCAGATTGTGCTCTATTTTCCCCATCGGAGTTGACGATTGCATCAAACTGTTCGGAAGCCGACTTCGTCAGAATCGTTAAAGCCGTTTCAGCTATCGACAATGCTGGAGACTTGTGGGTTGCCGACGCCGCGTTGTTTGCGATCAAAAAGTGGGGGAAAAAGAAGGGCATAGAGATTGCGGTCTCGGCAACGGCCTACAAGAAAATCACTCTCGAAAAGTATGCTCGCATCGCCGAAGCCTTCCCTCCAGAGAAAAGATTTACAGGCTACAACTTCAGCGCCTATATGTATATGTCCTTTTTTGCTCAGCCTTTTCGTGATGAGTTCCTGGCACGCAACGCTGGCAGGAATCTATCGGCGCATAAGTTGCGCGCGCTCGCAGTCGCAGAGGTTGGTGAACCGGTCAAAGAACCGCATAAAAGGAAAAAACGTTGCTTTCTACGTGCCGACCTTCACGCGCGGCTCCTGTTGCACACACATTCCGAACGAGTATCTGTTCTGGTTAACAAGATTCTCGAAGAGTGGCTGCGAACGCAGCCTGATGTTCCAGCCCCTGATGTTATTCCGGCACCACCTGTAGAGCCCGAATCGCGCCCAACATACGCTCAACGTCGGGAGCAGCAACTCGCGGATGGAGCGCAGCCCATTATGAAAAAGCCAGTGAAGAAGATTACGGGCAAACTACGACGGCAATGGACTGAGTGCAACGGTCCAGAGTTTCTGGACGCGGAGGGCGGACCAGAAATCATATACAACAAAAGCGGATCGCAGCCGCATAAGTTCTACAGTGAAGCCGAAGCGATTGCGGCGGAAGCCGACTTCTTCACAGCAAGCGGATTCCATGAGATGGTCGTGCAATGCGATGTTTGCTCGAAAAGTTCGCGGCGGGAAATCTGGCACGTTAAGCACCGCTTCTCATCGCAAGAGCGGGTTATCACCGCGCAATGAAAAAGGCCCCGCCCGAAGGAGAGGCCCGGTGACCGCTGCTGCGCGTTAGTAGTTCCTTTTGATCGGGCGTTCGAGCGCAGCCATGACGCCGATTCGCTTTTCTCGCGCGGCATCCAGATGGTGGGCGCGCACGGCTCGCTTCACTTCTGCCCACCGGGGATCAGGCGTTGCATTAACAAAACATTTCTGGCGGATGACTGAGACTTCCAAAAGCAAGCGTACCCGGCGAAGAGCGTTTTTGATTTGCTGGTCGATCATGCTCACCACAGTCGCTCTGACGGCGCAGCAAGGGAACGCCTCCTAAGAGCCGTTACCTGATGTGCCTTTGGGCACAAGCCGGGCAAGGCCGAAACCTCCGGGTCACAGGGTCACCGGGCGCGAGAAGCGCGAACGTGGGTCACCTGTGCGCCGAGTTTGGGCAAGAAAAAGGCCCTACCCGAAGGCAGGGCCAGTGACGCGCGTTAAACTTTCATTTCCGCCCCGCCATTTGGAGCAAGCGTTCGGCGGCCAGCACGTTCTTGGTTTCTTCTTCGAAGCCTTGCAGCGTCCCGAGCGCTGCCAGAAATTCTCCCTGATCCAAATACGCCGCCACCTCACCCAATTGGTTGACGAGTCTTTCGATTGATGCAAGGGCAATCGTACGGGCAGCGTTCTTCACAGTCTCGGCTTCTTTCGCGCGCTGCGCGTCCCGTTTTGCGGCTGCGATTCCGTGTCGTCGGCTGGTGTGCTCATGCTGCCTCCTTGGGAACGACCGGCGTGGGCGTGACCGGAGCCTTCGGTTTCCGAACCGCAGCCTTCTTCGGCTTCTTCTTGGCGGCCTGCCGCTTCAACCACGCGGCGCTGTTCCTTGCATTTTGGGCGTTATGTTTCGGGCAGTAAGATCTGGGCTTGCCGTCCGGCCCCTTCTTCGGTTTGATTTTGCAGCCGGGCCTGACGCATAACCCGGCTCGTTTCCTATTCTGGTACCCGGTGATCTTTTCCTTTGGCATAATTCCCTCCCGAGACCACTACCGCTCTGATGACTGGCAAAGTCAAGTACGTCGGTAACTTTCCCAGCCCATGTTCGCTCGTGTAGAACGGAAAGCAGGAGGGAAAGACCGATGGCGCGCAGAATCAAGATGTCAGCGGAGGAACGGAAGCGCCGCGCCCGTGAGCGATACCGCCGCGAGAATTGGATTGAGAAAGACTTCCCGATCACCGCAGAACGGTTGTTCATGCCTGACGGCAGTCCGCGTTAACTTCAACGCGCTCCTGCCCTTACCGGGATCAAAGAGCAGTCCCGCTATTGACACGCGTTTAGTTCCACCTGATCGTAAGCCGCGGCGCAAGCCTGAACCAAAGCGTAAGCCCGACCCGCAACCCCCGCTTAAGCAACCGCTGATGGATTTTCGGCGAGAGCGCTGACGCCGCGAAAGCAGGTCGGTGATGGTGGAAAATGAGGGGAATTCTATGATCGAGCTGACGGAGCGTGAAAAGGTGCTCATTTCGAAGATCAATTTCGAGCCTTCTGAAACAGTGCACGACAGAGCTTCGTGGCGGCCAATCGCTGATGCGATGGAGGAACTTATGCGCTCGCTGCGGGATCGGAATGCGATCCCCGAACTGCGCCGGAAATTCTTTACTGATCCGAAGCTCTTCATTGGTGGACACGGGTGTTCGCATCGCCAGTGGTTCGAGAGGCGTGGCACTCGCGGCGACGCAATTTTTCGACACGGTAATTTTGTGAAGTTTCTGCGCTATTTCGTGTACGGACCTGCCCTGCCGAAGGCAATTATTGAATCCTTCCAGCAAAAGGTTATTGATTGTGGTTCCTTTACGTCAGGTGACCGAGGTACGGTTTGCGACTTCGCCCGACAGCTTACGCGTTCGCATGGTCTAGAGGCGGGCAATGCTGCGGAAGAGTTCTACAAGCTAGCACTAGAATGCGGGTTGGATGCAAACGACGCCCATTCAGTTCGTGATGTGGTCAAGAGGGTGCGCTGAAACTCCCGGCAGGGTGGAAAACTTTCACCGAAACTTTCACCGTTTAGTCTAACCCGACCACACATTTCCTAACGATTCCAAACGTATTTTCAGCGACTTACGCGGGGGTGGCGGATCAAATTGCGATTGAGAATCTTCCGTCCTAACCCCTAGACGATAGCGCCACGCCGGTGGATTGCGATGAAGTCCGATTATAACAAAAGCTCGTTCTAATACAGCACCAGTGGGTTTGACGCGAACCACCGCTTTGCAGCTTTGCAGAACGATTTCGCTCGCGAAAATTTCTCCGCAATGCATTGTTAAATCTTCAAGTTGCAGTGCTAGCTCATGATTCTGAACGAACCTCTTGACAACAGCAGGCCGGGGATGGGATACTCACATAGGCGAATAAAAAGCGAATATTTAACGGGCTCGCCCGGGCTGATCCTGCCCCGTGTTCCCTGACAATGTGAGAAAGTATGTCTGCCTCTCCGGTTTTTTCATCGGCGGCCATGAGCCGCTCTTTTATTTTTTCTCCGCGGTCTTCTCCGCGCTCGACCGCGGAGATTTTGGCCCGGGTCGGCGCCATCCCCAAACTGGCAGCGGTCGTTCCCGCTTCGCACCTCGAGGTGCGTCCGGCGCCGGAAATGGTGTCGAGCGGCATTCCGCAACTGGACTTGCTGACCGGCGGCCTCGCTCGCGGTTGCCTCACGGAAATCTGCGGCACGGCCTCATCGGGGAGAACCAGCGTGTTGCTTTTCGCGATGGCCCGCGCCACCGAGCGAGGAGAAGTTTGCGCACTGGTGGATGCAAGCGATGCCTTCGATCCGGCATCGGCGGTGGCCGCGGGCATGGAGATGAGCCGTTTGCTGTGGGTGCGGTGCGGAGAAAAATATCCATCGCGCAAACATCCTTCAGCTGCGCTTACCGGCCGTGGAAAAACAGGCGATTCATCTCAGGCATCATTCCCTTCAGGCAAGCCGCAAGATTCGTATGAGGGTATGCCTTCAGGCATACCGCAAGGTTTTCGGGAAGGGCACGACAGAGCCTGCCCTGAGCGTAGTCGAATGTGTGCCGTAAGTCCCGCACAATCATCGTCGGCTTTAGCCGCTGAGGTCAGCCGAGGCCTGCAACGCGGGAATTTTTCGAGATGGAAAAATCCAGAAGCCCGGCGCTGGGAAGCGCAACTGGCGCAAATGCTGAAAGTCACCGATCTGCTGCTGCAGAGCAACGGTTTCGGAATGATCGCTCTCGATCTCGGAGATGTTCCGGTACAGAGCGCGCGGCGAATTCCTTTGGCATCCTGGTTCCGCTTCCGCCGCGCGATTGAGCATACGCCAACGGCACTGCTGGTTCTGGAACAACACCCGATTACAGGGAGTTGCTCGTCGATGCTGGTGAAGGTGTCGGGTGCCAGCTCTCAGGTCTCAGGAAATCCGCCGCTGCATTCGGAATTGCCGCATTCGGAATTGTTGGATCAATTCGAGATCACTGCCGAGTTGTTGTGCTCGCGCTTGGAAAGAAAATTAGAACGCAAGCCGGTGCAATCGACGGCAAGTTTCAAGAGTCGAGCCGCATGGGCGGGATAATCATTCAGTTCTCAAGTTCCCAGGTCTCAGTAAAAGGCTGATTCATTGATGATGAGGATAAAGAGCTCAAATCTAAGACCTAAGACCTGAGACCTGGTGTTCCATGTTTGCCTGCATCTTCATTCCCGATTTTTCTGTACAAGCGATCATGCGCTTTGAGCCCGCGTTGCGCGCCCGCTCGGTCGCGGTGCTCACCGGACGGCCTCCGCTGGAGAAGGTGGTGGCGCTCAACGAAAGAGCGCGGCAAACGGGCGTGGATATAGGCATGACCAAGTCGCAACTCGAAGCGTGGGAAAACCTGGTGCTGCGCGCGCGTTCTGAATCGCAGGAGACGTCGGCACACGCTGCGCTGCTCGATTGTGCGCAATCGTTCTCTCCGGAAGTGGAAGACACGTCGCCCGGCGCCGTGCTTCTGAACCTCGCCGGGCTCGAGCCGTTGCTGGGTCCGCTGCCCAAGATTGCCCGCGATTTGGCGCAGCGGGTTTCTCAGATGGGACTGGAAGCGAACCTTGCCGTGGCCGCGAATCCGGATACTGCATTGCTCGCCGCCCGCGGTTTTCCTGGCGTGACCTTGATTCCCGAAGGGCGCGAAGCCGAGCGGCTGGGAGATCTGCCGGTGGATGTGCTGCTGGAAAGTTTTTCTTCCAGTTTTTCTTTAAATGCGAAGGAGGCCGCGCGCTGGGTGGAAACGTTTGATCGCTGGGGCATCCGCAAGCTGCGTGCGCTGGCAGCTCTTCCCGAAGTTCCGGTCAGCGAGCGCCTGGGACAGCCGGGACTCCATCTGCAAAAACTGGCGCGGGGCGCGGCGTCCCGCAACTTGCGCGTGTTGGAACCCCGGCTGATTTTTGCCGAGAGTGTGGAGCTGGAATATCCCATCGTGCTGCTGGAACCGCTGGCGTTTTTGCTGAACCGCATGCTGGAGCAAGTGTGCGCGCGATTGCGAGCGCGCGCGCTGGCGGCGCAGGAGCTGCATCTGAATCTAGAACTCGCGCCGACACAGCCGAACGGTTGCGCATCGTTCACCCAAACGCCCACCCGCACACGCACCCCAAAGTTCACCCGCACGCTGCGGCTGCCGGCGCCCATGCTGGATGCGAAAGTGTTTCTTAAATTATTGCAGCTTGATTTGCAGGCGCATCCGCCGGGAGCGCCCATCGTGAAGATTCATTTGTCGGCCGATCCGGCGCGCCCGCGGGCCCTGCAGAGTGGATTGTTTCAGCCGGTTTTCCCCGAGCCCGAAAAACTGGAGCTAACGCTGGCGCGCATTACAGGCATAGTCGGCGAGGGCAGAGTGGGGTCAGTGGAGTTACTCGATACATATCGTGAAGGCGCGTTTGCGCTGCGGCACTTCGCGCCCATGGAGCCCGCGCCCACAGAGCCCCAATTTAAAAATAAAGTTAAGCATGAAGTGAACCAGTCCGGAAATCGAAAGAAGGATAAGTCCATGCAAGAAAATGACAGCGCATGCCAAGTCGGGGAAAAGCCTGAGGAAAACGCAAAAGAAACAGAAACAATGAGCGCTGTAATCGCTCTGCGCCTGTTTCGTCCGCCGCTCGGCGCGAGCGTCACTCGGCGCGAAGCAAAGCCGGTGCGGATGCGATGCCTCGAGCGCGAGGACATCTCCGGCGAAATCGTCTGGACCGCCGGCCCCTGGCGCTCTTCCGGCGACTGGTCGGAACAGGAAGGCTGGTCGCGCGAGGAGTGGGACATCGCCGTGCCCGCCGAGAGCAGTTGCCAGTTGCCAGTGCCCAGTTGCCAGTCTAATGAAAGAGAACCAACGACTGGCAACTGGCAACCGGCAGCTGGACTCGTGTTGTATCGCTTAGTGCAGGACAAGCTAAGTGGAAGCTGGTTCGTAGAAGGAACGTATGACTAGGAGCAGTTGCCAGTTGCAGGTTGTCAGTTTCCAGTCAAAGCAACTGACAACTGGAAGCTGACAACTGGCAAACTGATGTACGTTGAACTCCATTCCCGCTCTGCGTTCAGCTTCCTCGAAGGGGCTTCTATCCCCGAGGAACTGATCTCTGTGTGCGCGAACCTGGGAATGCCGGCGATGGCATTACTCGATCGAGACGGAGTGTATGGCTCGCCGCGCTTCCATCTCACCGCCAAAAAGGCGGGGCTCAAGGCGCACATTGGGGCGGAAGTGACGTGCACTGCGTTTTCACCACGGAGACACCCTTCAGGTGGTGAATTTCGTCTTCCGCTGCTGGCCGCTTCGCGCGCTGGATATCAAAATCTTTGCCGCCTGATTACAAAAATGAAATTGCGGGTTGGGCGCAAAGAAGGAGCCTGCGCGTCAGATCTCGATTTTATTGAGCATGCCGACGGTTTGATTTGCCTGACTGGTGGAGAAGAAGGACCGTTGGCTGCGGCGCTAACGCAAGGTGGGCCGCAAGCGGCGTTCGATGCGGTGAAGCGGCTGACGGAAATGTTTGGCCGCTCCAACTTTGGCCAGTCCAATGTTTACGTCGAATTGCAACGTCATTTTCATCGCGAAGAAGAGTACAGAAACCGGGTTGCGATCGAGATCGCGGAGTCTTTGCAACTACCGCTACTCGCGACCAATGGCGTGAACTATGCCACGCCTCGGGAGCGCGAGTTGGCGGATGCGTTCACCGCGTTGCAGCATCATCGCACGCTGGCCACTGCCGGACGTCTGCTGGCGCGCAACGCGGAGCGCTATCTCAAGTCTCCCGCGGCCATGCGAGCGCTCTTTGCGGATGTTCCTGAGGCCATTGCGAACACGGCTGAACTTTCCTCGCGGCTTGAGTTCACGTTGAACGATCTGGGATACGAGTTTCCGCGTTATCCCGTGCCGGACGGGGAAACCATGATGTCGTTTCTGCGGGAGCGCACGCGGGAAGGAATGCAGAGCCGGTACGGGCAAGCAGATGCGGAACTGAAGAAGCGCGCGCGGCGGCAGATCGAGCGCGAGTTAAGCTTGATCGAAAAGCTGAATCTTGCCGGATACTTCCTCATTGTCTGGGACCTGGTGCGTTTCTGCCGCGAGCAGAACATTCTGGCGCAGGGCCGTGGATCGGCCGCCAACAGCGCGGTTTGTTACTCGCTCGGCATCACGGCGGTGGATCCGATCGGCATGGAATTATTGTTTGAGCGATTTCTTTCCGAAGAACGCGGCGAGTGGCCCGACATCGATCTCGACTTGCCCAGTGGCGACGAGCGGGAGCGCGTAATCCAATATGTCTATCAACGTTATGGACAGCGCGGGGCGGCCATGACCGCCAACGTGATCACGTATCGCAATCGCATGGCCGCGCGCGAAATGGGCAAGGTGATGGGATTCGACGAAGACACGCTGAAGCGAATTTCGGCGGCGGTCGCGACCTGGGAATTCAAAGACGAGAATGATGCGCTCGACCGCCGTCTGCGCGATGCCGGGCTCGATCTTACGCATCCGCGGATTCGCAAATATTTCGAGCTATGCTTGGCGGCGCAGGATCTGCCGCGGCATTTGGGGCAGCATTCGGGCGGCATGGTGATCTGTGAGGGGCGTCTGGATTCGGTCGTGCCGCTGGAGCCCGCTTCCATGCCGGGCCGCGTGGTGGTGCAGTGGGATAAAGAAGACTGCGCGGACATGGGCCTCATCAAAGTCGATCTGCTGGGCCTCGGCATGATGGCGGCGCTGAAAGATTCTCTCGAACTGATTCGCGATCATTACCACGAAGAAGTGGATCTGGCGCACCTTCCAGCGGACGACCCCATCGTATATTCCACGCTGCAAAAAGCCGACACGGTAGGAATGTTCCAGGTCGAAAGCCGGGCGCAGATGGCGTGCCTGCCGCGCCTGAAGCCGCAGAAATTTTACGACATCGTGGTACAAGTGGCGATCATACGGCCGGGACCGATCGTGGGGAATATGGTCAATCCTTTTCTCAAGCGGCGACAGGGTCGAGAGGCGGTCACGTATCCGCATCCATCGCTCGAGTCGGTGCTGGGCCGCACGCTGGGCGTGCCGCTGTTTCAGGAGCAGTTGCTGCGCATGGCCATGATCACCGCCAACTTTACCGGCGGAGAAGCGGAAGAGTTGCGCCGCGCCATGGGCTTCAAACGCTCCGAGGCAAGAATGAAAGTGATCGAAGAAAAACTGCGCGCCGGCATGACCCGCAACGGAATCAACGGCGAGACGCAGGAGCAGATCATCCAGTCGATTACTTCGTTTGCTCTTTATGGATTTCCGGAATCTCATGCTGCCAGTTTTGCCCTGATTGCCTACGCCAGCGCTTATTTGAAATGCCATTACCTGGCAGCGTTCACGGCGGCACTGCTGAATAATCAGCCGATGGGTTTTTATCACCCTTCGACGATTGTGAAAGATGCGCAGCGTCACGGATTGAAAATGCTGCCGATGGATGTGACGCGGTCAGATTGGAAGTGCACGCTGGAGCTCTCAGCTCTCAGCTCTCAGCTGTCACCATCATTGCGTCTTGGCTTGAAATATGCTCGCGGGTTGCGCGAAGCGGCGGGGCAGGCGCTGGTTCGGGAGCGCAGCTTGGCGCCGTTTGCTTCGGTGCAGGATCTAGCTCGGCGCGTGTCCGAGTTGCGCAAAGATGAGTTGACGACGCTGGCGGAGATTGGGGCGCTGAATGCGATTGGGAATTCACCACAGAGGCACCGTTTTGTGGAGCGCCGGGCGTCCCCGCCCGGCCCCGCAGGAATTCCTCTGGCCGGGCGGGGACGCCCGGCGCTCCAAGAAGGATGTCTCTGTGGTGAAAAAGTCTTTCATCGCCGCGATGCACTTTGGCAGGTGGAGCGGGCGGTGCGCTGGTCGGGGCCTTTGCTGGATGAGCTTCCGGAAATTGATGGGGAATCTCCGCTCGCGGCCATGACGAACGAAGAGCGATTGGTGGCGGATTTTCGCGCTACTGGGCTGACGGTTGGGCCTCATCCCATGCAGTACTGCCGGGCAGAAATGAAAAAAATGGGGATCTATCGCGCTTGCGATCTGGCGCACCTGCCGAATGGACGCCGATTGCGAATCGGCGGATGCGTGATTGCCCGTCAACGTCCGGGGACGGCCAAGGGAATGATGTTCATGAGCTTGGAAGATGAAACGGGGATCGCCAATGCGATTGTCGCTCCCGACCTGCTGCAGAAGAATCGAGCGCTGCTTATTTCCGAGCGCTTCCTGATGATCGAGGGAATTTTGCAGAACCAAGACAACGTGATCCATATCCGAGCGAAAAAAATTTCGCCGCTCCCCGTCACGCGAGCAGAAACCGTGTCGCATGATTTCCATTGAGGCAAGCGGACGCGCCCTAAAGAGGTCATCACTTTTCTTTACAAACTCTTACATTCAACGGCGCAACCCCCGGACACCACCGTACAATCTAACTAGGATGAGTTTTGTACGGGGTCGTCAGCCAACCCGCGTTCTGGCCAGAAGGATTTCTTCCAGTGAGTGTATTTTCGTTGACCTACGGTCGTTTCCAACGTCCTAACCTCGCCTTGAGATTGATCTTTGGTGCAGCAATTTTTGGGGCAGCGATTCCGATGATTGCCTTGCCTGCCTTTGCCGGACTGGGTGGGGACGCGAGTTCGGTGCAGGCCGACCAAGCCTACATGCAAGCCAGTCTGCGAACCACGCCAGCTCAAGCCTATACCGTCCACGAGATTCAAGCTCCGCCCGGGATCATGGTGCGCGAGTACGTTTCCCCGACTTCGGGGAAGGTGTTCGGTGTGGCGTGGCAAGGGCCGTGGCCTCCGGACATGCGGCAGATATTGGGTAACTATTTCGTCCAGTACCAGCAGGCCACGCAGGCGCAAGCGAATACGCATGCGGGGCGGAGGCCGCTGGTGATTAAGCAGCCCGGACTCGTCGTGCACGCGGGTGGACACATGCGGTCGTTCGCGGGCCAGGCTTATATTCCGGATATGCTGCCGCAGGGCGTGAGTGGGGAGGCAATCCGATGAACCGCGTGAGAGTGAATTTGACGGGCCGGAATCGAATCCTGCCGATCGCAGCTTGCGGAGCCCTGCTGTTCGCGGTGGCATGCGGAGGGAGTAGCGGATCGTCCCCGTCCCCGTCCCCGACGCCGACGCCGACAGGCTCCAACGTGCAAGCGATTACGGTGAATGCCGGACCAGCCGGATCCTATGTCTATGCCAACGGTGCGTTTACCAGCGTGACGGTATGCGTGCCGGGCAGCTCAACATGCCAGACGATTGATGGCGTGCTCGTGGATACGGGATCTTCGGGACTGAGACTACTTTCGTCCGCACTGACGGTTTCGCTGCCGCAACAGAAGGCATCCGACAGCAATCCAGTGGTCGAGTGTTTCCCTTTTATAAGCGCTTATGTCTGGGGCCCGGTGCAGACGGCGGACGTTGAGATCGCCGGAGAGAAGGCCAGTTCGACGCCGATTCAGGTGATCAATAGCTCGGCCTTTCCCACTCCGTCGGCGTGTGCAGATTTCGGAAGCCCTCAAGAAACGCTTCCGGACTTGGGCGCGAATGGCATTCTGGGCGTAGGAAATTTTACGCAGGACTGCGGCCAAGGGTGTAGTGAATCGTCGACTCCCATTTATTGGGAGTGTCCGGCGTCGGGCTGTTCAGAGATCGCGGAAAGCTTGGCTCAGCAGGTGCAAAACCCGGTCGCGCTTTTTTCGACGGACAACAATGGGGTCATTATTGACCTGCCCGCAGCCAGCGGGCCTGAGGCGAGTCTGAGCGGTTCGCTCATTTTCGGCATTGGAACGCAGTCCAACAATGGACTGAACGGGGCAACCGTGTATCCGGTGGACCCGTCAGGGAACTTAGCAGGAGACTTCACCACCACTTTCAACAACGTGGCATACAACGAGAGCTTCATTGACAGCGGCTCTAATGGATTCTTTTTCCCAGACACCTCAATACCAATCTGTTTCGATAACCCTTCCTTCTACTGTCCGTCCTCGACCGAGAATTTATCGGCGACCAATGCGGGATATGCCGGAACACCCACGGGCACGGTTAACTTCAGCGTGGCCAATGCCGACGACCTCCCGGACGAGGCTGTACTAGGGCAACTGGCCGGGCCTAGTTCTATAAATAGCTTCGACTGGGGCCTGCCGTTTTTCTACGGGCGCAATGTGTATACGGCCATCGATGGCCAGAGCACACCGGGCGGAACTGGGCCGTACTGGGCGTACTAGATTCTGCCAGGAACCGCGGCGGCTAAGCGGTGGACAGCTTTCTGGCATTGTGCCGCAGCGAGCGGCCCTCGGCTAAACTATAAAGCTCTTCCGCGAGATTTTTGGCGTGATCGCCGACGCGCTCCAGCGCCTGGGCGGCGAGCAGGATGTCGAAATTCTTCTGTCCGCTCGGACTGTTGGGCTCGGCC
The DNA here is from genome assembly GCA_963749275.1 of uncultured Acidobacteriaceae bacterium. Taxonomy (GTDB): domain Bacteria; phylum Acidobacteriota; class Terriglobia; order Terriglobales; family Acidobacteriaceae; genus Acidiflorens. The sequence continues at coordinate 113,466 of CAVVNA010000019.1, forward strand.
AGATGCCGGTGAAACAAGGAATGGCACAAGCGGTCCACTTCCGGGTCGGATTGCAGGACGGTTTGCGCATACGACACGTCTCGTTTAATGAAGCCCTGATGAACCTGCTCCAGCATTGCGCACAGCAGAGAAGCCATCTCCATGAGCTGACGGGAATCCGCCGCCGGTAATTTTTCGCGGCGTGATTGCAACTGCATGACCGCATTGTAGGCGAGGTCTCCGATGCGTTCGAGGTCGGTGATGAACTTCAAACATGCCAGCAACTCACGCGCCTTGCCTTCCCCTACGCGCGTGATGGCTTCGGGCAGTTGCTCGTCAATCTTGCGCTCGATCTGATCGAGTTCTTTCTCGCAATCCTTGATCGCGAGAAATGCCAGACGCGAACCGTCCGCGAGAAAATCCCTGACATTGAAGACCGCGTCGCGGGCGATCAGGCAGCCCCGGACGACGAGTGAAGGGAGTTCATCTTCCAAAAAGTCTCGGTGGCGGGTGTCAGCGGGACGGGTGCGAGCTTCCGCCGCTCGGGATCGCGCCGAAGTCGAGCGCCGCTTCACTCGTGGAGCTGCGGACGGTTGCTTTCGAGTCATGGAAACTCGCGCCATGCGAGACCAGCTAGTAACTGTAAAGAAGCTAGCATAAAACGGGAATGTGAATGGAATGTAAATGGCCGGTGTGGAACAGATACGGCCGTTTGTTATCGTAGCGTCTGTCATCGTATCGTTGTGCAGCCAGTCGAACGCGCCTGCCCTCTGCGGGCGTCGCGTCTCGCCGAAAGGAGTGTTTGTGGACATCAAAGATTTTCTTCGGATGTTTGCCTACGATTACTGGGCGAATCGCGAATGCCTCGCCGCGATGCGTGCTGCCGGGTCCGTTTCCCCGGACACGGTCGGACGCATGGCTCATATTCTCTCGGCGCAGAAGCTCTGGCTCGAACGTATCTTGAAACAGCGCCAGAGCATGCCGGTGTGGCCCGGTTCAACGATTGAGGACTGCATGGCGCTGGCCGACGAGGTGTCGTCGGCATGGCGAAGGTATCTTATGCAGTTAACGTCGCAGCTTGGGACGCAACTCCCGCCTGCCTCGCTCGACGACCAAGTCGAATACCGCAACAGCAAGGGCGAACCATGGTCCAGCCGTGTAGAAGACGTGCTGACGCACGTACTTTTTCACTCCGCATATCATCGCGGGCAGATCGCCTTGCAGATGCGCGCTTCCGGCGTCGAGCCCGCCTACACTGATTTCATCCACGCCGTTCGCCAGGGATTCGTCGACTAGACCTGGAGGAGAGCGTGAAGATTGATCGTGGCACGATATGGCACGTCTGGCTGCCGCTGGTTGTGGGCCTGTGGGCTTTCGGCTTTGTATTTCAGTCCGTACAGAGACGCGGGCTGACGCAATGGCTCGGCCTGCTGCTCGGTTTGATCGGCCTCGGCGGCGTGATTCTCGCCCGCTACACGCTGGGTCGATCGTTCTCCTGGGTTCCGAAAGCGAGTGAGCTTGTCACGCGCGGCATCTACTCGCGGATCCGCAATCCTATTTATGTTTTCGGAATGTTTGCCGTGGTAGGGATGGTTCTCATGATGGGGCGGCCTCAGTTGCTGATCATTCTGGCGGTGCTAATTCCGATGCAGATCATCCGCGCGCGCCGCGAAGCCGCCGTTTTGGAAGCGAAGTTCGGCGACGCCTATCGCGAATACCGCAAGCGCACATGGTTCTGACGCATGTTGTTCTGACGCACGTTCCCTCTTACTAATCGAGAATTGCTGTGACCACGGGGGTGCCCGTCCCCACACGAGCCAAAGTGACGGTTGTAAAACCTGGTTCCGGGAAGTAGACTTGTCATAATCGCTAACGGACACATTCGGCTGGGTTTCCTGTTCCAGCGCAGGGTGTTCCCGGTACAGAGCCTTGCGCCCAATTGTCACGAAATGGGGTGATGCCTATCACGGCAGAACTTCTCCTCGAGGCATCTAATTATTTACAGCCGCAATTCCTGCGGTGTCCTGTGTTTGACAATCCGTATAGCGTATAAAATTCGGAGGCACGCCTATGAGTACAGTGATGGAACCGCCCAAGAAAGCTGGGGCGGACTACACCAATCAAATTCTCAACCTCGTCAAAGCCAAAAACCCAGCCGAACCGGAATTCCACCAAGCCGTCATGGAAGTGTTCGAGTCCTTGAGGCCCGTGTTGGAACGCCACCCTGAATATCACGAAGCCAAAATCCTGGAGCGTATTACGGAGCCCGAACGGGTTCTTATGTTCCGCGTGCCCTGGTTCGATGACCAAGGCAAAGTGCAAGTCAATCGCGGCTTCCGCATCGAGATGAACAGCGCCATCGGCCCCTACAAAGGCGGACTGCGCTTCCATCCCTCGGTGAACCTCGGCATTCTGAAATTCCTGGCGTTCGAACAAGTCTTCAAGAATTCGCTCACCACGCTGCCCATGGGCGGCGGCAAGGGCGGTTCGGATTTCGACCCCAAGGGCAAGAGCGACAACGAAGTCATGCGCTTCTGCCAGAGCTTCATGACCGAGCTCTGCCGTCACATCGGCCCGGACACGGACGTTCCCGCCGGCGACATCGGCGTGGGCGGACGCGAAATCGGCTTCATGTTTGGCCAATACAAGCGCCTGCGGAATGAATTCACCGGCGTTCTCACCGGCAAGGGCCTGGCTTGGGGCGGTTCGCTGATTCGTCCCGAGGCCACCGGCTACGGCTGCGTGTACTTCGCCAAGGAAATGCTGAAGACTCGCAAAGACACGCTGGAAGGCAAAGTGTGTCTGGTCTCCGGCAGCGGCAACGTCTCGCAGTACACCATCGAGAAACTGCTTGATCTGGGCGCAAAGCCGGTTACCGTGTCCGATTCCGACGGCGCCATCTATGATGCCGACGGCATCGACCGCGAAAAGCTCGCCTTTATCATGGAGCTGAAGAACAACCGCCGCGGCCGCATCCAGGAGTACACTAACAAATTCAAGAAGGCCATCTACAGCGCCACCGACAAGAAGCTCGACCACAACTGGCTGTGGAACATCAAGGCCGACTGCGCGTTCCCGAGCGCCACTCAGAATGAGATCAACGCAAAGGACGCGGCGAACCTAATAAAGAATGGCATCAAGGTCGTCAGCGAGGGAGCGAACATGCCAAGCACCCTCGAAGCCACCAAGGCGTTCCTCGACGCCAAAGTCCTCTACGGACCGGCCAAGGCCGCCAATGCTGGCGGCGTTGCCACCTCCGGACTGGAAATGGCGCAGAACAGTATGCGCATCTCCTGGACCCGGGAAGAAGTCGATGATCGTTTGCACAAGATCATGATTGCCATCCACCAGAACTGCTACGAAACCGCCGAGAAATACGGCACGCCTGGCAACCTGGTGAACGGCGCCAATATCGCGGGCTTCTTGAAAGTCGCGAACTCGATGCTGGATCAGGGGCTGGTGTAAGCAGATCGTCTCTCCTTACGCGGGATTGTCATCCCGCGCGAAGCGAGGGATCCGCAGTTGATCGAGAGACAAAACGGCGCGGGAGGGAGAAATCCCTCCCGCTTTTTCATATGCGGAAAACTCGTGTAGAGATGTGGCCTACCCCCTTGCGTGCTGCTACGTCCATTTGATAGTGGGACCTCACAGCCGGGCGCGCTATACTTCGTTCCAGATAAACTAAGAAATGCGGTTCCAATGTCCACACCCGATTCCGTACCAAGGTAGCAAACGGCTGCTTGCGCCTGCAATCCTTTCATTCATTCGGAAAGGCGATTTCACGCGGCTAATCGAACCGTTCGCCGGTTCCGCAGCGATCACACTGGCTGCCGCCAAGAAAAACCTGTTTGCTGAATACGTGATTGCCGACGTCCTCAGGCCTCTTACGGACATTTGGCGCGCTGTGGTCGACAACCCAAAGAAGTTGAGCGAAGATTACCGCAGCCTTTGGGAATCGCAGCGTAAGACCGACCCAAGCAAACGGTTCAATCAAATCCGCGCCGAATTCAACAATGACCAAGACCCAGCCAAGCTTCTTTACCTGTTGGCTCGGTGCGTAAAAAATGCCGTTCGATTCAGCGCGAAAGGAGAGTTCAATCAATCGCCGGACAGGCGGCGGCAGGGTATGCGGCCCGACACAATGGACGAGGAAATCCACGCCGCACATCGCTTGCTGCACGGGCGGACGCAGGTCATTTGTGGTGACTTTCGAGAAGTATTAAGTATGGCCAACAGTCGCGACCTTATTTACATGGATCCCCCGTATCAGGGCGTCAGCAATACGCGCGACCGGCGCTATATTCAAGGCGTGCAGCGCGGCGAGATGATAGGCATTCTGAAAACTCTCAACCAACAATCCGTCCAATACATCCTGAGCTACGACGGACACTGCGGTGGCAAAACCTACGGCGAACCACTACCGGCAGATTTAGGCGCGCATCAACTCCTGCTGGAAACAGGGCGCTCAAGTCAAGCCACGTTGAGCGGCCGAGATCACGTGACAGTTGAATCAGTCTATCTATCGGCAGGATTGCGCACAAAGGGCATACCCGCACAGGCCCAACTCAAGGCGTTTGAACCGCAGGCGGCTCTATTTTCCTGATTCGACCACCAGTTCCTTTAACCCATCGGGTACAGAAACGCCTTGTTGCTGGCATCGCGTGCGGAGCTTGTCGAAGGCCTTGGTTTCTTTCCCGCTGAATACCAAATCCACGCGGCGCAATTCTTCCATGGCAACATGCGTGTGCTGTTCCGGGTTGGCCCAATAGCAGCTTTTACAAGTGCTCACTTTCTTGTACCTCATTAGGTTTGGGCAATGTTCACAAATCCACGACTTGCGTCGGTTGCACGTTCCGTCCAGCACCATATAAGGGTTTGCACTTCCCTTAAGCGACTCGCCAGCGACTTGATATGGCACGCGATGGTCAACTTGGAGATCGTGTGTGGCCCCGCATAGTTGGCATTTTCCGCCAGCAGTGCCGATAATCGTGTCGCGCTCCTTCTTGGGTAACTGAAGCCTGCCTGTTTTCCCAGCCTCGACGTTCAAAGCCAAGGAATACTGAGCCATGCGCTTTCCGTTAGCGTTCTTAACCATTGTGGTGACGAGCGTGAAACCAAGTTCGCGCACGTCACGTGCAGCGCTTGGCGCATGTTCATAGCCCAACCTCTGCAACTCCTCAGTTGTAATGTTTCCCTTTTCAGCGATTGTGTCCAAAACAAGACGGGCGCGCTTGTTCGTCACTTGCGCGATGCGGGTAAGCAGCTCTTCAGTAAGTTTGGCTGCCATTAGGAAGCAAAAGGATACCTCGTCATCCCGAATTTGAACAAGTCCGGGCTCGCGTGGGGGCCACTTCAAAGGGTTTGTCTCTTACCATTGACCGGAACAACCGCGGGTGCGCCACTTCTCGCGCTTTTCGAGAAAGCTTGCCCTGAGGTCTAGCCGAGGCGGACTGCGAACCGCCGACACCGTTCGACTCCGCTTTACGCGGCCGCAGGTCGGATCTTCCGCCTAAGCCCATACCATTCATCACACCTAGCCAGTGAGCACCATCACAGATATCACACTCGCCATGGCCGAGAATCAAGGTTTGTCCGTCTTCAGAGACGGAACTCGATGTCGCACAGAAGCCATTGTCAGCGCTCCTTGACAACCTAAATGACACCCGAGCAGCCTTCACCGCGCTCCCGATCCAAAACGAAGTATTTCGAAGCTAAGTCCTTATTTTTGAATATTTTGAAGTTAAGTCCTTATTCCTTAATACTTTAGCGGAAATTTGGGGGGGGGGGGGGGTACCACCCCCTTTCAAGTCCCCCGATTTTTTCGGAACCACGATTCTTCGAAACAATGGAGCTACGACCGCGACGGCTCTCCCTCATCGCACCAGCACCAGCGTCACATCGCCGGGCTGTTGGTTCTCGCCGATCCAGTCGGCCACAACAGCCATCCCAATCTCGGTGATGAGCTCCAGCAGCAGATGGCTGTTAACGCACACCACACACTGCTCGCCTTGACGAGAATTCAGAAGCTAGATCAAGCTAGGTGATACGATGTCTGGCGCACGCCGCCGGGCTGCATCGCAGTAGTAGCATGCGCGTCTGCGACGAGCGGTCGAAACTTTGCAACTCCGTAGGGAGACAATATAGGGAGACAATGAGAATAGAAACGATGAACCTATCGAAGCGCGCGAGCTTAGCGGCGGGATTGCTGGCGGCATGCCTGGCCCTGTCGCAGGCGATGCCAGCCGAAGAAGGTATGTGGACATTCGACAATTTTCCGTCGAAGACGGTGGCGGCCAAATACGGTTTCACGCCCTCGCAATCATGGCTTGACCACGTGCGCCTGGCGTCGTTACGGATCGCCGGCGGCTGCTCCGCATCATTCATCTCTCCGCAGGGACTGGTCATGACGAATCATCACTGCGTGGTCGATTGCGTTGAACAGCTGTCAACACCGCAACAAAACCTTGTCGAAAGCGGTTTCGCCGCGAAGACGGCTGCCGAGGAGCGGAAGTGTCCTGCGTTCGAACTCGATCAACTGGTGCAGATTCGCGATGTGACCGGAGAGGTCCAAGGTGCGATCGCCGGCAAGAGTGGCGATGACGCGAACAAAGCCCTTCACGCCAAACAAGCAGAACTGCAGCAGAGCTGCGGCTCGGATCCGAGTGTGCGCTGCGACCTGGTATCGCTGTACCACGGCGGGGTCTACGATTTGTACCGCTACAAGCGTTACAACGACGTACGCCTGGTGTTCGCGCCGGAGTTTGCGGTCGCGCAATTCGGCGGCGATCCGGATAATTTCAATTTCCCGCGCTTCGACTTCGATATCGGCCTCCTACGGGCATATGAAGGCGGCAAACCGGCCGGCAGTCCCGACTACTTGCGCTGGAGCGCGAACGGTTCGAAGGACGGGGACCTGGTGTTCGTATCCGGAAACCCGGGCGGGACAAGCCGAGAACTGACGATGGCGCAACTGGGCTTTGAGCGCGACACGGCGCTTCCATTCATAATCCCAGAAATCGCGGAGTATCGCGGTCAACTGGAGCAGTTCGTAACCCGGGGACCAGAACAGGCGCGCGAGGCGAATGACGAACTGTTCTTTATCGAAAACGATTTCAAGGTCGTCTTTGGGAGGCAGGAGGCGTTGGTGGATCCGAAGTTTTTCGCGGGCAAGCAGCAGGAGGAACAACACCTGCGCGCCGCGGTAGAGGGCGATCCAAAGCTGGCCGCGGACCTTTCGGCTTGGGACGACATCGCGCAAATTCAGCGCACACGCGCACAGTTGTTTACTCGGAGGCAAAGCCTTGGCAACCGTTCTTTCAGGTCGGGGCTGCTGGGTTACGCGGTAACGCTGGTGCGTGCCTCGGCCGAGCGCGCCAAGCCCAACCCAGAACGTCTGCCGGAATACACCGACCAATCCCTGGTCAACGTCCAGCAGGAACTGGCCGCGCCCGTCCCAATTTATAAGGATCTTGAAGAACTCGACCTGACCCTCATGTTCACCGTCATACGACGGAACCTGGGGGCCGACGATCCGTTCGTCCGCAAGATGCTAGGTAATGAATCCCCCGCGCAGTTGGCACACCGGCTGGTGAGCGGCACGCATCTGGAAGATCCAAAAGTACGGGAGGATTTGTACAACGGTGGCCGGGCTGCGGTGGGCGAGTCGGCCGATCCGATGATCCGCTTCGCCGCTTCGCTCGACGACGATCGTCGCGCTCAGCGCAAAGATTACGAGGCCCGCGTGGACGCACCGACGCGGGCAGCTGCGGAGAGGATTGCGAAGGCGCGCTTTGCGGTTTACGGCACGAGCGTCAACCCCGATGCGACGTTTACCGCCCGGCTGAGCTATGGAAGCGTAAAAGGCTTCGAAGATGCGGAGGGTAAGTTCGTAGAGCCATACACGATGATCGAAGGCCTGTTCCATCGAGCCACCGGCGCGCCTCCGTACGCCCTGCCCGAAAGCTGGCTCAAGGCCAAAGCCTCGCTGAATCTATCGCTGCCGATGAATCTCTCCACCACGAACGACATTATCGGCGGCAACTCCGGCAGCCCGCTCATCGACCGTGACGCCAACGTTGTCGGCCTCATCTTTGACGGGAACATTTTCTCTCTGGGCGGCGATTACGGCTATGATGCGGCGAAGAACCGAGCGGTGGCGGTGGACTGCCGCGCCCTCCTCGAAGGGCTGCAGAAGGTGTACCACATGAATCATATTGTCGATGAGATCGAGGCAGCGCGCCGGTAAGCAGGGCAGGCGAACCCAGCCAACGCTTAAGCACAGAATGCCGCCGCCTCACCGCGCGCGCGCCAGAACCAGCGTTACATCGTCGGGCTGTTCGTTGTCGCCGATCCAGTCGGCCACGGCGGTGGTGACAATTTCGGTGATACGCTCCAGCGGCAAATGACGATTCTCGCGCACCAGTTGGATCAGTCGCTGCTCGCCGAACTCGCCATAATCGTTTTCCGGTTCGGTCACCCCATCACTGTAAGCGACCAGCACGTCGCCGGGGCGGAGTTGCACGGTCGCTTCCGGAAAACTCAAATTGTCGAATAGGCCGACCACGGTTCCGCCGCAGCTCAGCAGCTGAGACGACCCATCTTCGGAAATCAGGATGGGCGGCAGGTGACCGCCGTTCGTGTACGTGAACCGGCGCGTCGCTCCGTCATAGATTCCCAAAAACAAAGTCGCGTACTTTGCCTCCGGAGTGCTTTCGTAAAGCTGATGGTTCAGCAGCGTCAGCAGCGTCGCCGGAGAGGCTTCCGTCCCGCCCGACTCAGAAGCCAGCATTAACCCCGAGCCCGCCGCCGCACCAACCGTAGCTGGTTCACGCAGCGTTAGTTCGCGAAGCAGGGATCTGTCTTCGATGCTGTAGGCACGCACCGCCGCGTAGATTGTCGCCATCAGCAGCGCCGCCGAAATTCCTTTGCCGCTGATGTCGCCAACCGCCAGCATCAGCCGGTCGGAATTCAGCGCTAGAAAATCGTAGTAGTCGCCGCTCACCGTCCGCGCCGGACGGCAGAACCCATGCACTTCCAACGTCTCCAGTTGCGTGATCAACTTGGGATAGAGCTGCGCCTGCACTTCCTGCGCAATCGCCAATTCGCCTTCCAGTCGCTGCTTTTCCTTCTGCTCCTGTACCAGCTTCTCAATCGATGTGGTCATCGAGTTGAAGGAGTTGGCGAGGGTCGCCAGTTGGTCGCTCGACTGCACCGTGATCCGGTGGCTGAAGTCGGCACGATTGACGTGCTTGGTGCCTTCGTAGAGTTGGTCCACCGCCGAGGTGATGGTGCGCGCCAGTTTGGTTCCCACGAACAGCGCCAGCAGCCAGATGATCGCGAACACAAACATGATCGACAGCAAAATGTATTCCAGGCCCTTGGCGTAATCTCCCAGCGCCGCAAAAAGTCTCGCATAGAGCACCGAGGGCCGCGTCTCGACCTCCGCGAGCGCTCCATCGCGCTGTCGTCCTCCCGTGGCCCAATTCACCACCTGCAATGGGATCGGAAAGCCGATTTGTCTATCGAGCACGCTGCTTGCTGGAGGAATCGTCCCCGCAGAAAAAACCTGCTGCCGTTGTTTTCCTTCATCGAATCCAAGGAAGGGCTCCGAGGAGTTTTGCTGCGCCGGAGCGGCCAAGTTCACAGTCGCACTCGCGTTTCCATAGATCGCAATTCGACCGAGGTCCCCCGCGATTTTATCGACGAACTCCTTGTCGAGCGGCTCACTCAGAATCACCCGCAAAGGTCCCGCTTCAGCCGCGAGCACGGTCGCCGTGCGCAGATAGAGTGTGCCGTGGTCGCGCACGATATCGCGAAAATCCCCGCTGATAAACGACGGAGAGTCAAAGCCAGCCGCGCCCTCCGGACCCGAGCAGTAAGGCTGCGGCTGGTTCCGGTACCAAGCGCACACCTGCCGCCGCGCCCACTCCGGACGACGCGGCCTGGCCCGGCCGAGCATTCCCGCATCCAGCTTCCCACCGCCCGAAATTTGCGTCGCCAGGTGATTGGCAATGGCTCGATTGGCTGCCTCCATGCTGCGGAGGTGAGTTGTGATGTCGGAAGTTACGACAAAGCCGGCGAACTGCCAGGCCAGAAGATAGAGCGTGATCAGCGAAATCATCACCAGCAGAAAAACCGGAATCACGCCAGTAAAAACATAGGTAACGATCAACCGGTTCCGCAGCCGCCACAGCAGTTTCGAGCGCAGCCAGCGGAACCCGGCAAACGCGAGCAACACAATCGCCAGCGCACTGAGAAAGGTTACCCAGCCCTCCAGGCTCGCCGAGGTTGCTGGGCTGGCACGCCGCGTCAGCCACTGCACCGCGAACAGAAGAAGGTCGAGCGCCAGCACGTAGAGCGCCGCCCACGCGATCCAACTCTGCGGCCAGAGCCCTTTGTCGCGCAGCTTGCTCTCGAGTTCCAGGGAGATCAGTCTCATCCGCTCGCCTGATTCGCCGCCTGATTATAGGACGTCGCGCCTGTTCTCATATCTCAGGCGTCATATCTCAGGGCGTCATATCTCAGGATAGAAGTCGAAAAAGGCAGCCAGACTGGTCTTGAGCTGCTTCTCGATTTCGTCTTTGCCGCCCTCGAGAATGTGCATGGCGACGTGCGCATCCCGCCCATTCTTCAGTTTGATGGTCGCCGCTCCAACCTCTGCGACCTCGTCGGAGGGCAGCAGACGCAGACCGTACACCAATGTCAGGTTTGCCATCCCACGATTGTAAGCCAGAGAATGGGAGTCAGAGGATGCAGGCCCGAGGACACGGACCGCGCTTGCCATTAAACCAATTTGTCATCCTAAGCGAGGGACCCATGTATTTGTGAGCACGATGCATGGGTCTTTCGTTTCGCTCAAGATGACACAGAGATTATTCACCTAACACGCGACTATCCCGGCGGCCAGTGCAGCGAGCGCCCGCCGATCAGGTGCACATGCAGATGAAAAACCGATTGCCCCGCGCGCGGGCCCACATTCAGCACGGTGCGGTAGCCATCTTCAATCGATCGCTCGCGCGCAATGTGCGCGGCCGCCAGGTGACAGCGACCTACCAGCTCCGCGTCCTCTGCCGTCGCTTCCTTCAATCCAGAAATATGTTTCTTCGGGATGACCAGCACGTGGGTCGGGCCTTGTGGGTTCAGATCTTCAAAGGCAAATGTGTGCTCGTCTTCGTACACTTTCTTGGATGGCACTTCGCCGCTAATGATTCGGCAGAATAGACAACCCGCCATAAGTGAGTCTCCCCTTGCCTGGGATTACGATCATCCGGCAAGTCAACACGGAGATAAGTTCTCTATATCTCTGGAAGAAACAATACCACTCCAGCTAACGATGTTTGTAAAGAAAAGTGTTTTCAGTCGAGCCGCACCAGAAATACCGATCCCTCGGCAGTCTCGGTCTCGTGGGCCAGAGCTGTCGCGCGCTGGCGGTCGTCGTCCAGCACCCGCACCCGCACCCACCAGTCTCCCACGGGACTCAGAAACTTGATGACATTGGCCGTCTGGTAGCGCTTCTGTAGGTGTTCCGCTAATTCGGCGGCCGCTTTCTGCCCGGTGAAGGAGCCGATCTGAACCGCCCAGCGTCCGCCGGTATCGAGAGGCACAGGCGCCTGCAGAACCTCCAGCCGAACTTTCGCGGTGCCTGGCAAGTACACATCCAGCGCCTTCGCGGCGGCCAGGGAAAGATCGAGGATGCGGCCCGGCACGAACGGTCCGCGATCGGTGATCCGCACCAGCGCCGAGTGTCCGCTTTTCAAATTCGTGACGCGCACGATCGAGCCCAGCGGCAAAGTAAGATGTGCCGCCGTCATCGCGTGCATGTTGTAAACCTCGCCGTTCGATCCGCGCCGGTTGTGATAGGGAGCGCCGTACCAGCTCGCCATCCCGGTTTGTTCGAAGATCGGTTTCGCGCCGGCGGGAACCTCGATCTTCTCGTTTTCGCCCGTCGTTTCCGCAGGCGGAGTCGCGGCTGGTTTTTCTTGCGGAAGCGACGGTGGTGGTGGAACCGGCGCCGGCGTCCTTTTATGACCACAGCCGCTCAGAAGCGCGCTGCCCAGCAATAGAAGGAATAGAAGACACGGCAGCGGGCAGGTCGCCGGCCGCCGTGACGGCCGCCGCGTGCTCTTGGAGCGGGCAACTGGAAGGGAGGCAGTTCAAGAACCCTTGCGCTGTGTTTCCAGAAAGTCCGCGAACTTGGAGAGCTTCCCCGCCGCCGTTCGCAGCGCCTTCGAGGAATGCGTTCGCACCGCTGGCACAACCTCGTCGTTCAGATACGTCACCAGTTCCTTCGTCTCTTTTTCCAGAGTCTCGGAGATATTCGCTACCGAGCGGTTGATGCGAGCGGAAGCCTCTTCCACCTTGCGGTCGAACTTTGTCATACTCACCCCGCCGGCTTGGATTGATGTCCACGCGTGTGCCGTGGTTACCAGGCTCCAATATTATCGTGGGCTCGCTCTCGGCGGTCAATTGGCTTTGTGTGGAAGGCTTGCGTGGAAGCGGAGCTCCGCTTGGACTGGGGCACTCCCCGTCCCCACACAAGCCGGGTCACGATACAATCTCGCCATGCGTCCGAGGATAACTGTCGAATCTCCGCCGGTTTCTGTGATTGTGATGCTGACTTTTGCGCTTGTGATGCTGACTTTCACGCTGATGTTCGCGCCGGCCTGTACTTTTTATCGCGATCGTCCGGCGCGCTCCTTGTCGGAAGCAACCGGAGGGGAGGGTCTGGAGCGCGTTTTCTGGAAAGATGTGCAGGCGGCGAACTGGGTCGAGGTGGAGCGCGCTCTCGCTTCGAATTATGCGGGCGTGACCTCCGGCGGAACGCTTGATCGCGCGGCCACGCTGGAGCAGTATCGGAGTTGGCAGTTAAAAGACTACGCGCTCGGCGATCTGAAAACCGAGTTGAACGGAACCACCATCGTAGTGACCTACACCATCACTCTGAATGGTGTCACCTCCAATGGAGCCGGCGGCTCGCAACCGCTCCCTTCGGCGCCGCAGCACATGATGACGGTGTGGCAGCAACAAAAAGCCGGATGGGTCGTCATCGCGCACAGCGTCAGCCAACAATGAAGCGCGTGCTAGACATCCCCGTAGAGACGCGGCGCGCCGCGTCTCCCGCAATCGGCAAGAACGTGGCCGGCTTTCGCCGGGCCGTCCTCGGCTGGTACGACCAGCATCGCCGCGACCTTCCCTGGCGCAAGACTCGCGATCCCTACCGCATCTGGCTCAGCGAAATCATGCTGCAACAGACGCGCGTGGCCGCCGTGCTGGAATACTACCGCGTTTTTCTCGAACGCTTCCCCAACGTCGAAGTGCTAGCCGCAGCCTCTGAAGACGCGGTCCTCGCCGCCTGGAGCGGGCTGGGCTACTATCGACGAGCGCGCATGTTGCATCGGTGCGCTCGGCAGATCGCTACACAACACGGCGGCTGCTTCCCCCGAGATTCCGAAGCCTTGCTCGCCCTGCCCGGCATCGGACGCTACACCGCAGCTGCCATCGCCAGCATTGCGTTTTCCGAACCCGTCGCCGTTGTCGATGGGAATGTCGAGCGTGTGTTGCAAAGACTGATCGGCAATAAATCGATCGGCATCAATCTCACCACGGCCCAAACCTGGCAACATGCGCAAGCGCTTCTCGCCAACTCCAGGCCCGGAGATTTCAACCAGGGCATGATGGAACTGGGCGCAACCGTGTGCGTGCCGCGCGCGCCCCATTGTCCAATGTGCCCGGTGCGGAAATGGTGTGTGACGCGGGGAGAAGTTTTGCGCACCGAGCCGCCTTCCCTTCAGAAAAAGAAACAAATCTGGTGCGCGCTGGAGTGGCGCGACGGCAGTGGCAGTGGCAAAGTCCGGCTCGTGCAACGCCCGCGCCAAGCCTCGCTCATGCCCGGCATGTGGGAACTGCCGCAATCATCCGAGCCTCCGCGTCGATTGCCGGCGTCGGCGCGCTGGCGCACGTTTCGCCATTCCATTACCATCACCGACTACACGGTTCATGTGTTACGAAATACGCGGTTGCGGAATACGCCATTGCCAGGTGCTCCGGCCGCCACGAAAGGCACATGGATCGCAATCGATCGTATCGCTCGGATACCAATCACCGGGTTGACGCGGAAAATCCTGAAGGCCAGCGGTATCATCTAAGGAGGGTCTGATTAAGTGTTCGTTGACAAAACTGGACACTGTGAAGAAGCAGTCCTCAGCGGCTAAAGCCGCATGTTTGGCGGGCTGTAGCGGCATGGCTGAAGCCATGCCCCTTCAAAGCTTCCGGGAACCAACTTAATCAGAGTTTTTCTAATGTGGTGATGCATTTCTTTTATGAAGTGGATTGATCGCCTGTTTGGAGGTCGGAAAGATATGACTGCATTGCGGGAAGGAACCAAGGCGCCGGACTTTTCTTTGCCCGCTCTCTTTAGCGGCAAAGATGGCGGCTCCTTCTCTTTCTCTCTACGAGACGCACTCAAGCGCGGACCCGTGGCGGCCGTGTTCTTCAAGGTCTCCTGCCCCGTCTGCCAGTATGCGTTTCCGTTTTTCGAGCGCTTGCGCAAAGCCTATGGTGGCGAGAAAGTCGCCATAGTAGGAATTTCTCAGGACGACAAGCCCAACACCGCAGCCTTTTTGAAGGAATATGGCATAACCTTCCCCGCGCTCCTCGACGATCCCGCCGGCTATGTGGTTTCAAACGCATACGGCCTCACCAATGTGCCGTCGTTGTTCTTCATCGCGCAGGACTCCGAGATCAAGATCTCCAGCGTAGGCTGGGTAAGAGCCGACATGGAAGATCTGAACCGCCGCCTCGCCAACGCCAGCAAAACTGCGCTAAGGCGGCTATTCCTCCCTAAAGACGACGTTCCCGACTCCCGCCCTGGTTGAAGCTCCAAAAACTGATCCCGCGGTCGCGGGAAAAGAGCTAAGGGACTCTGATTAATAGCGGTCCACGGACATTGGATCGTTGCTGTGGTCGAAATTCCCTGCAACGCCGCTGGTGGCGCGGGCAGAATGCATAGGTCCTTCGCTGCGCTCAGGATGACAGTGGTAATTTTTGGACTTAATCAGAGATTCCCTAGTGTACTGAGTCAGAAATGCGTTTACAAAAGCGGGCCACAGAAGCCAGGATTTCGTCGGCCGTCTTGGTCCACACAAAGGGTTTCGCGTGCTCATTGCTGATCTCGATGTAGTGACGAATGGCATCCTCCAGTTCCCGCGTGGAGCGGTGCACGCCCCGCCGAATCTGTTTCTCCGTCAGGGCCGCGAACCAGCGTTCCACCAGATTGAGCCAGGAAGCTCCCGTGGGCGTGAAGTGCAGATGGAAACGGGGATGCCGGGCCAGCCAGCGATGAATCCGCGGGGTTTTGTGCGTGCCGTAGTTGTCCAGAATCAAATGCACCTCCAGCCCCTCCGGCACCGCCCGGTCGATGCGGTCCAAGAACTTGCGGAACTCGAGGGAGCGATGGCGGGCATGCATGTCCCCCAGCACGCGTCCACTCTTTACTTCCAAGGCCGCGAACAGCGAGGTGGTGCCATGCCGCAGGTAATCATGCGTGCGCCGCTCGGCCTGCCCCGGACGCATGGGCAGCAGTGGCTGCGAACGGTCCAGCGCCTGGATCTGCGTCTTTTCATCGGCGCACAACACCAACGCTTGGTCGGGCGGATGCAGGTACAGGCCCACGATGTCCCGCACTTTTTCAATGAACAGCGGGTCCTTGGAGAGCTGGAACGTCTCGGCCCGGTGCGGTTGCAAAGCAAACGCACGCCAGATGCGGCTCACCGCGCTCTGGCTCAAGCCGCTGCGCTGGGCCATGGAGCGGGTGGACCAGTGGGTGGCGTCCGGCGGACGCTTTTCCAGAGTCAACGTCAGCACGCGCTCCACCGCAGCGTCGCTGATCTGGCGCGGTGCTCCCGGGCGCGGTTCGTCGAGCAGGCCATCGAGGCGCCGCGCCACGAACCGGCCACGCCATTTGCCCACCGTAGGTTTGCTCACGTGCATGTGTTGCGCCACCCGGGTGTTGTTTTCTCCTTGCGCACAGGCCAGCACGATGCGGGCCCGCAGGCACAGGGCTTGCGCCGAACTCGGACGACGCACCCAACGTTCCAGGGTTTCGCGTTCTTCTCGGCTCAATTGCAAAGGCGGAATCGGTCTTCCCAGCGCCATCGGCACCTCCCTTGTACCTTAGACGCAGGAAAACCGACACTTATTCAACTTATTTATGACTCATGACACTAGAAACAACAGGCCCGTCCAGTTAGCAACCAAGAAAGTCACGTCTAGGGAGGGTCTGATTAAGTATTCGTTCGCAAAACTGGACGCTGTGAAGGAGCGACCCTCAGCGGCTTAAGCCGTCTGTTTGCCGGGTTGTAACGCCATGGCTTAAGCCATGCCCCTTCAAAGCTTCCAGCAACCAACTTAATCAGAGTTTCCCTAGCGCTCACTTAGCGACCTTCCAATTCATACGAAAATCTATGTAGAGCGGAGTGACCTTGATGTGGTTATCGGAGCGATACTTTGGGTAGCTCGCCATCTCTATCAGGGTCCTAATCGCTCCTGGGTTCCCGTCGCTGAACTCCAGAACCTTGCCGAGGAACTCGCCCAGGTTTGGAGCCGAGAGACCAGCCCCCTTGACCAGCTCACGAGCGAATTGATCGGCGACCGAGGTCTCGAAGTTGCGGACCTCATACTTCTCGGAGCGATCCGAATAAAACGGCTGAAGGAAGCCAGTGTCTTCCATGTGACTCGACCGGGCCACTGCACTTACCGGAGTGGAGCCCCATCCCATGATTTCGCGCACCGCCGCCGCAAAAGAATGCGAGGGGCGCTTCAGGTGATCGAGGACAATCGAGTACTCGCCCTTATGCAACGCATCCATCACAATCCCTTTCAGGGAGACCGCCGACTTCGACTTGATGGCTTCCTCTCTTCGAAAAGCGGCCTGGACGCGTGGATTGTGCAGCCTCAGCAAGCTACGGGCGAGGCTGCGGAATACGACGTGTGTGGTCGCGGAATCCTCGCAGTAGAGAAGCGATGGAAATTCCGGCAACAAGCTGCGCAGCAGGAGAGTTTTGCCAACGCCCGCGGGTCCGTGAATAAGGAGGGGACGCTTCTTCGCCAGGCGCTGCCTGATGTGTTGTATTTCTTCTTCACGGTCAAAGATGAGTTCCGGCATCACCTGCGACCTCAGCGGCTAAGAGCCGCACTCAAGACAATGCGGTTACCGCAGCGCTGAACAACTTGCGGAAAAAGTCGTCGAGGGCGCAAGAAGCACACCGCAGGCGCTGAAGCACGGACACATTTTCAACGACTTAACGGCACGACTGAAGTCGTGCCCTTCCCTAACCCGCCCGAATCCGAATTTTTCCGCAAGTTGTGAAGCGCTGCGCCACCCAAAATCAAGTGCAACAGCGAGTTCTTAGGCAGCCCACTTAGTGGACGACCATCACCGGACAGTGCGCGTATCGCAAAGCTCGCTCGGAGACCGAACCTAACATCATCCTCGCGATCCTGGATCGTCCCCGCCGGCCCAAAATGATGAGGTCCACGCCGTCGGTCTCTGCGCGGTGGATGATTTGTTCTGCCGGATGTCCGACTGCCATGTCCGTCTTCACCTCCACATCGAGGGAACGGGCTTTCTCCAGAATCTTCTTGAATCCTTCTTCGAAGTGTTCCTTCGCGTCGTCCAGCACGGCTTCCAATTCGACCGAAGTTGCGGGTTCAGGCGGCCGGGCAACGGCAAAAATCAGCACCGTCGCATCCAGACACTTTGCCAGCGAAAAGGCTATATCCACTGCTTTTTCCGATGGCGGAGATCCGTCGTAACCAACCAGCAACTTCCGAAACTGCGTGTTGTGCCGCTGTCCCGTCATGCTCCCTCCACAGTGGCGTTCTCGCTCTTAGCGTGAGATAAGATCGGCTTCACTTCTTTCTTAGTGGCCAGCAAGTGCCTCGGCATGAACCAGGCGTTGGCGATCATAGTAGGTATCACGGCGCTGCCGATCACCGTAGCGACCAAGTAGGAATACTGCGCCTGGGTAATAACACCGTGATTCAGACCGAAGAGCGCCGAAATGGTTCCAAACGTCAGGCCGGTAGACATCATCAGCGTAAAGTACAGTCCTTCTTCCTTCTGATAGTCAAATGCCTTTACCGTGGGGAACAGAGGAATTACCTTCGACAGCATCTTGGCAAAAAACAACGCCGTGAATACTAGCGGGGCCGCGATCAACGCAGGCACGGACACGAACGAGCCCGCCCGAATGAAGTAAAACGGCGTCAGCAATCCGAAGGTCAGGGTGCGCAGACGCCTTATGAGAGTGTGATCCTTACCAACACTGCCCGCCAGCACCATTCCGATGATATAGGCGGGCAAGACTGCTTCACTGCCGGACCAAACCGCCAATCCTCCCATGGCGAATAGCATGAAGAGCAGATATTTGGCCTCAATTTCGGAAACCCGCCCGCCATATTTCT
Organism: uncultured Acidobacteriaceae bacterium; assembly: GCA_963749275.1. GTDB lineage: Bacteria > Acidobacteriota > Terriglobia > Terriglobales > Acidobacteriaceae > Acidiflorens. The sequence continues at coordinate 131,907 of CAVVNA010000019.1, forward strand.
TGAAGAATCGCGGCGTCAGAAAAGGAAGGACGGCGAAGGCAATCACGCAGATGACCACGAAAATCAGCGTCTTGATGGTAAACGGCGAGAAGATCATTCCCAGGGCAATTACGGTTCCCAGATCGTTGACGAAGCAGGCGGCCAGCACTGCCTTGCCAAAATCAGTAACGTTGAAACCCAGTTCCAACATCACTGCATATACGACAGCCACGGAAGTGGTCGAGAGGGCGACGCCGGCCAGCCAACTTGAACGTACCGTCCAATGCAGGATGTAGTGGGCAACGGCCGTGCACCCAAAAAACGGACCGAAGAAACCCACCAGCCCAATCACCGTCGCTTCTTTCCATTTCGTGCGGAAGATCTGGGGATCGAGTTCGGCTCCGGCCAGGAAGGTAAGAACAATGGCGCCCGTGCCGGCGAGAAAGCTGATCCAGCCGGTCTTCCCGCCCAGATCGGCATGCACGAAAAGCAGGCCGATCGCCAGTTGGGCCGCCGTGCCGACAACAATCTCGCTGAGCGCGGTCGAGATCTTGAACCAGATGGCGATCAACGTCGCGATCAGAGCCAGGCCGACCCACACAGCAGCCAGCACCCACATATTCTCCATGAAGGGCCACCTCACTAGTTCTGCGGATCGCTGCCGGCGCCATAACTCCGCGACAAAAAATCCGCTTGTCAGGAGTCATCAGCTGGGCCCGACTTAAGATTTGGGACAGCGGTTGGCGGTGAACTCCTTCACCGTGATTAACGATCAAGTACAGCAAAAAATAGCTCGCGAAGTCAACGGCATTCCTGGAGGGGTAGGGGTCCTTCGACTCCGCAGGGACTTCACTTCGTGAAGTTCCTGCTCCGCTCAGGATGACAACGGTACTGCCATACGCAGTCTCGGACAATGCAAGCCGGACAATGCATGAAGGAGAAAACAGACGGCCAAGAATGATCGCTGGGAAATGATCGCCGGGAAATGACTTTTGGGGAGCGCAAAGCTCTAACTATTGCAGGCTTAGGTTAATCTCGCCGTGCTTACTGAAGTTGATTCGCAGCATGTTTTCCTGCCCGCTGACAAACTCGCCCGCCACTGTCGCGGACCGGTCATAGGTGGATTTATCAGAGGTCACCTGCACCTTGAGACTATGTTTCCCGGGTGACACCTGCATGGCATGGAATTCATGGCCCTGGACATGGTGGAACACGACCAGATGTTTCTTGTCTGTTCCTTCCAACTGGTGCGCATAAGTCAAGCGATCATCCACCCAGATTGACAGTTGGGCCTCCGCGAAACTGTGCTCCACCTCGATTTCCAAAGTGGCCGGAGCAGTGGCTGGAGAAGTAGGTGGCGAAGTAGCCGGCGAAGCTGCTGGAGAAACGGTTGGGGAGTTGGCGCGGGCCACTTTCGTTGGGGACGGATGGGTTCGGCCTGCCGGAACCTGCTTCGAAGGCTTTTCCACGACTGGCGCCGGCGCTTCGGCAATCGAAGGAAGCGGCGCGGCTGGGTCCGTCGGCGTTGCCGCTGTTTTGTGTGTCGCAACCTCACCGGCTAGTGGCAAACGCTCGGCGGCGCTCGATCGCACTCCTTGGGGGCCAAGTGAAATGGCCCAGAGCCCAAGGACGAAAAGTCCGGCCAATACCAAGACGCCGGCAACCGACCTCTCCAAGATCGGCTCCAGCAACTTCTCCGATGCGCCGTGCCACGGGAGCAGAGAGTGCGCGCTTGGCTGGGGTTTAGCGGCAACCGCTTGGGGTGCGCTTCTGCCCGCGGGCAAACCTGGCAGTTTTGCCTTGGTCTTGCTCGAAGGCTCTCGACCTTCCCGCAGGCTCTGGATGTCCTGCACCATCTCCGTGCCGCGTTGATAACGTTCGGCGGGATCTTTCGCCATCGCCCGTGTAATGATGTGATCGAGCCCATGCGGCAACTCGGTATCGAGAACGGTCGCCGGTACCGGTTCGTGGTTGACTACCTTGAACGAGACCGTAAGGGCGCTGTTGCCTTGAAACGGCCTGTAACCTGTCAGGACGGTGTATAGGATCACGCCCAGGGAAAACAAATCCGACCGCCCATCCACCGCTTCGCCATTCAATTGTTCGGGCGACATGTAAGCGGGTGTGCCGTACGCACGTCCCGCCAGAGTGTGGCTGGCGAGGTTGAGTTTCGCCACTCCGAAATCGGCGATTTTGGCGTGGCCGTCTTCGGTCAGCAGGATATTCGCGGGCTTTAGATCGCGGTGAACCACGCCTTGACCGTGGGCGCAATCCAGCGCTTCCGCCAGTTCGATGGTTAGCTGTAGGGCTGTCTCCAGCGATAACTTATGGTCGTCCCGCGACAGCAACTTGTCGAGGGACTGCCCGCCAACAAATTCCATTACGATGTAAGGCACGCGCGTCTCTGGTTCCTCGCCCACATCGAAGATGGTTACGATTCCAGGATGCGAGAGGCGGCCGGCAGCTTCCGCTTCGCGAAAGAAGCGCTCGCGATACTCGCGTTCCTCTTCCGGGGGTTGGCCGGCCAGCGAAACGGTCTTTACGGCGACGACTCGGTTGATCTTGGGATCGCGCGCTTTGTAGACAACACCCATGGCTCCCCGCCCCAGCTCGGAGAGGATCTCGTATCGCCCAAAACTTTCGCTCCTGCGATCATCCATCACTGCGATCATCCATAGGTGTCATTTGCGGTTTCAGAGTTCGGTTGTGACCTCGTCAGATTGACGCCGCTTGCTGCTTGTCATCCGACGCGGTAATGACAAACGCGCCGATTACGTTCTCGTTCAGCACATCCAGGATTTTCTTCGCTTGCTGGACGGTGATTCCGTTCAGCAGTTCAAAGCCGAACTGAACGCCCCTGAGTGCGGAAATGGTGTCGTGGTGGGGGCGCACTTCGATTACGATCGACCCACCCTGCCGGCCAATGCCAAAAGAAACACCTGCTTTTTCGATCTTGGTTGTCGCCATGAATTTCACCTGCTTGAGGACATAGCCTGCCCTGCACCGCCCCCTGGGTGGTCGCGAGAGAATGGGGTGGCAGCGGCTGTCGCTATTGTCCACTCGTAGCCGAATGGCTCCAAGTTACCGACGTGCGCGGCGATAGGGCTGGGCACCAGTTGGGGCTGGTTGCGACGCATCCGCGATTCCGGGGCGCAGGGGGCTGAGTATGAGGGCCTAGCAAAGTCCGTTTAGTGGGACTCTGATTAAGTCATAGCGGTCCACGGAGATTGGATCATGGCTCGTGGTCGAAATTTTCTGCAACGCCGCTGGTGGCGCGGGCAGAATGCATAGAGCTGGTTTCATAAATGTCTCTCCGCTCGGAAGGCACGTCCCTCAGGGGCTAAAGCCCGCATTTTTCCAAGCCCTGGACGGCACGGCTCAAGCCGTGCCCTACCCAAAACCGATTTATGAAACCAGCTCTAGGTCCTTCCCCTTCGGCTGCGCTCAGGGTCAGGATGACAGTGGTAATTTTTTAGACTTAATCAGAGATTCCTTAGTGGAGCCTCCAAGAATGCATCACCATACAAGGTTCCCCGTATTGACTGGCTCTCTCCGCCCAAAGTAGCATTTGAGTTAAGAAATTCGAAGTTCAGAATCCGTCCTAGCGCCGGGGACAAAGCACATCGGGAGAAAACGCATGGCGCACGACCATGGAAGTGAGTATCAGGTCAGGATTATCCTCGAGGACGGCACAGAGGAACTGAGCGGGTGGCTGAACGGCGAAGAACAGGTCGCACAGGCAATCGCTGTGAGCCACAGGCCACAAGCCAGGGCTTACTGGCTTGTGGAGCGAAACGTTCTCTGTCCCACCTGCCTGGATAGGGGAGAGCAAGTGATGGAATATCCCCTCGCGGACATCCCGTCTCCACGATGCAGCCCCCACGACTCCCGTTATTTGGTGGATATGGGGTCGAAGAGCCGGTGCGAGCTTGATGTCGTCAGCTGGAACAAAATTCGAGCTGCTTGACAGATTGCTGAAAAACTCGTGGCGCGCGCCTCAGCGGCTAAAGAGATTGCTGAAAAAGTGTTTTCGCAGACTAGCCTTCCGTCAGCGGCTGGAAGCCGCCGTTGATTCGGCTTGACATACGGCACGAGTGGAACTCGTGCCCTTCCCGTTCCGGGCCAATTCCGGAGTTTTTCAGCAAACTGTAAAGCCGTCGCTGAAAACAAGCCGGTTATCGCAGCGGTGAACCGCTGCGCCACCCAAGAGCAAGAACAAAGCCGAATTTTTCAGCACTCTGTTGAGGAGCGCTTTGGCACTGCTCATCTGCCGCCAGACTTCTTTCTATCTCGCCAATCTCTATCCCGCCAACGCTACCTCGAACGCCTCAATCTTAATCAAGAAGCGTCGGGCAGGCGGGCTTCTTCCTCGTCCTTATTGTTGGGCTGTGCCGCAGAAATGTTGGGCTGTCCCGCAGCGCCGCTATCGGAAGTGTTTAGTCTCAGCTCGACTGCGTGCTCCTGCCGGTCGTCAACCAGTTGAATGACGTTACCTTGTCGCTGGACGCCATCCACCGTAACACTCGTCTCGCCATCCCCGGCCGGCTCCTGCACGATCGCGATGTGATATATCGTCTCACGATATCGGTAATGCACTTTGAACTCTTTCCAATGGTCGGGAAGGCAGGGAGCAAAGTGGAGTTTGTCCACGTCCAGTCTCAGGCCTAAGAGCGATTCCACAATCAGGCGGTACATCCATCCGGCCGACCCTGTGTACCATGTCCATCCCCCGCGGCCAATGTGCGGCGACAGGGCATAGACATCAGCGGCCACGACGTAGGGTTCCACTTTGTAGGTCGCAATCGTTTCCGCGGATGCCGCGTGGTTCACGGGGTTGATCAGGGCGAAGAGTTCCCAGGCTCGCTGACTGTCTCCCAATTGGGCGAACGCCATCGCCGCCCAGATGGCCGCATGAGTGTATTGGCCGCCATTCTCGCGCACCCCCGGAAGGTATCCCTTGATGTAGCCGGGATTCAAATCGGACTTGTCGAACGGCGGATCGAGGAGTTGGACTAACCGCCAGTCGCGGTGAACGAGGCGCTGATCCACTGCCCGCATCGCCATGCGCGCGCGCTCGGCATCGCCCGCTCCGGAGAGAACGGACCAACTTTGCGCAATCGAATCGATCTGGCATTCGGGGTTACTGGCTGATCCAAGCGGGGAGCCGTCGTCGAAGTAGGCGCGGCGGTACCACTCGCCATCCCAGCCGTGCAGCTCAATGTTCTGACGTACCTGAGCGGCCTCGTGGCGGCAGCGTTCGGCAAAGGGCGCGTCGCCATGCACGCCCGCAACCTCAGCGAAGCGCAGCAGCACGTCATAGAGGAAGAACCCCAACCAGACGCTTTCGCCTTTGCCGCGTTGGCCGACCAGGTTCATCCCATCGTTCCAGTCACCGGAACCCATTAGCGGCAGGCAGTGTTCACCAAATCGCAGGCCCCTCAGGATGGCTCGCACACAGTGTTCGTACAAACTGGCGGTTTCTCCAATCCGGTTCGGCAGATCGTAATACGAGTCCTCTTCCGCGTTAACCTGACGGCCATCGAGGAAGTGTATTGGTTCGTCCAATACCCCGGTATCGCCAGTGCCGAGAACGTAGCGGGAAGTCGCCAGGGGCAGCCAGAGGTAATCATCCGAACAGTGGGTGCGCACGCCTCGGCCCGATGGGGGATGCCACCAATGCTGGACATCGCCCTCGCGAAACTGACGGGACGCGCAGAGGAGCAGGTGCTCACGAAGCAGGCGGGGCTCGGCGTGGATAAGCGCCATCGCGTCCTGCAACTGGTCGCGGAAACCGAAGGCGCCGCCTGGTTGGTAGAATGCGCTCCGCGCCCAAAAACGGCACGCTAGAGTTTGGTAGAGGAGCCAGCCGTTAGCCAGGACGTTGAGCGACTGGTCGGGCGTTTCCACCTGCACCGCACCCAGCGTGTGCTTCCAGTACTGCCATACCGCTTCGAGTTCGTCATGGGCGGCAGCCGATTCGCAGAAACGATCCGCCAGGTTGTGAGCGTCATCTTCGCCACGGCCTACGCCGAGAGTGAAGACGATTTCACGCTCTTGCCCGTCGGCCAACTCGAATGGAACCTGGATTGCGGCACAGGGGTCCAAAGCACCCCCCGCTCTCCCGGAAAACCGGGACCGGCTCATAGCCGCCGCATTCCGAAGCGTGCCGTTGCGGCCCAGGAACTCTGAGCGATCGCCGGTCATGGTGCGGCTTCGATCGTCTACGTTGAAAAAGGCAAGCCGGTCGGCGAACTCCGTGTTGTAGGAGTTCCGCGCGAACAGCGCGCTGTTGGGGTCAATTTCGGTGACCACGTGCAACGCCGATTTCGGCCGCAGGTCGCCGAGAACCCATTCCACGTATCCGGTGGCGGAGAGCCGGCGTGATCGGCCCGACTCATTTCGCACTTTCAACACCGTAAACTTGACGGCCGCGTCGACGGCCACGTAAACCCACATTTCGGAGCGGATGCCGCCTTCCGTGTGCTCGAAGACGCTGTAGCCGAATCCGTGCCGGATGGTATAAGGCGCCGCGCCGGGTCTGGGCATCGGCGTGGGGGACCAGAAGTGGCCGCTATCTTCATCGCGGATATAGAACGCCTCTCCGCTTGAATCGCTCACCGGATCGTTGCTCCAGGGAGTGAGGCGAAACTCGTGGGCATTTTCACTCCAGGTGCAGGCCATGCCGCTCTCTGAAATCACGGCTCCGAAGCTCGAGTTCGCCAGCACATTGACCCATGGCGTCGGAGTCATTTCGCGCGCGGTGGTGGTAATGATGTACTCGCGGCCGTCGGGGGTGAATCCGCCCATTCCGTTGAAGAAAATCAGATCGGAGCGGGGTGCGGCGGCGACGGCAGCGGGCTCGGGCCGGTGGACTCGGGCCGCGGGAAGTTTCGGAACGGTGACTTCTTCGGCGCGGCGGCGCAGCAGTTGGTCCACCAGCGATCCGCGGCTATCCGAGAGGATGGCGCGCGCGACCGACTGGAACAGAATGCGGTCCTCGCTCGATATCTGGTCCCCCGGTCTCACAAAGATGCTGCCCGGTTGATCTGTCAAGGTGGCTTCAACCCCTGCGGAAATCAGTCCCGTGATCTGGTCTTGCAGAACCTGCCGGTAGCCGGAGTGATCTTCGTTCCAGATCAGCAGGTCCACCGCCAATCCTTTTAGGCGCCAGTAACCGTGGGCCTGGATGAGTTGGCGGGCGAGGTCGATGTTGGCAGAATCTCCGATCTCGAGCAGCACGATTGGCAGGTCGCCGGAAATGGAGTAGCCCCACAGATCGGATTGTCCACGGCGGTTCTTCATGAGGACGCTCGCGTCGGCGCGGAGCGAGGAATTGGCGAACACGATCGAGCCAGCTATGTGTCCATAGAGCTGTGCGTCGGCCTCTGTAGCATTGATCTGCCGCAAGAGTACCTGGCTATGTGTCCAGGCGAGACCGAAGACGCGATCCACGAGACGCCGATCCTGGTACTTTTCCGCAAGGCCCAAACAGGCGGCGCGCGTCTCGCCGATGCCGGACACGATGTCGATCGTCACTTTTTCTTCCGGATCGAGCACGATTTCATGACGGATGGCGACGATCGGATCCAGCACCGACCCTTCGCGGCCGGAGAGCGGCGCGTGACTGGCCATGGCTTGTGGATTGGCGATAGTGCGTCCCCGGCCGATGAAGCGCATCCGGTCAGTTTCGTAAGAGATCTCTTCGATCTTCGCTCCATGAACGGCCATTAAATGGAACATCCATGGCGGCTGCTCTTCCGGAGAGCGGGGCCGGCGAGTGCAGAGAATCGTCCGCTTGTCGCGGATGATCTCAGTCTGGACGAACAGATTATTAAAGGCGGGGTGAAGCGCATCCGCCGCAGACGATCCGAGAACGACCTCCGCGTAACTGGTGACCTCGATGGCTCGGCGCGCTCGCGAGGAGTTCGTGATGGTGATGCGGCGCACCTCGATGTCATCCTCTGGCGAAACCGCTATCTCTGTATAGGTGTCGAACGCGTGGTCGCGGCGGCGGAACTCCACCCGCCCCTCGGAGAAGATGGCTTGGTAG
>CAVVNA010000020.1:0-97656 GCA_963749275.1 uncultured Acidobacteriaceae bacterium
TGAACCCAGAGATGCTGGACCAGGCAGGATCCGCGTGACCGGATACTGCAACCGCTCACGATACCAGACAAGACCACTGGCCAGGCAAGTTCCTTGATCACCGACTGCCACGTCCATATCCAACCGTTCGAACTCCTGCTGAACCCGCCGGCCCTCGAGCTGATGAAAAAGCATCGGCCCGATTTTGATCGGGTCTTGGAGTTCACCCGCTCGCCCAAAGCCTTCTTGAAATACATGGACGAGGTCGGGCTGGATCGTGCAGTGCTGATCAATGCGGCCGCGCCCGATGTCACCGGCTTCCCATCCGGACTCAACGCCATGGCCGCAAACTATGCCAAGGCGAACCCCCAGCGGCTCCTCTCATGTGGCAGCTTCCATCCGCGGTACTCCACCAACGCCATGGCGGACATCGAGGAGATAGTCCGGCTGGGTTTGCGGCTGATCAAGATCCATCCCCCGCATCAACTCTTCTACCCCAACGACTACCTCAATGGTATGAAAGAGCTGGAGTTGTTGTATCGTGCGGCGCAGAGCAACGGCATCCCGGTTATGTTTCACACCGGCACATCAATCTTTCCTGGCGCGCGCAGCAAGTACGGGGACCCGATCCACATTGACGATGTAGCGGTCGATTTTCCGGACTTGAAGATTGTGCTTGCACATGGAGGCCGGCCTCTCTGGATGAGCACTGCCTTCTTCCTGGTACGCCGCCATGCCAATGTTTACCTGGACATCAGTAGCATTCCGCCAGCGCAGCTGCTCCAGTACTTTCCTCGTCTGGAAGAGATCGCCCACAAAACGCTCTTCGGTAGCGACTGGCCCGGCCCAGGCGTGCGCGACCTCAAGGAAGCGCTCGACTCCTTCCGCGCATTGCCATTGTCGGCGGAGACAAAGCAGCGCATTCTCAGCCAAGTGGCGCTTACCGTCTGGCCGGATTGAGGGTCTGTCGGGCTCGACGGGATCGGGGACCGTTCAGAAAAGCTGCTTGCCGTTTTCCTGCGAGAGAGCTAGACTACGTCGCGATGCCAATGCGGAAATTCGCGTTGCGTCTTCCACCGCTTTGCGGCTGGCGCGCTGTTCAATTTGTCAGAGTTTTGCAATAGCCGCAGAGGTGAGCGCAATCACTAATGACTGTGATTGCGGTCACAGACTTGTTGGCGATGGCCCAAGCAAAATTCGGGCTGCTTTTTAGAAGCTGCTTTTAGAACATGTTTCATAAACAGCTTTTGAGTACTGAGGAAGGATTCCCCTCAGCGGCTAAAGCCGCCAGGACAGCGGCTTGGGAACGGCACGGCTGAAGCCGCGCCCCTTCAAACCTATTTATGAAACACGCTGTAGGAACCTCGCTTAATTTTCCGACTAAGAAACACTGGGTACTATGAGTCGTGGAAGTACCTGACTACGACCGGCATTAGGAGGCCACACATGGCATCAGCTGAAACCAAGGTCGCACCTTGGCCCGCGGTTCCAACAGCGAAACCCGAAGAGGTGTACGCAGGCCTGAGCGACCAAGCCAAGGCGTATCCGCTCTTCTTGGAGTCGATCCTGCGCCAGGAACACAACTTCGACAAACCGGAAGCGCTTTCCCGCCTTCGTGTGCTGGATTGCACCACCCGCATGATGATTGGCCACTGGTGCTCCTCGCAGCTGGCCGAACTGGGTGCCGAGGTTATCCAGGTCGAGCCTCCGGGGGGTGACCCGCTGCGCAAGCTCACGCCCTTCGGCCGGGAAGAGTACATGTTCACGGACAAGGAGACGGGAGAGAAAGTTGGCGGACAGTTCCTGCACGAGATGCGCAACAAATCCTCCATCACTCTGAACGTGGAGAGCGAGGAAGGGCGGCGGATTCTTAAGGACTTGGTGGTCCATGCCGACGTCATCATCGAGAATGCACCGCCCGGTCAATGGGACGAGTGGGGAATCGGTTATCGCCAGCTAAAAGAGATCAATCCGCGGCTGATCTATTGCTGGGTTGGCCAACGCGGACAGTGGGGCCCGGCCAAGGACAAACCAGGAATGCTGGATCCAGTGGCCCAGGCAGCCTGCGGGTTTGTCCACGGCACCGGCGATCCCAAGGAGTTCGGAGGACAGCCTACACGCTCCGCTCTATGGGTGGCCGACCACGTGGGCGGGAGCTGCGCGGCCATGGGCATTCTGGCTGCTCTGACCTATCGCGATAACGTTTCTGGCGAAGGTCAGTTCGTCGAAGCTACGTCGGCCGAGGCCATCATCCGCATCCTCGATTACAGTTGGGCGTGGTATTCGATGGACGGCAGCATCCGTCCGCGCTACGGCAACTGGGACTTGGCCATCAACATTTACGCCGTGAACCCGTGCAAGGACGGCTACATGATGGTAGGAGGCGGTCACGACCGGCTCTGGTACCGCATCTGGCGCGTGGTGGGTGACGAATATCCCGCAGTGGAGGAAGAGATCCTCGGCGACCTGCGTCTCCGGGAAGTCGCAGACCGTCTGGCCCACGACCAGCAGGTGAAGACCTACACCCTGCTGGGCGAATGGCTCAAAGACAACCCTCGCAGCGAAGCCGAGCGTAAGCTCTCCAAGCAGCAGGTGGCGTCTGGCGGCGTGCTGTATGTCAACGAGGTGGCGGAATACCCGCACTTCAAGTATCGCGGACACGTGGCCGAATACGAGTCGCCGCACTACGGGAAGATCCTCTATGGCACCACTCCTTACCTCCAGGAGAAGACTCCTGGACGGCTGAAATGGCTGGGCCGCCCGACCGGCTACGACAACCAGGATGTATTTCGGCGGCTACTTGGTTTCACGCACGACGATTTCGAGCGACTACAGAAAGCCCACGTCATTTGACGCAGGAGGAATGTGATGGCAACACAACCTATTAATAAGGCACAGTCGTTTGAGGAGTATTGCCGGACGACCTTCGATCCCAAGAAGGAATTTTCCAAACCCGAAGTGTTGAAGGGCGTCCGCGTGTTGTCCTGTACCCAGTACATTTTGGGTCCCTCCGCGCTGCCTATCTCGGCGAACTTGGCGCCGAAGTCATCAAGATCGAGGCGGTCCGGCGTGGCGAGGCCATGCGTCACACCACTCCGTTTAACGAGCCCTTCCTCTATCCACTTTCCAAGTGGGTGCCGGAGCGCGGCACGGGGCTGGGCTTTGTGGGCGCGAACACGAACGAGTACTTCACCTCGATCGACTTCCACCGCCCCGAAGGACAGGATCTGGTCAAGAAACTGGCCGCCAAGTCCGACGTGTTCGTGGAAAACTACCGCCCCGGCACCTTTGATCGCTGGGGCATTGGTTACCGTCAACTGAAAGAGATCAATCCACGGCTGATCTACTGCTGGCTCGGTGGTTTCGGCGGTTGGGGGCCGGGACGTGTCCGCGCTTCCTACGACATTCTGGGACAGTCGCAGGGCGGGAACTTCGGCATGACTGGCAAGCAGGAGTTCATGGGCGGCGCGCCGGCGAAGCACACTATCTGGCTCGCCGATTACTGGGGCGGCATGATGGGCGCCACGCAGGTGTTAGCGGCGCTGTACTGGCGTGATCATGTCTCGGGCGAGGGCACGTTTATCGAGTACTCGCAGGTGCATGGCGTCACGCGCCAACTGGAGTATGCCTTGCCGCTCTACGGCCGGCACGGCATCACCCGTGAGCGATGGGGCAACTGGGATACGCAACTGTGCGTGCATGGCATCATCAAGTGCGGCAAGTCCTCCTACCCCAAGTCCGAGAACCCCCAGGAGATGGAAGAAGGTTACATCCTGATCAGCGCGTCCGAGGACAAGGACTTCGCCCGCCTGTGCAAGGCGATTGGCGAAACCACCCTGGCCACGAAGTACGCGAAGACGGATATCCGCATCAAACCCCAGAGCCAGATGGAGATTTATCCGGCACTGGAAAAGTGGGCGGCCGACAAGACGAAGGAACAGGTAGCCGCGATCATGGACACGAACAACATCATCAACCAGCCGGTGTGGAACGCGAAAGAGGTCGCCAACCACCCGCACTGGAACGAGCGCGGATCCGTTCGCTGGCTGGATGACCCGACCTATGGTGAACTGCTGCACCAGGGGCCGGCGTACAAGATGTCGGCAACGCCGGCCCGCCTGAAGTGGGCGCTGAAGCCGGTGGGCGCCGACAACGAGCGCATCTTCAGCGAGTTGGCCGGGTTGACGCCCGCGGATATCAAGCGGCTGGAAGATCAAGAGACTATTTGATGGAGGAGATGAACGATGCTGCTCACATGCCCGAAGTGTAAGACCAAGAATTTCCTTGATCCGTATCCTTTCTGGAACTTTAAGGGTACGACCCAGTGCGCCGGATGCAAAACAATCTGGCGCATTGAAACCTTGGGCGGAGCGTGCGTGACCGGTCCCAAGGAAGGCACTGGTACGGCTGACCTGTTGCCCGGCTTCGCCGAGAAGCCGGACAATTCTCCTATTTCCGGTCCGGGACTGACCCGGTCCGCGCCGCGCGCCCGCAAGGATGCGGTTTGTAAACCCATCGCAATGGAACGTAACGTACGAGGCAAGATCCTCAGCGGTCATCCGCTGAAGAAGGAAGACCTTGTCGGCAGCAAACCGAAATTCATCGTTGCCGGAGCTCGGTAAAGGATTAACTGGAGGCAAGAATGGCTAACTACAACACTGAATGCCTGTGCGTTCGCTGCAAGCATTTGCGTCCCGCGCTCGATCCCAACATTCAAAAGGCCTACCTCGGCAAGTGTGTGAAGCGCGAGTGGCCGTTCACATTGTCGATCACACTGCAAGGCTGGACGGAGTGTGATGTCTTCGAGGCCAGCGGCCAGACGTATGTGCCACCCGAACCGGTGGCCGCCAAGGCCGCAGTCGCAGCCAGCGGCCCTGCCCGTGCCAAGCGAGTGGAGTTCTACTATAGCTCCACGCAGAAGCCGGGCGAGATGTTTCCGTGCGACATCAAGCGAGCCCTGCAACTGGTAAAGGAGCTACAGGGTGCGGGGGTGGATTGCAAGGCCATCGACGTTGCCGGCATCAAGGACCGGTTCCCCATCTATCACAAAACGGTCAGCGGCCCGGATGCGAGCGTGCGCCCGGTCTTCGGCGCCAAAGGCGCATTGGTAGAGGACTTTGGAACCACTGTCCCCGCGGTGCTGGTATTCGAAGGCGACCGCTATCCCGTAATGGCTTTCCCTCGGAGCGATGCCAAGCGCGGCACGATCCGCGTGGAGCAGGCTCTGGAGGATCTGGTCGCCGAGACTGCCGCAACCCCGGTAGCCAAGTAAGTGGTATAAGGAGAATTCCAAGATGGCTGAGTACCTACCTCCACGCGAGTTCTGGCCGAAACGTGTCTACACCCTGCCGGAGTTTGCGACCTATGCTCCAAGGTTCAACTCGACCGAAGAACTGCTCGGCAAAGCCGTCGCTGCCGGTCGGGGAGATCGCACCGCTGTGCTCTTCGAAGACCAACGAATTACCTACGGCCAGCTTCTCGCTCAAGCCAGCAAGTTCGCCAGCGCGCTCCGCGAACTGGGAGTGAAGGAAGGCGACCGCGTCGTTCTACGGACCCCTAACATACCGCCGGCCTTGGTCGCTAACTTCGCGATCCTCAAGTTGGGAGCGGTCTGCACTCCCACGTCGCCCCTGTTCTCGCGCCACGAGATCGCTCACGTGGCCAACGACTCGGAGGCGGTGGCGATCATCGTCAGCGCTGCGCTTCTGGGCGAGGTCGAGGGCGCGAGAGAGAACTTTCAGACGATCAAGCACATCATCGTCGTCGGGGGCGATGTCGCCGAGGTGAAGGCCAAGGGATTTCTCCCTTACGGCGAACTGGTGCAGTCCGGCAATGCGAACATCGATCCAGTGCTCCGCAACCGCGAAGACGTGGGTCTGCTGATGTACACTTCGGGCACAACGGGACGCCCGAAAGGGACCGTCCACTTTGTGGAGGAACTGCTGATCGTGCCCGACGGCTTCGGGAAGTATGGCTGGCGAGTCACGGAAAACGACGTTGTCGGCGGGTCCGCTCCCCTGGCGTTTGGGGCGGGTTACTCCAGTTATGCGACCATTCCCTTCCGTTTCGGTGCGGCTGCTTCGCTCATCGCCAAGTTCGAACCGGAGAAGATGTTCGACACCATACAAAAGCATCGCGTGTCAATCTTGACTCTTGCCCCCACCGCTTACCGCAAGATGTTGCAGGTACCGGACGCGAGAACCAAGTTTGATCTCAGCAGCCTACGCGTCTGCACCGGCGGCGGCGAGAGCCTGACTGCGCCGACCTATCACGCATGGAAAGAGAAGTTTGGGCTGGAGATCTTCGAGGGGCTGGGCACGACGGAGATGATGTACGTTTTCGCCTCGAACGTGGTCAGCCGTAAGGTCAAAGCGGGCTCGTTCGGCCAGGCCGTACCGGGCTACCAGTTGAAGGTTATCGACGAAGAGGGGAAGCCAGCCGCCGCCGGCAAGATCGGCCACTTTGTGGCTTGCGGACCCACGGGCACGGTCTATTGGCGCGATCCCGAGAAACAACAGCGTGCCATCACCGCCGAGGGCTGGAATCTGGCCGGCGATTTCGTATATGTCGATGAGGATGGCTACTTCTGGTTCGTGTCGCGCGAGGACGACATCATCAAGAGTTCGGGTTACCGCATCGGACCGGAGGAGATTGAAGTCACCATTGCCACTCATCCCGCCGTTGCCGACGTTGGTGTCATCGGAGTGCCCGACGAAGTGCGCGGCCAAATTGCCAAAGCATTTGTGGTGCTGAAACCTGGGGAAACCCTGACCCCCGACGATCTGCTCGCCTTCCTCAAGGGCAAGATTGCAACCTATAAGCTGCCGCGCGAAATCGTGATCGTAAACGAACTCCCGCGCACAGCCACAGGAAAGCTGCTGCGCCGCGTACTGAAGCAGAAAGAACCCGCGGCTCCGCAGCCGGCAATAAAATAATACTCGTGTAGGGACGGCCGCCCCCGCGAGCCTGCCCTGAGCGAAGTCGAAGGGTCCAAGCCGAGCGAAGCTCGGCAGCCGCTTGTGGCCACAGCTCTCTGTCTAGCAGGCTGCGGAAACTCCGGGTTTCGTATCAGGGTATCGCTTTAGCGATACCGCAAGTCCTTCGAAACCAGAAGCCCCTTTAGCGGCTGGGCATCGAGAATCGACTTTTTCCGCAACCTGGTAGTGTTGCTTCTTCGCAAGCTCTTTACTTCTCCGCCTGGAAACGGCTATAAGACTGTATTCATTCTGTATTTTCCTGGAGTTGCCAATGACTGACGTCCTCACTCACCAATCGCTCTGCGAAGGCATTGTGGATCAAAGTTCAGTCGCCATTGTATTTGGCGACCGGGAGGGCATCATTCGGTTGTGGAATGCAGGTGCCGAGACCATGTTCGGCTGGACTGCTGGCGAGGCAATCGGCAAGTCCATGGACATGATCATCCCCGAGAAGCACCGGGCGCGTCACTGGGAAGGCTACGACCGGGTCATGGAAACCGGGGTCACCAAGTACGGGCAGAGCGTGCTCGCCGTCCCCGCCTCCACCAAGGACGGCCGCAAAATCTCCATCGAGTTCAACGTCGTGTTGCTCAAGGATGCCGACGGACGTGTCCTGGGCATAGCCGCCACCATGCAGGATGTGACCGCGCGTTGGGAGCGGGACAAGGCCCTCCGCGCGCGCCTGGCTGAACTTGAAGCCAAACTGAAGCAGGCCGGTGTTGTGACGGAGGACAAGTCCTAGGAGCCCGTGGTGAAAGTGAAAATCCGCCGTTCAACTCCCAATTCACCAGACTTTGTCATCCCGAGCGAAGCGAGGGATCTGCAGTCCGCCGCAAGATGCAGATCCCTCGCTTCGCTCGGGATGACAATTCATAAAAAGTTTTTTGTTCCGCTGCGGGCCCGAATTTCTCCACAGGCTCCTAGCTCATCGGGGGAGCCTTAGCGATGTGGGCACTTCGCAGATTATTCTTGCACGCCACGCTTCTCCTGTGGGCCGCATGGTCGGTGGCGCAGGCATCCTCTTCGGGTATTGCGACTGGGGGCACTGCGAACGGCGGAGCTTGTTCCTCCGAACTGGTGACCGTGCGCGCCACCGACGGTGTGCGCCTCCAGGGCATCGTTTTCCATGCCCCGAAGCCGCGTGCGAGCGCCCTGTTGTTGGTACACGGCTATGCCGGCAACTTCTATGAGGCCTACTTCCCCAAACTCGCCGAGGCCGCGGCCCACGCTGGCTACGACACCCTCGCATTGAACATGCGCGACCACGATGCCGGTCCCAAGAAGTCTTCCTTTACCGATAACCAGGCCGATATTGCAGCGGGCGCTGCCTACTTGCATGAGCTCGGCCACAAGCGCCTGGTTTTGCTCGGACAAAGCATGGGCACAAATCGCGTCCTCTACTACCAAGCCGCCAGCGGCGACCCGGACATCGCAGCCACGGTACTGGTGAGCGGTGTCGGTGATCTCTTTGAGTGGAACGTATGGCAATTTGGCAAGGAGAAGGCGCAGGCAACAGTGGATGAAGCCTTGAATCTACAGCGGGCCGGTCGCGAAGAGGAACTGATGCTCATCGACCTCGGCCCCATAGGCAAGGCACTCTACAGCGCTCGTTATCTTTTGAGTTTACGGGGTCCGGATCGGCTCTCCAACCCCTACCAGAACCTTGCCAGAGTCAAGAATCCCATACTCATCATTCAAGGCACGGCCGACAAACTCATCCAAAAGGACGTCGGCAAGCGCTTGCAGACGGCGGCGCCCGCCGGCTCCGCGGCCGTGTTTGTGAGCATTGAGGGCGCGGGCCACGGTTTTGAGAATTATGAGCCGGTGTTGAGCGATAAGGTTTTGGGCTGGCTGAACACCGTCGCCCCTTGAACCGCCGTCAGACATTCGATTTCTGACCTTGATGTCGCTGTAGTCCGGTACAATCTTCCCTTCTGGAAATATGGCACAGCAAATTATGGGCCAGCAAATTATGGCGCAGCCGGGTTCAGGGAATCGTGGCAGGGCCGTACTGGGAAACGTTATATGAACCTTGAGCGCATCACAACGTTGGCTGCCGCGGACGGTCACAACATCCCTGCTTATCTTCTTACGCCGGAATCTGCGCATGGCGGCGCGGTCCTGATCCCTGGCTATGGCGCGGCGAAGGAGCACATGCTCGGGATCGCCGTCAAACTCGGAGAAGCTGGTATAGCCGCGCTGGCGATCGATCTCTGCGGCCACGGTGAAAATCACGCCGCCATCGGTCCGGGGATGCGCGACGAGGTCGAGTCTGCCATTCGCTACGTACGCCGTTTCGGGCGGGCTGCGGCTCTGGGCATCAGCTTGGGAGGCCGGCTGGCATTGATATCTTCAGCGGATTGCATGGTGGCCATCTCGCCCTCGGTGGTTGCGGCCGTCTCGCCGCAAGGCAAGTGGATGTTTGAGACTTTTCCCAGTCCTGCTGTGCGCGAGCCGTATCCGGGGTATGTGTTGGAGTTGCTCGATGCCCTTGGTCCCGTGGCGCCCCACGATCGCCCTTGCCTGCTGCTTTATGCCGAGCGCGATATCCCCGCCATTCTCGAGGGCGCAATGGGACTGAAGGCCAGCCTTTCGAAGTCCGAATTGCGCTATGTAACGAGTGACCTGCACGCCGAGGTGCAGCATGAGAATGGCTTCATCCGTTACCTGCCGCGCTGGTTCAACCACATGGATCTTAAGTTCAATTATGAGGTACTGACCGTCACGGCGGCTTGGCTGGCCGAACACTGCGGCAAAGCTCAAAATGCGTAGAACTGGTTTAACAAATAGGTCTCGGGAAGGGCACGGCTTAACAGGTTGCGGGAAAAACCCAGTTTCGTAGAGACGGGGCTTGCCCCGTCTCAGACTGCTGAACACTCTTGGTTTCACTTCGGGTTTGGGTAGGGCACGGCTTCAGCCGTGCCGCTGAGGACCTGAAAGAATGCGGGCTTTAGCCCCTGAGGGACGCGCCTCCGAACTGAAAGACATTTATGAAAGCAGCTCTAAAAGCGCATCCCCCTGGCGAGCACAGTAGGAGAGAGAAGGAGTGACACGATGCAGTGGGAGTATTTTGATCGAATGGTGGTCTTCAGCGAGACCGAAGAGGGCATGGTCAGCGGCCTGGATTCGTGGATCAACGGCGCCGGCGCGGACGGATGGGAACTGGTAAGCTCGGTCCCGTTGATCGCGCCCAACAAGGATGGCGTCGCTTACGGAACCATCGGCGTCCACATGGTGTTTAAGCGGCCCCACGAAGCGCCCGCGGAAGTGTGAGCCGGTTTATGTCTGACTTGCGAGGACGGCCTCTGATCGAGAGCCGCTTCGGAAAGCTGGGCAGCGGCCAGGATTCCGTTGTCATCGGGGATGCGGAATACGACCTCGATACCCTGCTCGCGCGTTTGGACCTGGCGTTCGAAGATAGCTGGCCGATCGATATTCAAGTCGTCTCCGAAGGGCATTTCTGCGTCCGCTACTACGACGGGCAGGACCAGCGAGTCGTGGCCCACGAATTCGACACGAACTTTACTTTCGTCGCCGAAACCCGCGCCCACGTTGCCGAGTGGATTGGCGACGACGCGTTTTACGAATCCTTCCGAAGCATGCAGTTCCGTTTTCCCGGGTTGCCTGGCGATAAGGTCTGAGTTCCCGCCAGAGTAAAGCAATAGGTAAAGCAAGAAGGCAAAGCAATAGGCCAGGCAATAGGCCAGTGATAGCGATAGTGACAACGATGAACGCGCTCGGAGACCGCGATGGAATCGAGGGCCGCTTCGGGCCGTTGGGGAGCGGCGCGCAGAGCCTTGATATCCGGGGATTGACCTATTCGCTCTCCCAGTTGCTTTCACAGATCGGTGCGGAGTTCGACGATAGCAAGCCGATTGACGCACTAACGTTGCCGGAAGGACGCTATGTGCTCCGCTATATCGATGGACAGGACCTGCGTGTGGTCGCCGCTGAGTTCGACGCCGACTTCCGAGTGCTGGCGGAAACAAGCGCGAGCATCAAAGAGTGGGAAGGCGATGGTTCCAGCTTCGCCTACTACAGCGGACACTAAACTGGTCTCATAAGTGGAATCCAGCCCCGGAGGGGCGAACCAACTTAGCCCAGCGCTTCAGCGCTGGGAAAAGTGGAAGAAATGATTCAAGTCCCGGAGGGACGACCGAAAATCCGGCAAGCACACTAACGATGCACGAGACTTTTATTGTGGAGACGCCGACCCCACGACCCACGTCCCGCATAACAGGAGCCAGCTATGAAAGATACGTTGCAGCCCGGCCTCACCTTTGAGTTCAAGTTTCGCGTGCCCGAGAACAAGACCGTCCCGTACCTCTACCCGGAATCTCCGGAATTCCAGTTGATGCCCAAGGTACTGGCCACTGGCTACATGGTTGGGCTGTTGGAATGGGCCTGCCTGCAAGCCATCAATCCCCATCTCGATTGGCCGAACGAGCAAACCGTCGGCACGCTGGTCAACTTCACTCATTCCGCCGCGACGCCACCGGGAATGACCGTGACTGTCCGAGTAAAGCTGGAGAAGGTGGATGGCCGCAAGCTCAGCTTCTCGGTCGTGGCCGATGACGGCATCGACAAGATCTCCGAAGGCACGCACGAGCGCTTCGTCATCGACGCCGCCAAATTCAACAGCAAGCTAGCCGAAAAGGTCGCGCGCGCCGCCAGCGCCTGAGCCCCGGAAGGTCACGAACGTACCCCCTCCCCCCTCCCCCCATTTTCTCGCAAAGTATTCAGGAGTAAGAACTTACCTGTAAAGTATTCCGGAATAAGGACTTAGCTTTATTCCTCATATCCATGGCCTTTAGAATCATGGACTTGGCGAACAATTCTGGCGGGGCTTGACAGCTGAACTGCCTCAACTTCGTGTTGTCAAAGAGCGCCGACTAGTGGGGCTGGGGCAGCTTCGAGGGGCGTCTTGGTGACGGGCACACCTCGGTCCTGCTACAGGTCGATCTCCATTGTCGCCGACGGGTGGTTGGAGGTCTGTGATGGTGCTCACTGGGCGTTTGTGATGAAAAAAAGATGAGGTATTTTCGGGGTACTTAATTTATCCCGCACACGTTCGCGGCCTGGATTACCTGGCCCCAAAAAACGGTCCCGCTGCAGCCGCCGAATTCCAGAAATTCTCCGACCATACCGGAATCGTGCAGAACTTCCTGCTCGGCTCGCTCGCCCGTCTCCAACTCGGCCGCGCGTATACGATCTCGGGC
This sequence comes from uncultured Acidobacteriaceae bacterium, assembly GCA_963749275.1. GTDB lineage: Bacteria > Acidobacteriota > Terriglobia > Terriglobales > Acidobacteriaceae > Acidiflorens. The sequence continues at coordinate 12,176 of CAVVNA010000020.1, forward strand.
GACACCGCAGAGCGAAAACCGCCTACCAGGATTTCCTCACTCTCTGGAAAGACGCCGACCCCGACATCCCCATCCTGAAGGAAGCCAGGGCCGAGTACGCGAAGCTGCAGTAGCGGGAAAAACTTCTTCCCCGTCGCTTGCTGTTTACCGATAGTTTACGAAACCAGGCGAGAGCACTTCGTTGACCTTTTAGAGAGTCGTCCGCTTTTTCCTTGTGGTAGGGCACTTACCACTCAACAAACACCACCCAGATTTATACAGGGTTTACCGCGATCAAAAATGGCCAGTCTTGCGACTCGAATGCGACCGATAGAAATCTGATCCCGCAAAACGAACCGCAACGGCGAACCTAGTCCGGCTTCCGAGTGAAGATCAGAAAATAATCCATGCCGTCGGCTTTCACGAAATCCTGTGAGTCGCGTAGTTCATATCCGGCTTGGGCGGCTTCGCGAACGACCACGTCCTTACTCACGCCATGATCTGCTCCGTTGCCATTGCGATCAATGATGCCAATCTTCGCTCCTGGGTTAAGCGATGGGCGGAGGTTCCTGAGTAGCACAACCGGATGGGCTACCTCGTGGTAGGTCTTGAGCAGCAGCACGGCGTCGATGCCGTCGGCCGGGAGCTGTGGATCGTCGGGCTTGCTGAGGATCGTCTTTATGTTCGGGAGTTGCTCTTTTTTCGCGCGCTGGTCAATGTATTGAATTGCCTCCGGGTTGATGTCCACCGCGTAAACAGTGCCCGAGCCGGTGACGCGGCGCGCGGCGCGCACCGTGAACCAGCCCGAGCCGGCACCGATGTCGGCAACGTTTTTGCCGGGCTCAATGCCCAGCATATCCATGACGCGGTTGATCTGTAGGCGCTCATCGCGCCCCGGGGCATCGAAAATGGAGAGATCGCCAGTGTAAGGGGTGCTGGTCTTGCGTTGTGCCGACGGCGCTGCGGAACCGGACTGGGCACGAACCGGCGCTGGCACGCACAGACCTGCCAATAACACTGATATCGGCCCGAGACATCGGAGCGCTCTGCCAAGAGATTTCCAGTTCATTGTTTTTGAGAGTGCATGTGCTCAACCATTGATGATATGGCGATATTTTAACAACAACCCTTTTGATATGCTCCCAACTCCGGCCTTTCATTGACTTGCCCGTTCTAGAGACGTAAGATTTTGCGCCAGTGATCGGCCAAACCATTTCGCACTACCGCAGCGACAAGAAAAGGTTGGCGTGTTTATGGTCCGATGATTTGGTCACCAATGCGCCGAACAAGTTCGTACATTCGATTTCTGCGCTCTCCGAGGAAAAGCATGGTTCACGCCGCATCCCAATTTGAGCGATGAAGTGAATCGCAACATGATCAGGTCGGAAATCGAGGGTGGCGTGTTCCTCGATCGGTTACAACTGCACAGCGTGCTGCTGATCCAAACGCAACATCGTTGCTACACGGCAGTGCTGCTGGGAGGAAGCCAAGCGTTAATTTCGGGTCATCCGAAATACTGCCCAGAACCGACCTTAGTTGCCATCGCAGGATATCGAGAGTTCTCGGACACCGAGCAGCGTTCCGGTGCGGAGTTCCTAACTTCTGGCTTGCCGACATGTCGCCAAGAAGGTAGCGAATAGTTTCTCCTCAGGCTGAGGACAACATTAGAATGGCGGAACATCTCAGCGCTGATCTGCGTACCGATCTGCATGATCACCGGGCTTACGCCTGCTGGTTACGCAGAAGGTCATCACGGTTCAAGACAGAATGATGCTCGCAATGTCAGGCGACACCGCCAAAGCGAAAAGCGCTTATCAGGATTTTTTCGCACTCTGGAAGGATGCCGACCCCGACATCCCAATCCTGAAGGAAGCGAAAGTCGAGTACGCGAAGCTGCAGTAGCAGGAAAAATCCTGCTTTGTCGCTTACTGTTTGCTGATAGCTGCTGGAATGAAGGGTTCGTGGAAGAACACGTCCGGGGAGTGATTCGACTTACCGCTCGTGGGTACAAGAAATGCAAAACCACGCCTGGGTACGCTTGCGCGGGCTGAACCGGTGCAAGTTTCTAAAGGGCGGCCATAGTGAGCGTCTGTTCCGCCGAGCATTAAAATACGTACACGTTCCTTCGTAATCTGGCGTTAGGCACCCTCTCAGTAAGATACTTCGGCGCATGACCTCCCCCCCACCGCACGCAAAGCGGCGTGCCCTCCGTGTTGGACTTCCGGGCATGCCTCAAGCAACGATCCGATTTGGAGACGGGCAACACCCCTCAGCTAGACTTCAGACCATTTCTATAACGGGAGGTTTGCTGCGAGTTCTCATGCCGCTCAGTCCAGGAGCGATAGTGGAAGTGATGTTCTGGACCCACGCCGGACCAGTACTCGGCATAGCTGAACTACTCAGTCCATGTTCAGCCGCACCGATAGGATTACAGCCGTTTCGATTCATCGCTATGGACGACACCGATTTGCGGACATTACGCATGGCAATTGCGTCATCGGAGGGGTGCATAACGCGATTTCGCACAGATGCAGTCGTCCAGGTGTGGAAGCAGTTGTGGAAATGGCGATAGCGGATAACTCGAGCAGCTATCGGTCAACAGTAAGCGACGCGCCGAAGAGACCGTCCCGCGCTCATTGCGCGTTTGCGGAAATCATCTTCCTCAGCTCTTGAATAGCAGCCTGAAGAGCGCGCTTTTTGCTCTCGTCGTTCTCGTCTCGGGTCATCTCGCGCTGAAGTCTTTGAAGCCCGGATATGGCTTCGAGTACGAAGGCGACGCGTGCGGCTGGAGCAACGCTGGGCATCGGATGCCTCACGACTCGAATATGGAAATGGTCGTTCGCGAGATGTGACGCTCATCTTAGGTGGCACAGAATTGTGTGTCAAGAACGAGCTGGCGCGACCTTGTACGGCAAAGAGGATGGGTGGGAGCCAGAACCGCTGAAGTGCCGGTTCCATGATCTCCGCCATACGGGCTGCACACGCATGTTGGAAGGCGGGGTCCCCTTCTCGGTCGTAGCGAGCATTATGGGGTGGAGTGCTGCCACTGCAATTCGGATGGCGAAGCGGTATGGGCACATTGGAAGCAAGGCTCTCCGCGATGCCGCCGACGTGCTGGGTGGAATGAAAATTGAGTCGGGGTACTACAAAAAGTCCCCAAAGTCGCTGGAGTCGGAAAGTGGAAGGATTCAATAAGCCTATGAAAAAGAATGGCTCCTCAGGTAGGACTCGAACCTACAACCCTCCGGTTAACAGCCGGATGCTCTGCCATTGAGCTACTGAGGAGTGGAGCACGCTGGCATCGTGCCGATCTTACAGAAAAATCATATCAGAGGCGGCCGCGATTGGGAACACACACAATACGGCGGCGCATCCTTCGCCGAGGGTTTTCTCCGCTCGCCTCCCGCAACCAACTGCTGTTCCGCGGCCGGCCTAAACCTCACCGGCCCGGCCCGCGTTCCGTCTCCTTTTTCCCGGCTCTCCGCACTCCGCCCGTTTCGTCCGGCAGCGTGTTAATGGATTCCCTTTTCGTTCAGAAATGGTCCGTACTTCTTGTCCGTCTGCATGATGTGATTGCACAGCCACTTTTGCAGAAACGGCATCAGCGATATGGTCACGCCTGGTTTGCCGGCCTCAAAGTCCTTCTGAAACTTGAGCACCTGCTCGACCAGCGCTTTGTGATCAGCCTTGTGCGCCGCGAGCTCCGGGTACCCGCTTTTCTCCAGCGCAGCTTCTTCCTCGGCGAAATGGCTCGCCGTGTACGCAATCAGCCGCTGCAAAACCTTGCCGACAACGTCCTTGCCGTGGCCCGCATGCAGTGCTTCATTCAGCTCGTTCACCGTGCGGAATAAGGTCCGGTGCTGGCGGTCAAATCCTGCGACCTTTACAGCGTACATTTCCGTCCATTCAAATGCGCCCATTGGGCCTCCTCTTAAAGTCGAACGACCATCGTCCCCACTGAATCGGAGCAGTCTTCACTCTCCAGATTTCAGTCTCCAGACTACGGATGCCGGTTCCGGGCACCCAGATCACTGAAGGCTGTCGATCCTGGCGAATGGACGCGTCCATCGGGCCACGGTTCTGCTAACCTAATCCTCGGCGTATCGTCCACAACAGGACTGAGGTGCTTATGCTGGGAGGTCCGCGTTTGCTGGCTTTTTTCCTGATTCTTCTCATCGGTGGGGTTGCCCTCGTCTATGCGGAGGATTCCCCAGCCGAGGATTCCACCGTTCCTTCCGGTTTGGCCGGTCCTCCGAAAGCCAAAATCGCTCCGGTCGAGGACACCGTCCAAGGGCACAAAATCGTCGATCGCTACCGCTACCTCGAAGACCCGAACGATCCCGACACCAAGCTCTACGTCGAGCAGGAATTCAACTACACCCGCGCCATCCTTGATCCGCTTCCTGGACGCGACAAGATCAATGCACGTCTCTCGCAATTACTGGAGATTGGCACCGTCGAAGCTCCGCAGATGGGTGGCAAGTATTACTTCCATACCCGGCGCGAGGGCAACCAGAACCAGCCCATCCTTTATGTGCGCGAGGGCGTGAACGGCGCATTCAATAGCGAAGATCGCGTCCTGCTCGACATCAACAAACTCGCGGCCGACGGGACCATTGCCCTCGACTGGTGGTACGCGTCCGAAGACGGCAAGTACGTCGCCTATGGAACGTCGCCGAGTGGTTCCGAGGTTAGCACCCTCCACGTGATCGAGACCGCCAGCGGCAAACTGCTGCCCGATTCGATTGAACGGACGCGGGCCGTCAGCCTCGCCTGGAAGCGCGATAATTCCGGATTCTTCTATACCCGTTATCCCCAGAAGGGAGAAGTTCCCGAGGGGCAGGAGGTGTACAACCGGCACGTGTTCTATCACGCGCTCGGCGCCGATCCGGCACAGGACCCGCTGATTTTCGGCGAAGGCCGCGACCCTCAGTGGTGGCCTAATGTCAGCCTTTCAGAAGACGGACGTTGGCTGCTGATCGACGAGGAGCACAGCTTTACAAGGACCGAAATGTTCCTGCAGGATCTCACTTCGAAGAATCCTCCCGCCGAAATCACTGTGGGCAAGGATTTCCTCTACAGCGCCGATTTTTTTCAAGGCAAACTCTACATCACCACCAACGAAGACGCGCCCCACTTTCGCGTCTTTGTCGCCGACGCAACCAATCCCAAGCGCGAAAACTGGAAAGAACTGATTCCGCAAACCGACGCTGTCCTGCAAGGCGCGAGCGTGACCGGCGGCAAGCTCCTGGCGCAGTACGAACACAACGTCGCTTCCGAACTCAAGGTGTTCGGGCTCGACGGCAAGAAGCTCGCCGACATTCCTCTGCCGGCCATCGGATCCGTTTTCAGCGCCTCCGGCCGGTATGATCGCAACGAAATTTTTTTCGGATTCCAGTCCTTCACCGTCCCACCTTCGATCTACCGCGTTGACTTAACCGATGTAAAAAGCACGCTCTGGGCCAAGGTTGACGCGCCCTCCCTCGATCCTTCCGCCTATGACGTGCAGCAGGTTTGGTACACCTCGAAGGATGGTACGAAAGTTCCGATGTTTGTCGTCAGCAAAAAAGGAATCGAGAAGAACGGCAAGAACCCAACATTGTTGACCGGCTACGGCGGCTTTAACGTCTCGATGACACCCGCCTTCAACCGCAGCATGTATCTCTGGATGGAGCACGGTGGCGTCTACGCGGTCGCCAACCTGCGTGGCGGTTCCGAGTTCGGCGAAGACTGGCATCGCGCCGGCATGCTCGATAAGAAACAGAGCGTCTTTGATGACTTCATCGCCGCCGCCGAATATCTAATCGCACAGAAATACACCGATCGCGATCGCCTCGCCATCTTCGGCGGTTCGAACGGCGGCCTGCTCATGGGCGCGATGATCACGCAGCGCCCCGACCTGTTCCGTGCGGTAGTATGCCAGGTTCCGCTGCTTGACATGCTACGCTATCAAAACTTCCAGATCGCAAAGCTTTGGATCCCGGAATACGGTTCGGCCGACGACGCCAAGCAGTTCGACTGGCTCTATGCTTACTCGCCCTATCACCACGTGAAGCCGGGTCAGGAGTATCCCGCCATCCTCTTTATGACGGGCGACACCGATACGCGCGTCGATCCCATGCACGCCAAAAAAATGGCCGCGCTCATGCAAGCCGAGGCCAGGAACGGCTCAAGCAAGGAGCGGCCGATTCTGCTGCGGATCGAAACCAAAGCTGGACACGGCCAGGGCAAGCCAGTCGCCAAGCAGATCGAAGAGAGCACTGATATGTATTCGTTTCTGTTCTGGCAGTTGGGGATCAAACCCTAATCCTCGTCAAAGAGGAGCGCACGCCGCTTAGGTCAGGTCTGAAGTAGTGCATCGGGGCTGGTTCGGCTTCTCTGGGGCGAGAAGTGTGTTCAGTTTCGCCAGCACTTCAAAGGCATCGGCTACGTAGAGCACGTCCGCCTTTCCTCGCGCCCATCCGCAGTTCGGGTCGAGATTCACCGCACGGCGCTCGTTGATGAACCGCCAGCCCACGACATGGGGCTCCTCGCCATGGCAACAGGTTGACAAACCCTTGGGATGGCGCGGCGTCGATCCGGTCTGGCCGACTTGATTCAGATGGGTCATGAAACCGAGCACCGCCTGACTCTCTCCCGTTTGATCGACTAGCGATTTGCTGCCGCCTAGCGAAGCGCCCGAGGCGCGAAGGAAGTCAAGAATTAGCGTTTCCGCTTGATCGATGTGCGTTTTTCCGTCGGCCTGCTTCTTGGTCCAGCCCGCGCCCGCGACAAATAGCAAGTTGGCGTCGGGGCGGATGGTTTGTGCGTCGCTCTTTGGAGCGCGGACGCCGCTGACGACCGTTCTTGTGGCCGCTTGCGGGAGTGTTACCGGAATCTGTTCGACATTGGCCGCCGCCGGTGCCCCGGTTGATGCAGTGGTGTCCGCCGAGGCCGCGTCGCAGCCCGAATCGAGCAACACGATCCAGGGGCGCGCGTCGCGCCGAATCACCGCTTCGATGCGCTGGCGATAGTGCCAGCGCGTAGCCCGCAGTTCGCCGTTGACGGATTCCAGCGAGGTCACATGCGTGTCCACACATCCGTTCAGACGATGCGCCACTCCCGCCAAAACGCGCATGAACCGTGAAGTGGCGGGCGCGAGAATCAGTTCGGCTCCCGCTGCCCGGCAAAGCGCTTCCGCCGCAGCCGCATCGCTCGCATAGCGTGCGCTGGCGAAGTCAGGCCCTGCGACCGCAAGCATTCGTTCGGCTCCGGCCGCTGCAACCGTCTCCGCCGCAGCCGCCACGTCCGCACCGATCAAACCGATGGTTAAACGCGCGCCCAGCTGCTTCGTCAACTTCACAGCAGCGCCCAGAACCTCATACGACACTTTGGGGAGCGTGTTGCCAGCTTCCGAAACGTGCGCCAGGAATAAAATGCTTTGTGACATCAGAGTCTCGTTCTCCGGTGTTCTTTGCTTACCTCAGTGTCAAAAAACGAACTGCAGATCCCTCGCTTCGCTCGGGATGACAAGTCTGAGAAACTATTTGCCAATCCATTCCGCAATCTCGCGCGCGATCTGCTCGGCCGGCAGGTCTTTGACCACGCGCGTCTGGCGCTGTTGTTGCGGCGGACGCGCGCTCAGGAAATGCAATCCACCAGCCGGCAGCGGCACCGACTTCGCCCGCTGCAGCGCGGGCATCACCGTGCGCATATTCGCCATTCCAACCTGAGGATTGTTGCGAGGTTCCGGCAGATTGCCGGTAGCCCAGCCGAACAAAGCCGGCGGACCCGGGCACACCGAAACCTGATGACGCCCACCCTCGATCCGCTCCAAAACTTCGAACGTACCATCGCCTTGAACACTGAGTTGATCCACACCTTGAAACTGGTCGAGAATCTCCAGCCGTTCTCCGACCAACTGCATGGTGGCGCCGGCGCCGCGCGAAGCCGATTCCCAGCCGCCGAATACGAGCATGCGCGAGCGATCGAGGCCGGCGATATTCTTGATGGTTTCCGCCAGAAGCGCAGCCGTGGCGTGCGCATCGGCAAAGCCGCTGGCGCTCGAATCGACCGCAACCAGTTCAAAGCTCACTTTCTGGGCAATCGTCATCATCACCTGCTGCAGTTTTGCTTTCGGTCCCACGCTCACCAGCCAAACTTTGCTATTGCTGCCCGCGGCCTTGGATGCCAGGTCGGCAGCTTCATACAAAGCATGAGCCGCCCAGGGATCCAGCACGGCGGGAAGCATCATTTCGTTTTTCACCACGGGACCCGCTGGGGTCTGGACCGGCTCCAACGTTTGCAGCGGGTCGGGCACAACGCTGCCGCAGACGACGATGTGATATCCGTTTGTCATTCGATTCCTGTCAATTTAGCAATCTACGTTCGATCATTTTCACAATCAAGGATATAAGCGATGGAGAAACGGGCGCCTCGCCCGTTCCGCCGGGCGGGACGCCCGGCTCTCCATTCGCCATCAGTTCAGCGCCGAGTGCAGCCCTCCCGCGCCGGCGTCAAATTCGATGTTTCCCTGTGCGCCGTCGCCCTCGGCCGCGCAATTCCACAGGCACGCGCCACAGTAAACACACTTCTCACGATCAAAGGCAGGCACTGCGTCTTCGCCGCGGGTGATCGCCTGCCCCGAGCACATTTCCACGCATAACTTGGTTTTACACGCACGGCAGAGTTCCGGACGACGAAAGATCACGTGATTCCGATACCCCGGCGATGCCTGCACCCCTCCGCCCATGAGCAGAGCATCCTGGTGTGAGATGAGCAGCTTGCCATCCATCGGAATCTGCGGCCAACCACAGCGATCCATGATGCGGTCGTGCAGCGAAGTGCCCTTGGCGGCGCATTCCTCCTGCATCTGCTTCAGTTCGGCCGGCGAAATCCGCGATCCGTAAGCATCCTCAAGCGAGGGCATCTCGCTCGGCGCTCGACGAGAGGCTGGCGTGATACGGCCGCCGCTCAAGCCCGCAACCGCCATGCCGATCATTCCCGTGAAGACGCCCGTCTGGAATCCGTTGCGCGACTCGGCCGCGATCTTTGACTCCGCGTCGACCCAACTCTCCCGCCGCCGCCGCACGTAAGTTGCTTCAAGATTTTCGCGAGTGAACGCACGCTTTTGCTCGGTCAGTTCTATGACCGCCTCCGCCAATTGCACCCCTGTGGTCCAGGCTTCATCCACTCCCGATCCCGCCAGCACATTAGTGCTTCCCGATCCCTCCCCTATGCGGGCGTAGCCGTTGCCTGCGAGATAGGGCTCGCCCTGGCGGCCCGATTCCTGCAGCGATTTCGCTCCCCACGACTTCAGGGTTCCGCCCTCGAGATAACGCCATAAATAAGGATGCAGCATGAAGTGCTGCAGGTAACGATATGCCGTGCGCACCGGACTGCGGAACCACGACGGAACAAAGATGCCAACCGAAGCCAGCCTTTCAGGATGAACGTAGAGGAAGCCGAAGATCTCCGGTTCAGGGAACCCGATGGTGTGCAAGACAGTGCCGGGCTCCAGCCCACTATCTTCGCGGAGTTCGATCACCATCTTCATGCCGAGCGCCCATTCGCGGAACTCGTGGCCTTTCGGCATTCCAATATGCGCGTCGATCTTGCGGCCAACCGCTCCCACCGGACCGTCGCCCACCACCGTCAGCGCAGCGCGCAGGTCCATGCCCGGAGTGAACCCTGCCTCGGGATGCCCCTGAAGATCGGTCCCCTGATCGGCAAGCCGCACGCCCATAACCGCGTCTCCTTCAATCAGTGGTTCGGCGACCGGCATGCCCGGCCAGATCTGCACCACGCCGGACGCCGCCACTTGATCGCTGACCCACTGGTTGAACTGGCCAAGTGACAGCACGAGGCCCTCGTGTTTCTGCATGAAAGGTGGGGTAAAGGGCAGTTCGAAGGCCTCCTGCTTCAGCCCGAAGATGAAACCGAGCGAGCGCAGCACGCGGTCGGCACCCTTGAATCCGAGAGACCGCTTACTCGCCCGTACGGGATCGAGCAGATAAACCAGCTTCTCCGTCTTGACCGCCGCCGCCATTGGAATCTCGCTGAGATCTACGCCGGGGAAACTGCCGCGTATCCCACGCCCCCGCGTGACCGCGCCCGAGACTCCGAACCCCAGCCCGTCGGCGCGCTCGTAGCAGATCACCTGCAGAGGCAAGCCCGGAGATGTTGTACTCTCCAGCCGCACCGACCCATCCGCATTCAGCAAGCTGCGGCTCAACGTCGTCAGAAAGCCACCCATCGCGGGGCCGAAGCCCACACAGGCGATGTCGACGATCATCTCTTGCCGCTCGATCGCAGGAGTCGGTTCTTGGGGAGTGGCGCTCATACGGGGTAGTCCAGCGCCTCCGGAATCATGAGCTTCGAAATCGCCTCGGCCGCCCGGTCCTTCGATAACCGGCAGCCCGTGAGGCAAGTGGAGAGCTTCGTCTGCAACGAGAGAAACTGCTCGGCTCCATTGCACTTCGCGCAGGGACCAGCTTTCTTCGGATGCGAGCCATCGCTTCCGATGACATCCAGGCCGTAGGAGCCAATGCCAGGAATGATGCCCTCAAGAGAATCCAATTCGTCCTGCTGGTAGCAGCCCCGGTATCCCGCTTCGTCCCACGCCGGGTGACGGTTGTATCCGAACACCAACTCCGCGCAGATGCGGGCCACTTCTCCACTGGCCCGCGCCGACTGCACATGGCACAGGTCGGTCATAAAATTCACCAGGCCTGCCAGCCCTTCAGCAACGGCAGGGTCGCTCGCTCCACGCCGCTCCAGTTCGAGCGCGTCGAGAATCTGGCAGCGCGCCGCCAGCAACCAGCAGAGCGCGTCTGCCAGTGGGAACGTCACACCCTGGCGCGCGCTCTGGTACAGACGGCCGCCGTCGGCATCGGTGCTGCCCTGCAAACGCTCCAACGTCCACAGCCACATTCCCATAGCCGTTGCCAGTGCGCATGAGCCGGTGCCGGGACGCTCACTCGCGATCCCACGCATCTCCTTGATCCACACCTTAAACTGCGCCAGGAAGAGCGGGTTGGTCATGGTGATGGAGAGTTGGCGCCGTTGCACTGCTTCGGGTCCCTCGTAGGTCGCTTCCAGTTGCGCATCCATCCACTTGTTGCCGAGGAAGCCTGGACAATCTTCCGTGATGCCGTACCCGCCCATCAGGCTGACCGCCTCGCGCATCATCTGCGCGCCCCAACCGGTGTTCCACAGCTTGGTGGCCGGGCAAAGCACGTCGGCCAGCGAGTCCAAAAGAACGAAACGCAGAAGCGGATCCGATTCCAGTTGCGCTCGTTTGGCGTCGTTAGCAGGCAAACCGGCGGGCAAGCGGACGAGATCCGCCGCCCGGTTCGAGGCCTCGCGTTGCAGCTTCGCGCGCGCTCTGGCGGTGGTGACTCCCTGCGCCGCCAGCAGTTTGTCAGCCTCGCGCTCCAGCGGGTCCAGTTCATCGAAGGCCCGCGCCGCCGCAAATCCGAGCGAGGCTCCGGCCTCGCCGGTCGCCCACACATCCACCAGCCGGTGCAACGTGTCCTCGCGAGCCTGCAGCCCGAGTTCATAGCGCACCGATCCTGGCGTTGCCGTGTCCGCGCCACGGAACCGCCCGCGCTGATACCGTATGACCGGCTCGACCGCAGAGAGCAATTTCGCCGCCGTCATGATGCCCACGGTCACCCGCGTCCGGCGGAACACGGCCTCAATGACCTCGCTGTGGTTGTAGCGCGGCACGATGACGCCATCTTTCACCTCATAGCCGCCGACAATTCTGCTCGCCGGAATGCGCAAGCTGAAAATCGGATCGCCAGTCGAAGAAAGCTGATGCACCAGTTTTCGCGTGGGCGTGCCGCGATCGAATGTTCCAGGATCGCCTTCTTCCAGGATCACCATGCAGCTTCCCTTGATCCGCTCATCGCCCGAATCCACCGCCGCCGTCACAAAATTGGCAAACCCTATATTCGTGATGAAGCGGCCGCGCTTTTCCACTTGCAGCGTCGGCTCTTCTCCTTGTTTCCACTCGGCGATGCGGATTTTTCCATTGAGCATGCCGGTATCCACGCCGACGTAAGGGATGGGCTCGGTCAGGCAGAATGCCCCCCGCCAGGGTTTGCGATCCTCCCCGGCCTGAGGCGGCGCGGCCAACTGCATGTACTTGGTTTGCTGCTCGGGCGTGCCCCGCTCGTGAATCGGCGCCAAGGCCAGACAACCCGCCAGGCTGGCGGTTGCGGCCCCACCGTCCACCCATGCCAGTTCAAACGCCACCAGCGCCAGCGCCAGGTTCTTCGGGCCCGCGATGAAGCCGCCGTGCTCGGGCTCCATGAAGACGGCCGTGATCCCAGACGTATCGAACGCCTCCAGCAGTTCGGCCTTGGCCGGTGTCCACTCATGCGAATTGCGGCCGCCGTCGGCCACCAGCCGCGCCACCGGACCGCGGGCCACCGCTCGTGCCGATTGCACCAGCATCTGCAAGTCGTAACGGTCGGCAAATCGCCATTGAATCTGGCGCGCCGCATCGGAAGGAAGCGTCCGCAGCAGTTCCGGCTTGACGGGGGTGGCAGTGGAAGCCATGGCCTTACTCCTTTGGGAAGTAGTCGTTTGCGAAGTGATCGTTCCGATTCTGCCGTCGCATGACCGTCCGGTCTGTGATGTACGTCATAAGGGCATGTGATCTTTGACCATGACCTTCCACCATGATTTTCGTCCATCGCTCCGTAAACTGCTGCCTGGGCCAGCCGGCTACCGGCGGCCGAACACTCGCATCGCAACAGAGCTGCCACTTGCCAGCCGATTCGTCCAACAGTTCACGCGAAGATGCTAAATTAGATGTTTCATGTCTGCCCCCAACTCTCTCTTGGTTCGCGCCGCCAAGGCTCAGCCCACCGAACGCACTCCGGTCTGGTTCATGCGCCAGGCCGGACGCTACATGCCGGAGTACCGCGCCATCCGCAAGCAATATTCCCTGATCGAGATCTGCAAGAAGCCGGAGGTCGCGGCCCAGGTCACCATTGAAGCGGCCGAGATCCTCAAAGTCGATGCTGCGATCATCTTCGCCGATCTTCTGCTCCCCCTCGAAGTCATGGGACTGCCCTTTCATTTCGCCGCCGGTGAAGGCCCGAAGATCGACAAGCCGGTGCGCACCGCCGAAGACATTGCCCGCCTGCGTACCGATCGTGCCGCCGACCTCGGGTATGTTTCTGAAGCGGTGAAGTTGGTGTGCAAGCACTTCGGCGACAAACTGCCCGTCATCGGCTTCTGCGGCGCGCCTTTCACGCTCGCCAGCTACATGATCGAAGGCGGAGGCTCGCGCAACTATCTTTTCACCAAAAAGATGATGTACTCCGCGCCCGCCGCGTGGAACGAGCTAATGAAGAAGCTGGTCGCGGTGACCGCCGAGTATTCCGCCGAGCAGGTGCGCGCCGGCGCCGACACCATACAGATTTTTGATAGCTGGGTGGGCTGCCTGAGCGTAGAAGATTATCGACGCTACGTTCTGCCGCACGTGACCGACCTGGTAAAACGCCTGCAAAAGACCGGCGCGCCCGTCATCTGCTTTGGTACAGGCAGCGCGACTCTTCTGCCCTCAATGCAAGAAACCGGCGCCGAAGTTGTCGGCCTGGACTGGCGCATTTCGCTCGACGCCGGATGGAAGAGCCTAGGTTTCAAAGGCGCCGTGCAGGGCAATCTCGATCCCGTGCTGCTCTTCGCCGATTGGAAAGAACTCAAATCGCGGGCCGAGGCGATTCTGCGTCAAGCCGCCGGACGCCCCGGCCACATCTTCAATCTCGGCCACGGCATTCTTCCCGAAACTCCGGTGGAGAACGTAAAAGCGCTCTGCGATTACATCCGCGAGCACTCGGCGGAGTTCAAGACGAAGCGCAGGTGAGGTTCGTAACAGACCAAAGCATGAGCGATTGGGTTCGTATCAGGGCATCGCTTTAGCGATGCCGCAAGTGCAGGTAGTAAAGGCGCCTTCAGGCGCTGAGGTGAGTGAATAAATGACGCCCTGCCCGCTGGGCCCAACCAGCCAGTGCTATTGCGCCAATCAGGTGAGTTCGTTTGCCGCCGCGGCTAAGTCTTCGGGAACATCCGCGAAAACCTCCGTGCTTCTGCTGGCCCATGGCAGCCCCGAGAACCCCGGCCAGATTCCCGAGTTTCTAAGTTATGTAACCGGCGGACGGCCGCTGCCGCCACCGATGGTCGAAGAAATCCGCCATCGCTATTCGCTGATCGGTTTCTCGCCGCTCCCCTGCTGGACTCTTTTGCAAGCCGACCAACTTTCACAGCTACTGCAGATGCCGGTCTTCGTCGGCATGCGCAACTGGAAGCCCTTCATCGCCGATGCGGTGAAGGCCATTGCGAGCAAGGGATGCAAGCGGGTCATCGCCATCTGCCTCGCGCCGCAGAACTCGCGCACCAGCGTCGGCCTCTACCGCAGCGCCGTGAGCGCCGACGGAGATCTTCCTTTCGAGATGGACTTTGTCGAAGAGTGGCACGATCAACCGCTGCTAGTAACAGCGTTCGCCGAAAAACTGCGCGCGGGCTGGGGAAAGGCCAGCGCCGAAAACGGAGCCGAACTACCCGTGATCTTCACCGCGCACAGTGTCCCCCAGCGCACCATCACGGAAGGCGATCCCTACGAACGACAATCCAAGGAAACTGCCGAATTAGTAGCCAAAGAGGCGGGCCTCGCAGGCGAAGATTGGACCTTCGCCTTCCAGAGCCAGGGCATGTCCGGAGGCGCGTGGATCGGCCCCACGGTAGAGGGAACGATCAGGAATCTAAAAGCGAAAGGCCATAGCGGTGTCTTCCTGCATCCCATAGGATTTCTGTCCGATCACGTCGAGGTCCTTTACGATATCGACATAGCCTTCAAACAGTTCGCAGAAAAAGAAGGCATGCGCCTATGGCGAGCCGAGTCGTTGAACGGATCGCGAATTTTGACCGAGGCACTTGCGGAAGTAGTTCGCGGTCGCAGGTGACGTCGTGAAAATCGTGTAGCGCGGACACTCTTGTCCGCGCTGCACGAGCCCAAACGTTAGCAGCTCCATTCCATGAAACGCATAGCCATCATCGGCGGCGGAATCTCCGGCCTTTCGGCCGCGTACACGCTCGAAGAAAAGCGCCAGTCCGGTACGCCCGTCGAGTATGTTTTATTCGAGTCCAGCCCGCGCCTGGGTGGAGTGCTCGTAACCGACCGCGTCGACGGCTGCCTGGTTGAAGCCGGCCCCGATTCATTTCTTACCGAGAAGCCGTGGGCCGCCGACCTCTGCGGCAAGATTGGATTGGGCGACCAACTCATCGGCTCGAACGACTCGGAGCGCAAGACCTACATCGTAGCCCGGGGCAAGCTGGTGGTGATGCCCGATGGCCTCATGTTCATGGTGCCCACCAAGATCATGCCCACCGTCTTCTCACCGCTTTTTTCTTTGCGCACAAAAATGCGCATGGCGGCCGAATGGTTTCATCCACCGCACAAGGCCTCCGCGGATGAAACTGTTGCCGAGATGGTCGAACGCCACTACGGCTCCGAGATGGTCGACCTGCTCGCCGATCCGCTGCTCTCCGGAGTTTACGGCGGCGAAGCTTCGCAGTTGAGCGTGCGCGCCGTGTTGCCGCGCTTCGCCGACATGGAATCGAAACACGGCAGCCTGGGCCGCGCCATGCTAGCGGCCCGCAAGAAGATGGGCGCGGTGCCGAACGTCCCTGCGCGGCCGCTGTTCTCTTCGCTAAAAGACGGCATGCAACAGATGACCGATGCCCTGGTCGCGCGTCTGGATGCGAACGCGTTAAGAAAGTCTTCGCCCGTGCAGTCGGTGATCCCGCAGGATGACGCTTGGACTGTGTCTGCCGGATACCAGAGCGACCAATTCGACGCAGTGATCATCGCCACCCCGACCCACGCCGCTGCGGCCGTGCTGCAAGCTGCGGATGGGAACCTGTCTCGCGAGCTGGGCGAAATACAGTACAGTTCCTCGGTGACCGTCACGCTCGGTTACGACGAAAAAGTGCGCCACTCGCTTCCACCGGGCTTCGGATTCCTGGTGCCGCGCAGTGAAGGCCACCGTATGCTCGCGGCCACCTTCGTCCACAACAAATTTCCGCACCGCGCACCGGAAAATCGCGCCCTCGTCCGTTGCTTTCTCGGCGGCGCGCGCGACGAGCAGATCCTGCAATCGAGCGAAGAAGAAATTCTCGAAATCGTTCGCCGCGAACTGCGGCAGATCATTGGAACTGCCCTCGATGCCGAGCCGCTGTTTGCGCGCGTCTACAAATGGAAGTCCGCCATGGCGCAGTATTCCGTCGGCCACCTCGAACGCTTGCAGCGCATCGAAGCACTCCGCCAGAAAGTTCCCGGTCTGGCGCTGGCGGGCAACGGCTATAGCGGCATCGGCGTCCCCGATTGCGTTCGCTCCGGCGCCGAAGCGGCCAGCAAGATCCTCGCCGAGATGGGGATGTGGTCGGCCGCCTAGCGCCGCGTTCGATCGCCCGATGGCCCGATCACCCGATGGCCCGATTTCCTAAGCTCGCTCTGCTATTCTGAATTTCTCGTGCCACTCCCATGAGTACTGCGCCCGCCAGCCGATGGAAGATCATTGTTGCCTTCGGGCTGGTCTATGTTTTCTGGGGCTCGACTTATCTTGGCATCGGCATCGCGGTGGAGCACATTCCTCCGGCCGTTATGTGCGCCGCGCGTTTTCTGGTCGCGGGCACGGTTATGCTCGCTTACTGTGCGCTGACCGGACGCCGCGTTCGATTTTCGGCGCGACAGCTCGGCCATCTGGCGGCGGTCGGCATTCTGCTTCTGATGGGCGGCAATCTCACGCTTTCTTACGCGGAGCGGATCGTTCCCACTGGCCTTGCGGCGCTGCTGATTGCGGTTACGCCGCTCTGGTTTCTGGTGCTCGATAGCCTGTTGCTGGGTGACCATCACATCTCGCGGCGCGGCAAGCTCGGGCTGGCCATCGGAATCGCCGGAGTGGTTGTGCTCATCTGGCCCGATCTTCGGCACAGCAACGCCCTTGGCCATCGCGAACTTTGGTGGTCGCTCGGGTTGCAACTCGGATCGTTCAGTTGGGCGCTCGGTTCGGTGCTCTCGAAAAAGTGGCAGACCGCGGCTACCGATCCGTTCGGCGCCATCGCGTGGCAGATGACCTTCGCGGGGATGGCAAATCTAATTTTCGCGCTGCTCGTCGAAAAGCCTTCCAGCATCGCGTGGACCGTCCCCGGAGTAGCCGCGATTCTCTATCTGGTGGTGTGCGGTTCCTGGATCGGCTACACGGCCTACATCTGGTTGCTGCAGCACGTTCCGACCTCGAAGGTTTCTACCTATGCCTACGTCAATCCCGTGGTCGCCGTGTTTCTGGGATGGCTGGTTCTGCACGAGCGCATCGACCGCTACATCGCGATGGGGAGCGCGATCATTGTGGCATCGGTGGTGCTGGTGACGAGCGCGAAGATCTCGACTCGAACTGTGGCGGAAGAGCTGCCAGCGGTCGAAGCTGCGGGAGACTGAGTTCTCAGCTGTCAGCTCTCAGCTCTCGGCTTTCAGTTAAAGCCGCCTTTTCTGGGAGCCGCTTACGAACGCCTCGCCGGCACTCCACGAGCTCGGCCTTCACGCGTTCGGTTTGGACGGGCGAGGGCGCCCGTCCCCACACGAGCGCAATTATTCTTCTGGTTCTTCGGCATCGTTCACGACATCGACAACGCGGCTGCGGATGGAGAAGACGACCTTCTGCTTGTCGCCGGGCTGGAAGGTTACGCGCATGGGGGTGCGCTCCCAGACTGGCGCCGGGCACTCCGAGTCGGGATCGTCGGCTCCAGCGGGCTCGCCTGCATCTTTCTTGAGGATGGGCTTGCGGCGTCCTACTTGGGCTACTACCGCGTAGAGTTTCTTGCCGTCTTCGGAGACTCCGCAGTAGGCGATGTAGTCGCGATACCAGCTTACCGTCGAATAGAAGGGATCGAACTCGGGCAGGTTGAGTTGGGAGACTCGTCCGGTGAGGCGGTCGACGAGCAGCCAGCCACCGCGTTGCCATTGCCAGCGCGGGGCGTTGGCGTTGGCATTAGCGTTAGCCGTCTCAGCGGGCAGCGCATCGTTCACGCGGAAGGCGCGGCGGACCACGAACAGGCGGTCGGTCAGCTCATGCGGAGTTCCGGTAGTGTATTCCTTGAGCCGCGTATCCACAAACAACGGACGCACTTTCAGGTCGAGCAGCTTCTGTCCGGTGGCGTTGGGCCACTTGGCGGAGATCCATTTTCCAAAAGTAATCACATGCGGCTTCGGAACGGCCGCGCATTCGCTCCCCGGCAAGCACATCAGGACGCAAATCAGTAAGAGTTTCCGCAGCATAATGATGGAAGACTGGCACGGGCGCGGATATCGCGGCAATGATGCCTGAACAGGGAAAATGTTCGGTTTTCTCGTGTTTCTCATGGGGTTGACTGTCCTGACTACCGCCTGCCGGAGCCAGTAGCGCAGTTTCCGGGGCTGTGGGAGACTAGGATCACGGCCAAGTGCAATCTGCCGCAAAGCCAAGTGAAGCGATGAGTCTTCCGCCACGACAGCGCCGGACAACCCTTTCTCCGCACTCGAACTCTTATGCGGATATGGGTGATTTGCTGGCAGGGCGCCGGAAGCAGTCGATTCTGGTGGTCGACGACAATGCGGTGATCGCGGGGCTGCTGAAGGAGATGCTGGCGCGGCGCGGCTATCCAACGGTTGTGGTGCAGAGCGCGGCTGCGGCGGAGGCGGAAATCCGGCGCGAGGCTCCGGACCTGATTTTGCTCGACGTGATCATGCCCGGCAAGACTGGCTACGAACTATGCCGCGAACTCAAAGCGGATTCCAAGACGCGGCTGATTCCGATCGTCATGATTACCGGCTTGAGCGATCGAGAAGACCGCCTGAAGGGAATTGAAGCCGGCGCCGACGATTTTCTGACCAAGCCAATCAGTCCCGAGGAATTGTTTGCGCGGGTGAGTTCGTTGCTGAAGTTGAAAGAATTCACCGACGAACTGGAGACGGCGGATTCCGTGTTGTGCACGCTGGGGCTCAGCGTAGAGGCGCGCGACCCTTACACCGAAGGCCACTGTGAGCGCTTGGCGCGCGATGCCGCGGATCTGGGGCGCTTTCTCGGGGTGGATGATGAATCCATTGTGGCCCTGGAGCGGGGCGGCTACCTGCACGACCTGGGAAAGATCGCGGTGCCGGATGAAATCCTCAAGAAGGGAAGCGATCTGACGCCGGCGGAGTGGGAGATCATGAAGAAGCATCCGGTGACGGGCGAGACCATTTGCCGTCCCTTAAAGTCGCTACGGCGGGTGCTTCCGATCATCCGCTAC
Organism: uncultured Acidobacteriaceae bacterium; assembly: GCA_963749275.1. Taxonomy (GTDB): domain Bacteria; phylum Acidobacteriota; class Terriglobia; order Terriglobales; family Acidobacteriaceae; genus Acidiflorens. The sequence goes on from CAVVNA010000020.1 coordinate 31,475, forward strand.
CATCACGAGCATTCGGACGGCAGCGGCTATCCGGATGGGCTGCGGGCGGGCGAGATCCCGCTTTTGCCGCGCATCCTGCAGGTGGTGGACATCTACGATGCGTTGCGTACGGCGCGTCCGTATAAGCCGGCGCTCGGCCACGAGCAGGCGGCGATGACCATGCGTGCCGAGGCGCAAAGCGGACTCTGGGACGAGGAGTTGGTCGCGGAGTTTTTCGCCATGCTCGATAAGCGCCGCCAAGTGGCGTAGACAAATCGGGTCATCTGATCATCGGGCCAGCTAAATTCAAATGCCAAAGCCTTTCGATCTTCAATCACCCGATCACCCGATCACCCGATCACCCGATCACCTATTGACCTACAGTTTCGTCATTCCCGCCTATAACGAAAGCGTACGCATCCGGCCTACGCTGCATGCGCTTCTCCGCCATGTGCAGGAACAAAACTGGGACGCGGAAATTCTGGTGGTGAACGACGGTTCGAGTGACGATACGGCGCAAATCGTGCGCGAATACGGCAAGTCGCATCCCCAGATTCTGCTAGTGGAGAATCCCGGGAACCGCGGCAAGGGTTACAGCGTGCGCAATGGTATGTTGCATGCGCGCGGCGACATTTGCCTGTTCACCGATGCCGATCTTTCTTCCCCGATCACGGAGGCGCAGAAACTGTTCGACGCGATTGGCCGAGGCGCGGACATAGCGATCGGGTCGCGCTGGCTGCAAGTGGACCTGCAGACCGAGCGGCAGCCCCTGTACCGGCAGGCGTTCGGACGAATCTTCAATCTGGTGCTGCGGCTGATTCTGGGTTTACGTTTCGCGGATACGCAGTGCGGATTCAAAGCTTTTCGGCGAGACGCCGCGCAACGCATTTTTCCTCTGCAGAAAATTGAGCGTTGGGGATTCGATCCCGAAATTCTGTTTCTGGCCCGGCGCGCCGGCCTGCGGGTGGAAGAGGTCCCGGTGTTGTGGGCGCACAGTGAGGGGACGCGGCTGCATCCTTTCCGCGACGGACTGCGAATGTTCGTGGAAGTTTTGCGGATCCGATGGAATGCGATGACAGGGGAGTACGCGGCAGGCGCGGTGCCTTCTCCGGGAAAACTGTAAGTCAGACCATCCCTTGTGTGGGGACGGGGCTTTGCCCCGTCCAAGCGGGGCGGAGCCCCGCTTCCACACCCGCTAAGAGGCGGCTCGATTATTGGTGTTAGCGGCCAGACGCACGAATTCGGCGATCTGGGCGCCCATTTCTTCGGTGGAGACGGTGCGCTCTCCGTGGCGCGCCAGATCGCGGGTGCGAAAGCCTCCCATCAAGGTTGAGATGACGCCAGCCTCCACGCACTCCGCTTCCCTGGGCAAATTAAAAGTATGGCGCAGCATCAGGGCTACGGAAAGGATGGCGCCTAGCGGATTGGCGACACCCTTGCCTGCGATGTCGGGAGCCGATCCGTGAACGGGTTCGTAGAGACCGACCGGGCCTCCGATGCTGGCCGAAGCGAGCAGGCCGAGCGAGCCCACGACTCCGCCCGCTTGATCCGACAGGATGTCGCCGAACATGTTTTCGGTGAGGATGACGTCGAATTCGGTGGGCTTGAGGACCAGCGTCATGGCGGCGGAGTCCACGTACATGTGGGAGAGCTGGACATCGGAAAATTCGCGCCCGACGCGAGTCACGACCTCGCGCCAAAGACGCGAGCACTCCAGAACATTCGACTTGTCGACGGAGAGCACGCGCCGGCGGCGGGTGCGAGCCAGTTGAAAGGCAACGCGGGCGATGCGCTCGATCTCCGGCTCGCTATAGCTCATGGTGTTGATCGCCTGGCGCGCGCCGGGAGCGCCTTCGCCTTCACCTTCAATGGAGCGAGGCTGGCCGAAATATAATCCGCCGAGCAGTTCGCGCACGATGAGAATGTCGGTTCCCTTGACGATTTCTTCGCGCAGAGGCGAGCACGCAGCCAGCGACGGATAAAAGACAGCGGGACGGAGATTGGCGAAAGCTCCGAGCTCCTGGCGGAGGCGCAACAGTCCAGCTTCGGGGCGAAGTTCGCGAGGATTGTGATCGAAGGCCGGGCTGCCGACGGCTCCGAGCAGCACCGCCTGTGCAGCGAGGCACGCCTGAATGGTGGCGTCGGGCAAGGGATTACCGAACTTTTCCAGCGCGACGCCGCCGATTTCTTTTTCGTCGAGCTCGAAATCGTGGCCAAATCCACTGACCACTTCTTCCAGAACACAAATGGCTTGGGATGTGACCTCAGGACCGATTCCGTCTCCGGGTAGGGATGTGACACGGAGTTGCATGGAGCCCTCGCTTCTTCCGCCAGGATAAATCAGGAGAGACCGCCATCGTAGCCCGGGTTCAGGGGTTTTACAATTTTTTTACTTTTGCCGGCAGTGGTCGCAAACAGGTGTTTATAAATTAAACACCCCAGAGATAAATCTTCCTGTTCGCTGTGGTCATCGGCGAAAGGGAGCGACACGGTCGACCGACCGGCACTGCCGGATACTTGAGTCGGATGCGCCCTTAGGAACTGGAATTGGCGCCTGCTGCTGCAGCACGCGGCAGCGGCCATGAAGCCGCAGCGGGTGGAACCTCCTTACCGTGAACGCCGCCATTGCCATTGCTCGCGTTGCCGTTGGCTACATCCCGGATCAGTTCGAGCAAATGGCTGTCCTGAACCTTCTTTATGCGGTCGGCAACAATTACAAACCTGCGATAGACCTCATCGAGTTCGCGGCGCTCAAACTGGTGTCCCAGTTGTTCGCAGCGCAAAGCCAGCGCGTGGCGGCCGGAGTGCTTGCCCAGGACCAGCCGTGAATCGGGCACGCCCACCGACTGTGGCGTCATGATTTCGTAGGTCAGCGGATTCTTCAGCATGCCATCCTGGTGAATTCCGGCCTCGTGCGCAAACGCGTTGCGGCCGGTGATGGCCTTGTTGGGCTGCACCGGAACCCGTGTGATCTCCGCCAACATCTGGCTGGAAGCATACAGCTGCTCGCTAGCGACGGCGGTTTCGTAAGGATAGCGGTCGGGGCGCACCCGCATGGCCATGACGATCTCTTCCAGTGAAGCATTGCCGGCGCGCTCGCCGATGCCGTTGATGGTGCACTCCACCTGGCGCGCACCGTCCTGCACTCCCGCGAGCGAGTTCGCGACCGCCAAGCCGAGGTCGTTGTGGCAGTGCGTGGAGATCGTTGCTTTCTCGATTCCGGCGACTTTCTCACGCAGCGTCCGAATGAGTTGCCCGTATTCCTCGGGCATGGTGTAACCGACGGTATCGGGAATGTTGACGGTGGTTGCGCCGGCCGCGATCACGGCTTCGACCACCTGGCAGAGAAACGGGATGTCGGTGCGGGTGGCATCTTCGGGCGAGAATTCCACGTCGGCGCACACTGACTTCGGGAACAACGATGTGGCGTGCCGAACCGCGTCCCGCGCCTGCTCCAGGCACCGCTCACGCGTGATGCGCAGCTTGTATTTCAGATGAATGTCGGAGGTCGCCAGAAACACGTGGATGCGCGGCCGCGCCGCTCCCTGCAATGCCTGCCAGGCGCGGTCCACGTCGCCGCTACAAGCGCGAGCCAGGCCCGCGATGATGGGCCGCCGCACCGAGGCGGCGATGCGTTGCACCGCTTCGAAGTCGCCATCGGAGGCGATGGGGAATCCGGCCTCGATCACGTCCACGCCGAGGCGTTCGAGTTGCTTGGCCAAGCGCAGCTTTTCCTGCACATTCATGCTGCAGCCCGGCGACTGCTCGCCGTCACGAAGCGTGGTGTCGAAGATAGTGATGCGCGCCCGATCCATGAATTCCGTACCTCCGGGAAGATTATCTGTCTACTCTATCGGCGGATCGGGGCAGAAGAAAAGCTTATTATATTTACAGTAACATTAGCAATTATGATACTATTAGTAAGATTTATTAGACATTCGATTTTCTGTAGAGACGCGGCTTGCCGCGTCTTCTACCGGCATCCCTACTCCATCCAGTGAGACGGGGCAAGCCCCGTCTCTACGGTTAGGAGACTCATGGATCTGTCGCAGCTAGAAGTCTTCCTCACGGTAGCGCGCGAGCGCCGCTTTTCGCGGGCGGCCGAGAAGCTGTTCCGCACGCAATCGGCGGTAAGCCAGACCATCCGGAAGCTCGAGCTGGAGATAGGCGAGCCGCTCTTCGACCGATCTTCCCGCGAAGGCGTACTCACCGACGCCGGACGCGTTTTACAGGAATACGCCGAGAAGTTGCTCAACCTGCGGCAGGACGCCCAGACGGCGCTGGAGGAGATGCGCGAGTTACAGAAGGGCCAACTGGCCATCGCCGCCAACGAATTTACCGTGCTCTACCTGTTGCCGGTACTGGGCGAGTTTCGCCGCCTGCATCCCATGATCAAGATCACGGTGCGGCGTTCCTTGGGCAGTCACATTCCCGACGATGTGCTCAAACACAATGTGGAATTTGGCGTACTTTCCTATGATCCGCAGGAGCCGCAGTTGCGCTCGGCGGTGGTTTATTTCGACGAGTTGGTATTTGTAGTTCCGCCGGGGCATCCCCTGGCCTCGGCGGCGGAACTCAGCGTCCGCCAGTTGGGCACGGAGTCGTTCGTAGCCCACATCGTCGCGTCGCCTTATCGCGATAAAGTGATCGAAGCGTTCCATCGCCACAAAACTCCGCTACACATGGATGTGGAACTGCCCACGCTGCAAGCCATCACACGTTTTGTATGCGCGGGGAATGGGGTGGCGCTGGTGCCCGAGATCAGCGTGGAAAACGAGATCAGCCGCGGAGACCTGGTGCGCGTTCCGGTGCGCGATCTGCATTTTCAACGCAAGCTGCGCCTGGTGTATCGGGAGGAATCCGCGCTGTCGCACGCCGGGAGAGCGTTCTTGAAAGTGGCGGAGCAGGTGGCAAGAGACCGAGGCGGGCGTTATCGCTTCCAGCGCGAAAAGTAGCGCCTATGCCGAGCGTGGGCAGGACTGCACTAGCTCGGTGCTGCGCTCAAAGGCTCGCTCAATACGCACAGAGCAACCGGGAACTCCGCCAAGGCGGCGGAGACGCCGATCTTTGTGTGACCATCGGTTTTCGACAGTTCCTGAACTTTCCCCGTAAAGACATTCTGACACTGTTCGCGACCAGCGCAGAACGGGAGCAGAACGTGCGTGTCCTCCCAGATTTGGGCTCCAATTGGTGGGAGATCGATGTCATTGAGCAAACTGGCCACCAGGCGCGGCACAACAACGAGTACGCTCGTGTTATCAAACTTTCTGGCGAAGGCGATAACGTGATCGGCCTTCGCGCCCGCAACCACCAAGGGCAGGTACTCGCCCTGCTGAAAAAGGTTGGGTTGCTGTTGACGCAGGCCTAGAGTTCTCCAGATCAAGTACAACTTGATTCGACCGTCCTCAGGTGTCTCCAGCAAGCGGCTTATCGATGACTCATCAGGGGCGCTAACCCGGCTGCGGACACACTCGAACATTTTCTGGCGGCTAGTGTAGTCGACGGGACGGCGATTGTCCGGGTCAACCAGACTGAAATCCCACAACTCATTACCCTGGTAAATATCGGGAACGCCCGGGCATGTAAGTTTGAGAAGCGTCTGCGACAAGCTATTCCACAGACCAATGCGAGCCACACGGCGTTGGAAGGGAACAAAGTCGTTGAGAAACCGATTCTTGGCTGCAGGATACAGCAATGCCTTCACGAAGGACGAAACTGCAGCTTCGTATTCAGTATTGCGATTGACCCAACTGGTGTTCCGCTTCGCTTCACGGATAGCTTTCAACATGTAGGCTTCGATCCGGTCGCGGAAAGTCTTCCAGTCGCTGTCGCCGCCCTTGTCGCTTAGGGGCGGCGCTGGCCAAGCGCCGATCAACGTCTGATAGAGCAAGTATTCATCGTTCGGCGAAGGCGCGGGTTGTTCGTTCACCAGCCGCTTGTGGCGGCGATTGAAGCGTTTCCAGTCTCGCAGGCGAAGCCTCCATAGTGCCGGCATCTCGGAGAGCACGTTGATCCGGGCACGTACGTCCTCGGAGCGCTTCGAGTCGTGCGTACTGGTGGCCAGCATAGTGTGCGGCCAGGAGCGCTGGCGTTCCTGGTTTGCAGAGTGAAACTCAGCGGCTGTGATTCCAAACCGGCGAAGATCGCCTCCCACGTCATTCAAGGAGACCAGCCGGTTGTAGAGGTAAAAGGCGGTGTCTTCCAAACCTTTAGCCATAACCGGGCTGGTGAACTGCTGGAATTTCATGGCAAAGTTCATGACTGCATCGTGGTAAGCCGAGTTCTGTCCTTCGGCGATGCGGGTGAGAAGCACTTCGCCGATGAAATCAAAGATAGTGGTATCCGCGGCCGGACTTCTCCATTTGGCCGAGGCGATGGCGAGGCGGATGTAACGTGCATCCTCCTCCGAAACGCCCGCCGGGCTGACGTAGGTGCGGTAGACGGGAAAGCTGGCCACCACTTCCGTGAGCGCTTCGCGCAAGCTGTTGAGCGTGAAGTCACAAGTGCGACGCTTGGAAAGGGCGATACGAGCCAGGTGATTGGCAAGGACGTTCAATTCACTGGCCAGGGCAACCCGAATAATAAGTTTTCGGCTGCGGTATGCGAGGTCCTCAAAATCGATTTCGGGAGCGATGAAATTTCGGTAAATGCGCTCCAATCGCATCACTGCTGCCGGGTCTACAAATAGGCCGTTGACGAGATTCGCGAAATCGTAGCCGGTGGTGCCGCTCACCGGCCACTCGGCGCGCAGCCGTTCCGAACCAGTGAGAATTTTCTCGATGACCACATAGTGCGATCTTTCGTCGGAACCGTGGCTCGATCCATTTTCGGAATTGTTCGCAACCTCGGCAATCCTGCGGTTGAGGCGTTCGAAGTATTGCGCGGGATCGTAGAGGCCGTCAGGATGGTCGATGCGCAAGCCCTCCACTTTACCTTCTGCCATCATTCTGAGAACGAAACGGTGTGTTGCGTCGAATACTTTCTCATTCTCCGTACAAATGCCGGCGAGATCGTTGGTATCGAAAAAGCGCCGGTAGTTGATGTCATCGGCGGCCACGCGCCAATTGGCCAGGCGAAAGGCTTGCGCTTTGATGAGTTCGTGAAGCTCTTCGAAACTTGCGGGATCAGCGGGGTTTCCGTTGATCAAGTCAACGGCTCGAAAGAGGCAGTCGGCGATCGCTGGAACTCGGGCACATAGCTCAGCTAGCCTGCGCTTATTGATCTCCTTGTCGCGGTTGCGCTCGGCGACGCGGTCGCTGCTGAGTTCCCGTCTTCCAGGTAAGTGCCTGAAGGCGGTGATCAGGCTCTGAAACTCGAGTAGGTCTGGGTTTTGTTCGCCGAGCATCTCGGACGCTTTGGTTCCGCAGTGTTCGAGAACGCGCGGATATTCCTTGGGGTCGACCGGGAAACGATGCTCCCGATAGGCGATGTCGAATTCACCGCGCTCAGAGCGAAAAGTAAGCTTTAGTTCGCCGCTCTCCAGCACCGCGCCGTAATGATCGTGAAGGACAGCCACCAGCACTTTTCCGTGGAGCTCATCTTTCAGCGGCTGCCAGTCTATGTCAAAAAAACTGGCGTAAATCGAAGATTCACCATTCTCCAGCACATCGAGCCACCAGGCATTATCGCTGCCCATCACCCCCATGTGATTGGGGACAATGTCGAGGATCAATCCCATGCCGTGCTCGTGGAGCGCGGACACAAAGCGGTCGAAATCCTCAGGGCTGCCGATCTCGGGGTTGAAGGAGTTGTGATCTACGATGTCGTATCCATGCATGCTGCCGGGGCGAGCCTTCAGGCAGGGAGAGATATAGCAGTGACTAACGCCAAGTGCGGCAAGATAGGGAACAACTTCGGTCGCCTGCGTGAACCTGAAGTCGCGATTGAGTTGCAGGCGATAGGTCGCGACCGGGATGTGTGAACGGGGCTTCATGATTCCAGAAACCACACGACCGACCAAGCTGGCAGTGTTCCTCGGTGCAGAGCGTCAACGCTCGCTTCCGCGTTGGCATAGATAATATGTGACGCAGAGGACTTCAGGCCAGAAAGCGAAACCGTTCCAAGATTCGCCAACAGAGTGAGTTCGGAATTGTCTCGGAACCTCCAACGCACGCTGAGGCCACGATCTCCATGGACCTCGTAACCTGCCTCGATCCTGCATGCATTAGAAAGACGGGGGACAATGTATTCGGACCTTAGTTTCAGTAACTGGCGATAGAAGCCGAGCCACTCTCTATGGTGCGGTTGCGCAACGACGCTCCAGTTGAGGCAGGAGGCTTCAAAGGTTGTGGCAGCGTTCGGATCGGGGATCCGCTCGCGTTCGGCTGGGTCACTGAACTCAGCGAAATGAGCGAACTCGTTTCGCCGGTCGGCGGTAACGGCCGCAGCCAGATCCTTCTCGAAATCGCAAAAAAAAAGAAACGGCGATTGCGCTCCGAACTCCTCGCCCATGAACAGCAGCGGTGGCGAAGGGGCGAGCAGAAGAATTGCCGACGCCGCACGGACGGCACGTGGATCCGCAAGTTTGTCGATCCGCTCGCCGAACGCACGGTTTCCGATCTGATCATGATTCTGGAGGAAGGAGACAAAAGCGCTGAGCGGCAAGCCCTGGGTTGTCTCACCGCGGGCTTCGCCGTTTCTGTGAAGGGAAGTCTCGCCCTGGTAAGCGAATCCTTCGACCAAACAACGGCCCAATTGGTCGAGAGGATGTTCGGCGTAGTCCGAGTAGTATCCATCCTTCTCACCCGTGATCAGTACGTGCAATGCATGGTGGATATCGTCGTTCCACTGGGCCGTGTAAGTTCGAGGTCGGCAGCGCTCTTTAGGTGTTACCGTCCTTTGAAGGTAACGTGACTGATTGCGGTCGTTTTCCAGGACGAGATGAACATGGCGATCCGGCGCAACGGAACTCCGAACCGTATCGGCCAACTCCGTGAGGATGTCTGGAGTGGAGTCATCGGCAATTGCATGAACAGCATCCAGACGCAGTCCATCGAAATGATATTCGCTCAGCCAATAGAGTGCATTGTGGATAAAAAAATCACGGACTGCCCGGCTTTCAGCGCCGTCAAAGTTGATACTGTCGCCCCAAGGAGTCTGGTGACGATCGGTAAAGAATCGTGGAGCGTAACCACCGAGATAATTTCCTTCCGGGCCAAAGTGGTTGTAGACGACATCCAGCAAAACCATAATTCCGCGGCTATGGGCGCTTTGAACTAGCTCTTTGAGATCCTCGGGTCGGCCATAAGTGCTGTCGGGAGCGAAAGGGTAGACACCGTCATAACCCCAATTTCGCTGCCCGGGAAAGTCGGCAACGGGCATTAGTTCCAGCGCAGTGATACCGAGTTCCGCGAGATAGTCGAGTCGCTCGCATGCGGCCAGAAAAGTACCGCGGGGCGTGAAAGTTGCAACATGCAATTCATAGAAGACAGCTTCTTCCCACTTACGGCCCTGCCAAGCTTGATCGAGCCAGAAGAAAGCCTCGGGGTCGATAACTTCGCTGGGGCCGTGCACGTCACGGGGCTGAAACCGTGAAGCTGGATCGGGGACCTTCTGCGCATCATCAATCCGGAAGCGGTATTGGGTCCCGGGCTTTACCGCATCAGTTACTAACTCGAACCAACCGTTATCGCGCTGGTCCAGAGGGAGGTAAGCCGGCCGGTTCACATCGCCAAGGCAGAGCTCCACTTGGCGAGCAGCGGGGGCCCACAAGCGAAAAAACACGCTTCCGTCGTCACGGCACTGGGCGCCGAACGGCATGTCATGACGGCGCTTCATTCGGATCTTCCTTCTTGCCGTTCTTGCGGCGCTCCAACAAGACGACCAGGGAGCGCGCCTGCAACGGATAGACTGCGCCTGCGTTATAGGTATCGGCGGGGCGCAATCCACCGTCTCGCGAGGTGTCCATCCATGCGCTCCAGCGAGTAGAGGGAACGGACGCTGGCAGGGTGAATCCCACATCCTCATGATGAGCGTTTAGAAGCACGAGAAAGTTTTCGTCTCCGACTTTCCGGCCGCGTTCATCAGTTTCGTCCAGTCCCTGACCGGAGAGCAACATTCCCAGGCAGCGAACCGCAGGATCGCGCCACTCGTCTTCGCTCATCTCCTCGCCGCTAGGACTCAGCCACAGCAAATCTTTTATATTTGCACCCTTGATCGGGCGGCCCTGGAAAAAACGCCGGCGGCGGAAGACGGGATGCCGCTTGCGCAGATTGATCATGCGCTGAACGAATGCCAATAAGTCGCGATCTTGGGGCTGCAAGTTCCAGTTCAGCCAGCTTATCGGATTATCCTGGCAATAGGCGTTGTTGTTTCCCATTTGCGAATGCCCGATGGGATCTCCCGCATAGATCATCGGGACGCCCTGAGAGAGCAGCAGGGTTGCCAGCAGATTTCGCTTTTGTTTGGCGCGCAGAGCCTGAATGTTAGTATCTTCAGTCGGACCCTCTACTCCGCAATTCCAGCTGAGATTATTGTTGGCGCCGTCGCGATTTTCCTCGCCATTCGCTTCGTTGTGCTTCTCGTTGTAACTCACCTGATCCTGAAGCGTGAAGCCATCATGAGCGGTGACAAAATTAACGCTGGCATAGGGACGCCGACCGCTGTGCGCATAGAGATCGCTGGAGCCAGTAACACGGTAGGCTAGGTCCCCTACGAGGCCGCCGTCTCCTTTCCAGTAGCCGCGCACGGTGTCGCGATAGCGATCGTTCCATTCCGCCCAGCCGACGGGAAAATTCCCCACCTGGTAGCCTCCTTCGCCGAGGTCCCAGGGTTCGGCAATCAGCTTTACCTGCGAAAGCACAGGATCTTGATGGATGATGTCGAGAAATGCCCCGAGGCGATCGACTTCATGCAGTTCGCGGGCGAGAGTAGCGGCAAGGTCGAAGCGAAAGCCGTCCACGTGCATATCGAGAACCCAGTAGCGCAGACTGTCCATGATCAACTGGAGAACGCGTGGATGCTGCATGATCAGCGCGACCGATGGCCCTCCGGTCTCCATGTTCTGTGGGGTTTTGGGTTTACTTTTGAACCGTCTCCGTCACGGGTATGCTGACCCGTACCCGCGTGCCACCGCTGTCCGATACAACCTCCAGGCTTCCCCCTAGCTCCCAGGCTCGCTCGCGGATACCAGCAACTCCGACGCCCATTCCCGCCCCCGTCGCACGAAAATGAGCGAGCAGTTCTTTCGGTATTCCACGTCCGTTATCCTTTATCTCCAGGATTACCTGCCCGGCATCTTCCCGGATCAAGACGTGAGCCTCGGAAGCGCCCGAATGCCGATGCACATTGGTCAATGCTTCCTGGAGCACGCGGAAGAGCGCCAGTTCAATGGCGTCCGGCAAGCGACCGAGATCGTCGGGGGCATCCAGGCGTACTTTGATTCCACTGCGCTGGCCAAAGCCCTCCACGTACCAACGAGCCGCCGAAGCAAACCCCGCCGCGTCCATCGTAGGCGGATGGAGCAGGTAGGAAAGGGTCCGCACTTCAGACATGCATTGCTCCATTAACTGTTCCGCTTCCGACCACAATTCTTCGCACGCCGGCGATTGTCTGATCATTTCCACGTTGAGTTTTAAGCCGACCAAATACTGCCCGAGGCTATCGTGGAGCTCGCGCGCAATCCGGCGACGCTCCGTGTCCTGCAAACTGAGCAACCGTGAAGAGAGCTGTCTTAACGCGGTTGTGCGCTGCTCGACCATGGATTCCAGTTGAGCCTGGGTACGGCGCAACGCTTCCTCGACTTGCCTGCGTTCGGCCATTTCGCTCTCGAGCGCCTGCGCCCTTTGCTGCAAGTGGCTGATGCTGCGTAGACGCTGCTCCTCACTGACGAGCGCGGTGTAGCTCTCGAGCGGAATCACGAAGGAGTGTTCCGCGCAGATTTTAAGAAATAAGTCACCGTGCTCTTCGCGGTCAAAGGCGCTCATCGGGTAGGCGCAACGGAGGGACAGTGGGTACATCCTCGCCAAGTTGTTGCAGAGTTGTTCGAGCCGTACAGCGCCCTCGGGATTGCCCTGCTCCCATAACAGAGGGACCATCTCCCCGAACGCGGAAATGTGAGGATTCTTTCCTTTGGCAGCCACCGCTGCGGCTTGCTCGAAGACGCTTCCGATGATCTCGGTAAAAAGCGCGGCATCGGGCCAGCCCTCGATCATGAACTTTGCCATAGTCTCGGCGGCGTCTAAAGCAATGTAGCGGCCCTGTTCGATAGCCCGCGCGATATCTAAACCTCGAGATTGCAGCCCCTGGGCGAGCCCTTCCCGGTGCACCTTGGTGGCGATCACAACGGCTGCATTACCCGCCACGTCATCGCTTCGTTAGTCTTTTCCTGCATCTCCGCAACTCATGGAGAGCGACTCGGGCATGCGTTTTGATCTTTTGATCTCTTGATCCAAGGAGACTACCGTGGCCACTTGCGCGATATCCGCGACATCAACCAACCTGCCTCCCGTAACTGTAATTCCCGTTAGGAATAAAGGCCCGCGGAACGATTCAGAAGCCAGCCTCGTTCACCGCGCCCAGCGTGGCGAAGAGGAGGCTTTTGCCACGCTCTACCAGTTGCACAAAAAGCGCGTGTATTCGGTTTGTCTGCAGATGACAAGAGATGTGGCTGACGCGGAAGACCTGACTCAGGAAGCTTTTATGCAGGTGTTTCGTGGCGTCAACTCATTTCGCGGCGATTCCGCCTTCTCCACTTGGCTTCACCGGATTGCTGTAAATACGGTGTTGATGAAGTTGCGTCGCCGGAAGCCTCCGCCGTTAGTTTCTCTGGACGAACCAGTATCGACGGACTCGCCATCCCTGAAACGCGAGGTTGGGAGGGCGGATCCCAGCCTCAGCGGGGCGATCGACCGCATTGCATTGGGCCGGGCCGTCGAGGAACTTCCCGCGGGATGCCGGCAGGTCTTCGACCTTCACGAGGTTGAAGGATATCAGCATCACGAGATTGCTCAACTTCTGGAGTGCTCCATCGGGAATTCGAAATCCCAGCTTCACAAAGCGAAGATGAAGATGCGGGATGTGCTGTTTCCGAAAAGGAGAATCCACCGGGTAAAGGCGGCAGACGACACCGCCGGAAATATGGGCGCAATCCCAGGCTGGGAGCAATCAGCCTGAGCTTTCGCCCGCGTGCAGCACGCTTTAGCAAGAGGAATGTTTGCCTGGGAACAAAGGCAAGCCGGGCTCAACTTACATACAGGATTCCCTGTATTCGAGCCCACGGTAGTACCATGCTAGTCTTACCGTGCTTCACTGATCTGCTTAAGTGTAGAGTGGCCCTTGTAGGCACCTGGAATGCCAGCGTTTGCAAGAGGCTGCCTCAGGGAGTTGCTAAACGGCTATGGCAGTCCGTATTCTGCTGGTGGATGATCATCCCGTGGTGAGACAAGGTTTGAGGACTTTGTTGGGAGGGCGATCCGAATGGGAAGTAGTGGGGGAAGCTTCGGATGGTGTCGAAGCCTTGGAAAAGGTCGTCAGGTTGCAACCTGACGTCGTGGTGCTCGATGTCACCATGCCAAGAATGAATGGTATTGAAGCCTGCCGGTTAATCCAGCAGAAGACACCCGGACGCGAGGTTTTGTTTGTTACGCAGCATGATTCTCCGCAGATGATGCGTGAGGCGTTAGCTGCAGGGGCCAGAGGGTACGTTGTGAAATCCAATCTCGCCCGGGATCTGGTGGAGGCCGTCGAGGCGGTGAGCCAGCATCGTGAATTTACCGCGTTGGCGCGAAATCCACACGCTCAGTCTTAAATGTTCGGGCCATTATCACCTTCGAAGGTCTGGGGAAGTCTGGAGTACGAGGATCTGCCATGAAGCTGCGTATTCTGTTAGCCGACGACCATGAGATTGTACGCCGGGGCTTGTGTGCGCTTCTCCAGAAACATGAGGGATGGGAGGTATGTGGAGAAGCATCCAATGGCCGCGAAGCGCTTGAAATGGCCAAGCAGTTGAAGCCCGATGTTGTGATCCTCGACATTGGCATGCCATTCCTCAACGGACTGGACGCCACACGTCAACTGCTGCAGCATGATCCCCAATTCAAAATCATTGTCCTGACGATCACGGATGCCGATCAGGTTATCCGTGAAGCCCTCGACGCGGGCGCGCGCGGATTCGTGCTCAAATCCGACGCAGCTCGCGATCTGGTCTGTGCGGTCGAAGCCTTGCAGGACAAGCGAATGTTCTTTACGCCGCGAGTGAACGATCTGGTGTTGCGAGGTTTCCTGGATAAGGGACACGCCATATCCCGGAATGAGCCTCCGGATTTGCCCACACTAACCGCACGGGAACGTGAAGTCACACAGCTTCTGGCGGAAGGAAAGAGTTCCAAGGAAGTAGCCTCGCTGCTGAACTTGAGCGCCAAGACCGTGGAAACCCATCGCAGCAACATCATGCGGAAACTCAGTCTGCATTCCATCCGCGATCTGGTTGTCTACGCCATCAAGAACAACATCATCCAGATCCAGATGCCGCCTCAGGCCAGTAGCACGAAGGAAAGCTCGGTGGCCTAACCGGCTGCCGAAAAAAGATTTCCCAGCATGCTCCGCTCCGCCCGTGCCATGAGCCCGGCGTTGCAGCGTACAGCAACGCACCATTCGACTGTTTCCGCGTAACGCACAAAACAAATAATGAAGCCCTGGCCGCCTATGTCACCTTCAATAAGGCACCCCGCCCTTCGCAAAGCTAATGTGAGAGCGGCCTTCCGCGCTGCGAGATCATCGCATGAGGAAGGCCGTCTTGCTTAGCGACCGGTTTTGCGGCGCCAACCACAGCACTACAACAATCGCGAGGCGTACACCAGGGTGAGCCAAGATCGAAGAGAAAGTACTTGTACCTCCGCTAATACTGTTGCCATCATAAGCGGCAGCTTAGCTCGGCCAAATCCCCTTGACACTGTATCTTGCGATCCAAAGTCCGGTACGAACCACCCCGTGAAACCTTAGTTAGATATGATCATGCCCCTTTGGCCGGGTCGGGTCGCATTTGCCACCCATGGGGGCAATGCCGGCAGCGTTGGTGCGGAGGGCAGACCGTAACGTGCTCCGATAAAAATCGTTTCACGATGTCGCCAACAGGCGAGATCGGTGTACTATGATTGTGGTTTTGGCATTCACCGCACGACGACGCAGTACGGGTGGGCGCGACTCAGTGTTTACGCGCTAAGAAATGCCTGAGAAAACAGTCCCATCGTCACGAAACCTAAGGCAACCGAGAACCCGTCGCTCATGGTTCTCCCGCGCGAGATTCCTCATGCAATTTACCGATACAATCGAATCGCTGTTAAAGCAGAAGACCGACAATAGAGTCCTGTTCGTAACCCCCGACCAGTCTGTCTATGACGCCATCGAGAAGATGGCGGAAGAGGGTATAGGTGCGTTGCTGGTGATATCCAATAACAAGCTGGTTGGCATCCTGTCGGAACGTGACTATGCCCGCAAAGTCACCCTTCAAGGCCGATCCTCGAAAGAGACCCTGGTCCAGGAGATCATGACCAGCCCGGTGTTCTTCGTGGTGGGGCACAACACAGTGGACGAGTGCATGGCCATCATGACCAAGCATCGTTTCCGTCATCTGCCTGTTCTGGAGGAGGACACTGTAGTGGGTGTGGTGTCGCTTGGCGATCTCGTGAAGTGGATCATCTCGGGTCAGGCGCAAACTATTCAGGATCTGGAAGGCTACATTACTGGGAGGTAACCCCGCTAGAAGGGGCACGCCAATGCCATCACGGACCGTTCTTAAATTTCCATGCTGAGGGCAGTGTTCATTGCGCTGTCGGAAAGCCGTTCGCTGCGCGCCGTTGCCGAACACCGCCGCTTTGGCCAGCGCATTTCCGCCCGCTTCGTCGCCGGCAAAGAGGTTGCGGACGCAATTCGCGCCACCACCGCTGTGAATCAATTTGGGGCCAGCGTCTCCATCGACAATCTGGGCGAGAATGTCACCAACGCTGAGGAAGCCCGCGCCAGCGCCCAGCTTTATCACCATCTGCTCGACGAAATCGCCGCCGCCAAGCTGAACGCGAATGTCAGCGTGAAACTCACCCACATGGGCCTGGACGTGGACGAGAACCTGGCCTACGACATTGTCCGCGGGCTGGTCGCCAAGGCGGCCCACATGTCGCCCAGGAATTTTATTCGCGTCGATATGGAAGGGTCGGCACACACGCAGCGTACGCTCGACTTCGTTCATGAGCTTCACCGGGTTCCGGGGAACGAGGACAGCGTGGGAGCTGTGATCCAGTCGTACATGCGGCGCGCCGAGGCCGACATCCAGAAGTTGCTCTCCGAGCGCATCCGCATACGGCTCTGCAAAGGCGCCTACAAAGAGCCTGAAGACGTCGCCTTCCAGAAGAAGTCCGAGGTCGACGCCAGCTACGTGAAGCTGATGAAGATCCTGATGAAGAGCGGCGTCTATCATGGGCTGGCGACCCATGACGAGGCCATTATTAAAGAAGCCAAGGCCTTCGCCATCCGTGAGAACATTCCGCGCAACGCTTTTGAATTTCAGATGCTGCACGGCATCCGGCGCGACCTGCAGCAGAGCCTGGTCAAAGATGGCTGGGGCGTGCGCGTCTACATCCCGTTCGGCACCGAGTGGTATCCCTACTTCATGCGGCGGCTGGCCGAGCGCCCAGCGAACGTGCTGTTCATCGCCAAGAACCTTCTGCGGCGGTAAAACGCTCGTGTAGGGACGGGCGCCCTCGCGAGCCTGCCCTGAGCGAAGCCGAAGGGTCCAAGCCGAGCAAAGCTCGGCAGCCTCCCGGAGTTGCAGCAATTAGACATTTCCATCCCTGTCGGTTTGACCGCAAATTGACCAGTTCGTACACTACTTCTAGCGCATCCGTCTATGCCTGATATCCGAAGGAACTTCCTGGGACAACCCGTGCGACTGACGCTCGCTCTGAGCCTGGCGGTCGTGCTGGTTGTGGCGTCCGTCTTTGCGCAGAAGCGGCCGCAGGTGTCTTTGGAAATCAGCGAGACGCTGTTCACGGTGCTGACCGCCGTCAACACCTGCGGCTATGACCAGGAGCTGAACGTTTCCGACCCGCTGCGCGCGCAGATCCGGTCGGAGGTTGGCAAGGCAGTGGAAAACGCCGCAGCAGCTCAGGACGTGGTCGCTCCGATGTGCTCATTCTACCGGCAGCACCAGGCGGCGGAGCCCGCTCACGACCTGTCCCACTATGTATCGCTGGCGCTTTATCTGGAGGGTCCGCCGACTTTCGCATTGAAAGTGCCGCAGACCGAACTGCCGCCCGATGCGGACGTGGTGGCGGACATGGTGCCCCTGATGCAGGCCTTCTACCAAAAAATTGGGTTGCACGCCATCTGGGAGCGGCACCGCGAGCGCTACAGGGAATTGACCGAGATCTATCACGATCCGCTGGCGAAGATGACGTTCGACACCGAGATCTATCTGAAGATGCCGTCGGCGGGTTACCTGGGACGCCAGTTCACCGTCTATCTGGATGCGATGGGCGCGCCGGGGCAGACCAATGCGCGCAACTATGCTTCGGATTACTACGTCGTGATTGCACCGACCTCCGGGACGGCGATCAAGCTACAGCAGATTCGGCACACGTATTTGCATTATCTTCTGGATCCTCTGGCGTTGAAATACGGCGGCGCCTTCGAGCGTCTGGAACCGTTGCTCGGCGCCGTGCAGGGCGCTCCGATGGATGAGGCGTTCAAGAGTAACATTTCACTGTTGGTGAACGAATGCCTGATCCGAGCGATTGAAGTGCGCTTGAGCAAGATTTCGGAGGCGGAGCGGGCCCAGGGCGTTGACCAAGCCGGCAAGGAAGGGTACGTCCTGACGCGCTATTTCTACGACGCGCTCGGCAAGTTCGAAAAAGATCCCGCCGGCATGCGCAACGCTTACGATGATCTGCTCCGCTCGATTGAAGTCGGCAAAGAAATGAAGCGGGCGTCCCAGATCCAGTTCGCGAGCAACGCTGCACCCGAGCTTTTGCACCTGGCGCGTCCCCAGAACGCCAACCTGCTGCTGAACGCGGAGCGGCGACTGGCGGCGGGCGATCTGGAAACGGCGAAGAAACTGGCGCAAAAGGCGCTCGATGAGCAGAAGGAGGATTCGGGACGCGCGCTGTTCATTTTGGCGGAAGTTGCCACCGCGAATCGGGACATGGAAGGGGCGCTCACCTACTTTGAACGAGCTTTGCAGACGGCCCATGAACCCAAGGTGATCGCTTGGTCTCATATTTATCTTGGCCGCATCTTTGATTTGAAGGAGAATCGGGACGCCGCCTTGGACCAGTATCGGGCGGCGCTGAACGCGGCCGGAGGAGCGCTTCCGGAAGCGAAGCTGGCGGCGCAGCGGGGTCTGGAACAGCCCTATGAGCCTCCGGTGGCGAAGCAGCCGGAATAAATTTAGAGACGCGGATCGGCGCGTTTCCGGAAACGGCGCAGGCCCCGCCTCTACCGGTGGGAGCAGATCTTAAGTTTGAATTTCGCATTAGGGGAGAGATCATGAAGCGAGCGGCAGTCATTCTAGGAATACTGAGCATCGCAGTTTGGGCCGAGGCCCGGAACAGCGGAGAAGCGGCGCAACAGAACCCACCGGCAGCGGGTCAGGGGGTAGCCGCGCCGGCAAAACGTCCACCCCAAACCAAGACGCAGCCGGAGTTTGATGCCTGGAAGGCGGCGGCGGCAAATACTGCTGATCCTGCCGCGGCGGAGAAGGCGGCTGACGATTTTGCCAGCAAATTCCCCGACAGTGAAGTTCGGGTGCTGCTCTATCAGAACGCGATGCGCCTCTACCAGAATGCCAACAACGCGGAGAAGACCGAAGCCATGGGCCGCAAAGTGCTGAGCCTTGACGGGGACCATCCCGAGGCTCTGGTAGCGGTCGCCGGAGTAATCGCCGAGAGAACGCGCGACGCGGATATCGACAAAGATCAGCGTTTCAGCGAAGCGACCGCGATGGCGCAAAAGGCCCTGCACACGGTGGACACCGACATCAGCGTCCCCGCGGGCACGCCGCAGGAGAAGATCGACGTCTACAAGGCGTATCTGCGCTCGAACGCTTATTCGATTCTCGGTGCCATTGAGTTCAAGAAAGAGAATTACGCGGCCGCGCAGGAGTATCTGCAGAAGGCGATCGACGCCTACGCCAGCGACCCGGCTCCCGTAGACGTTCTCCGCCTGGCGCTGGCGCTCGATAAGCAGGGAAAATATCCGGAGGCGCTCAAGGTGGCCGCCCGCGCCGTGGAAATGACGCAGGACAACACTGTAATTGGGACCCCGGCGCGCCGCGAACGCGACCGCTTGCAACAGCTCACCGGAGGCGCGGCCCCGTCCCAACCGCAGAGCCCACCAAAGAACTGACCGCCGCTTCTGTAGATGCAAGGCTTGCAAGCCTCGCCTCTACCAAAATTCGGCCCGCAGTATCATCGATCGTCGATTATCGATCATCGATCATTGGCCCCGCTTTGTGATGAAGTCACGCGAAATCATGGCGCTGGAAGATAGCCTGGGTCACCACTTCCACCGCCGCGAACTGCTCGATCAGGCGCTTACCCACAGCTCGCAAGCGCGCGAGGTGGAGGCGCTGGGCGCGGGCAGCGGTTCTTCTGCCAGCGGATCGTCCAGCAGATCGTTCAGTGGCGATAACGAAAATCTAGAGTTTCTCGGAGACGCCGTGCTCGGGCTGGTCACCAGCGAGGCGCTGTTTCATCGCTTCCCTGAATTCCAGGAAGGGCAACTTTCCAAGCTGCGCGCTCATCTGGTGGGGCAGCGGCATCTGCTGCGCGTGGCCGAACAGCTTGACATTGGCCGTTACATGCGGCTGGGCCGCGGCGAAGAAAAGAGTGGCGGCCGCAACAAGGCAAGCCTGCTGGTGGACGCGCTGGAAGCGATCCTGGCGGCGCTCTATCTCGACGGCGGGTGGGCGGTAGCGCGAGACTTTATCGCGCGCGTGATCGTGGAGCCGGAACTGGCGCACATGAAGCTGGAAACCAGCGCCATCCCCGTGATGGATTTCAAGTCCGCGTTGCAGGAAGCGCTGCAGGCCAGAGGAGGACCGCAGCCGGTTTACGCGCTGGTGAAGGAGGAAGGTCCGGAACACAAAAAGACTTTTACGGTCGAGGTGCGACTGCCGGCGCCAGCCATGGGGCAATTCGTAGGGCGCGCCCAAGGCGCGACCAAGAAACGGGCCGAACAGGAAGCGGCGCGCCAGGTGCTGGAGCATCTCGCCACATTGCCCGGGGCAAGGCACCCAAATACTGGGAAGGACGGGGGCGCAGCGTAGTCGTGTCGTAACCAGCTGCGGAAGAAACCAGGTTCGTATGAAGAATAGGTTCGTATGAAGAATAGGTTCGTATGAAGAATCTAGGTTCGTATCAGGGTATCGCTTTAGCGATACCGAAAGCTCGCCGAAGTCAGACGCCCCTTTAGGGGCTCGGCATTGAACGCCAATTGTTATGTCGTGGAGTGAGAAGATTTCCGCCGGGGATTGGCCCGCGACCGTTCAGTCGGTTGCGGGAACAATCGTGATTGCCGTTTTCGTGGTCACCTTTCTAGTGCAGGCATTCACCATCCCTTCGGAATCCATGGAGCAAACGCTGCTCATCGGCGACTACCTGCTGGTGGATAAATTTTGCTACGGCGGCAGCACAGGGTGGAACCGTCTGTTGCCTTATCGCAACGTCCGGCGCGGCGACATCGTCGTCTTCCATTATCCAGTGAATCCTGCGCAGGACTTCGTGAAGCGAGTAGTGGCCGTGCCCGGAGATCGCCTGCGCCTCATCAACAAGCGCGTTTACATCAACGGCGCTCCGCTGCAGGAGCCCTACGTGCAGTACATCACCACCCTGCGCAATGTTTATCGCGACGACTTTCCGCGCACCGATTCTCCCGACTACGGAGTGGATGCGAAGTGGTGGAAAGAAATGCCGAAGCTGGTGGAAGACCGCCAGTTGATCATCCCCGAGGGCCACTATTTTGTTCTCGGTGACAATCGCGATGACAGCCAGGACAGCCGGTACTGGGGATTCGTGCCGCGGGAAAATATCGTCGGACGCCCGCTTTTGATTTACTGGTCGGCGGGCAATTTGAACAACGACCTTCCCGGATCGCCAACCGTGGGTGATAGACTTTATCACCTTTCCTACGCAGTGACTCACTTGTTCCAGATCACGCGCTGGGAAAGGACTTTCAGGCTAGTGCGGTGAAAGTCGATTGTCGTTGGTCGTTAGTCGTTAGCAAGAAAGGCTCGCGAACGACTAACGACCAGCGACTAACGACCGAGGAAGATGCGGTGATGAAGATCGGCTGATGCAGGTGTGCTGAGAAGAAATCCTCCTGAACGGATGGCAAACGTGCCGAAAAAAGAGAAAGAAGAAGTCATCGTTAGCAAAGACGTGAACAAGAACGATAAGGAAACGCTGGTGGACGAAAAGCCGCGCGAGACGACCGTGGAATTCCTGGCCTCGCTGGCGGGAGTGCTGGTCACCGGCCTGTTCATCATCACATTTATTCTGCAGGCGTTTGAGATTCCCTCCAGTTCCATGGAGAACACGCTCCTGATCGGCGACCACGTATTCGTGAACCGCGAGCAGTTCGCGCCGCCGACGCGTTGGATGGGGCCACTGATGCCCTATCGCAATATCCGCCGCAATGACATTGTTGTGTTCCTGTCGCCGGAGGAACAAGGCTTGTTCGTGGTGAAGCGCATCATCGGCATCCCCGGCGACCACATACATTTGCGCGATGGCGTCGTCTATCGCAATGGCGAAAAACTTATTGAGCCGTACGTCCAGCACAAACTGGCGGACTACAACCCTTACCGCGACAACTTCCCGGCCGTGCCGCCGTCGGAAATGTACGGCGTACGTAACGAAAATTGGGCACAGGAACTGCCTTCGCATATCGAAGGCGGTGACATCGTCGTGGCCCCGGATAGCTACTTCGCCATGGGTGACAACCGCGACGTGAGTTACGACAGCCGCTACTGGGGCTTCATTCCGCGGAAAAACGTGATTGGCCGTCCTATGTTCATCTACTGGTCGTTTATCACTCCGCCGGACCAATACCAGATGCGCAGCGCAGGCGACCGACTGGGGTTCCTGGCGCACATCATCATTCACTTCTTCGATGAAACGCGCTGGTCGCGGACCCTCAGGATCGTGCGGTGAAATTTCTGCGGCCCAACTTTCTGCGATCCAACTTTCTGCGATCCAACTTTCTGCGATCCAGGCGCGGGGTAGCTGCGGTCGCGGCCCTCCTGCTGGTCCTGTTTCTGTTCCGGCCCGGCGTGTACCGGTTGCGAAACCGGATTGCCATTACCATCGGCAGCGCCCTCGGCCGCAGGGTCGCACTCGACAGCGTCCGCTTGCGTCTTCTGCCGCGGCCGGGCTTCGATCTTGAGGGACTCGTCATCTACGACGATCCCGCGTTTAGCGCGGAGCCGATGATCCGCGCGCAGGAAGTTTCCGCCGCCATCCGGTTTCGTTCTCTGCTCCGCGGGCGACTCGAGATCGCCACCCTGAGCGCAACCGAGCCCAGCATCAACCTGGTGCGCAACGACCAGGGCCGCTGGAACCTGGCGAGCCTGCTCGAGCGCAACGCGCAAATTCCCGCGGCTCCGACCGGAAAACCCGCCTCCGAGCGGCGCCCGGCATTCCCCTATCTCGAAGCCGGCCATGCTCGCGTCAATTTCAAGATTGGACAGACGAAGAAATCCTACGCTCTTATGGATGCCGATGTGGCGCTCTGGCAGGACTCCGAGAATTCTTGGGCCGCGCGCATCAAGGCCGAGCCGGTGCGCACGGATTTCAATCTCACCGATACCGGGCTCGTCCAGATCAACGCCACGTGGCAGCGCGCTCGGAGTTTGCGGTTGACCCCGATGCAACTCACCGTGCAATGGCAGAATGGGCAACTGGGACAGATCACGAAGTTGCTGAGCGGAAAAGACCGGGGATGGCGCGGCGGAGTAAGTTTCACGGCGAAGTTATCGGGCACTCTGGAGGCGCTGCAGATCGAGAGCGAGACCGCAATCGAAGGATTCCACCGCTACGACATTGCGGGCAGCGACAACGTGCGCCTCGGAACCGCTTGCTCGGGAAAATACAGCGCGGTCACCAGCACACTTGCCGACCTGCTGTGCGAATCGCCAGTAGGCGACGGGACCCTCCGTCTGCGCGGAACTTTTGACCTGACCGCGCAACTACGTACCTACGATCTGACGCTCGAGGCCGAGAAGGTGCCGCTGAACTCCGTGGTGCGATTGCTGCACCAGGCGAAAAAGCAGATCCCCGGCGATCTCACGGCGAGCGGATTGCTGAATGCGGAGTTCCGTGCCACGCGCAGCGTTCCCGAGGACGGTGGAGCGACGGGCGCCTCGCCCGTCCAGCCGGGCGGGGATGCCCGGGTCTCCACCGCGCTGCACGGTCTGTTGACGAAATGGACCGGCAACGGCTCGGCGACTAACGTGCGCCTCTTGTCGAGTGCCGGGAACGCGCGGGAGGATGAGGTTGCCTTCGGCACGATTCCACTGGCCCTGGTTTCACGGGCAATGGTTTCACCGACCATGGTTTCACGGACCCATGGTGGCCGCCGATTCGCAGCAGTCAAAGCACGGCCAACAAAAGAAGAAAAAGACCCGGAGCCTGCCGAAACTCACCTGCGGATTGGGCCGGTCGCACTTTCCATGAACGCCTCGGCGCCGGTGAACGCCGGCGGGTGGGTGTCCGCTGCCGGCTATCGCTTTTTTCTGTTTGGCGACATGGAACTGAAAGACCTGTTCCGTCTGGAGAACGTGCTCGCCTTGCCGGTGACGCGCCCACCGGCGGAAGGGTCGTCCAAGTTAGATGCGAGCGTCTCCGGACCCTGGCAGGGATTTGCCGCTCCCACCATCCTGGGGACCGCTCAATTGCGCAACGTGCACGCCGAGATGCGCGGCCTGAACACGCCGATCGAGATTAGCTCAGCAGCCATGACTCTCGCGCCTGACGCAGTGTTGATGCAGAAGATTTCCGCCCGCACAGGCAGCACTCATTGGAACGGCGCAGTTACGGCGCCCCGGCATTGTGCCCCGCCAAGCATAGTTCCGAGCTCCGTTCCAGGCTCCCTTCCGAACTGTGTCTTTCAGTTCGACGTCGTAGCCGACCAGCTTTCGATTGAAGATCTCGCCGCATGGTTTACGCCGCATCCTGCCAAACGTCCCTGGTACCGCATCTTGAATTCCAATGCCAATCAGCCGCTGGGCCCTTCGCCACTGCTCGCAATTCAGGCGCACGGAAACCTGCATGTTGACCAGTTCGGATTGAACAAAGTACTCGTTACCCAGGTTGCGACACAAGTGAACCTGGATCGAGGCAAGATCACACTAACCGCCCTGCGTGCGCAACTGCTACAGGGCACGCATCAGGGGAACTGGACCATTGATCTGTCGAAGCATGACATGTCGAAACAAGATCTGTCGACTTCCGATGCATCCACCGACGACGCGTCCACGCCGAGCGTGCGGTACCACGGCGCCGGCACGTTGAACGACATTGCGCTGGCGCAGGTGGGCACGTTGATGAACGATATGTGGATTGCCGGAACGGTCGAAGGGAATTTCGATGTCGCAGGATCCGGTGACAGCTTTCGTGAGCTACTGGCGCAGTCCGACGGCAAGCTGCTGTTCGTAATGAGGAACGGGAGCCTGCCGCATATTGAAATTCCGGGCTCGCCCGTGCCTCTGCCGGTTCACCGGTTTACGGGAGACCTCCATCTAAAGAAAGGTGTTTGGGAGCTCTCCGCCGGCAGACTGGAATCGCGCGACGGCATTTATCAGTTAAGTGGGACCGATTCCCCAAGCAGCGGGCTCGACTTTGTTTTGGCCCGTGGTGACGAGCAATCGTGGACGCTCACCGGGACGCTCGCCAAGCCGCACCTCGCGCCGCGCAGTCGAACCGTAGCCAAGCGTACGGACGAAAACGTAAAGACCGTCAAACCGTAAATAATTTGTCATCCTGAAATTGAATTGTCATCCTGAGGGAGCCGAAGGGGAAGGACCCATGCATTTGCGTGCAGCCGGGAATGCACGGCCCTTAGCCCAGCGATAACGATTTGCGCAGCGAACCCCCGAATCAAATAGGGCCTTAGCGTTTTCCGCCGGCAGCAATTTGTCAGCCGCGCGGGCGGCCAATCCGCGGGTGGCCAATCAACGTCCCCAGAATAATCCAGAGCCCAAGCACGAGCCACTCCCAACCGGAAAAGCTTCCCGGCACAAAGGGCACAAACTTCATCAGTACCATCGCTAAACCGACCAACGCGCCCAGCAGAGCGATCAGGCGGTCGGCGATTCGGGGCTTCATCCAGAGATAGGCGGCGCACACCGCAAACCATCCGGTCGCCGAAGCGACCGATCCGACCTCGGAGATCGGAACCAGAATCGCGTTGCCGAGAAACATGCACAAAGCCGTGGCGACGCCAACCCAAACGACAGCCGCGGCAGGGGTCTGATTCCGAGGATGCACGCTGGCCAGCCGCGGATCCACCAACCCGACGGCGCCCCATGGCAAACAACAAGCGGCTGGCGGCGATGAAGTTTCCGTTGAATACTTTGAATAGCGAAAGCAACGCGGCACTCAGAATGATGCTCACGATCCAGCGCGAGCCGACGGCATGTTCGAAAGCGACCGCAGTCATGAATGGCGCGCCGGTCAGCAAACGCCACGGCGCCACGAAGCCCACGGCCGCGATCACAATGATGTAGAACACGGCGCCGACGATGATCGCCGCAAAGATGGCAAGAGAGAATCCCAGGGCGCGAAATTGTGGATTGGCTTCCTCGGCGGCCTTAGTCACCGATTCATATCCCATCATGTAGTAAGGAACGATCTGCAGAACCAGCAAAATGGAAACAAACGGAGTGTGCGTGAACAGGGGCGGAAAATTGGCGGGCGATCCGCGCGTGACGCCGATGGTAACGAAGACCACAAAAAGCGCCAGCGTGCCGAACGTGGTCCAGTTTTGAAAGGTGGCGCTCAGCCGGATGCCACGATAGTTCACCACTGTGACCAGTGCGGTGAGCGCGAGCCCGATGGCCAGGTGCGGCAGGTAAACCGGTTTTCCCGCCACGCGGTACAACTCGATGGAATCGAGCGCAGGAAAAATGTAACCAGCGATGCGGCCCACGGCCACGGCCTCCCACGGACAGACAATGAAGTAGGCCAACATCATCATCCATCCGGTAAAGAAGCTGACCGGCCGCGGAAAAACTTTCGCCGTATAGGCCACTTCGCCCGCTGCGTCGGGCATGGCCATCACCAACTTACCGTAGACATAGCCGATGGGCAGCAGAAGAATGCCGCCAATCGCGAAGCCAAGAATGCCGCCGAGCGGGCCGCCGCGCAGCAGCCAGTCGTCCATGACCACCAGCCAGCCCACGCCCACCATCGTTCCCCAACCGAGGGAGAAGTAATCGGTGACGCGCAATTTGCGGGCGAGTTGGGTCATCGGGAGGGAGCAAGAATCTCGAGCGTCCACAAAAAGAATTGGCGGAGGTATTGCTGCTGTGGGAATGAAAATCCAAAAGACCAGGCGGGCTGAGGCTCAACGAAATTCAGCTGCCCGGCCTGAGACCTAACAGCTGAGACCTGACAGCTGACGTTGGGCTTCATGGGCGCGAATTATAAAGCATCGCGCCCCGAAGTCCGATACTTCAATCCGATACTTCAATCAGACAGTTCAGGCGACCGCGTAGCGCGGCGGGCATTCGTTCGCGCGCAAGATGCAGATTGCTTCTTTCAGGGAAGAAATCTCAAACATCGATGTGAGATGCGTGGCCTCCAGCAGCCGGCGGAAGAAAGCGGGCGGGTTCGCCAGCTTTACCTTCACCGATCTCTGCGTCGCCCAACGCCGCACCTGCAGCAAGGTTCCCAAGCCTCCCGCATCCAGTTGCTCGACTGCCGAAACATCCAGCACCAGCACCCGGACACGTTCGAGTTGCTCGATCCGGCGCCGAAACTGGTCGAGCGCTGCCCCACGCACCATGCGTCCCGAGCACCGCACGACCGCCAAATCCTGCAAGCATTCGACTTGAAATTTCAGTTCCATATATCTATTCATACGAACCCGCCGGAGAAAAAGTTCCATGATCTTTCCCTGATCTGTGGTTGCTGAATTAGACGTGGGAGAGGAAAAAAGGTATCAGTAAAACATAAAACGGTAGACATCAAAATCTCTGAATATTATTAACGGATATGTAAAGCGGTCCAAGGACACAGTCATAAGGCTGTCATCTTGCGAAGTGAAAGACCTCACGCACAGCGAATTCAAACAGATATGTCGAAGTTCCCGCTTCGGCCCGGCTCTGGGTCAGATGACGCGATCTGTCCGTTTTGCCACGACTTACAACCCCGCCTCAATCCGGGATCTTGGGTCCAGAAGATCGCGCATTGCGTCGCCTATAAAATTGAAGGCGAGAACAGCGAGCATCACCGTCACCGCCGGGAAGAGCACCAGATGAGGAGCGTCGAAGAGGTGCGAGCGGGCGTCGTTCAGCATCGATCCCCAACTCGCGGTGGGCGGCGGCACACCGAGGCCGAGGAAACTCATGGTCGCTTCGGCCAGCACCGCGCCCGCCATGCCGATGGCCGCCTGCACAATCACCGGCTGAATGATGTTGGGCAGGATGTGCCTCACGACGATGTGGAGATCTCCGGCGCCCAGCGCCCGCGCCGCTTCGACAAATTCGCGTTCGCGCACGGCTAGCACCTGCGCGCGCACCAGGCGTGCGTAGCCTACCCATCCTCCAAGCGACAGGGCGAGGACGAGATTGAAAATGCCGGGGCCGCGAAAGGCGACAAACGCAATCGCGATGAGAATGCCGGGAAACGAAAGAAACGCATTCATCAGCACGACGTTGACGAAACGGTCGATGCCTCCGCCGTAGTATCCGGCAAGGCTGCCGATGATGAGGCCGAGCAAAAGCGAACACGCCACCACGCTGCTGCCGACGAAGAGCGAAATGCGGGCGCCCCAGATCAGGCGGGAGAGGATGTCGCGTCCGAGTTCATCCGTTCCGCACCAATGCTGCGCCGAGGGCGTTTGCAAGCGGTTCGGCAGATCGATGTGGCGGGATCTTGCGGAGCAATCCAAGGCGCGAAAATGGCCGAGAAGGCGAAGATGGTCACCAGGATGACTCCGACGGCCGCCAACGGATTGTGGCGGGCTATGCGCGGGAGCGAGATGGCGAGGGTGGACACGGGCGACGACGACTTGGCTTCACTTATATAGAAAATGCTTGGGAGGAGCAATGTTGGCGTAATCCCTTGTTCCCTGACCCCTGCTGTTTACTAGAAGGGTATTAACCCGTGTTTACTACCACCCCCCTCCCCCCGATCTCCTGGAATCATAGGGTTAGGGGGACGACTATGCACTTGCCACACAATTGCGCTAAAATAGCTCCGACAGGGCAGCGGTATGTTAACTGGTTGGTAAACGTCGAAGTGCGGGACGAACCAGTTAGATTAAATCTTTCCAGTTACTGGGAGGCGGGGCATCTAGTTCGATTTGCCGAAGGTCTGTCTCCCGGTAATCATGGCGTTTGTGACAGTCGGGGCATTCAATCGAAAATACCTTCCCCGCTGTTGCCAGAGGCGTAATGGGCGGAGCCTTTCCCTTTTCACCGAGATATTTGGCAGCATGAAGTTTTCCGCACTTCGGAGTCTCAGTCTTGCAGGGCCAAACAAGTATTAGATACATAGCGCCGTGAATTATACCCCGATGTTTATCAATCTGGTTCCGAGTGTACAATGGCGGAGGGCGGGGGGATCGGACCCCGCTCCGGTGAAGGAACTGCGGTTTATAAGACCGCTCCTAGTGCCAACTAGTCGCCCTCCGCTTAGGGCAGTAAATCAAGGCTCACCACGGACTTGCGGCAGAGCATCCACCAAGACGACACTGCCGCAAGCCCTTCCGGTTGCGGCCCGACTTCCACGGTGAGAGCTGTGATGGAATCGGGCTATTTCTCCTTCTCATTGAAGGCTCCTTGGCAGTTGGGCACACGACTCCCGTTGACTGCCACAGCTTTTTTGATTGACGGAATCGGGGAGCTAAACTAGGATGGGCGTGAGAGACAACCCAAGCCTAACCACGGGGACCGTTGGCGCGGTCCTCGAAGTGTTTAGAGCCAAAATTCCGTTTGATTGCTCGTGCTCCAACTTGGCGGTATCGGCTCGCTCTGGAGTCGGTAGGTATGGGTACTGCTGGCGGGTGCGCCCAGAAGCATTCTGAGCGGCATAACTGCTAGGCGAAATTGTATCCAGAACATAACGAAATTCGCAAGCCCAAAAAGAGTAACAACCTGAGTACGCCATGAAGGTAGACAAAGAGAAATTCGAGGCGGTTGTCGGCAAACTCCTAGCGCAAAAGCCATCCAAGCGCGAGACCCTGAAAACGGGCGAGAAGAAAAAGACGGCGACGATCATACCGCCTAGGCCGGATCAGTCGTAAGGAATCACTCCGATGAAAACCATTGCCATGATCCTCTTGGGGCTGATCCTTTCGGTCCCAGTCGAAGCCAGCAAGTTGACAGTGCATGATCTTCACCTAGGCTGTGAAGCCTTGGCGCGGATGGGCAATCTTGTCAACTACCAGGCCATGCTCGCCGATGCCATACCCGGCGCTGACACCCACGGATATATAGTCGGATCTGCGGAGGCCACGCCGGGCCTTCATCTGCCAACGATGCAGGATGAGGTAGTTGATGCGGTCTGTAAATACATCGACTTGCATCCGGGAATGTGGACGCTGCCAGCGAATACGGGTCTGCAGGTTGTCTTCGCAGATCTCTACTACGTCAAGCCGAAAAAAGGAACAAAGTGAGTCCCGACGAACAACGCGAGTTGAGGGTGAGGCTTCAGATTGAGTTGGAAGAAGCGGAGACGGAGTTAGCACATCTTCGGGAAGCTGCGAATTTCAAAAGCGATCTGTTCTATCAGATCGCAGAATGGCTCAGAACCCAACCGGAGCTATACATCTACTGGACGGGTGGAAGCGTTCATCACGGATTCGATGTCAAGCCACTCCACGAAAAATACGTAAAGGCGTTGGATTTCAAATCGCTGCTAAGTCTTGCCGATGACATTCGCAAACTTCAAAAGCGTGTCACTAACTTGCAGACTAGATTAAACAGGCTCTAGATCAGCGGTCAGTTGCTTGTACTCGATTCCTTCGGTCGCCAGCATACGGCGCACCATCCGCTCAAAGCGGTCATGGTCATAGCGCGCATTGAAACGGTGCTCAAACTCAGCAAGATAGCGATGCAGATGTTTTATGCTCACACGATGAAACGACCCCATGAGACCGCGCTTGAGGAGCGAAAACGCCGACTCGACCGTATTGGTATGGATTTCTATGTCTCCCGGCCTCACCCATTCGACGCTGTGATTGACGGCCTCATGCTTCTTTTGAAAGTCCTTGTCCATCGCGAAATCGTAGATCACCGCCGCGTCGGTCATGATTCGCTTGGTATCGACGGCGACGTGCCGATCCAACAGCTTTTTCATGGTGTCGGCCTTCAGGTCGGGAACGTGGAAGAAGCGCACACGCCCGCCGCGCTCGCGCATCCCGATCACCATGTCTTTCTTCGGACGCGGCTTGCGGGCGATGCCACGGCGCTTCGCTTTGCCGCCGATGTAGGTCTCGTCCACTTCGACCGTGCCCGAGAGTTTGGTTGGGAACAGCTCGACCATCGCCTTGCGGATGCGATGCACCATGTACCACGCCGTACGGTAGCTGCCGATTCCAAGGTGCTCTTGAAGCTGCAATGCGCTCATACCCTTTTTCGCATCCATCACAATCGCGATCGCCATGAACCAAGTAGTCAGCGGAAGGTGCGAGCGGTGGAACACGGTCCCAGCAGTGGACGTGAAACGATTCTTGCAGGTTGGCTCCAGGCAGGCATACAGGCGGGCACGTTTGTTCTTCTTGCTTTCATCCACCGTGCGCGTGATGTGGGAGATTTTATCGCCGCGGCACACCGGACAACGAACGCCTTGAGGCCAGCGCATGTGCTCTAGGAAGTCCAAGCACTGTTCTTCGGTGGCTAACGACTTAGTAACATCTATCAGATTCATGGCAGTCCGCCTCGACTACAGGCATCATGCCATGAAACCTAGTTGTGTGTCAAGTGCATAATCGTCGTTAGGGGGTGTCGAGCCGCCAAAATCTAGAGCGCCAAGGACTTATTTTCAAAATATTCCGGAATAAGGAGTTAGCTCGATTTTTCGCTGAATTCTCTCAAAAACCATAGTTTCGGAGGTTTCTTGAGGCCTGCTGACCGCTTCAAAAATCGGTCATCTAGTTATCAAAGAAGTAACTGTCAAACCTATGGGCGCAGCTCTTCGCTGCTCCTAATGAGATTTATTGTCGCGCAGTTCGAGCTGGGAAGTCTGTGACGGGGCACACAGACTGTTTGTGATGAAAAAGGTCAAATGCCGGATTGCGAAATTGGGAGCGCTTCACTCATCGCACCCGGAGAACTTGAGCTTCCCTTCGTTTTTTCTCATCAAGTCTTTGAAAACCATGAGGCCCATCTCATCGCCTAAACGCTTCGCTTCTGCGGGGTCGCTCGCAGCGCGAAAGCGTTCGGCCAGTTCGAAGAATGCCTTCTCTTTCTGTTTCCGCGCTTCGATGCCCAACTCGATGAGCTCCACCAGGACACGGTTATCGCTCAAGCGCTGGCTCTTGGCCATACGATCTACTTGTTTGGCAATGGGAGCGGGGAGTGACACGCTCCGTCGGATATGTTTTGTCACCGGCATGGCATCATTATACACCAGTTTGGTGCATAACCCACCCACCCGGCCAGTATGGCTCACTTCAATTCGATTCCTTTGGCTGCGAGTTCCTTGGCACCATCCTGTAACGTTTTCAGGCCCTGTGCAAAGTCAACACATATCGGTTTGGTAGGCAGATGGTCTAACTGCCACCTGTAAGACTTGGATTTTGCTTTCTTGTCGTATGCAATGACCTTGTCGGCGCAAGCAATATTGTCCGCTTCCGCCTCGTCAATGTCTGTCTGTAGCTTGGCCAAAAAAGCGGTATTATGCTGGCTGATGCGTTGTGCCTCAGTATATGCCGCGTAATACTGCTTTGCCTTACGAATTGAGACGACGGTACAGATAGTCGCAATCATTAATAAGAGTCCGACCCCGCTTAGGATTGTCATTCTTTTCATAACCTTGTCCTCCCCGACTCGTTATGCCAGTGTACAACGGTCTTGGATTTGCCTGTGGGCATCCGCGCTTCAGTGACCCGCTCCGGCGATGTATTACCAGACCTATGGAGAGGAACAATGGGACTCACGCAAGGCTACAGCGAATCAGTTGGCCTTCGATCGTCGTGTGGCCAGACTCATTTCCCGTCCGAGTTCGGTGACAAATCGCTTCAGCTCTTCGACAAACGCGTCAAGCAACTCAGGGCTTAGGTTTAGACTTCCGAGTTCATCCAGACAACGCTTCCCTGTTTGCTGCTTATAGTCCTCGCTTGGCAGCCCTTCGGTATGCAGGGCGGCATTGCGAGCGAGAACGACTTCGCGCACCGCGTCATAGTGGGAAAGCCCTTTCACGCTTATTCCGAACCGAGATTGGTACTCGACGATAATTTTGTCTAGGGACTGAGGCGGTGCCTCACGTCGGTTCCCGGTCCAGCTCAGCATTGATCGCATGTGCAAACGAACCGTTCTCTCCAGTACAGCGAAGGTCATAGCTGCAAGTGCGACACGCTGCTGTTGATATTCCTCTTTGAGCCAGTCGAGGTAGTTAGAGCGGTCGGGTTCGTCTAAGCCTCCCGTCTCTCTTGCGTCTTTAGCGGCGAGTTCGTAGGCGTCGGAGAGCTGCTTGTATGCAGATTGGTAAATCGGCTTTGCCGTCGTGTCTAGTTTCTTGGCTCCCTGTTCTGCAAGCCAAAGGAAGTGATCAAAATTAATCCAAACCATCGCGTCTCCTATCAGCTTAGCGGTGCGAATTGGTCAACCAGCACGACCATTCACTGCCTAATCCTTGGGTTCACCGCCGAATAAAGTAAGTCGGTCAGAAAGTTCACCGCAACATACGTCAACCCAATCGCCAGGATGCATCCCTGCACCAGGTAGTAATCGCGGTTGGCGATGGCTTGGATGGTTAGGCGTCCTATGCCGGGCCAGGAGAAGATGGTTTCAGTTACTATTGCTCCGGCTAGGAGGGCTCCGAATTGTAATCCTAAGACGGTTAGGATTGGGATCATGGCGTTGCGCAGGGCGTGACGATAGACTACCGTGCGCTCCGGCAGGCCTTTGGCGCGCGCGGTGCGAATGTAGTCTTGGCCTAACTCTTCTAACATTGAGGTTCTCACCATGCGGGTTAGGATCGCTGCCAGCGCTCCGCCCATGGTTATTGCGGGGAGCACTAAGTGGGCTATGCTGCCGGAACCGGAGACGGGGAGCCATCCTAGTTTGACGGCGAAGAACAAGATCAGCACTGGGCCTAGCGCGAAGTTTGGGAACGACAGGCCGAATAGGCTTACTACGCTTAGGGCGCGGTCATCCCATTGATTACGGCGCTGGGCCGAGCGCACTCCTGCTGGAATGGCTAGTGCAATCGCTACGAACAAACTCGCCAGGGTTAGTTGCAAGGTGAAGGGATAACGCTGGGCTATCAGACTTGTAACTCCCTGGTCGAAGCGCAGCGACTTGCCTAAATCTCCATGCAGAACGCCTCGCCAGTAATTCAGGTATTGCTTGCCTAGCGGGACATCCAGGCCGTAGGCGTGGCGCGCCGCCTGGATGTCGCCGGCGGCCGCGCCTTCTCCTAGCATTTGCTGGATGGGGTCTCCGGGGACGAAGTGGATCAGCAGGAAGACGGTGGAGACGACGAGCCAGATGACCGGCAGGGTGTAGAGGAGACGGGAGATTATGTAGCGCGGCATCGGGAATCAGAACTAAGCTGTCATCTTCAGCAAAGCGAACTTATGAATTTCGTCGGCGCTATCGAATCCATAGGTCCTTCGCTTCGCTCAGGATGACAATTCATTTCATATTGCCAATTTACTCGCATTGCCAATTTACAGACTGATCTTAGTCTCCGGCGCGCTGTGCAGAGGTTGCCGACACCGACGCTGGGGGCACGGGCACGGGCTCGATCCTCACCGTCGCGATGCGATGGCCGTCCATTTTTTCTACAACGAAACGCCGCCCTTCATAATCGAACGCCTCGCCTCCGGCTGGCATTTTCTGCAACCGTGAGAGCAGGAAGCCGGCGAGAGTCTCGAAGCCTTCGTCCTGTGGAAGTTTCAGCTCGTATTGGGTTTCGAGGTCACGAATGTTGATCGATCCGTCGAACACGAGGGGCGCATTCGCATCGATAACCACCGGCTGCGTGGACGCGACGTCGAATTCGTCTTCCAGTTCGCCGACCAGTTGCTCGAGCACATCTTCCACGCTGATCACTCCCGCGGTGGAGCCGAATTCATCGACCACCACCGCCAAGTGCCGCTTGCGCAGCTGGAATTCACCGAGCAGGTCGAGCAACGACTTGGTTTCGGGGACCACCAGCACATCGTGCATGATCTGGCCGATCTTCATCTGGGCAATGCGCATGGCGGCGGGAGGAGCGGCGATGTGGCCTAAGCGCAGCCGCGTCCAACGCATCAAGTCCTTGGCGTAAAGCACGCCGATAATATGTTCGGGCCCGCGCTGCGGATCGTACACCGGGACGCGCGAGTGTTGTTCGTCGACTACGCGCGACAGGGCTTCGTCCATGGTGAGGTCGGAGGGCAGGGAAAAAATTCTGGTCCGCGGCACCATCACTTGGCGCGCGGTAATGTTGTCCAGTTCGAGCGCGTTCAGCAGCATCTCTTCCTGGGCGGGAGAGAGCTGGCCGGAGTGGTGGGCCGCGGTTACGATGAGCTTGAGTTCGTCGGGAGAGTGAACCGAGCCGTGCCGGACCTCGCGTGTCCCGAAGGCGCGCAGGACAAAACCAGCCGCGCGGCTCATGCCAATCGTCAGGGGTGCGGTGACGGTCAGGAAAACGTCCATGGGCGCGGCGACCGCCAGTGCCACCCGCTCGGCTCGTTGCAAGGCGAGCGACTTGGGAACCAGTTCTCCCAGGATCACGTGCAGGCTGGTGATCAGCGCAAACGCCACCGGTACGGCGACGGCATGAGCGTAGACCGTCGCGTACGGCACGCTGCCGATCCAGACCTCGAACAGTCGCGCCAGAACCGGCTCGCCCAGCCAGCCGAGGGTCAGGCTGGTAACGGTGATCCCGAGTTGCACGCCGTTCACCACGCGGCTGAGTTGCTGGTGAAGTTTGAGGACGGTGCGGGCGCCGGCTCGGTGGGCGGCGATCAACTGCTGGATGCGGGTTTCGCGCACGCTCACCAGCGCGAACTCGGCTGCGGCGAAGAAGGCATTGGCCGCCACCAGGAGCAGGATGACGAACACCCGCAGCAGCACGTATGCAATCATGGAACTCTAATTCTAACATTCCAAAGGGATAATCGTTCACGATCACCGGCCTTGGAATTCGCTCGCGGTACAATTTAAGACTTGACGCTGAAGTGCTCGCGCAATTCGTCGCTCTCTTTTTCGGTTCCCAGCGGTCTAAGTGTCTGTAGGGCGGCAGAGCGGCCCTGAGTGTGCGCGTGAGGACGGGGTCGTCCCTACAGGACTTTAATCATTGGATTGCGAAAGACTTACGGCATCGCTAAAGCGATGCCCTGATACAAAGCCTGAGAATTTTCGCGGAACTATTCCGATGTTTCTCCCGTAACAACAGGTGGATGCCAGTTCTTAAGATTTGAAATCAAGCAGGAGGCGGTCGTGGAAGGCAACGGCAATGGCAACGCCAAGAAAAAGCGGCGCAGGCGAATCATCTGGGGTTCGATAGCGGCAGTCGTTCTCATCCTGGTCGTTGCTGGCGCGCTGATCGCATCCAGCGGTGGCACCAAGATCGACGCCTCGAAAATCGCCAAGGTCGAGAAGGGAGACCTGGCGAAAAGCGTGGTGGCGACGGGCAAGATCGAGCCCATCACCAAGGTCGAGATCAAGTCCAAGGCCAGCGGAATCGTGAAAAAGCTCTACGTCGAATATGGCGACAAGGTGAAGAAGGGGCAGGTGCTCGCCGAACTCGACAAGGAAGAGATTCAGGCTCGGGTCGACCAGGCGCGCGCGCAATTGGAGGGGTCGAGCGCCAGCTTGAACGGCACCCGTGCCGACCTGGAACGCGCCAAGGTCGACGCCGAGGGCCCCGACGTTCCGCTGCTGAAACGCGCCTATGAGCGTGCTCAGGGCATGGCGAAGGACGGAGTGGTTTCCGCTTCCGCGCTCGACGACGCGGAGAAGAATTACGAGATGTCATTGAATAAGCAAAATGTGTCCAAGGCGCAGTTGCAAGTCTTGCAGGCCAAGATCGGCCAGGCCCAGGGGCAGGTATCGCAGGACCGCGCCAACCTGAAACAACTGGAAGAGCAGTTGGGTTACACCACGATTGAGTCGCCGATTGACGGGATCGTGCTTTCGCGGGACGTGGAAATCGGCGACGCGGTCAGCTCCATTTTGGTCTTGGGCTCGACGGCCACGCTGGTCATGACGCTCGGCGACACGAGCGAGGTTTACGTCAAAGGCAAAGTGGACGAGAGCGATATCGGCAAGGTTTATTTAGGGCAGCCGGCCCGGATTAAAGTCGAGTCGTTCAAGGACAAGACCTTCACCGGCAAAGTAACGAAGATTTCTCCCATGGGCGTCGAAAAAGACAACGTCACTACCTTCGAGGTGCGCGTCTCCATCAACAATCCCGAGGGCGTCCTCAAGGCAATGATGACGGCCAATGCCGAGATCATTCTCGAAGAGCACAAGAACGTGCTCCAGATCCCGGAAGGCTCGATCATTTACGACAAGGATAAGAAGGCGTCGGTCGAGATACCGGATCCGAAAGCCAAAGAAGGCAAGAAGAAGATCGCCGTCGACATCGGCATATCGAATGGCGCCAAGACCGAACTGCTGTCGGGACTGAAGGAAGGCGACCAGGTGGTGCTGCAGTAGCACGCTGTCATGGGCGAAGCCAAGGACCGGACCTAAGTATTTCGCCTGCGCCACGAGAATGCATAGGTCCTTCGCTTCGCTCAGGATGACAAATCAGACTTGATGACAAAACAGATTTGATGACGAACCAGACTTGCGGAGTCGAACCAGATTTCACGGAGTCAAACCGCCATGACTAACTCTTTTCGCATTCGGCATCGAGCCGTTAGAACGCTGATCTTTATTTTGGCTAGCTCGCTGGCCGGCTTCGCCTCGGTCATCGGAACCTTTGACCGTTCGTTCCAGGTTAGCGGCCCCGTCGACCTTGAAGTGCTCACTCGCTCCGGCGATATCGCCGTACGGAACGGGGCCGCGGGCACGGTCTCGATTCATGCCAAGATACACTCTAGCAATTCCTGGCTCGGCGGCGACCACAAGGCGGAAGTGCAGGAACTGCAGAACAATCCTCCGATCCGCCAGAACGGCAACGGCATCCGCATCGACTACGTCCACTTCAGCAACATCTCAGTCGACTACGAAATCACCGTCCCCGAGAACACCGCGATTCGTACCCATACCGGCAGCGGCGATCAAACCGTCGAAGGCATTAAAGGCAACGTCGATCTGGAGAGTGGATCGGGCGACTTGAAGCTGGCGCGCCTCACCGGTGAAATGCGTTTCCAGACAGGATCGGGAAACGTCCGCGGCCACGAACTTTCCGGCCCCGCGAAGGTCAAAGCGGGCAGCGGTGACATCGAAATCGAAGAAACGGGTGCGGGGGACGTGGACATCCGCACGGGCTCGGGCAACATCACCGTAAACGGCATCAATGGTGGATTCCGCGCCGAGGCGGGCAGCGGCGACATTCGCGGCAAGGGCTCGCCCAAAAACATGTGGAGCGTCCGCACCGGCTCGGGCAACGTGACCCTGCATGTGCCCTCCGACGCCGCCTTCGACGTCGACATCGTCTCGCATTCGGGAACCGTCACGCTGGGCCATCCAGTGACTACGACGGTGGAGGGGCGAATTCATGAGTCGAGGAAGAGTGTGGTGGGCAAAGTACGCGGTGGCGGTCCCATGATTTCCGTGCACACGGGATCCGGCGACATCCAAGTGGAGTAGAAACGTGGCCGCGTGACGAATCATAGTGGAGGGACGGGCGTCTCGCCCGTCCTGCCGGGCGGGGACGCCCAGCGCTCCACGAACAGCCTGCCTTGACGTGCCATAGTGCGACGGCCGATACTTCGTGAGTTCCTGAAAACTTTCCTGAATACTTTTCAGGCTCAACGAGGTAACGACTTGGCACGCACCGCGATCGTCACTCTTACCACTGATTTCGGACTCAACGATCATCTCGTCGGCGCCATGAAGGGGGTCATCCTGGAGATTGCCCCCGAGGCGCAGATCATCGACATCAGCCATGCGGTGCAGCCCTTCGACATTCTGGACGGCGCGCTGACCATTTCGCAGGCCTACTCCTACTTCCCTTCCGGCACCGTGCACATGGTGATCGTCGATCCCGGAGTGGGGACGGCGCGGCGGCCCGTGATTCTGAACAGCGACCGGCACCTGTTTGTCGCTCCCGACAACGGCGTGCTTTCTCTGATCTACGACCGCGAAGAGCGCATCTCCGTCCGCCATGTCACCGCCGAGCATTATTTTTTGCAGCCCCGCAGCAACACCTTCCACGGGCGCGATATCTTCTCCCCAGTCGCGGCTTATCTTGCCAAGGGAGTCGAGCCCGATCGCTTCGGCGACGAGATCATCGACTATGTTCGCTTTAGCGCGCCCCGTCCCAAACCGGTGGACGAGCGGACCTTACAAGGGGTGGTGCTGAAAGTCGATCGTTTTGGCAATCTCGTCACCAACATCACTCCGCAGGACGCGCCCCAACTTTTCAGTGCCACGCCGCCCGCCTTCAAGATCGTGATTGGAGCGAAGGCACAGGCAACGCGCATGTGCTCAAACTACGCGGAAGGCGCTCCCGGCGAAGTGTTTGGAATCCTGGGCAGCATGGGTTTTCTGGAAGTCGCAACCAACCGGGGTTCAGCCTATCAAATGCTGGGCGCGGGCAAAGGCAGCGCAGTCAATGTGGTGATGGGATGACGCTGAGGGGAGCGAACGTAGGGACAGCCGCCCCCGGCTGTCGAGGCGAGCGCAGTTCGCTGGGTTTCGTCTGTTCACACTGACGATCAAAGCGTAGCGGGGCTTCGCCCCGCTGGACAGCCGAGGGCGGCTGTCCCTACGTATTCTTCGCACGAGGGTGGACGTAGCCATCCATCTCGGCGGTCCACTTGAGGAAGCGCCACAGGTTGCTCCGCTCCGTCCACAAGAATTCCCAAAATTCCAGGAATCCAATCTGGGTCATTTTGACGCCGGTGTAGGTCTCGATGCGCCACAGAAGATAGGGACTGCGCCAGGGGGCAATCCGGTGGCCACGGGTGGAGTTCCAAAGAAAGCGCAGCATCGGCCGCATTGGGTTCCAGTATAGCGCCGGTGAGACTGGCAAGCCCGTCTCTACTTTGTGATCTCCACGCTGGCGCGGGTGTTTTCCCACTCCAGGCTCATCGTACATTTGCTGCCTGCCGAATCGAACGCTATGGTAAAGTTCTCGACCGGCGCCGTCGTTTTCGAGACATGCATGTCAACCCGGCCCAGTTCGTCGGCTTCGTACTTGTAGGGAATGCCCCACTCGGCGGTCTTCTTGTTGATGATGAGGGTCCACTTGTCAGCCCTGGGGATGGTGAAGATGGTGTAGCTGCCTGCGGGCAAGGACTTGCCGCCCACCGTCACATTCGCATCGGTAACGAATTTGGTCGCTTCATTTGCCCCAGTACGCCAGATCTCGCCATAAGGCACCAGCGCCTTCTCGCTGGCGTCGCCGAAAATCTTCCGCCCTTTCGCACGCGGACTGGAATAGTCCACCTGGATGGTCTTGCCGTCGGAAAATTTGCACTCCGCACTGGCCGGCTGGCTGGGCCGCTTGGATTTGTCCTGCGCCATTTGCGCCGAAGCGAGAGTGGCGACCGCAAAGAGTGACGCTGCGATTAAGGCAAATTTCTTCATGACTTGGTTCCTCCTGGGAAAGCACTTAGCGATTCGCTTTTGGCTGTTCGCTGTTGGCTAAGAGCTAAGGGCTGCACGAGAATTATACCCACATCCCCGTTACAATCTGGGCATGGCCGTCTTCAACGAAAAGCGGGAAGAACTCGAACACTATGAAATTCGCATGGGCGTGCCCCGCGGACGCCTCGCCGTCACCATGGACCTGGTCACCGACGCCATGGCGCTGGTCGGGCAGCATGGCGTGTATTGTCAGAGCCAGCGCTGGCCCGGCAAGCCGGTCATGGATGTGCAGCTCATCATGAAAAATCTCACCGACGCCAAAGAGTTGATTCAAAGTGTGATGGAAGAACTGAAGCCCAAAACCTGACGATGGGTGGTTTAGTGGAGACGGGGCAAGCTCCCGTCCCTACGCTACAAGTGAAGCCCGGGCACGAAACCGAAGTTTTCCCGCAGGCCGCTCACCGAAATCACATACAACCGGCAAAGACCTACAATCCAGAGTATGGAGCGCAAGATCTTCTGGGGATCAATGACAGTGCTTGGGCTGCTCGCGGATTTGGTTCTGCCTTTGTGGTGGGCTTTGGGCGCGACCATCCCAATCATCTACTTCTCGTGGTGGATTGCTTACCGCAGCGGCTGGTTCGAATAAGCGGCGCGACTGATGGGGATTATATCCAGGATAGGCAACAGCTAATCCACAGGACGCACGCGCACACGCAGAGTTTTCGGTATGAAGAAATACGTCAAGAGAGCACCAACCATCAAAATCCCCGCAATGATATACAAGGCGGCAGATCGGTCCGAAGAAAAATGTTTCGCCCAAATCGGAATGTTCGGTCCGAACATAACCACCTAAATTACCCACCGAGTTCACGATGCCAATCCCCGCTGCGGCGGCGGTGCCGGCCAAAAATGCGGAGGGCAACGGCCAAAACAATGGCATGGACCCAATCACTCCAAGCGTGCCCATGGACAAGAAAATGATCGCCAACACTGGATTCGACGCAAAAACTCCGCTCAGAACCAAGCCGACGGCTCCAGCCACAACATTGGCCACATAGTGCAGCCGCCGCTCTCCGGTTTTGTCGGAATGATTGCTCAGGAGAATCATCCCGATAACGGCCACTCCGTACGGGATCGCGGTAATCAGGCCAACCCTAAGATAACCTTTCAAACCAAAGGCCTTCACAATCGTCGGCAACCAGAAGGCAATGCCGTACAGGCCGATCATCAGTGTGAAATAGATGGCGCACAGCACCCAGACTTTGCCGCTGGTGAAGGCATCTATCAGTTTATGCTCGGTTTTATGCTTGTCTTCAGCTTCGAGGTTACGCGCAAGCAATGCTTTTTCCTCACGCGTGAGCCATTTTGCTTCTTCAATGCTGCTCTCCAGATAAAAGATCACCACCAGGCCAACGAGAATTGAAGGGATGCCTTCTGCCAGAAAAAGCCACTGCCACC
This sequence comes from uncultured Acidobacteriaceae bacterium, assembly GCA_963749275.1. GTDB lineage: Bacteria > Acidobacteriota > Terriglobia > Terriglobales > Acidobacteriaceae > Acidiflorens. The sequence goes on from CAVVNA010000020.1 coordinate 72,987, forward strand.
CCGCCAACTTCATGGCGCCGGAAAGCACATCCATAATCCAGCCGGATATGGGATTGCCGACAACGCCCGATACCGCGATCGCTGCCACAAACCAGGCGGTTCGTGTGGATCGGAACTTTGAGGGGTACCACAAGGTCAGATAAAAAATTACCCCCGGGAAGAAACCGGCTTCGGCCAAGCCCAGCAGAAAGCGCAGGCCATAAAAAGACCACTCCCCTTTTACGAAGATCATGCACGCTGATATCACGCCCCAGGAGATCATGATCCTGGCAATCCACATGCGCGCGCCGAATTTCTTCAGCAGCACATTGCTGGGAACTTCGAAAAAGAAATAACCGATAAAGAAAATACCGGCGCCGGTAGCGAATGCCGCATCGCTCATCGACAGATCTTTCAGCATCTGCAGCTTCGCAAATCCCACATTGACCCGATCGAGATACGCCAAAATGTAGCAAAGGAAAAGGAAAGGCACTATGCGCACGTCAACCTTGTGATAGGTCGCCGCCTCAAAACTTTCCGCGGACGTCATAGGTCTTAGGCATCCTTTCTTGAGTTTTCCAAGGGAATTCGCGATCTATTGGAACCGCCAGCGTGTTCCACCATGCTCGCAGGATTGGAGGATGGGGATCGTCTCCGGCTCCAAAGAGCTGATAGTTTCTTTCGTGGAGCAACTTCGAGGCCGCCTCCGCATTCTTGGGGTCAACTTCGCACCAGATCACGGGCCGGGCACTCTCCAGCAAGCGGGCAGCGCCGCGCAGGACTTCCACCTCGTGCGACTCGACATCAATCTTCAGAACATCTGGAGCCGGAAAGAAGTCGAGCAGCAAATCCAGAGCCACCGACACGGTGGGCTGCAGATGACGGTATCCTCCGGTCTGGGTCGAACCGCAGATGCCAGACAGGCGATTGGAAGCGCGCGCCCGCTCCGCGATTTCCAGTTCACTCACACGCAGTTCGCTGGACACGGATGCGCACAAGACTCTGACCGGGGCCGCGGGCAATTTCTTCCGAGCGATTTCGCGTGACGATCGATCCATCAACTGAGCGAGCCAGATGTCAGGCTCAACGGCCAACACGAAACCAGAGGATCCCGCCCGAGCAGCCGCGGAAAAGGCGAACAAACCAACGTTCGCGCCCACATCCCAAACCACGGCCCCCGGCTGCACCAGTTCCCGCGCCATGCCGAGCAGATGCCGATCCACACCCGCCAAACCTGCCCAATGGCGGAGACCAGCCTCGGGAGTTACATAAAGCGGCAGGCGCTGAAAATCGCCCGGCAAATTCCGGCGCAGAACTACACCCCGACTGAGCCGTTCGGCCAGCTTCCTCAATCGTCCACCCAATATCATTCCGTCTACGCCAGCGTGTACTTCCCTGCCTCGATCGTCTTCTGCGCAATCTGCTGGCGCAGCGCAATCGTGTTGAACGGCTCGTGCTTGGATAACCGCCGCACGATCGCCAACTGCGTCCGCAGCATGTCGCCTTCGGCCACGTCGGCAATGACTTTCCTTGCCGCCGCTTCGACTTTCTCCAGCGCCTGCGTCAAATAGACTCGCGCCATTGCAATCGGCAGCGCGGCCGACGCTTCGCCCTGCTTTGACGAAGAAACACTCTCGACCATCTTCTGCGCGCGCAGCACGGCCGATTCCATGGCGTAAATCTCGATCGTCATATCGGCCATCGCGCCCATCACCTCTTGCTGGTCCTGAATCGCCTGCATGTATTTCTGCGTGGCCGACCCGGAGACGAACAGGCCAAGCTTCTTCGCCTGCGCGACCAGTTTGCGTTCTTCCGCCAGCGGACCTTCGATCTCCTCGCCGGCAGACGGGCCGCTAAGCACTTCGTCCATCAACTTCTTGATCGCCGGCAGCAGCGGCAACTGGCCGGTCATCGCCCGTTTCAGCAGGAATCCGGTAATGATCAGCCGGTTGATCTCGTTCGTGCCTTCGAAAATGCGGTTGATGCGAGCATCGCGGTAAGCTCGCTCCGCCGGATACTCTTCGACGAAGCCGTAGCCGGCATAGATCTGCAGCGTCTCGTCGACCACGTAATCGATCATCTCCGAGCCCCAGACCTTGAGGATCGAGCACTCCACCGCGTATTCCTCGATCGCCTTGCGCCGCTGTTTCGCGGCGTCGGCGCTCGCGGAGTCGATCTCCGAGAGCAACTCGTCCATCATTCCGACCGTGCGATAGACCATCGACTCGCCGACATAGATCAGCGTCGCCATGTTCGCGATCTTTTCCCGCACCAGCCCAAACTCGCTGATCGTCTTTCCGAACGCCTTGCGCTGCTTGGCATAGGCGACCGCACTCTCGATCGAAACCCGGGCCCCACCCACGCACATGGCGCCGAGTTTGAACCGTCCGATGTTCAGAATGTTGAAGGCGATGATATGCCCCTTGCCAATCTCGCCCAGCAGATTCGCGACCGGCACCTGGCAATCGTTCAGGATGATGGGGCAAGTTGAAGAGCCGCGAATGCCCATTTTGTGCTCTTCGGCGCCAACGGAAAATCCCGGAAAAGTCCGTTCCACCAGGAACGCCGAAAACTTATCGCCGTCAAGTTTTGCGAACACCGTGAACAGGTCGGCAAAGCCCGCGTTGGTGATCCACATCTTCTCCCCGTTCAGGATGTAGTGCGTACCGTCGGGCGAAAGCACGGCACGGGCGCGGCAATTGAGCGCGTCGGAGCCGGAAGTCGCTTCCGACAAGGCGTACGCGCCAACCCATGTTCCGGTGGCCAGTCGCGGCAAATATTTTTTCTTCTGCTCTTCGGTGCCAAAGTAAACCAGAGGCAACAGGCCGATGCCGCTGTGCGCGCCCCAAGTGGTGGCGAACCCAGCGTACTTGGCGATATTGTCGGCGATGATAGCGGCGGTGACTTTGTCCATTTCCAGGCCGCCGTAGGCCTCGGGAATCTCAACCCCGCTGAGGCCGAGCTCGCCGGCCTTTTTCAGCAGATCGCGCGAGATCGAGTAATCCTTGTGTTCGATCTTCTCGGCTTGGGGCAGAATCTCGTTGATCGCAAACTCTTCGGTCGTCTGCCCGATCATCTGTTGCTGTTCGGAAAAATCTTCTGGTGTGAAAACCTCGGCAGTCTGCCGCTCTTCCAGCAAAAAGCTGCCGCCGGAAATCTTGGTTTTGGGTATTGCTGTGGTGGTGGCCATTTTTAGACCTCGAAATTTAGACCTCTAAACTTAGACTGCTGATGAGACCGCTGAGTGGAGACATGACAAAGGACAACACCTATTCTAACGCGGGGGGTGCGCAAATGCAGGCCCTTACGTGCGAGCGGCTGCTAGCCGTCGCACGGCACCAAGCAAGTAACTCGGCAGCGGCATATTGCGAAACGCGTAAGAATGGGAATTTTCCAAGCACTGATCTTCGTAACACGGATCTTCGTAACACTGACCGTCGCAAGAACATCGTCGTAAGAACATAATGGTTGGGCAAAAAAGTGTCAAGGCAAGTATTCAAAAATCCCCGCCGCGCCCATGCCGCCGCCGACGCACATAGTTACCATGCCGTAACGTCCCTTGCGGCGCTTCAGTTCGCGAATGATGCTGGCCGTCAGCTTCGCTCCCGTGCATCCCAGCGGATGCCCCAGTGCGATCGCTCCTCCGTTAGGATTCACGCGCTCCAAATCTAGCCCGGCTTCCTGAATCACCGCCAGCGATTGTGCCGCAAACGCTTCGTTCAGTTCGATCGCGTCAATATCCGAGAGCTTCAACCCCGCCAGCTTCAGCGCTTTTGGGATGGCAAACACCGGCCCCAGCCCCATCTCTTCCGGCTTGTATCCGGCCGTGGCGAACGCGACGTAGCGCGCCAGCGGAGCGATGCCCAGAGCCTTAGCCCGCTCGGCCGACATCACCACCGCTGCCGCCGCGCCATCCGACATTTGCGAAGAATTTCCCGCCGTGGTCACACCCTTCACGTGAAACGCGGCCTTCAGCGCGCCCAAAGCTTCGATCGAAGTGTCGGCGCGCGGGCCCTCGTCTATCTTGAACGAAATGTCGTGCCTCTTCGGCTTCGATCCATTAGGAGTAGTAAAGCTAACCGGCACCGCCACAATCTCATCCTCGAAGTTGCCCGCCGCAATCGCCGCCAGCGCCTTCTGATGGCTGCACAATGAAAACGCGTCGCACTGCTCGCGAGTAATCCCAAAGCGCGACGCCACCCGCTCCGCCGTCAGCCCCATCGAAAGATAAGCATCCGGATAATGATCCACCAGCCAGGGATTAGGCGAAATCTTATTCCCGCCCATGGGGATCATAGACATTGACTCGGTCCCGCCCGCGACGATCACCTCGGCGCCGCCGCTCATAATGCGCTCCGCCGCCATGGCAATCGCCTGCAAGCCGGACGAGCAGAACCGATTGATAGTAACCGCCGACACCTCAACCGGCAGCCCCGCGCGCAGCGACGCAATGCGAGCCACGTTCATCCCCTGCTCAGCCTCGGGCATGGCACAGCCCAGGATGACGTCTTCAATTTCCTTGGGATCAAGCTGCGGCACGCGATCGAGCGCGCCCTTGATAGCAACGGCAGCCAGTTCATCAGGACGCGTAGCCCGCAACGTACCCTTAAACGCGCGGCCCACCGGAGTGCGGACGGAAGAAACTACAACGACTTCTCGCATAGAAAACTCCGTTCCTATTGTAACGCGGCGTGAGGCTGGATTTGGCAAGCGTGATCTGCAATCATCAACCTGTGTCATCCTGAGCGAAGTTGGTGCTCGCGAAGCGAGCGCCAATGCAGTCGAAGGATCCCTATACCTATACCCAAGAGAATGCTATCGTCTCCCGTACTCTTGGCTACGCCTGATCGCCTCCGCTAAAGCCATGTCCGGGTCCCTGTCCGGAAACAGGATTGTCACCATTGTCTTGTAAATCGCGTTCCATTCGCTGCGAAGCCAACTGTTTTCGCGCCAGGGCAAGGCGTCAAGATTTATTGCCGAAAGCGGCGTGGTTAGCGAAGGATTAGTTTCGAACCATAGCTGCAATATCCCTGGCAAACCTGAGGTTGCAAAAAAGCCCGTGATGGTCTCAAGGGCTTCAATGTCCGAACAGAATAGCGGTCGCACTTCAATTGTCGGAAATGCCGTCCCGTCCAAGCGCTCGTCAAGAAACGTGTTCAAGAACGGCGACATTCCAATTGTTGCACCGATGGCATCAAGGGTAATGATGTAAAGATAGACGTGCTTTACCTTCTTGAGATCAACTCCGGGAATCGTTGTCGAGGCTTTGGGCCCGAAGAGTTTGTGCACAGCCTCTGACAACTGCCAAACTCCTTTTCGTTCGCTTGCCTCTTTGTCATGAACAAGTTTCTTTTCGATTTCGTCACCTAAAGTAGAATAGTTCCCCGTGTATTTCGTATCGGCGCGGAACATACTGGACTTGTATTCCATCAACACGATTGAATCGTCACAAATAACGATGCCATCGCATATTTGCTTGGCCGGATCATTTGACGGTCTTGGGTCGGGGATGAAGAGGGATTTCGTGCCCGCACACGACTGCCGCATGAGTTCGTTAACGTACCTCTCGAATACGGCGCCCCAGAACTTACGAAGCCTTAGGCCGTAGGTCGCATTGGCATTCCAGTACGGGCCCGTCTGGATCTTCTCAAGAAAGAACAAATTGTCCATCATCAAAAACCCACACCATGCCGTCGTTAAGTGCAAGTTGTAATACTGACGCACAAGCGGAAATTTGCGGAATATTGTGAAATCGTTCGGACCGCTGTCTCTTTCCGCGAGCTCCTTCGCCATCGTACCGGGATCACCCGCGAGGGAATCCACAAAGGCGCTAACCTTGTCAGGCGGCACGGCAGTCGTTGCAAAGTTGGCATCTTTCAGTGGCAGAACGCCAGGCTCAACGATCAGTTTCCTGGCCGTTTCTTCCCCAAATCGAGCGTGAACACCGAAGACCAGTGCCTCAAATTCCTCGACCGTCAGTCCCGAGGCTCGACGGTGTTCGAGGGCTACGTCAACGAAATCCGGATCGCCACGAAGCTCATCGGAGAAACGAGTCAGCATCATGTGGCTTCGTGTTATAAGGTGGGCGATGTGGGACGACGCGTGCTCACCTACAGCAACCATCTCCGTGATGATTTTGGCGAAATCGTCACGTTCGGAGATCCGGTGATTTGTCAGGCCAGCCAGCAACCCATAGTCGAACTGATCGTTGGCCTTCAAGAAAACGGGACCAAAACGCTCCGCGTTGGTTCGCGCGTCAATACCTTGGCAAGAACAATGTAAGATTGCAATTTTTGCTATAAGCAGGATCTGCCTGCGATGAAACAACACTGTCCTTGGCTCAGAACTCCAATAACCCGCTATGAAACGAGCATGAAGGCTGCGATCAAAGAAGAGGGAGAGAAATCGCTGGAAAATGTCGAGAGGCTGCAAATCAATCCGGTTCCACAGCTGCATGCCTGTTACGATCACAGCGCATACCCACAAGACGGACTGTTGCCTAAACGAGCGAATATCCGCGATGAGTTCGTCTAACGTACTCTTTCTTCCAAACACACCTTCGAACGTTTCGTATACTCCGAGCTGTGTAGCGCCGTTCATGAAGGGTCACACGTTGCTCAGAAGAGCGTGACTGTTCGACTGGAGATCAGCCCCTAAATCCACCACCGGACTGGGCCTCCGCGGCACCTGAAGCTCGTGGTGAAGTTCTGGCCTTCAGCTCCCCTTTTTCAACTCCCGCTTCCACCCCAGCACCCGCGCCTTGTTGCCTTCTGCTTCGGCCTCGGGAACCATTCCCTTTTTCTGATAGAGGATCGAGAGGCTGGTGTGCGCCAGAATGTCGTCGGGATCGATTTTTGAAATTTGCTTAGACACCTCTATCGCTTCGTCGAAGCGGTTGAGGTCTTGCAGCGCCCGGCTCAGTCCGTGCAGCGCATCGGTGAACTTCGGATCAGCCGCCACCGCCAGCCGGTACTCTTCAACCGCCTGCTCGTGGTGGCCTTCGAGAACCAGATCGAGGGCGGCGTAGTAGTGATGCTCAGCCAGTTGGCGGGCGTCGGCGGAGCTGGCCGGATCGTCGGGCATAGGGTTGGACTTAGGTGATTCTAGCAAGGGACACGCGGCAAGCCCGCGCGACTGCGGGAGGCTGGAGAGCCAGTTCCAAAAATCCTACGATTGAGGCTTCCCGGAAATCCCATCCTTGCGCACAAAACGCGCAAGGATGGGGCACCCGGAGTTGCTGATCAGGCGGGAAACTGCATAGGTCCTTCGCTTCGCTCAGGATGACATCCGAGACTTAAGTCGCGAACTTAGAGGACGCAGCATTTTTGGCGGTGCTAGCGGCAGGGCCGAGCTTGCGCTCGGCTTGGACGGGCGGGGACGCCCGTCCCCACACGAGCTAGGCTCCTTCCGGCTTCCAGCGCAGCACGGGCTTGCGCGCCGCTGCGGTGTCGTCCAGACGGGCAATGCGCGCGTTGTGGGGAGCGTCGAGCACGAACTGCGGATCTTCTTCCACCTCTTCCGCGATCGACTTCATGGCTTCGATGAAGAGATCCAGTTCTTCTTTAGGCTCGCTTTCAGTTGGCTCGATCATCAGCGCGCCGTGTACGATCAGCGGGAACGCCGTCGTATAGGGATGGAATCCGTAATCGATCAGGCGTTTGGCCAGGTCTATGGTCTTCACGCCCTTCTTCGCCTGTATCTTGTCGCTGAACACCACTTCATGCATCGACGGCGTCGAGTACGGCAGGTCGTAAACGCCTTCCAGTCCCTTGCGAATGTAATTGGCGTTGAGCACCGCGTCTTCCGTGGTCTGCCGCAAGCCGTCCGGGCCGTTGGCGAAGATGTAGGCGAGCGCGCGGATGAACATCCCGAAATTTCCGTAGAACGCGCGCACGCGCCCCACCGACTGCGGACGGTTGTATTCGAAGCCCAGCGTACCATCCGGCTTGGTGATGACGACCGGAGTCGGCAAGAACGGCTCGAGAATCTTCTTCACTGCTACCGGCCCCGACCCCGGACCGCCTCCGCCATGCGGCGTCGAAAACGTCTTGTGCAGATTCATGTGCATGACATCAACGCCGAAGTCACCCGGCCGGGTTTTCGCGACCAGCGCATTCATGTTGGCGCCGTCCATGTAGAGCAGACCGCCCTTGGCGTGCATGAGTTCGGCGACTTTGTGAATCTCCTGTTCGAAAACGCCCAGCGTATTCGGATTGGTCACCATCAGCGCGGCGACGTCTTCATTCATCTGCGCCGCCAGCGCCGCCACGTCGACCATGCCGCTGGCGTTCGATTTCAAATTTTCGACCGCGTAGCCTGCCGTGGCCGCCGTCGCCGGATTCGTCCCATGCGCCGAGTCTGGAATCAAAATTTTCTTGCGCGCGTTCCCTTTGGACTGGTGATACGCGCGCACCAGGAGCAATCCCGTCAGTTCGCCGTGCGCGCCCGCGGCTGGTTGCAGCGTGATCGCGTCCATCCCGGTGATGTCAAGCAGGCAATCGCTCAGCGTCTTCATGATGCGCATAGCGCCCTGCGAAATCCTCTCCGCCTGATAAGGATGCCCGTTGGCGAGGCCTTCGACGCGCGCCACAAACTCGTTGACCCGCGGGTTGTACTTCATGGTGCAAGAGCCCAGCGGATACATGCCGAGATCAATGGCGTAATTCCACGTCGAGAGCCGGGTGAAGTGGCGGATAATTTCGATCTCGCTGACCTCCGGCATATTCCCGAGGTCCTTGCGCTCAGCCTTGCCCAGCAGCTCCGCCGTGTCTACTTCCGGAACATCGAGCGGCGGCAACTTCCAGGCCGCCTTGCCGGGCGACGACTTCTCGAAAATCAATCCTTCGTTTTGACTGATGTGACGCGTCGCTTTGCGAGTTATGTGCTTAATAGTCATTTATCGTTATTTATCTGAGAGTCCAAGTTCTGAAAGTCCAAGATCGATGATTTCTGGCGGCGGCACCATCCACGCGCCTGTTCCGTTACAAGCTGGGCAAACGCCAGTCCCCGAGCAGCTGCGACACTTCGACTGATCCTCATTGAGGTGGGAGTCGATGTCAGAACCGTCGCATTGGGCGCACCTTCCGTTGCCGAAGCACGAGGTGCAGGTATTTCTAGATCCAATCGTCGTTCCAATCATCGGAGTGCCTCCGCGGGCTCGGCATCCTTCGTACTTCGCACCGAGCCTTCGCTCTCGGCGCTGAGGCCGACCACGGTATCGATCGCTTTGTCGATCATGGACCGCGTCGTCAACTCCGTGCAGCACCACAACGCCGCGTGGCCCAGCTCGGGATAGAACTTCTTCAGCGGAAATCCGCCAACGATCTTGTGTCCCAGCAGCCGCGAGTTGATGGCGTAAGGATCTTCGCTGGTCTGGACCACGAACTCATTGAATCGTGGCGCACCCGCGAACAGCACTTTGGCATGTTTGCTGACATGTTTGCTGAATTGGTCGGCGGCGTACGCCGTCTTCGCCAGGTTGTGCTTCGCCAGTTCCCGCAAGCCGATCTTGCCGTACACGGTCATGAAGATGTTGACCATCAGCGCGACCAGCGCCTGGTTGGTGCAAATATTCGAAGTCGCTTTCTCGCGGCGGATGTGTTGCTCGCGCGTCGCCAGCGTCAGCACAAATCCGCGTTTGCCGTTCTTGTCCACGGTCTGACCCGCCAAGCGGCCCGGCATTTGCCGGACGAATTTGTCTTTCGTCGCGAGCACGCCGCAATAGGGACCGCCAAATCCGAGCGGCACTCCGAACGACTGCGCTTCCATGGCCACGATGTCGGCCGTGCGCGGCGGTTCTACAATCCCGAGCGAGGCCGCTTCGGCGATCGACACAACCAGCAGCGCTCCGCGTTTGTGTGCGATCTCGGCAATCGCCTCGACGTCTTCAATCGTCCCAAAGAAATTCGGCGACTGAATCAGGACGCACGCCGTATCTTCGCCCACTGCCTTTTCGAGTTCTTCCAGATCGATCGTTCCCGAGTCCGTGAACGAGATCATCTTCAGCGGAATCGCCTGGTGCGTCGCGTAGGTGCTGAGCACCTCACGATACTCGGGATGCACGCTGCGCGCGATCGCCGCCGAACGCCGCCCCGTGATGCGAACCGCCATCATCACGGCCTCGGCCGCGCCCGTCGAGCCGTCGTACATCGAAGCATTCGCCAGGTCCATGCCGGTGAGTTCCGAAATCATCGTCTGGAACTCGAAGATGGCCTGCAGCGTGCCCTGCGCAAACTCCGCCTGGTACGGCGTGTAGGAGGTCAGAAATTCGCCGCGTTGCACCAGCGCATCAATGACCACGGGCCGGTAATGGAAGTAAGCCCCGGCGCCGAGAAAACTCGTGTAACCTTCGCCGTTTTCTTTCGCCCGTTGCTTAAACCAGTCCACGATTTCCGACTCCGCCATTTGCCGCGGCACAGCGAGATCGCGCTTCAGACGGAACTCGGCCGGGATGGGAGAGAAAAGTTCGTCCACGGAGCGGATCCCGATAGCCTTGAGCATGGCAGCGCGATCCGCGGGAGATTTAGGCAAGTAGCGCATAGGATGGCCTCGATTGACTCCTAGACTGGTCCAGATCACTCGTCTATCGGTTCGTGACGGTAGCGACCATCGGCCCAAAAATAAATATCAGCCTCATATTCGGTTTCTCCGGCATCCACAAACAGAATACCGTCTTTTGTTTTCACGTGCAGTTTTCGCACCCATTCCGGGCTGAAAAAATCTCTGATCTTGATCTGGTGTAGGAAGTAGTTGCTGGCGCCGCCTTTGTCCCATTGCTCAACGCTCTTCAACGTGTCGGCAGGCTTACTCGCACCCGGAGTGAAAACCAGCAGCTTATAGGCTGTGTCCGGGTTGTCGGTTGGTACGAGGAGAACAGCATATGAGTTGTCCGCGCTCTCGAACCGGCCTACAGCTATTCCTGGACATTCCAAAGGCTTCTGATCTCCCCATCTCCCCTTCGCGCGCGGACGAAGGTTTGGAACTTCTTGAATCTTCCATGTAGCAAACTCGCGTTTCAGCCGATTCTGGAGCTCCACGGGTAACGCGTTCAGGCTACACAGGGAGGATTCGTCGTTGGCTTTGGCCGGAGTCGCCGTTATCGCAAACGACAGTCCGACGACGATCAACAAGTTGACAACCTTTGTTGGTTTCAAATCGCCAATCGTCGATCGCAAATCACCAATCCTCAGTGTGCCGCCTCTTCGCTCACGAATTTTTCGTAGTCCGCCGCCGAAAGCAGCGCATTCATCTGAGCCGGATCCTTCACCTTGATCTTGACCATCCAGGCCCCGTGCGCATCTTTGTTCACTTTTTCCGGGGAGGTGGCCAGATCTTCATTCACGCCAGTGACGGTCCCCGAAACTGGAGCGTACACATCGGACACGGCCTTCACCGACTCCACCGTGCCCAAAGTCTTCCCCATGGTGATCTCCGTCCCCACCTTGGGCAGTTCGACGAACACGATGTCGCCGAGCGACTCCTGGGCGTGGTCGGTGATGCCCATCGTGCCATCGGGAGTGATCCACTCATGTTCTTTTGTATACTTGCGGTCGGTTGGATAAGGCATTCGGCTTTTAGCTCCTAGATTCTGGCTTGTAGCGCCAGCATCTTGCCGGCTGTCCCGAGGGCATCCTGCCCTCGGCGCGGCGACCGAGGACGGCCGCCGGACAGCCGCCGAGACGGCGGCGCTACGCTCTTTTCGGACGCTTATAAAAAGGAATCGGCACCACCTGCGCCTTCACGCCCTGTCCGCGGATTTCGACTTTTACTGTCGTTCCAACCGCGGCCTGCGCGGGCGGAATGTATGCCAATGCAATATTCTTCTTCAAAAATGGCGCCGGAGAACCGCTGGTAACGTAGCCGATCTCGCGACCGCCCTCGTCCAGAACCTTGTATCCGTCGCGGGCGATGCCCCGGTCGACCATCTCGAGCCCGGCCAGCGTTTTCTTCAGGCCCTCGGGTTTCGCCTTTTCCAGCGCCGCGCGCCCAATAAACTCCGGCTTTTCCATCTTGCAGAAACGATCCAGTCCCGCTTCCCAAACATTGATCGTGTCCGTGATTTCGTGTCCGTAGAGGGGCAACTTGCCTTCGAGGCGCAGCGTGTTGCGCGCTCCCAAACCGCACGGGACGGCGCCAAACTCTTTTCCCGCCGCCAGAACCTCGTGCCAGACCCGCGCGCTGGTCGCCTCGTCCGCTGGAACGTAAATCTCGAATCCGTCTTCGGCAGTATAACCCGTGCGGCCCATCAGGATATTCTTCAGGCCGCAGACCGTCCCGCGCGTCACCCAGTAGAACTTTACCGCGCTCAGGTCTTGGTCGGTCAACTTTTGCAGCACATCAACACCCTTCGGACCCTGAATCGCGATCTGCGTGAAATCGTCCGACAGATTCTCGACCGCGCAGTCAAACTGGCGCGTATTCTCGCGCACCCAACTGAAATCCTTTTCCCGCGTGCCCGCATTGATCACGAGCAGGTACTCATCCTCGCCCAGACGGTGAACGATAACGTCGTCAACGAAAGTGCCTTGCGGATAGAGCAACGCCGAATACTGCGCCTGCCCAAGGGCCAGCCGTGACGCGTCATTCATCGAGATATGCTGGACGGCGGCCAGTGCTCCAGGGCCGGCCAATCGGATGTCCCCCATGTGGCTGACGTCAAAAATGCCGACGCCCGTGCGCACCGCCATGTGCTCGGCGACAATGCCGCACCCGATCGACGCAGGGTATTCGACCGGCATGTCCCAGCCGTTAAACTCCACCATCTTCGCACCCATCTGGCGATGGACGGCGTTCAATGCGGTCTTGCGCACGTTGTTTGGGGCGACAGGCGGAGTAGCTTCAGCAACCGACAAGAAGCACCTCGGTCAAGCGTCGGTCAGACAACCGCTCCCACAGTGGCTGGGCTGCCGGAGTCTGGAACTGATTACGTTAACACCTGGGCGGGAAGGGCGCAATTGGTCAGGTCTCAGGTGTTAGGTCTGAGGAAAACGGACCCCAGACTTGGTTTTCCTGAGACCTAACACCTAAGACCCGGGACCTGCTTTTCGGTGACTTCCGTTATGTTCCTTCCCGGCCTCTGCCGAACTAGACTCTAACTATGTCTTCAAGACCGGGCCTAAAGCGCATCGTATGCGCCCAATGTGAACAGGTGGAAGAGCGTTGCTGGTGCGAAAAATTCTGCGTCTTGTGCCAGTCCCAACTCGAAGTGCGCCTGTGCACTGACGGCCTGCTGTACTGCGAAGCCTGCCGCATCGCCTGCGACTACAAACTGGCGAACTGAAGCGCGAGCACTATCCCGGACGTTCATTTCTCTGAGGCTCCGCTGCTCGCGATTGTGAATGATTCCGTGGGAGGCGGCACCGACCCAAGGCCCAGAATCCTTACCAAGCCTTGCCCGGTGCTCGGCCAGCGGGATTCCTTTCTCAAGCCGTAACCGGCTCAGCTTCGACCGCTTGCACTTTAGCCTTTACCTTGAGAGGAACGTTCAGCGCGCGCGAAATCGGGCATTTGCCCTTCGCGATCGTGGCTGCGTGTTGCACTTTTTTCTCGTTTGCCCCCGGCAAGCTGACCGTGATGTTCGAATCGATCCCGGTAACCTCCCACTGTCCCTTCTTTTCCTCGAGGGTCAGGGCCGATTCGGTCTTCACGAGTTGGGGCTTCATGCCTTCCCGGCGCATCTCCTGGACGACCATGAGAGACATGCAGGAAGCCACTGCCGCTGCAAGCATTTCGGACGGGCTGGTGCACGGTTCGTTTCCCGTGCTGGAACCTGCCGCATAAAGAGCCTTAGAGACAACGCCGCTGGAGGTTGAAACCTGTCCCTCACCAATCAAGGGGCTTCCCTTCCACACCGCCACAGCACTACGAATCATAGGACACCTCCCTACCAAATCTATTCTAGGCTAATAGGCAAGTGGGAAGATGTGACATTTGATCTATCTGAATGTGATATGGCGTTGCCTCTTGTTCACCACCTGCCGCAGCGTCTGCGACTGCAAAACCGGCGAACTGACGCAGCATCGGCCGCCGCTCACCACTTCCTTCGCGCTTGATCTCGCGGCGGTGCGTCCCAAATCTTCGGCCAATCAAAGATCGACCCCAGCAACGCCACCATCCCAAGTAAGATCACAAAAGGTCCAAAGACCAATCCGCCAAACCAATTTCGATAGGAAAAGCCGAACGCGCCGCGGGAATGGTAAAGGCCGAAGGCAATGGCCATCACCCCGACAATGCCACATCCCAGCCGTTTCAGCTTGGGCAAACTGGATCTCCTGAACATGTCGCCTCAAATCACCACCGCTTCTTTGTACTCGCCATACACTTTTCGCATCGCGTCTGAGATTTCGCCCACCGTGGCATTTGCTTCCACTGCCGCCAGTATCCGCGGCATAAGATTTTCTGCCGAGCGCGCCGTGTCTTCGACGGCGCGGATCGCGGCTTGCCAGGTCTCGACATTACGCTTCGCGCGCAGCGCTCGCAGGCGCTCCACCTGTCTCGGTTCCAGCGCCGGATCAATCCTCTGGATCGGCACCGCCTTCTCTTCCCCTATCTGGAAGCGGTTCACTCCGACGACCACTGCCTCCTGCCGATCGACCGCCTGTTGATATTCGTACGCCGCGTTCTGGATTTCCTGTTGCACATATCCGCGTTCGATCGCCTTGAGCATGCCGCCCATGGCCTCGATTTTTTCCAGATAATCGACGGCCCGCTTCTCGATTTCGCTGGTCAGCGATTCGACATAATACGACCCCGCCAGCGGATCGACCGTCTGCGGTGCGCCCGATTCAAATGCGATCACCTGCTGCGTGCGCAGAGCGATCCGCGCCGATGCCTCAGTGGGCAGCGCCAGCGCTTCATCATAGGAATTGGTGTGCAGAGACTGCGTTCCGCCAAGCACCGCCGCCATGGCCTGGATCGCCGTGCGCACAATGTTGTTCTCTGGTTGCTGCGCCGTCAGCGTGGAACCGGCCGTTTGCGCGTGGAAGCGCAGCATCCACGATTTTGGACTCTTCGCCTGGAAGCGGTCGCGCATGATCTTCGCCCACATCCGCCGCGCGGCGCGGAACTTCGCGACCTCCTCGAGAAAATTACTGTGGGCATTGAAGAAAAACGAAAGCCGCGGCGCGAACTGGTCGACATCGAGGCCCGCCCGAATCGCCGCTTCCACATAGGCAATGCCGTTGCCCAGCGTGAAGGCGACTTCCTGCACCGCCGTCGATCCCGCCTCGCGCATGTGATAGCCCGAGATCGAAATCGTGTTCCACTCCGGCACGTGCTCGTTCGACCAGGCGAAAACGTCGGTGATGATGCGCATCGCCTGCTGCGGCGGATAAATATAGGTTCCGCGCGCGATGTACTCCTTGAGCACGTCGTTCTGCACCGTGCCGGAGAGCTTGCGAATGTCTTCATCCTTGCCCTGCCGCCGCGCCACGGCCACGTATAACGCCAGCAGAATCGACGCCGTAGCATTGATGGTCATCGATGTTGAAATCTTGGTCAGGTCAATGCCTTCGAACAGCCGTTGCATGTCTTCGATCGAATCGATGGCCACGCCGACTTTGCCGACTTCTCCGACGGCCAGCGGATTGTCCGAATCGAGGCCAATCTGCGTCGGCAAATCAAAGGCCACTGAGAGCCCGGTCGTCCCGTTGGCCAGCAGATACTTGTAGCGCTTGTTCGACTCTTCGGCATCTCCCATGCCTGCGTACTGCCGCATCGTCCACAGGCGGCCGCGGTACATCGTGGCTTGCACGCCGCGGGTGTAGGGGAACTCTCCGGGATATCCCAGATCGCGGTCATAGTCCCACGCCGCAAGATCCGCGGGCGTGTAGAGGGGGCTTACGGCAATATGAGAAGAGGTCTCTTGGATCGGGAGGCGAGCTTCCCGCTTGGCTGCGGATTCGGCCGTCTTGAGTTCAGTCATTTAGTCCTGCCCTTCTTTGGCTTTTTGCTTTTAGCTTTTAGCTTTTGGCTCTTAGCCTTTAGCTTTTCTCTTTACTCGCCAGAACGAACTCAGCCCGAACCAAGTGAATGACACCGTGAAGCATACAGCGAGCACCAACCGGCCTGGTCCAGTTGTGTGGCCAGACTGGTACTTCCCATACTCTCGCACGCCGGCCATGGCCCCGACCCCAGCCATCGCCAAGAACGTAAAACCGGCCACTTCCAGCCAGAGTTGGTGCAGGACTCGCCCGAAAGAATGCGCGGTGGCACGGATCCCGGCCAGGAGCGCCCTGCCCTTCCGGCTGCGCTCCAGCCACTGGAAGGCCAGACGGAAAATTCGCTTGATTTTTTCGACCGCCCGGCCGTCGATCATGATTCGATTTTAACAGCGACGGGGCGTACAATGACGGTGGGCGGGGTCACGACCAAGTGTGATGTCCCCCATCAGCGGCGTCCGATTCCAGGGGGATTCGTGGATCAGCAACTGAAACAGCTCATGAAAGAACTCGGCGAAGCGATCAACGAGTCTCTGTCCGATTCCGAATCGATCGCCGAAGTCGTGGCCCGTATCAAAGAAGGCGGCTACGACATTTTCCTCGTTCTCGAAGCTACGATCGGGGTCAGCAAGCAGGGCGAACACACTACCGACAAGGCTTCTCTGGTCTCCACGCTCAGCACCAATGCCGAACTGAAGATCAGCGATCAGGATCTGAAGTTTCTCAAGTCCCTCCGAATCAAGCTCGACGAAGAAGAAGAGTAGCGGTGTGGGGCGGATGCTTTTTCCCGGCGGGTTTGATGCTTATTATCGATCGAGAGATGCCCCACATCGCGCGTCTCTTGCATGGCCGCCGAGAATTGCCCCTTCGGATCTGCCCGCGTTCGGGGTAAAATCTTCCGATCCCCACCAAGTTTTTTCCCGTTCCCAAATAGGAAAAACTTTGCAGGTGGGGTCCGCTCTGCTAGAATGGTGTCTCCCCCATGTAAGTGGCCCCCTGGCAGCATCTTAATTGTGGACAGGTTTCGTTGAAAATGGCCTTTGGCGTGCACTTCACGGTTCAGAAGTGTCGTCCTTTGGCCCGTCTCCCGTGGTCTTCAAAATGCCGGTTTGTGGGATTGACCGCTTCCTTTGGCACGCGCTATGCAGTAGCTACATGAGGTGCTGTACATGGATTCCCAAGCTTCGCAACAATTGACCCTAGGCCTTCTTCCCGAGCCTCGTACCCGTTGGGGAAGGTTCGTTCTCAGTTATGGCATGCAGTCGCTGGTGATTGCGTTGTTCGTGATTATGGCCATCGCCTACCCCGAAGTCCTGGTGATGCCGGTACACGACTACCACTTTGTCAGCCTGGTCAGCACTCCGCCCCCGGTTCCGCAGGCTCCGGCGCCGGTCAAAAATTTTCCCGCTCCTGCGCCAAAGATCGTCGAACCGGTAACGCCGCGGCCCGAAGCTCTGCGCGTTCCGCCAGATGTCCCGCGGAAAAAGTCTCCAGTTCCAGAGGACCAGGCGCCTAAGGTAACGCTGAGTGCCAGCAAAGAAGCTCTGCCGGACATGAAAGCGCAGATTCCGCGGCCGCCGGTCAAAACGAATGTGTTCTCCACCGGAAGCTCGGCTACGCCAACCATGGCGGCCGCGCCGCAGAAAGTGCAAACCGGCGGCTTCGGCGATCCCAACGGCGTGCGCGCATCGGATAATCACGGCCGCCCCGTCACGATCGCGCAGGCTGGCTCGTTTGATATGCCCTCCGGCCCAGGCTATGGCAACGGCACCGGCGGATCGCATGGCGCCCGCGGGGTGGTCGCGAGCACCGGTTTTGGTAGCGGCGTCGCTACGGGCGACAGTACCGGCACGGTTTCTACCTCGCGCGCAGTGGTTCGCCAAGGCTCGTTCGGAGACGCCGATGTCGCAACCGCTCAGCCCAAAGCCAAGGCCGCCGAACCCGTGGTCAAAACCTTGCCTGCCGAGATCACCTTCAAGCCCCATCCGGTTTACACTGATGAAGGGCGACACCTTAAGATTGAGGGCGAGGTGCTGCTCGATGTTGTCTTTTCAGCGACCGGACAGATTCGCGTGGTGAGGGTGGTACGCGGTCTCGGCCATGGACTGGACGAATCGGCGGTTCGCGCCGCGGAACAAATTCAGTTCAAGCCCGCCCTGAGAGACGGCCAACCCACTGATTCCGAGGCGGTATTGCACATCGTGTTCCAACTCGCGTCATAGACAACTCGCATCATAGATAGATAATAGATAAAAGAACAAAAAGACAAAATGAAACAAACGAAAATGTTGCGCTCCCGATTCGCACTCTTTGCGCTCTCCCTGGTCTGCTGCGCCGCGTCCCTGTTCGTCCAGACCTTGTTCGTCCAGACCTTGTTCGTTCAGACCTTGTTCGTCCAGACTTTGTTCGCCCAGGCTACGCCCGCCCAGACTACGCCCGAACCCCAACTCTCCACCCGCGACGCCGGCACCCAACAGGCCGTCGCCGCCAGCGCCAGCTTCGACCAGGTTATCGACCGGGCGGTGGAGCGCGAACATTTCTTCATGGCCGAGATGAAGCATCTGCATCCCCTAGTAGAGACCTATCTCCAAAATCTGAAGGTAGACAAAGAAATCGACGCTCCTGTCCCCACCAGCGATGTGTACTTCCTTGGCCGATTGGACATGAGCGACGGTACCGATGACCGCACTTTTTATACGCCCACCACGGCCGGCCTCGGCAAGCGCATGCTCAACAAACTGAGCAACGTGTATTCCATGAAGTTCTTGCCGCTGGGCTTTGCCCAGATGGTGGTCCTCGATGAGGATTTTCAGCGGAAGTATTACGACTTCACGTTCGTCCGCCGCGAGTTTCTCGGCGAGGTGCGCTGCGTCGTCGTCGACGTTGCCCCCAAGAAAGACGCCGGCAAGGGCCGCTTCCTCGGCCGCATCTGGATCGAAGACCAGGGCTTCAACATCGTGCGCTTCAACGGCACTTACTATCCTCATCCGCGAGCCAGTTATTACCTGCACTTTGACAGTTGGCGTCAGAACGTCCGCCCCGGCGGAGTCTGGCTGCCTGCGCTGATTTATTCCGAGGAGTCCGACCTCAAATATCGCCTGGGTCAGACGCTTGATTACAAGGCGCAGACGCGGCTCTGGGGCTACAACCTGAAGGATCTCCGCCGCAACTCTGAGTTCACCGAGATCACTGTCGACGCCCCGCAGTCAGTGCAGGACCAAAGTCAGAAAGCCCAGGACGCTACGCCTATCGAAGCCCAGCGCGCCTGGGAACGTCAGGCGGAAATCAACGTTCTTGACCGCCTGCAGCAGATCGGCCTGATCGCGCCGGAAGGCGAAATTGACAAGGTGCTACAGACCGTCCTCAACAATGTGATGGTCACCAATAACCTCGACATTCAACCCGACGTACGCTGCCGCGTACTGATGACCACGCCGCTCGAGTCCTTCGCCATTGGCCATACCATCGTCGTGAGCCGCGGCATGATCGACGTGCTGCCCGACGAAGCGTCGCTGGCCATGATTCTGACCCACGAACTGGCGCACATCGCGCTCGGCCATCACCTCGACACCAAACTCGCCTTCAACGACCGCATGTTCTTTCCCGATGAGCGCACCTTCCAGCGCATGGATTTCGCTCGCGATCGCGGCGAAGAAGAAGCCGCCGACAAGAAAGCCATGGAACTGCTCAACAACTCACCCTACAAAGACAAGCTCAGCAACGCCGGCTTGTTCCTCAAAGCGGTCCAGGCCCGAGCGCCGCAGCTGAAGAACCTGATTCGGGCGCACCTGGGCGACAGCCTGCTCAATGGCAACGCCACCAGAATGTCGTCTTTGATGACCGCCTCGCCGCAATTCGATCCCAAGAAGGTCGACCAGATCGCGGCGCTTCCGCTCGGCGGCCGGGTGAAAGTCGACCCGTGGAACAATCAACTGGAATTGATCAAGACCAAGCCGGTCGCCATCACCACCGCAGCCGAGAAGATGCCGTTTGAAGTCACGCCCTTCTTCCCGTTCCTCACCAGGTTTGGCACCCCAGAAAAAGCGGCTCCGGGCCAGGAGAAAACAGCGGCAACGCCCTCGGGACAATAAGGCAGCTTTTAGCTTTTTTAGCTTTTAGCTTTTTTAGCTTTTAGCTTTTTTAGCTTTTAGCTTTTAGCTTCTGACTCTTAGCTGTTAATTGACAGGAGTAGATCGCGTCGCCGCACTTCCGGCACTCGCTTCTGGCGTTTTTCAACAACCAGTCGGCACCAGAAGCTGAAAGCGAGGAGCTAAAAGCTAACGGCCAAAAGCTATTAGCCTCGATCATTGCGCGCGGGTAATCTGGAGCGGGAGAGAAGCGGCAGAAAAAGATCAGGGGAAGCCCGCTGCCAGACGCAGCGGGGCTTGATCGTGCGGATTATTGTGCTAGGCTGCTTCCGACTTGCGAAAAAACGTTGTTGGCGTTGCCGCCGATCAGTCGGACCGTGCCAATCACGATCACTAGGATTACAGCAAGCATGACCGCGTATTCAGCGACGTCTTGACCGTTCTCCTCAACCCAAAGTTGACGGAATGCTCTGATCACTATTTGCCCCCAATCGACGACCCGTCCCTACTTCACTCATTCTTCAGGACAGTAGTTCGCCGCCGTGCTATTAAAATATCGTGAATCTTACCTTTTAGCCAATAGCACTCCAGTGACCTTTAGTGGCACTATTGTGCCATATATGTGCACTATTGTGCCGTATCTCATTTTCCCAGCTCCAGTCAACGTGTTGATTACAAAATGGTTTTCAGGGGAAGCCCCTGATTCACCGCGAACAGTGCCAGTTCCAGGCGGGTGGAAACCCCAAGTTTGTCAAAGATATTGCTGAGGTGGTGCTTTACCGTATCCTCGCTGATTTTGAAGTACTCGGCGATTTCCCGGTTGGCGTAGCCCGCGACCACCGCGGAGACGATCTCCAGTTCCCGCGGCGTCAGCCCGAACTTCTTCTGTTTCGTTTCCTCGTTCGTACTCTGCATGAGGTTGCGCAGGTACTGCACCAGATTCGACACACTGTCCCGCCCTACCCAATACTCGCCGCCCATCACTGCATGAATGGCCTTGAGCAACAGTTGCGTGGCGGAATCCTTCAGCACCACGCCGCGCGCTCCCAACTGCAACGCTTCCACTACCTGCTTCTTTTCCACCGCCGCCGTCAGCAGGATGATGCGCACCGGCCCCGCTCCGCCCGCGCGGGTGTTCAGGTCGCGCAGCGCTTCCAGCCCAGTGTGGTGCGGCATGGCCAGATCGAGCAGGAGAATGTCAGGCGTAATCTCCGTCGCCAATTTCACCGCCTCGAAGCCGTCGCACGCTTCGCCCACGACTTTCATATCCGGTTCCGACTCCAGCAGACGCCGCAGGCCGTCGCGGAAAATGGGGTGATCGTCGGCAATCACAATGCGTATGGGATGAGTTCGCTTATCCGTTGTTGGTTTATCCATCGTTGGCCTATCCACTGCTGGCCTATCCATGATTCGCCTTTCTCGCCGGCGGGATCCGTACTTCCAGCCGTGCGCCGTGCCCCGGAGTCGATTCTATCGTGAGTTCGGCCGCCAGCAGGCGGACTCTTTCCCGGATCACCCCCGGCCCCTTGCCTGACGTCTCCAGTTCGGCATCCGACCGCCTTCCGGAAAAAGAAAATCCCTTACCGTCGTCCTCCACCGTCAGTTGCAGATTACCCGCCCGCTGCGCCAGCCGTACCAGCACATGGTGCGCTCCACTGTGCTTGCGCACGTTCACCAGGCTCTCCTGCACGATGCGCGCCAGTTCCCGGCACACTCGCGGCGGCAGATCCACCCGCTCCACTTCGCTGACGAACTCGGCTGCGATTCCCGTCTCCCGCCGGAAGCGCTCCACCGTGTCGGAAATGAAACCCAGAAGCCGGTCGGCATTCACCTCGAACGACTTCATCGCTTGCATCAGTTCGCGCAACTTCAGAACTTCTTCGCGCAGCAGTTTCTGGATCCGCCCTAGCTCCTCATTCACCGGCGCCTGCGTCCCGGACTGGCGCCGCAGCACATCCAACTGCATTTCCACTGCGATCAGCGATTGAATCGCTCCATCATGAAGTTCGCGCGCGAACCGGGCCCGCTCCAGCGCCCCCGCCCGCTCCCGTAGCCGCCGCATGAGGTACACGTTGTAGACCGCCGGACCCACCTGTTGCGTGTACTCCTGCAGAAACCGCAATTCCTCTTCCGGCGCCCCCATCATCTCCGGATCGAACAGGAACACACGGCCCGACCACTCGCTCCCGAAGACCAACCCCACCGAAACTATGGCGTCAAACTTTTCCACTCGCGCCAGCGCATCGAGAAATCCCGTGCTTTCATCGCGCAGCCGCCCTCCGTCACGATCCAGCAGCACCGTATCAAAACCCTGGTCACGGCGCGACGCATAAATCGCGTCCGCGGGCGACTCGAACAGGTACGCCTGTTCGCTTTCCGGCGTAGCCTCGCGCCAGCGCAGCGCTTCGCCGCCCTCGCGCCTTATCTCGGCAAGAAATACCCGGTAACTGTGCCTCTCCTGCGAGGCGCTGAGCACCCGGGGCGCGCCGTAGATGTTCATCACTTCCCCAAGAACCTGCTGCATGGTCCCAGTCAGTCCCGCCTCCACTCGCGTCGAACTGAGAACGCGCATGATCACGGCGCGCTCCGCCCGCACCTTCTTCTGGTTCTCCGCCATGTAGCCCAGCAAAAATCCGAGCACAATCAGATACACCGAGCTCATGAACAGTTGTTGCGGATCCAGTTCCCGCACGCTCACACCCAGCCGCGGCAGATGCACCACGCGCAGCCACTGATCCGCCGCTGTTTCCAGTCCAGCTCGCACCGTGAACGCTTCTACCTCCAGGAGTGCCACCGCAACGGTCGCCGTGCCCACCGTCTCCCACAGCCCCCAGCGATACGCCGCCGCCGCCATCACGAACACGAAGAATAAAAAGAACGGCCCTCGCTGCGCTGTCGCGAACAAGGAAATCAGCACCGGCCAGAGGATGTCCACCCCGTGCACGACCAGACGAAAAGCGTTGGTCGACTGCGGCCGGAAGCGCACCAGCAACATCACCACCACCGCATGCACGAAGTACACCAGCAGCAGCCAGTACAACCAGGGCGAATAGACGAAGCCGCGCGCCGGCTCCATCCAAAGGGTAAGCACCGCCACAATCGTCAGCGCCACCCGGGCCGACGCCAACCAGCGCTCCGTGCGCCGGATTTCGCCCGCACTGAGCGGCACCCGGAAGCGCCATAGATCACGGTATCGAGGGATCATCCAGTGCACGGGACTCTCGTAGGTCGCTAAGCGCCTAATTCTAAGGTTAAGCGCCTAATTCTAAAGGTAATCTCAGTTTAAACTCCATGAGCTTCTCACTTCTGTAAAACTTACTTCTAACCGTTGGACGAAGTGACTTTGGTAACCACCTCAAGCCCACATCACGCTCTAGAATGGAGTTCGGAGAAGTCTGCCTTTGGCCGAACGCACTAAACTCTGGGTCCCTCTGCTGATCGCGTTGATTCTCGCCCAGACAGCGGCGTCCGTCTTCATGCCCAGAAGCGAGGCTCTCACCATTGCTAGCGACCTCATCCAGGGCACTCTCCTGCTCGTTGCCACCGCCGCCTTCCTGCCCAATATCTCGCGCTCGCGCTGCCCGAGTGCCCACACCCGGCTCTTCTGGATCCTCATGAGCGTGGGTATGCTCTTCTGGCTTACTTACCAGGGAATGTGGAATTACTTTGAAGTCTACAAGCGTCAGGACGTGCCCGACCCCTTCCTGGGTGATATTGTTCTGTTTCTGCATCTGGTGCCCATGATCGCCGCCCTCGCGGTGCTTCCTCATCTTCGGGAAGATGAACGGGATGAACGAATCCGCATGCTCGACTTTGCCCTCCTGCTCATCTGGTGGGTCTTCATCTATGTATACACCGTCATCCCATGGCAGACCGTGCAGGTCGATGAAGCCACTTACAGCGCCAATTTCAACTTCGCGTATCTGACTGAAAAACTCGTGCTCCTGGTTGCGCTTGCCTTCCTCGCTTACACCGCTGAAGGCGGCTGGCGGCAGCTTTACGGACAGTTGCTCGGCGCCAGCGCCCTCTATGCCTCCAGTTCCTATGTCGCCAACTGGGCCATCGGTCACAAGCTTTACTACAGCGGCAGCATCTACGACATCCCGCTCACCGTTTCTATAGCCTGGATGGCGGTGGCTCCCCTGCTCGCCCTGCGCCTTAATCTGTCCGACTCCAAGCCGTCGCGGCCTTTGCTCGGCGTCTGGATCACTCGCCTGAGCATGCTCGCTTTGTTCAGCCTCCTCTGGGCCGTCTTGCACTCCGAACTGGACCCGACGCTTCCGCCTGCGGTCAAGGCCTTCCGCATTACCGTGAGTCTTTTCACCATGGTCCTGATGGGCATCGTGGTTCTCTGGCGCCAGCGTCTGCTCCGGGACGAGCTTTCGCGGCTTCTCGAAAGGTCCCGCCGTTCTTTCGACGACCTCAAGGGCTTGCAGGAAAAGCTCATTCAATCGGAGAAGCTAGCCTCCCTCGGCCAGTTGGTGGGCGGAGCCGCCCACGAGATCAACAACCCGCTCACCGCCATGCTGGGATACTCCGACCTGCTCAGCGCGTCCAACTTGCCGCCCCAGGAACAATTCCAAGCCGCGCAAATCGGCGAACAGGTCCGCCGCACCACCACGCTGGTTGCCAGCCTGCTCACGTTTGCCCGGCAGGCTCCGGTCA
>CAVVNA010000021.1:0-87862 GCA_963749275.1 uncultured Acidobacteriaceae bacterium
GCGCGGGCGCTTGGCGGGACACGACGGACGACAGAATATGCCGGTGCTCGAAACGCCGAAAACGAACCTGCCGTCGAGGGAGCCGTCGCGATCGACGACGGCTTGCCAGCGCCGGTCGTTTATTTGAACTGCCATTCGAACTGCTGCTTGGGCTGCGGTTTGTTGTGAAGTTGGCTTCATCGTTTCTTCTTCTGAAAGTATCGCATTGGTGGCCATGCAGGTAACATAGGGCAGTCGCGCCGCGCGGACTATCCGAATGTTGCGGTCAAACGAATTTTCCCGCTGACAACCGGGCCCCCCTCCAAAGGCCTTGGCTGGAGCGGATTTCGGGGCGACTGTTTCGAGCGAACTTATCTTATAACGCTGGGTTGGTTACTCATAAAGTGCAGATGCTTGCATCCGCGGGCTCAGCCCGATCCCGTCTCCGCCTAGTAACTCCCTTCGCAACACATACTTACGCTCTTCTATTCATATGGTTTCATGGGTGCAGTGCTCCTTTGTGAGGTCCGGAGCGTATGGGGCGAGCTGGGGGCAAACTTTGACTGTCATTCACAGCGCGGAGTGCGTAGCAGCTCTTAAGACGACGACGCGGCCAGCAGTCATACTGCCGCTGCTGGTGATTTTGTTCATCGTCTCCTACGGCATTCTGACCATGCTGGTTTTCGAGCAGGGTCAGACCATCGAATCGCAGCGCAGTTTAATCCGCGAGATGTTGAAGGACAGTACCCAACTGGCCACGCTGAAAGGCAAGCTGGCTCGTGACGACAGCAAGCGGTCCCACGACAAGGCGTCTGCGCAGGCGGAGCACAAAGACGCGGATTCCGGCAATCCTGCGGCAGGGCCAAAAGGATCGGACAAAGAAACAAAACGACACGGTAAATCGGCGCACTCCATGAAGGAAGCTCCCGGGAGGCCGGCCACGGATTTACAGGATATGCGGCGCTGCACTCGGGCGATCTAGCGGTCGTACTAGCGTGAGTAGTGCGGATCAGCGAAAGCGATTCGGGTTTTAGATTCAGATTTCTTAGATTCAGATTTCAAAGAGAAGAAGAGTAGCGGTTCTGTGAAACGCGGCCTTATGTGGTGGCCGCGAGGCAAGCGAGACCCAATCATGAAGACCCTGGCCCTAGCCCTAGTCTTGTCTCTTCCCGTTCCCAGGTTGGCACCACCAGCCCAGTTCTCTCCCACCCCCAGCCAGCAAGCGGCAAAGAAAAAGGGAGGGCAATGGTACTTCGCCGCAACCGGGCACGCCGTGTATTGCTACGGACCGGTGGTGACCTTGCCCCAGGCGCAAGGTGGCTTTTTGAAAGTTGCAACTTTTTGCCGTGGCGATCAAACCATGGTGCCACTGAAAGATTAGAAGGCCATACCGCTCTGCACCCACCGTTTATAGATATTCCTCCCAAAGATTATTTCTGCCACCGTGACCGAGCTCACAGACGGGCGAAAGTAGCGCCGGGACAGTTAGAGCGAATCATAAATGCCTTTTAGCTCGGAAGGCACGTCCCTCACGGGCTAAAGCCCGCATGCTTCCAGACCCTGAACGGCACGGCTGAAGCCGTTCCCTACCCAAAACCGATTTATGAAAACAGCTCTAATCACGAGTTATAAAGAGGCAAAGGCAAGCGCCAGGTTAAGTGAAGTCATGGCGTCGTCCCAAGTACCTTAGCTACTCTCGCTTCAACATCTCGTCGATAGTCACGATATCAGCTAACCCGGAGCAGCCGTAGATTGCCGGTAGAATGCGATCCGCCGGGTAAGTGCGGCGCAATTGTGCGACGCGCTCCGTTCCCGCCCGATAAGCCGGAAGATACAT
Organism: uncultured Acidobacteriaceae bacterium; assembly: GCA_963749275.1. Classification (GTDB taxonomy): domain Bacteria; phylum Acidobacteriota; class Terriglobia; order Terriglobales; family Acidobacteriaceae; genus Acidiflorens. Next base: position 1,817 of record CAVVNA010000021.1, read on the forward strand.
TCGGCCTAGTAATGGATGTTGACCCCAGGCGCCAGAAAGCTTGTCTGCGCGCTCTTCCGTGACGAGGAAATCCTGGCGAAGTATGGCCGCCACTTTCTCGCGCTGCACTTTTTCTCCCCAGGTTAAGTATGACGATTGATTCTTGGCGTCATCCTGCAGTAACGCCAGCAGCACGCCGATCTGCAAATCTTCGTCGGGGAGTTGCTCGATTTCGGTTACGCCATGGGCGATTAGAATGGCATTGTTCGCGATGCCCTCGAACAGGGTGGCCGCACGCGTGTTCATGGTTAATACTGAGGCTTCGAAGCCGGCTTTCCCGCGGACATAGAGGTCCTGTAAATAGGCAAACGTCGTAACATGCCCGGGCACGACTTCGTGGCTCACCAGTTGCTCGAACTCCGGTACAGAGATTTGCAACGAGGCGTTGATCTCGTAAGTGGCTTCGTACTGCGGACTGCCGTCCGCCTTGCGCGCTCGCCCAATGTAGTTCATCGAGCCCGAAAACCATGCGTCCTTGATGGGCAGGAATTCAATATTGGCCCGCGGTACGGACACGAGATCCTGGGGAAGATAGGGCAGCAAGTTGGCTGCGCTTAGGCGGTCAAAGTGGGCAATCATTGCCGCGCCAAGAGCACGGACAGCAGCCATCGGAACCACCCGTTCCCGCCGCCATGAATCGACCGCCCCGAGAACGCCGGCAGAACTGGTGGTTGAGTAACCGGCGCGGCCCAACAATTCGGCTACACGCTCGCGCTTTGTTGCGGGGCTAGAGGGTTCCGGCGGCCGGCCCGTCGAGGACTCGACACACCGGGCGTAGGGAACGGGCTTGCCTTTCCCGAGAACTTCCATGGCCAGGTCCCACATCGTCTCCAGGCAAAGCGCCAGGCCTTGCAGATACTGACTGCGCATGCCCTCGATCTTTCGAGCATCGATCTTCCGGAGCTTGATCTTCCGACCCTCGATCTTCCGGGCCTCATCGCGAATTCCGGCGATGGCTTGCGGGAGATCCACCTGGCGCAGGTACTCCTCCACCGCCTGACGATCGACGTTCTTGCCGGAAACGCCACCCGTCTCCCGCACCCGCGCCGCCGCCGGAGCCTTGTAGGCTGGAGGTAGCGGCTCATCCGAGAACCACGAGTCGGCGATGAATCGTCCCGTGCCAGAAGGACACATGACATCGCCACCCCAAAGAGTGTCGATGCCGAGAACTGCATCTGCTACAAATCGTCCTATCGCGTCCATTGAGCTCCTCACTTTTCTCCTGCGGATATTTTCCTCAGCGAGCCGAACCATACATACAGACACAGGCCAACAAACAGCAGGGCGGAAACGCTTTGCGACACCGCATCGTTCGCGTAGAACGGCGTCTGAATCCACTCTTCCTTGAAGTGCGGCAGCACGCGCAGCGCCGCCCCAATCACTCCGCCGAGTGCGCCGCCCGCCATCAAGCCGCCCGCAATGATGATGCCGCGCTCGCGGATGGTATTGCCGCGCTGGCCGCCGATCTTCTGCCCGCGCTTGTTCACCAAGTGCGAGAGGAATCCGCCGGCCAAGATCGGCGTGGTCAGCTGCAGCGGCAAATAGATTCCCAGCGCGAAGACCATGGAAGAGAGGCCGAGCATCTCCAACACCACGGTGATCATGGCGCCGATGCCGAACAACATATAGGCGACCGGTTGGCCGCTCATGAATCCCGACACCACAGCTTTCAGTGCGGAGGCCTGGGGCGCGACCAGGACCTGCCGCGTGTCGCCGGGCACGGCCTCTCCGAACTGGAAGGCCTTGGCGAGCAGGATGATGGTTAACCCCGCGGTGATGGCCGCCGCGACGACCCCGATAAACTTCACCTTCTCCTGCGCCGAAGGCGTGGAACCGAGCCAGTAGCCGGCTTTCAGGTCGGTAATGAACTGTCCGGAGGCACAGAGGGCTACACAGACCATGCCGGCCATGGCCATCACGAAGAACATGCCGGTGGTCCCGGAGAGTCCGAACTTCAGCAACACCACCGCGGAGACGATGACCGTCAGTAACGTCATACCGCTGGCCGGGTTGTTGGCCGTGGTGGCAATGGCGTTGGCAGCCACCGTGGTGAAGAAGAACGAGAAGAGCAGCGTCAGCGCCAGGCCCACGGCGACCACGGTCCAGGAAACATGAAGTTGTCCGAAGAAGACGGCCACTGCGATTGCCCCCAGCACCACGCCGAGGAGGATGGCGATGATGGGAATGTCACGATCGGTGCGTTCCATCTGCGGCGCTTCGCCGTGGCGGAAGGCGTGCATCGCGATGGCAAACGATCCGACGACGACGCGCAGCGACTTGAGGATGCCGACGAGGCCGGCGCTCGCGATGGCGCCGACGCCGATGAAGCGCACGTAATAGCGGTAGATCTCGGCGGCCGTCATGTGCGAAATGGGGATGGTCGCGGGATAGACCGTGACGTCGCCCATGTGGCTGCCGATGAACCAGATCATCGGGACGAGCACGAAGTTCACCAGAATGCCGCCGGCGCAAAAGATCAGGGCAATGCGCGGGCCCATCACGTAGCCCAGGCCGAGGATGAAGCTGACCGCGTCGAAATTGAAGACCATGCGCCCATGCTCGGCCAGGGACCGCACCGCGGGCACGAACTGGAAGTTCAGGTATTCCTTCCAAACGTGGAAGGTGGTGACAAAGAAGTCGTAAACGGCGGCGATGGCTGTGGCCTGCAGCAGCAGCCTGGCCTGGGAGCCACCCTTCTCGCCGGTGACGAGGACTTCGGTGATGGCCGTGGCCTCGGGAAATGGGAACTTGCCGTGCATTTCATGCACAAAATAGCGCCGCAGCGGAATGAGGAAGAGGATGCCAAGGCAGCCCCCGGCCAGGCAGATGAAGATAGTCTGCACCGGATGCGGGTCGAGGTGGAGAGCGTAAAGCGCCGGGACGGTGAAGACAGCGCCCGACACCACGGCCGCGGAGGCGCCGCCCATGCTGGTGATGATCACGTTCTCGAGCACGGTGGAGCGCCGCCGGTAGACGCGCGCCAAGCCGATGGCGAGGATGGAGATGGGAATCGCCGCCTCCATTCCCTGGCCGACCTTGAGGGCGGAATAGGCCGACGCGACGCTGAAGACGATGCACAGCAACGTGCCCCACAGCACCGCGCGCCAGGTCACCTCCGGTGGCGCCATGCTGGCGGGCACCAGCGGCATGTAGATTTCGCCGTCCTTCAACGGTTGGTACGCGTTCTCGGGAAGAGACTTGGTTTCGACTTCGGCCATGGATGAACGAGCCTCCTGATCCATTAGGAAGTCAAACATAGGGTGTGGAGACAGAGCAAGGGCGGGGGTCACACGGTGGAGGGACCTGGAAGAGACTATCACTAAACTCTCACGGCTACACGGCACTCCCGTGAGCCCCACGGCACCCTCGTGCCATCACCGACAGCGCAGTCCTTCGCTTCCTCTTCATCCTCGAAATTAGGCGTTGTTAGAAAATCAATCTCTGGCTTGACGAAAACGGAACGAAAAGAAACCCCAATGAGCGTAATCGAGATGTTTCAACAATTGAGGAGACTCGCTCTTCTTTTAGTAGCAGTATGTTTCCCCCACATATTCTGGCGTGGTTCCCCGCCCTTCAGAAATGCGCTGGATCTGCCTCCATCTTCGAATTCCACCCCTTCATCTCATTGAGTTCCTCGGGGGTGATCTGAGGCAAGTGCTGGATGAACAAAACTAGGCGCCAGGTTTGCGGGATGGTGTGCGTTCCGCTGAAGGCCGGCATGCCGCTCAAACGAACTCCATTTTCAATTGTGTAGTAGAGTTCGCCATCGCTCTTGTTCTGCGTCGCGGCTGCGCGCAAGTCGGGCGGTTTCGGATAGAGGCCCTTGCCGTATACCGTGTGGCCCGATCCGTCATTCGAATGGCACGGGGAGCAATGAAAGGCGAAATGCTCCATGCCTCCCCGAACGTTCCCCGTTGAAGGCGTAATGGGATTGCGAAGTTGGCGATACGCGGATGGCACGGCCAATTTGCGTGCCGTTGTCGCCGCGAACACCTCAATCGCTGATGGGGTCGCAAGTGCGCTAAAGCCTCGTCGCACGAGAATCAGCCCGTATCCCGCGGCCGCAAGCGCAAGAGCCAAGAGAATCAGCAAAACTGCTTTCCAGGGCTTCATATCTACCTCTGCTGTCCCGTGGCATCGTCGTCCGCCGGCCCGAACGACGGGAGGTACCGGCCGAAGTTCAATTCGAAGTCGCTCGGGACGCCGTAACCTATATTGCGAATCTTGGCACGACGCGCCTGCGCGCCTGGCAAGGCCAGCAGTGGGAAGAACAGGTCGGCGCTCGACTGAAGCTCGGTAGCTGTGGGCGTCCCGAACCGATTGACTTGGGCCTTCGCTGCGGCCAGCGTTTCACGGTCGAACGAGGCCAGACGCCCGACGAGCGCATCGACAAACGAGTCGAGGTCTTCATCGTCCAGCGTGCGGTTCACCCAGCCATAGCGCTCGGCGATATCAGCGTCGAAGTCGTCACCGCTAAGCACGATCTCAAGTGCCCGAGAGCGGCCGACCAAACGCGGGAGCCATTCCAGGGCTCCGCCACCTGGGACCAGTCCGACACCGACCTCGGGGTTGCCGAACAGGGCGCTTTGCCGGCTGGCGAAGCGCATGTCGCAGGCCAGCACGAACTCGTTCCCGATGCCGCGCGTGCGGCCGCGAATCTTCGCGATGCTCACGACTGGCGCGGACGAGAGGCGAAGCACAAAGTCGCGCCAAAGGCCCAGCACCTCTGGCCGTTCAGCTGCCTTGGCTACGTCGAGATGGGCGATGAAAAAATCGGGATTCGCCGACTGAAACACTACGACCTTCACGGACGGATCCGACTCGATGTCGGTCATTAGCGCTCCCAATTCGACGATCGTTGCGGGAACAAACATGTTGATCGGCGGGTTGTTGAAACCGATCGTCCACCGCCCCAGGTAGGTGCGGTCGATGTTGAATTGCGAGGGGTCGAGCATGGCGCATCTCCCTCCTGACTAACGTCAGGATGGCTGCCCATTATATCGCTGAACATCGAAGATTGTTGTCACCAGGGATATTACGCCAACCTACTTCCGAATGGCGTCGATCGCTTCCTTTGTCTCTTGATTTGACGCCTGAATCCGCGCTTCGGGATTAAGTTCAAGTCCGCGCTTCCATTTGTGGTTGACGCCCCCGATTTCCAAGTCCAAGGACGCTATCCCCCCGAGTCGCCCCTTCAAGTACACGGGGTCGGCGTTGGACGAGATGGGCGTTAATGTGAAAATGACTTCCCCACCTTTAACGTTCCAGCTGTCGACCCGATAAACATCCACGCCGTAGCTGTGGAGAGTAGCGGACGGTGGCGATACTCGGGCGCAGTATCCCGTCGAATCTGCGCTGAGTTCAAGGCGCGTGAAGGTGAGATCGTCGCCATCGAACCCAATCCAGACACCGGGTAAATCCTTGGCCGTTTGCGGAGCGGGTTTTCTTTTTTCAGCGACAGTGGCGTGAGCAACGAATAGCAGCAGAATAAGTAGTGTAAAGCGGAGAAGATTCATAATCCCCATTCTATCGGCTGAATGTTGTAAGCAGGCGTGGCTGTTGAAAAAGTGCCTGAGTTGATGCTTGTGGTGAAGCAAGGTTCCGGTTATAAGCAGGCGAGAGTTCTTGATGCTGCTGTTCATCGCCATGCTCGGAGGCCTGCTGCTCATGATGGGACACCACGCTCGCTCAGAGTCGCTGTTCTACTACTTCCGTCTGGAAGACCAGGTTCCTGAAAACCATCTGCTGCGGCTGATCGATAAACACGTCAGCTTTGACTTTGTGCGGGAGCGATTGAAGGAGAGCTACAGCGACACGGGCCGACCTTCGATTGATCCCGAACTTCTGCTGCGCATTCTGCTGATTGGTTACCTGTACGGTGTCACCAGCGAGCGCAAACTGGTCGAGGAACTGCGCATGCATCTGGCGTGGCGCTGGTTCACGGGGCTGAGTTTCGATGAAGAGATTCCGCATCACTCGACGTTCTCCAAGAACCGGCACGGACGATTCCAAGAGTCGAAGTTGTTCGAGCAGTTGTTTGAACAGATTGTGCAGCAGTGTGTGGAGGTAGGGCTGGTGCGCGGCGACAACCTGTCGGTGGACGGAAGCTTCGTGGAAGCCAATGCGGCCAAGGAGAGCCGCATTCCACGCGAGCAGTTGATGGAAGCTGCAGAGGTCCATTACACGCTGCGTCAGTATCTGCAGGAGGTGGAACAGCAGAACCCGGTGGAAGAACCGGTGAATAAGCAAGAACAAGTGTCGACGACCGATCCCGATTCCACCTATGCCACCAAAGGCGGAACGCCTGCCCGGCTGGGATACTACGACAACTATCTCGTGGACAATCACAGTTGCGTGGTCGTGGGTGTACAAGCGACGGCGGCCCGCATGAGTCAGGAGACGGTGGCCGCACAGGACATGATCATCCGCTTTGTCCAGCGACAAGGAGGAAAGCCAGCCTCCATAGCAGCCGATACGACCTATGGCAATGGGGAGTTTCTGCAATGGTTGCTGGATCGCGGCATCACCCCTTATATGCGCACGCGAGACAGTGCTCTGCGAAAGAACAATCCCGGCTATGGCCCGGAGCGATTTACCTATCAGCCGGAGAGCAACAGCTACCGTTGTCCTGCGGGAGAGCAACTGAACTACGTTGGCTTGAACGTTCGCAATCGTGCCCATGCCTATATCGGCAGCGCGAAACGCTGCGGAGCCTGCTCGCAAAAAGCGCAGTGCACGAGTGGACGATATAAATATCTCGCCATTCACATCCATGAGTCGGCACGACAACGCGCACGGGAGTTGGCGAACACCCCCGAGTTTTCCACGGCGCAACGACAGCGAAAGAAAGTCGAGGCTTTGTTTGCGGAACTGAAGAATCAGATCGGACTGCGCCGCTTGCGCTTACGACGCTTGAAGTTCGTTCGGGAGCAGTTCTTCCTGGCAGCGGCTGCGCAGAACATCAAGCGACTGGTGCGGTTCCTCAGCCAGCCGACAACACCGGTTCTGCCAGCTACCGCTTAGCCGAACAGAGGGAAGAAAAACTTGGCAGCGGCACTCGCAGCCGAAAAAGCCGTTCCGCTGACGTACTTTTTCAACACCCACAGGCGATTACACTCAAAATCCCGCACTTACGGCAGCTGAAGCCGCGCCCCTTCAAAACAAGATCAAAGTCCGAGTTCTTCCCGTAAAACCGTAGCTGAAAACAAGCCAGTGATCGCAGCGGCTGGGTCGTCCCTCCGGGACTTGAATCACTGCTCGCACTTTTCCCAGCGCTGAAGCGCTGGGCTAAGCTCGGTTGCCCCTCCGGGGCGGGATGCTTCGATGCTTCGTTTGCTGCTTCCATGCTTCGCTCGCCGGGTTGCTCGAAAACGAGTTCTCACGCACACTGTTTCTGCCGCAGAGTCGAAATGGTTGGCCGTCGAACGTAAACAGGCCGGTGGAGCCCATCGCTCATGAACATACTTGACCTGGTGGTCGGTAAGCCCATCAAGAGCAGTGACGAACGCGCCGAGCAGATCGGTCCGGTGCAGGGCATCCCGATCTTTGGTCTGGACGCGCTGAGCTCGGCTGCTTACGGCCCGGAAGCAGCGCTCAGCTTGCTGATTCCGCTTGGCCTTCTCGGCGTCCGTTATATCGTTCCCATCAGCGCCGCCATCATCACTTTGCTGGTGATCGTGTACTTCTCCTATCGCCAGACCATCGCCGCGTATCCTTCCGGCGGAGGCTCCTATACCGTGGCGCGCTTCAACCTGGGCTCACGCGCCAGCCTGCTGGCCGCGTCCGCGCTCCTGGCCGATTACATTCTCACGGCCGCCGTCGGTATTTCCGCGGGAGTCGGTGCCCTGGTTTCGGCCGTTCCGTCCTTGCTGCCGCACACGGTTTCTATTTGCATCAGCATTCTTATCGTCGTTACTATCCTCAATCTCCGCGGCGTGCGCGATGCGGGACTTGCCTTCGCGCTTCCCACCTATCTGTTTGTCGGCACGCTTCTCATTACCATCGTCGCAGGCGTTCTTCGTGTTCTCCTCAGCGGAGGGCATCCCACGCCGGCAGTTCCGCTTCCGCCCGTGCCGCCCATGACGGCGGCAGTCAGCTACTGGCTGCTGCTCAAGGTTTTCGCCAGCGGTTGCACTGCCTTGACTGGCGTGGAAGCGGTCAGCAACGGCGTGAAGGCGTTCCGGGAGCCCACCGTGAAAAACGCCCAGCGCACTCTCACCGTGATTATTTTTCTTCTGGCGGTGCTGCTGGCGGGAATTTCCTATCTCGTAAAGACTTATGGAATTGCTGCTACTGATCCGGGCCAGCCCGGCTATCAGAGCGTTCTCTCCATGCTGAGCGCCTCGGTTTTTGGCAAAGGCGTTTTTTATTATCTGACCATGGGCTCAATTCTTGTCGTTCTATCGCTCTCCGCCAATACGGCCTTTGCCGATTTTCCGCGTCTCTGCCGCGCCATCGCGCAGAATAACTACCTCCCGCACGCCTTCGGATACCGCGGGCGGCGGCTTGTCTATACCTATGGCATCGTCGTCCTGGCGGTGCTTTGTGGCGGCGTGCTCATTCTTTTCGGCGGTGTCACCGATCGGCTTATCCCGCTCTATGCGGTGGGCGCTTTTATGGCCTTCACGCTTTCGCAAGCCGGCATGGTCATGCACTGGCGAAAGAATCGCGGTCCGAATTGGCTGAAGAGCGCACTCGTCAATGGGCTCGGCGCCCTCGTCACCGGCATCACCACCGCTGTCGTGCTGGTTGCGAAATTTGTGGAAGGCGCCTGGATCACGCTGCTTTTCATTCCTTTGACAATTTTTTTCTTCACGCTCGTCCGCCGTCACTATCACTCCGTGAAACTGCTTACCAGCTGCAAGGTTCCCGTCGACGCGGCCGGTCTCAGCCAGCATCCGATTGCGGTCATTGCCATCGACCGCTGGAGCAACATCACCCGCCAGGGAATTGAATTTGCCGCCCGGCTTTCCCCGGAAGTGATCGCCTTGCACGTCGAGCCCAACGAGCATTCCGAATTGCTGCAAGACGACTGGAAGGAGTATGTTGAGCAGCCCTTCCGCGCGGCCGGCAAGGAACCGCCACAGCTTCACGTCCTGCCGTCACCCTACCGCTTTATCATCATTCCCATCGTTCAGTTTATTCTCGACCTTTCGAAAAAAAATCCCGATCGCAGCATCATCGTGGTCATACCCGAGCTCGTGGAAGACAAATGGTATGAATATTTCCTGCACAATCAGCGTGGCCGGCTCCTGGAATGGGTGCTTCTGGTCCGCGGCAATGAGCGTATTTTTGCGGTGACTGCGCCCTGGTACGTCGGGGAACGAACCCGAGTGTATAGCCGAGATAACTGCTAAGCGGCACGCCTCTCAATCAGCGCCATAATACTATCGATGCTTTCCACTTGGTTCAGATCGAAGCCTGTCTTCGCGAAGTCGATCCCATACTTCTCCTGCAGGAAAACCACCACTAACAGCACATCGGTGGACTGCAAGCGCTCGGCTAATTGGTCGCTGTCCGAGAGGGCTGCCCGATCGCCTCTCTCGCTCAGTAGGTTCTGCACAAACTCGCGAATCACCAGTCTTTCGTTCATAATGGACGCCTGTTCCAGACGCCGCTGCGCCTTCCGGTCACATTTTCCGCTTCGGCCTAGCGGCATCGGATCAATCCCCAGGATCTGCAACGCGGTTCAGACCCGGTTCTCATCCAGCAAGCGGACCAACGCTCTCCGATCAATCTTGCCGGTTGGTCCTAACGGTAGCGCGTCCAAGTGATGTACCTGTAGAGGGATCATATACGCAGGCACGAGTTTTTTCACCGCGTTGAACTGCGCCACGTTTTTCGAAAGCGGCAGTCCCTTCACAAAATGGATGGCCACGATGGCCGCGAGCAACAGGTTATACAGAATGCGCCTTGGTTCCCAGTAGCGAATCGCGTCCGCGAGATAGTCGCGCCATTGAGCGGTTTCCATGTGTCTCCCGTGTTCTTCGGCTAGGCGGGACGCTGAATCCCGGCGTCTTGTTTCTGTACGGTGCGGAGCGCCCAGGCCATGCGCGGGGTGTTGTGGGCAATGCCGAAGCGGCCCTGAGCATCGAGGAGAATGATTCCACCGTGGCCGTTGAGGCGCTGCTTGAGATAGTTCATCGCTTCCTGCGCTGCCCACTCCGGCAGGCTTCCGGATTCGACGCGATCCGCCGCCCACTTCGCGAGCACCAGCTTCATGATGGGTTCGCCCCATCCGGTAGTGGATGCGGCGGCGCTGAGATTATCGGCGTAGCAGCCGCACCCGATGAGCGAAGAGTCGCCGAGGCGGCCGGGAGCTTTGTTGAGAGTGCCGCCGGTTGAGGTTGCGGCCGCGATATTGCCATGGTGATCGAGCGCGACGGCTCCGACGGTGTCGTGCGAAATGGTGGGCGCGAACAGATCGTTGCCGTGGGCTGAGTCCTGCGCCTGATATTCGCGCAAACGCTCGACCTCCCTGGGGATAACGAGGTCTTCGTTGCGGCAGAGAGCGATGCCGTGCTCGGCGGCAAAGCGCTCGGCGCCTTCGGCGACGAAATAGACGTGCGTGCTGTCGCTCAGAATCTTCCGGGCGGTGCGAACCGGGTTGCGCAGACGCTCCACGCACCCGACACCGCCGCCGCGCAGGGTCGCGCCGTCCATGATGAAAGCATCGAGTTGCACCTTGCCATCGCGATTCAGGAAACTGCCGCGGCCGGCGTCGAAGGTTTCATCGTCTTCCATCACGACCACGGCTTCTTCGACGGCGTCGAGAGCGGAGGCACCGCGCTCCAGCGCGCGCCATCCGGCGGCAGCGGCCTTGCGCACGCCGTTCACGTGCGCCTCAGCCATGTCGTCGGGAATGGCCCAGGCGCCGCCGTGAACGACCAGAACAGGATTGGTTGGCACTTTTGTCGGCACTATCAGTCCTTGCGGGAAGTTGCGGGGGATAGTCTAGCACTCGAAAAGTCTCAGTTTCGATGAGCAGCGATTTGGAAACGTGGTTCGCGGTGGACGGGCGGGGACGCCCGTCGCTCCATCGTTCAGACGCGTTCAGGCGGCGCGCGCGGGAGTATCCATTTCGTTGGTCCGCTGCCAGGTGTAGATGACGCGGTGGATTACGGTGATGGTCGAGAGCACGGCGATCACCCACAGCACCGGAGCCATGACGTTGAACAGGGCGCCGATGATCAGCAGCACCAGGCGTTCGGGGCGTTCCATGAAACCGACGCGGCACGTGCCGATGAGCGACTCGGCGCGGGCGCGGGCATAACTCACCATGATGGCGCTGATCATGGCCAGCGCGGCCAGCACGACATAGAAGAACCGGTTGCCGCGCGCGTAGAAAACCAGTAATCCGAAGAACAGAGAGGCATCGCTGTAGCGGTCGACGATGGAATCGAAAAATCCTCCGAAGCGGGTCACCTGGTTCGAGGCGCGGGCGACGCGGCCGTCCACCAGGTCGAAGAATCCCGATCCAATGATGACGAGGCCGGCATAGAAAAACATGCGACGCTGGTTGTCGCCGTTGGCATATCCAAATAAAAACGCGGCGTAGGTGTTGACCACGAGGCCCATCACGGTCAGGAAGTTGGGATTGATGCGCGCGAGAGCGAGCAGGCGCACGATGGCGTCGAGCAGAATGCCGCAGGCGCGTCCGACTCCGCTGGTCCAGCTCATAAGCCCTTACTCCAGTTGGCGAAGAGCTTGGGGAGCGACGGGCGTCCTCGCCCGTCCGGAGGGCGCGGCGGGACGGGCGAGGACGCCCGTCGCTCCACTAGCAACGCCACTTTGCCGCTCATTCCGTTTCCCGTTCCGGTTCCGGCAGTGCATCCAGTTCCACTTCCAGCTTGGCTTCGGCTAGATCGTGCATGGTGGAGAGTTTCAGGATTTCCATTTCGCGGCTTCCGCCGGGGGTGACGACCATGGCGATGTCGCCAACTCTCTTATTCAGCAGGGCGCGCCCGATCGGCGAGGTGGTTGAAATTTTGCCGGCGGCCACGTCGGACTCCTCGCTGGTCACCAGCTGGTATGCCATTTCTTCGTTCTTGGTGCCGTCGTAGATGGTCACGGTCGAGCCGAGGCCAACTTTATCCCTGGGGATGTTGTTCATGTTGATCAGCGACAGGTCGGCCAGGCGCTTGCCGAGCTGACGGAGGCGCGCCTTCAGGTACTCCTGGCGTTGCTTGGCCATGTGATACTCGGCGTTTTCGCTGAGGTCGCCCATGGCGACGGCTTTTTTGAGCTCTCTGGGGATATCGTGGGCGAGCTCGCGCTCCAGCATGTTCAGCTCGTCCCTTAGCCTCTTTTTGATCTCTTCCGTCATTGTTATTGCTTTGGGCATTATAAACCTCGGCCATGGGTGATTGACGCTCGACGCAACGCCTGTGGCAGCGCTTCGGCCCACCAGCTCGGACTCGCTCAACCGAAATGACTTAGAATGCCCGAGTTGGGACGGACGAATGCGTCCGTCCCTACGTGGTTACTGTACGGGGTCTGTGGCTCACCTGCGCTTGCCTAGCCTCCTTATGGGCAATATACTTTGCGAGGCTTGCCCGGCGACTTGGGGCGGCAATGGCAAGCGTCAATTGCCGGCGTCAATTGCAAGCGTCAATTGCGATCATCGGAGACTTTATGACGACGACTGTGGAACTCGAGCAGGAAACTAATCCCTGGCAGGCGCAAGCCGCCCGCTTCGACCTGGCTGCGGGTAAGCTGAATCTCGACGAAGGCCTGTGGAAGGTGCTGCGGAGTCCGAGCCGCGAGATCATTGTTCACATCCCGGTGCAGATGGACGATGGGCACCTGGAGGTGTTCACCGGATTCCGCGTGCAGCACTCGATTGCGCGGGGCCCGGCCAAGGGCGGACTGCGCTACGCGCCCGACGTGAACCTCGACGAGGTCCGCGCGCTGGCCAGTTGGATGACATGGAAGTGCGCGGTGGTGAACATTCCATTCGGCGGCGCCAAGGGCGGCATCATCTGCGATCCGCACAAAATGTCGCAGGGCGAACTGGAGCGCATGACCCGCCGCTACACTGCAGAGTTGTTCGAGTTCATCGGTCCCGAGAAGGACGTCGCCGCGCCCGACGTAAACACCAACGAGCAGACCATGGCCTGGATCATGGATACCTACTCCATGCACATGCGGCAGACCTGCACCGCGGTGGTGACCGGGAAGCCCGTCAACATCGGCGGATCGCGCGGGCGCCGCGAGGCTACGGGGCGCGGCGTTCTCATGGTGTGCGAAAAGGCGATCAATAAACTGCGCCTGAATCGCGACACGACCCGCGTCATCGTGCAGGGCTTCGGCAATGTCGGTTCGAACGCCGCCCTCCTGATGGCGGAAGCGGGATACAAGATCATCGGCATCATCGAAGTTGGCGGCGGCTTGTACAACCGGAATGGCATCGACATGGAAGCGCTGGTGGAATTCCGCCAGCGCAATGGAACGGTTCACGGATTCACGGGCGCAGAAAAATACGATCCGGCCGAGCTCTTGCTGGCCGATTGCGACATCCTGATCCCGGCGGCGACCGAAAACCAGATCACCAGCCAAAATGCGGACCGGGTGAAATGCAAGATCCTGGCCGAAGGCGCGAACGGTCCCACTACCGCAATCGCGGACGAGATCCTCTCCGAGAAAAAAGTTTTCGTGATTCCCGACATCCTAGCGAACGCCGGCGGCGTTACCACTTCTTATTTCGAGTGGGTGCAGGATCGACAGGGCTACTTCTGGAAGGAATCGGAGGTGAACGACCGTCTGGGGGACATCATGAATACGGCCTTCGACGATGTTGTCCGGTACGCGGAAACTCATGGCGTGAACAACCGGATCGCCGCCTACATGCTGGCCATCGACCGCGTGGCGTATACCATCCGGCAGCGCGGAATCTATGCTTAGGAACCCGTGGCACAAGTGGAACACCTCATTTCAACTATTCGTTCCCCAAGATTTTGTCGTCCCGAGCGCAGCGAGGGATCTGCAGTTCGCCGCAAAATGCAGATCCCTCGCTTCGCTCGGGATGACAATTCATGAAAGGTGTGAGGAAATATGAATCGCCCCCGAAACACACTCACTCTTTGGCTAAGCGCTTTCTTTCTGATCGTCACCATCTGCATTTTGCCGGCTTTGGCGAAGGCGCAGGCGGGTTCGACCGACACCAACTCCGCCGCAAAGCCCGCAGCCCCGGCTAATCCCAGCGCAACTCCGGCCGCGCCCAAGACGGCGACCAAGGCAGCGGCTGGTGCGCCTTCCAGTTCGGAGATCGCCGCCGCCAAAACCAGCGGCAAGGTTTGGGTCAACACCGAGAGCGGCGTCTACCACAAGAGCGGCCGCTGGTATGGCAAGACCAAATCGGGAAAGTTCATGACCGAATCCGAAGCCAAGGCCGCCGGATACAAAGAAGCTCACAGATAAAACGCGATTGACTCATTGAGTCATTGATCCAGTGTCGTTTGGTTGTGGAATGTTGGTAGACGCTGCCGGTCGTGCGGCTGCAAAGGATAGGATCGAGCTCGGATCAAGAATTCTGTAAGTTGCATTTCGGGGGCGATATGAGAGTGAGATTCGCAGTGGCAGCGGCGGTGATGAGTCTCGCGCTGAGTGTCGCAGCCCAGAAGGAGATGCACATGGTCCATGCCAAAGGTTCTTTCGACATCAAGATGACTCCCGCCGAACCAACCGACTTCGAGAAGGCGAACGACATTACTCGGGTCACATCCGACAAGACTTGGCACGGTGACTTCGAAGGCGTCAGCCATGGAGAAATGATCACCGGCTCGACCGCGAGCACCGGCTCCATGGCCTACGTTGCTATTGAGCGCATGACAGGCAAGCTTAACGGCCGACAGGGCAGCTTCACCTTCTCGCACCGCGCCACCATGATGAAAGGCGACGCCCCCTCTGCGGGAGAGCTGAGCGTGATGGTTGTACCCAATTCCGGCACTGGAGAACTGACCGGACTCACTGGCTCGCTCATCATCCATATCGACGCTCAGGGTAAACACACCTGGACCTTCGATTATTCGCTCCCGTAGCCTTCCTCGCGTGGGCGCGCGTCAAGTGTCTGAACCCGCCAAATGACGCACAACAGACACACCCACCTAACCCAGTACCATGCCTGGCAGACCAAGTTCGCTACCCAATACCAGGCTTGGCAAACCCAGTTAAATAACTATTCCGATATTGAATCATTCAGACAATGATTCAATGGCTCGCTCACCTTCCTCCGTTGCCTTGGCCTCGGATGTGGAGGATAATCACATTACCACCCCTGTGGCCTTGGCTCAGTCATTGCGTGAATCTTCCTAACTACATCACGCTCACCCGCATCGCTGCGATTCCGCTTCTCATCTGGATACTCTGCACTTCGCGCTTCTCGGGCGAGCAGACTGGGGAGCGGGAAATCCTGGCTTCAGTCGTTTTTATTCTGGCTTCGATCACCGACGGCATTGACGGCTATCTCGCGCGCAGACGCGGCCAGATCACTACCATGGGCATGTTGCTCGATCCGCTGGCCGACAAGTTGCTGATCGCCGCCGCGTTCGTCACGCTGGTGCAGTTTAATCCCGCGCTGGTGCCGGCCTGGATGGCGGTGGTCATCATCGGCCGCGAGTTTCTGGTGAGCGGGCTGCGCTCCATTGCCGCGTCCGAAGGCTTTACGATTCAAGCCAGCGAACTGGGCAAGTTCAAGATGCTGGTGCAGATCATTTCGGTGGTGGCCGTGATTCTCGCCCGCCGCTGGCACGAATGGCCCCTCGGCGGCATTTACATTTTCCCGGTCTACTGGATTGCCTGGATCGCCATCTGGTTCATGGTGCTGCTGTCGCTGGTTTCCGCGCTCGACTACTTCGTTGCCTTCTGGTCGCGGATCGACCGAAAATCGGAAAAGCGGCGACGCCGGACCTTCGTCCTCTCGCGGCGGAGAAAACGCGATGTCCAAGCTGTCTGAAACGCAGTCGGTGCAGCCGGAGAAGCCGACTGAAAATCTGTCTGAGCGCGAAGCCGCTCGCCCCGCCCCGCTGTCTTCGGAATTGGAATTGGAATTTTCTCTGGGGCAACGCCGGACTCTGCTCCGCATCGCGCACCAGGCGATTCTTTCCGCTCTGGAGGGTCGGCCTTTTCCGGAAGCGCCACCCATTCCGTCCGGACTGGCGGAGCCGCGCGGCGTCTTCACGACTCTTTATCTACGGAGCGATCTTCATCGCGAACTCGGCGGCGAACTTCATCGCGAAAGTCATCGAGAAAGTCATCGCGAACACCAACGGCAACTGCGGGGATGCGTCGGGTATGCGCTGCCCATCGCACCTCTGTATCGCGCCGTGGCGGAAACTGCCCGGGCCGCCGCTTTCGACGATTCCCGTTTCTTGCCGGTGACCCTGGAAGAAGCTTCTCAGCTGGAGGTTTCTCTGAGCGTGCTCTCCCGCCTGGTCTCGATTCTTCCCGAGGCGGTGGAAGTCGGGCGCCACGGTCTGCTCATTTCCGATGGCGCTCGCCGCGGCTTGCTGCTGCCCCAGGTTCCGGTCGAATATGGTTGGGACCGGGAAACTTTTCTCGAGCAAACCTGCCGCAAAGCCGGCCTGCCGCTGGATGCCTGGCGCAAAACCGCAACTATCGAGGCTTTTACCGCTGAGGTCTTTTCCGACGCCGATGTCGAAGTTCCCGGCTGAGACTGGTTCCATGAATCTCTTCCTGTGCAATCCGCTGCTTCGCTGCCTACCACTTTCGTACCCTTGTTTTCTCCGCAAAAGGACGTATGCTGAGCGCTGGCGTTTTGATGGTGCAGGCAATGCTGTGAGGGCAATATGGAACTCGCTGTTGTGATCGTTGTAGTGCTCGTCGCGGGCGCGATGATTCCCGGGAATCCGAAAATCGTTTTCTTCCGCTGAGAATAATCTAGCGGAAACTTGCGGCATCGCTGAACAGGCTGCGGAAAAACTGATAGCGGGCGCAAAGAGCACACCTCGGGCGCTAAAGCGCAAACCTTTTCAATGACTTACCGGCACGAGTAAACTCGTGCCGTTCCCCAAACCGGCCTTGATTGAAATTTTTCCGCAGCCTGTGAAGCGATGTCCTGATACGAAACCCGAGTTTTTCCGCAAGCTGTGAAGCGATGCCCTGATACGAATCCCCATGTGTTCCGGACAAAAGAAAAAGGGGAGATTCGCTCTCCCCTTCTGACGATCAAATTATTGTTCTCTTTACTGCTGGTCGTCTTATTGTTCTCTTACTGCTGGTCGTCCAGTTCCACCGTGTCGCCGGCGTGTACATCTTCCAGCGCGAAGACGACCATACCGGACGATGCCGTCGGGGTTACGTTCAGAACTACTACTTCGCCCACGGCGCGCCGCGGGAGATCGCTCACATGAATGTTCGGCCCTTTGGGCTTGGTGAAGCGATTGGCCTCAAAAGCCGGCGGACGCATCTGGGTGTCTTCTGAAGTCTGAGCTTTGAAGGAGAGCGAGTCCACTGGATCGTTCAAGGTGGCGGTGTAGGAACGGACGACGCGGAAATAGTCTCCCACTTTTACTCCCTGGTTCGAACCCATGTTCATATAAAGCTTCATGCCCGTGCCCAGGAAGCCGTCAAAATCTTTGCCGAGCACGATCCGTCCACTCAGTTTCCCATTCGGCGGCGCGAACCGGTCGAAATGCCCCGGCACGTGAAATGCAACCGGCGGTTTCTCGACGAAAGGCACGGCGATATCTCCCGGATTGATGGGATCGCAGCTGAACACCACCTGGGCGATGGCGGTGTGACTGCGCGTATCGAGCACGCGCACCCTCCCAATTTCTCCGTAAGGGCGTCCCGCGGCAGCCAGTACTTTTCTCGCGCCCGGATAGATCTCATACTCGTTGACATCCCGCACTTCGCGGACGATCGAATACAGTTGTCCTGTCTGGTAGCCGCTCCCGGCCAAGTAGACCAGTTCGCCGATCTCGAACTTGGTCGAGGTCGGTGTCTCCAGGCCGCCGTTCACATAATTGGCGTCGGGAATCCGATCCTTGGTAAGAAATCCTGCGCAGTAGATGTCCGCCGCGGTAGGCGTCTGGTAGCGCACGAAAGGCACGTTGACCGCAGTGTGCACGATACCCGACTCATCGGGCGTGACCGCCGTCGTCGACTGCTGCTGGGCGACGACGAAGGTCGCCGTCACCATAAACAGCAATAACAATCCTGTTTTCTTCATGTTACCTCCGACTCCAATTGCTCCGGGGCTGCCCCAGCTATCTCTCTCGGAAGACAAGGGTTACAGCCAAAAAGTAACAAGCGGACAGGCAGGGGTCAAGGTTACGAGGGTGTTTGGCCCCTGTGGCCCAAAGTGCTTTCCTGAGTCCTTTGGCAATCCTTGTGTTGCATCTGCGCTTACACCCCTGTAATATCGCGCCGTCGTTGAAAACAAATGACCTTGGCTTTGTCTTCCACTCCCGCGACCCGTCTCTTGCCCCAGCGCCTGCCCAAGGTCTGCCTGGCGCTGAGCGGCGACACTGCCGATGACATGGTCGCTACCGCGGAGTCCATGGCCCGGGATAACCCTTTCCTCGAGTTCCGTTTGGACTACCTGAAGCAGCCCTTGGCCGCGCTTCCGAAAATCCATCGTTTTCTTGAAACCCATCAGTACGTCACTGCCATCGGCACCTGCCGCCGCGCCGACAACGGAGGCAAGTTCAAGGGATCGCTGGCTTCTCAATTGGAAGTACTCACCAAGGCCCACGCCGCGGGCTGTCAGCTTGTCGACCTGGAACTTCAGAGTGCGTCGAAAGCGAAGCCCGAAGCAATCGCGCGCCTGCGCAGCCGCGCCGCACTCATCCTCTCGTTCCATGATTTCCGCGCCACGCGCAACCTCGATGAAACGCTCGGGAAAATGCTGAAGATTCCGGCCGACTACTACAAGGTCGTCAGCACCGCCACTACGCTTTCCGACAACGTGGCCATGATGAAATTTCTGCAGACGCAGAGCGGCAAGCATGCGCTGATCGGCTTGTGCATGGGAGAGCAAGGCATCATCAGCCGCGTGCTCAGCGTACGCGCCGGCAGCGCGTTCACCTTCGCCGCAGTCAGCGCCGATCTCAAAACCGCACCCGGTCAGGTCAGTGCACGGGACCTGCGCAGCATCTACCGCATCGATCAAGTCGACGCCGCCACTCGCATCTATGGCGTCGCCGGCGATCCCATTGAGCATTCGCTCTCGCCCGTCATCATGAACACGGCGCTGCGCCGCGAAAACGTGAACGGCGTTTATCTTCCTCTGCACGCCAAGACGCTCAAGGAGTTGATCCATTGCGTGCGTGAGATTCCGCTGCACGGTCTCAGCATCACCATGCCCTACAAGCAGGCCATGCTTCCATATCTCGACAACACCGATGCGCACACGGCCAAAATCGGCGCCTGCAACACCGTTGTCCGCGGACAGGATGGCAAGCTTTACGGGTTCAATACCGATGTGGCCGGTGTGGTTCGTCCCCTGGAGCAGCGCCTCTCCATCGAAAACGCGAAAGTTCTGGTGCTCGGCGCCGGAGGCGCGGCGCGGGCTGCGGTCTTCGGCCTGAAAGAGCGCGGCGCCGAAGTCTGGATACTGAATCGTACTTCCGCCAAGGCGCAGAAGCTCGCGCGCCAGGCCAAAGCGCGCAGCATCAAACGCGCCGACCTCCGCAAGATCGGCTTCGACGTCATTGTTAACGCCACTCCCGTGGGAATGGGGAACACGCGCGACTGCCCGCTCAAAGACGACGAGATCCAGGCCAACGTCGTCCTCGACATGGTGTACGACCCGGTCGAGACCCACCTGCTGCAGGTGGCGCGCGCCAGGGAATCGCCGTCATCCCTGGAGTCGAAATGTTTGTGCAACAGGCGGCGCGGCAGTTTGAAATCTGGACCGGCAAGCCCGCTCCCGCTGGCGATATGCTGCGCGCGGTTACGATCACCCTGCAGGAGCGCGCCGCTGCACGGAAGCAGAAAGCCTGAGCGATCAACGTTTTCAACATTTCAAAGAGCTTTGAGAGTATTCCCGATTTGCAGGCTGCGGAAAAAGTCGATTTTCGATGCGCAGCCCCTAAAGGGGGACGGCTGATTTCGAAGAGCTTACGGAATCGCTAAAGCGATGCCCTGATACGAAGCTGAGTTTTTCGGCAGCCTGCCAGAGGACGCGGCCTTGAAGCTATGAAACTTTGGAACCTTGAACTTTACGTGTTGCTGCGGCACGGATTGCTGCCCCCAGCACCGGACTACTGCTTGGGAAGGTTATCTGCCGCCGGCGTCTGTTTAGTTCCGGCCTTGGGGTCGTCTGCCGCGGACGCGGCGGATGTTGTCGCGGTCGTTGTCATTGCGCTTTCCGGATTGAGCAGGTGATCGTGGCTGGGCCTAATCCGAGTTTGATCAGCGCTCGGGAATCTGGAGTCGTCTTCGATTGCCATCCCTGGTCCGCCTGATAGCGCTGCATCGCGGCCTGCGTGGCGTCATCCCACGATCCTGTAGGCTCGCCTTCGATGTAGCGCTCGCGGATGAGCGCTTCCTGAATTTCCCGGGCGCGATCGGAGTCAATCGCCTGCTGGCCGCGTTTCTTCGCGGCGAGCTTGGAGCCCTTCTTGCCGTGGGAGTTGCTCTTCTGCGCCGAGGTGTGAGACGAGGTGCGAGTCGAGGTGTGAGCTGAGGTGCGAGAGGAGCGAGCTGAAGTGTGAGACGACGTGTTAGTTGAGGTGTGCTTGCCGGTCGCGTTTCCGCTGGTGTGGTGTTTTGCTTTCGAGGCAGGCGCCGCGGAAGCGTGCGCCGGTTTCTTTGGCGGAGTCGACGTCTGCGCCGGTGCGCTTGCGACCCCATGCACGGCGAGGCAGAGCAGCAGGCCGGAAAGCCCCACCGGTCGCCAACGCCGAATTTGATCAGAATGGTGCATGCTTAAAGGCCACAGTAGTCGTTGGTCGTCAGTCGTTAGTCGTTCGGGACGCGTCGTTCATTTGAAGCCCGCGAACGACTAACGACCGAGCGACCAGCGACTGACGACTGCCTTCCAACAAAAAACCGGCGAGACCAGCCTCCCCTTATCGTCCCCCGAAACGGGGATGGAGCGCCAGTCTCGCCGGAGTACTTATCGGTTACGGAAGTGTACCTGCCAGGAAAATCGTTCCATCCTGGGCCCTTGCGCCTCGCGGACGCACCAGGAACACGACATCCTGCCCGCTCTTGAGCGACGACTCGATCTTGACAAAGTCGTCCGGATTGTTCACGGGCTGCTTGTTCACTTCGAGGATTACGTCGCCGCGATTCAGGCCGAGATCTTCGGCGAACGATCCCTGCTTCACGTCCTGCACCACCACGCCCTTGCCTGCGGGAATGCTCAGGCGATCGGCCAGATCGGGAGTAATGTTGCGAACCGTGACCCCAAACTTGCTCGCCTTGGGTGCTTCCTCGCTCTGGTTGTCTTCTTCTTCGCCCAGACGGGAAGCGAACAGTTTCGAGCGATCGGCGATGGTCACCGTCGTGTCTTGCTTCTTGCCGTTGCGCACGAATGCCAGCTTGGCCTTCGAGCCGGGCTTGCGGGACGCGATGTCAGCCACCAGATCGTCGCCGCTCTTCACTTCCTTGCCATCCACGGAGGTGATCGTGTCGCCGATCTTCAGGCCCGCCTCTTCGGCCGGGCTGCCGGATACCACGTTCGACACGGTCACGCCCGATCCGTAAATGCGGGCGATGGCCGGGTTCGGTTGGGCTGAAAACTCAATGCCAATGGACCCGCGCGCCACCCGGTGTCCCGGACCGATCAACTGGTTGTAGACCTGCGCCACCGTGTTTGAAGGCATGGCAAAGCCCACGCCCGCGTACGAACTCGTCTCCGTAAGAATGGCAGTATTGATGCCAATGACTTCACCTGCCATATTCACCAGCGGCCCACCGGAATTGCCCGGGTTGATGGCGGCGTCCGTTTGAATAAAAGACTGGAACTGCCGGTTAGGAACAATGTTGCGCCCCTTGGCCGATACGATGCCCGCAGTCACAGTTTCCTGCAGTCCGAAGGGACTGCCGATGGCGAGCACCCAGTCGCCAACTTCCATGCCGTCGGAGTTGCCGAGTTTGGCGGCCGGCAGCGCACGATCTATATCAATCTTGATCACTGCCAGGTCGGTCTCCTGGTCCATGCCGATCAGCTTGGCATCATGGCCAGGAGACGCCGGGTTTTCATCCTGCAACTTCACACGGATGCGATCGGCTTTTTCGACCACGTGCCGGTTGGTGACGATGAAGCCCTTCGCATCCACAATCACGCCGGAACCGAGCGAGCGTTGGCGGATGGTGCCCGCCTCCGGGCCGCCCTGGCCGCCGAAGAACTTGTCAAAGAAATCCTGGAACGGGGAGTCCTCGCCGTTGTCCTCATCTTGCTGGTCGTGATCGGGGCGCACGGGGTGCCGGCGGTGAGGGTTCTTAATGGTCGACTCGGTATTGATGTTCACCACGCTCGGCTCCAGCTGTTTGGAAATCTGGGAGAAGGCGGTGGAGAGCTGTTGCGGAGCGGGAATGGTCAGCGGGGTCGCATCCGACGACTTCTGTCCCTCCTTGCCTTTCACTCCATAAGAGACAATCGTGCCAATCAGAATTCCAACCGCCAGCGTCGCCAGAATCGTAAACATGTACGCCCAACGGTTGGCTTTGAGACGCACCCAAAAAGCGCTTTCGCGCGAATCCATTTCTTACCTCCTAAGACTGCCAATCAAGACGGCCAATCTTTCATTATACCTTCGCCCTCGGCAGAGGTCGGTCGCAGGCCGTCAAATCGTTTAGACGCAGAAAACCTAGATCGCGTTCGCCAAGAACGCCAGGAGCCAAGGGAAGGGTGTTGTGGCGGCGGGGCTTCGCCCCGCCGGGACGGGGCAAAGCCCCGTCCCCACACAGGGCGCAGATCAGGAAGGCGCGTTCCCGCTCTCGCCATCGGGTGATCGGGTGATCGGGTCATCTAGAACCTTGCCTCTCGGTTATTCGAGATCGCTGTCAGATGGCCCGATCACCCGATCCTACTTCGCTTCGTACACGGTCTTGCCGCCGACCACCGTACGCAGGACTTTCGTTTCCAGGATTTTTGGCGGTGGGACTGCCGTAATGTCTTGATCGAGAACGACAAAGTCGGCCAACATGCCCGGCTCCAGCTTGCCTTTCTGCTTTTCGGCGAATTCGGCAAAAGCCGCGCCCGTCGTGTAGGCGGCGATCGCCTGCTCGATGTTCAGTTTCTCCGCGGGATAATAACTTTTCTTTCCGTCTTCGCTCATACGGATAACCGCCACGTAGAGACCGCGAAAGGGCGTCACCGGTTCGACCGGATAATCCGAACCAAAGGCCAGCACCACTCCGTGGCGAAGGAAGTCGGCCCAGGCATAGGAATGCTCGGCGCGCTTCGGGCCCAGATACGACTCGGCCCAGTTCATATCCGTGAGCAAGTGGCTCGGCTGCATGGAGGCGATTACCTTGAGATCCTTGAAGCGCAGAATCTGCTGCGGCGTGGTGACCTGCGCGTGCTCGATGCGAAGCCGGTAGTCGTTGTTATTGCCGCTGACATTTCCGTCGGCCGCTTTCACCTTCGCGTCTTTCGCCGCCTTCTCCGCCTCGGCAAATGCGTCGAGCGCCAACTGCACCGCTTTGTCGCCGATGGCGTGGAAGCCGATTTGATATCCCGCCAGCACCCGCTCCTTCGTCATCGCGTTCAACTTGGCCGCTTCGTATTGCGGCAGGCCACTGTTCTTCGGATTATCGTTCTTCGGATTATCGTTCTTCAGACTTCGTTCTTCGGATCGTCGCTGTAGGGCTCAAGCAACGCCGCCGTCTTCGAGCCCAGCGAACCATCCAGGAAGGCCTTCAGCATTCCGGTGTGGAGCATGGTGTCGGACGCGGGATGCGAGCTGCGCTTATTGTTCAGGTCTGCAATCGAGTCGTCGAAATCCAGCCACTCTGAAATCCTCGCCGTCAGCTTTCCGTCGTGCTCGAGTTCCTCGTAAATCTGGAAGTTTTCCCACGGCGAATAATCCTGCGCGGAGGTGACGCCGTGACTCGCCAGATCCGCCAGGGCGAGTTCGATGGCTTGCCGCCGCTTCTCGTGCGTCGGCTTGGGAATCACAGCCTGCACCAATAGTTGCGCTTTCTCGCGCAGAATGCCGTTGGGCGTGCCCGCGTCATCACGATCGATCTTTCCTCGCTCCGGATCGCGACTGGCGACGGTGACGCTGGCCAGTTGCAAGGCGCGCGTGTTCGCCACTGCCATATGCTCATCCACCCGCATCAGAAAAACCGGATGGCTCTGGCTCACCTCATCCAAATCCCAGCGCGTGGGCAAAACTCTGACCGGCCAGAGAGTTTCGTCCCAGCCGCCACCCACGATCCACTCTCCCGGCGCCGCTTTTTCGACCTGGGCGCGGATGCGTTCGCGGAACTCATCGAGTGTCTTGACGCCGACCAGGTTCACGTTCATCTTCTCCAGGCCGGCGCTGGCCAGGTGCATGTGGGCGTCATTGAAGCCGGGCATGACGAAGTGGCTATCCAGATCCACGATCTTGGTCTCTGGCCCTTTCAGCTTCATGATCTCGTCGCGCGTCCCCACGGCGAGGATCCGGTCGCCAACGACTGCCATTGCCTCGGAGCGCTTGCCCGCGCCGAACGAAGACGCCGCATCGACCACCCCGGTATAGATGTTGCCGTGGGTAAAGATCAGGTCCGCTTTCGGCTTTTGAGGCATGCTCTGTGCCGACACGCCCGAGGCCACGGCCAACAGCAGAATCGGAGCGATTCGCGCCATCATTCCCCTACTCCCGAAAGTGTCAGCATTGTAAGCAGAATGCGCCTCAGACCGAGGTCTCGTCCATGGCAGTCGTACCATTCTTGCAACGTGTGCGCTCCGCCTCCGGAACCGCCGCCCCCGATCGCGATGGCCTCGCGACCCAGCGATAGCGGAATGTTGGCGTCAGTCGACGCCCGCTGCACCTGCGCCGTATTGCCCAACTGCACATCCACGGCGCGGATCACCTTCAGCAGCCGCGCCCCCGGCGCCAGTTCGCCCGCCGGACGATTTCCGATCTCGAGAACTTCGCTCTGCACCGCCTGCGGCCGACGCGTTCCGTGCTGAGCAGCGGCCCGATTTTCCAATGCGACCGCCTGCTCCAGCGCGAGGCGCAGCGCTCGCTCCAGCCGGTCAATTTCCGCCATTGACGTGGAGCGCAGATCGACCCGCATGCTGGCCGATTCCGGAATCGAATTGACGGAAGTCCCGCCCCGAATCGTGCCGACATTAAACGTGGTTTTCGGCGCGGCCAGCACGGGCGTTTGACGGAAGACCTCGATCGCACGGGAGAGCGCCATAATCGGATTGGGCGCGCCGAAGTCGCTCCAGGAGTGACCACCCGGTCCGCGCACGATCACCTCGAAACGGCGGCTGCCCAAGGCCTCCGCCACCACAGTGTCCGATCCGGCGCCATCGACAATCACGCTGTAGGCAATCGCGTCTCGCCAGCGCGGCGTCGCGAAAACGTGCCGCATACCGCGCAGATCGCCTTCGCCTTCTTCCCCGACGTTCCCGATGAACACAAAGGGCAGCGCATGCGAGATGCGCGCGCTGCCGCATACACTGGCCACGGCCAGCATCGCCGCAATGCCCGCGCCATTGTCGGAGACACCCGGCCCATACAAGCGGCTGGCCTGCTGCCGGATGTTCAACGGCGTCGCCGCCGGAAACACCGTATCAATATGCGCGCTGAGCGCCACGAAACGGTTTCCGCCGCCGGGACGAACGCCGAACACGTTGCCCACCTCATCCACCTGCACCTCGCTGAGCCCGAGCTCGCGAAAACGGTCGGCCAGCCAGGCGCCGCGTGCCGCCTCGCCGAATGGAGGCGCGGCAACTTTTGTCGCCTCCATCTGCCAGAGCGCAAACTGCGATTCTTGCGAGCGGAACTGGTCGAATGCGGCGCGCACCTGCGACGACCCGGCGAGCCGCGCTACTTCCTCCTGCACCGGGGGATACGAATCAGAAGCTGCCACTTGCGGAGTTGACTCCATCCTTTGCGCCTATCTTATAACGGCAGGGCGTAACGTCGGGCGTAACGTCAGCGCGCTGCGCGAGCCCGGTGATCCCATCGCTTGGAACTGCGCCGCTCGGCCTCCCGCGCTTCAGCGAATGCCACGGAGGGCGGTCTCGGTGGGATGAGCTGCGAACGTCTGCATGCTGTTCAGAATCGTGGAGAGTACGTTCTCGTCCCCGACTGCCGTATTGATCATCAGGTGATAGAGGCTGCGCGTCGGCCATTCGTTATTGAAGTAGTGTTTGATGTAGGCCATCCGCTCCTTGTCCACGTTCTCCACCAGGTCTTCAGCCTCTTCCCGGCTCCTGCCCATGGCTAGCAGGCGGCGAATTTTTTCGTCGTGGGGAGCATAGGTGAAGACGCTAAAAGTATCCTCGCGGTCGCGCAGCAGAAACGGGGAGCCACGGCCGACGACGACCGCATTACCCTCGGCGGCGATGTGGTGCATGATCTCTCCCGCCATGGCCATCATGCGATCCGTATCAAACGCGGAAGAGGCATCCAGCGGCATGCTGCGTTCGTAACTGCCCCGCCAGAAGGCTTTCGCGAAACGGTAGAGGCGGCTGTCGACCCGCTCATCGCACAAGGCCACGGCCGATTCCGGAACCTGCGCGCGCTGGGCAATCTCGCTGGTTAGTTGCTGGTCCCAGAGCTTCCACCCCAGCCGGCGGGCCAGTTCGCAGGCAATGGCTCCGCCCCCGCAGCCAAATTCGCGTTCCAAAGTAACGATGCGAAACATGGCGAACTTCCTTTCCGTGGATGCAGCCCCTGTGGATGCAGCCCCTAAAGGGGCCTCTAGTTTGACGGATCCTGCGGTATCGCTAAAGCGATACCCTGATACGAATCGACCTTGCACCACGAGTTGTCAGTGCGCCACGATCGCTCCCGGCTTCGACTTCTTGATCAGGAACACACAAGGGACTAAACAAAGGATCACGACCCCGAGCACCCAGAAATTATCGATGTACGCCAGCATGGTCGCCTGCCGGATCACATTCGCCTGCGTCATCGCGTAGGCATGCTGCAGCGCGGTTCCAGGCCCGGAGCCATGCCCGGCGCCGCCGCCCAGGAAAGTGCCCGTCATCCCGTGCAGCCAGGATTGAAACTGCGGATTGGCGGCGCTCAGTTTCTCCACCAGCCGCACCTGGTGAAACTGCGCACGGCGAGCCAGACCGGTGGTGACAAAAGAAATTCCGACGCTGCCGCCAATGTTCCTGGCGAGGTTCATCAAACCGGACGCGGCATTGTTCTTGTCGCGCGGCAGAAACGCATACGCGGCGGTGTTAATGGGCACGAACAGGAAAGCCATTCCCACCGCCTGATAGACGCGCGCCACCATCACCGTGTGGAAATCCACGTCCAGATCGAACCTTGTCATATGAAACAGCGAAAACGAGAGCATCGACAAACCGAACAGCAACAAATACCGCGGGCTGTAGCGCGAAAGCAGAAACCCCACCAAAGGCATGGCCAGCATAATCGCGAAACCGCCCGGCATGAGAGCCAACCCGGACCGCTCGGCAGTGTAACCGAGCATTGTCTGCATGAACAGCGGCAATAGCAGGGTGCTGCCCAGCAGGGCAAACCCGAGCATGAACATGAGGAAGTTCGCGGTGGCGAAGCTGCGCACGCGAAACAATTGCAGGTCGATGATGGGGTCTTTGTGGCGCCACTCCCAGAAGACGACAAAGATCAGCGACATGGCGGAGATCACGCTCAGCCATACGATGAAGTGCGATTCGAACCAGTCTTCGCGTTGTCCTTTGTCGAGGACCACTTGCAGCGTTCCCAGTCCGAGCGCGACGAAACCTAGCCCGGTGTAGTCGATCCGGGTTTCTTTCAGCTGGCGGCGCTTGAAGTAGGGAGGATCCTGGATGAGCCGTGAGGTCAGCAAAAGCGAAATAATGCCGACGGGGATATTGATGAAGAAAATCCAACGCCAGGTGAAATTGTCGGTGATATAACCACCGAGCGTAGGACCGATGGCCGGAGCCATCACCACCGCGATGCCATAGACAGCGAATGCCATGCCACGCTTGGCGGGAGGAAAGGTGTCGGCGAGAATCGCCTGCTCGCTCGGTTGCAAGCCTCCGCCACCCACGCCCTGAAGGACGCGGAAGAAGATGAGCATGCCGAGATTGGGCGCGAGCCCGCACAGAAACGAACTGATCGTGAAGAGCGCGACACAACCCATGTAAAAATTCTTGCGCCCGACGATCGAAGATAGCCAGCCGCTCAGCGGCAGCACGATGGCGTTGGAGACGAGATAAGACGTAAGCACCCAGGTGCTCTCGTCCTGACCCGCGGAAAGACTGCCGGCGATGTGCGGCAACGCCACGTTGGCGATGCTGGTATCCAGCACCTCCATGAACGTGGCCAGTGTCACGGTGAGAGCGATGATCCAGGGATTGACTGCCGGACGCCACGCGGCGACGTCATTCATGGTAATGGCAGCAGCGCCCATTGTTTTCTCAACCTCTGCTTCGAGCTCCGGGCTGCGAGCTTCGAGCAACCGATTCGTGTTCGCTCGTAGCTCGCGGCTCGGAGCTATTTAATCCAGACCTTCGGCACCACCGACATCCCCGGGCGTAGTTCATGGCTCTTGATCGCGCCCGTTTCGAACACGATCTTCACCGGTATGCGCTGCACAACTTTGACATAATTGCCGGTGGCGTTTTCGGGGGGGAGAAGGCTGAAGCGCGCACCGCTGGCGCCGGCGATGGAATCGACATGCCCCTTGTAGGTCTTGCCGTTCGCATCCACCGTGATGTCAGCCGGCAAACCGGGCTTCATCTTCTTAAGCTGCGTCTCCTTGAAGTTCGCCGTGACCCAGAGGTCGCCTTCACCGAGCGGAATGACCTTCATCATCTCCTGGCCGGGCTGCACGTTTTGACCGACCTCAACCGTGCGGTTGCTGACGACTCCGCTGACCGGCGCCATGATTTTCGTGTACGAGAGGTTCAGTTCCGCCTGCTCTAACGCAACCTTCTTCTGCTGGGCAATGGCCTGCGCAGATTGAGAGCGGGCGTTGATCATTCGCATCATGTGCGTCCGGTTGCCGGCGGTGCGAAGATCGGCGTCGGCCTGCTCCAGTTTGCTCTGCGCCTGTTTGATCTGTGCCGCGTAAGCGTCGGCATTGGCGCGCGCCGCTTGCAGGGTTGCGGCGGCGGCCTGAGCGCTGTCGACGGCTTGATCGTACTGCTGTTGCGAGATTTCCTGCTTGTCGATCAGCAGCTTGTAGCGGAGAAGATCATTCTGCGCTTTGGTGTTATTGGCGTCCGCTTCCGCGACCTGCGACTTGGCTGCTTCGAACTGTTCGCGGGCAGCCGAGATTCCAGCCCGCGCACCGGAGACACCGCCCTGGGCCCCGCTGACCTGGCTTGACGTGGTGACGTCGGTGATCGGGACGTTGATGCCGGCAGCGGAAGCCTGGGCCTGGGCGTCGGCGTATTGAGCGCGCGCCTCCGCCACCGCGCCTTCGAGGTCGGCAGGGTCGATTTCCACCAGCACCGTTCCTTTTTCCACGTACTGGTTGTCTTCCACGTTGAGTTTCAGCACGTAGCCGCTGATGCGCGCGCTCACCGAGTTCACGTGCCCGTCAATCTGCGCGTCATCGGTGGATTCGTAGCTGGCGAGGTAGCGCCACAGCAAGAAAACGGCGAGCAGAATCACGAGGCCGGCGAGAATGAACCCCCACTTCGTGCGCGGACTGCTCAAAAACGCTCTTCGCCGCTGATAGCGGGCTTCGCTGTCCAGCGAGGGCGGGGATTTCGGAGCACTCGCTTCCGCTTGCGGTTTGGGCTCGGCTACAACGCTGCTGCTTTCTTCCATTGGCTACTTCCCTTTCAAGTATTCGCGAACGCCATCTTCGGCGCGTCCCAGGGCGCGGGCAAAGGAAACCTTGGCCAGGTTGTGAAAGTAGAGGCTCGAGATCAAACTCTCGTGCGCAGACGCCACCGCTTCCTGCGCCTGCACCACTTCCAGGTTGTCGGTGACTCCGGCGGAGAAACGGTCCCGCGATTGGGTGAGTGCCTGCTCGGCGAGATTCACCGAACTCTGGGCGACTTCCACTTGATCGCTGGACGACTTGAGGTCGAGCAGCGCGTTGCGGATATCCTGATCAATCTGGGCGCGCACGTCCGCCATCTGCGCCTGCGCCTGCCGCAGGCTGGCTTCGGCCTTCAGAACATCGCCATGGACCTTGCCCCCTTGGAAAATCGGAATGTCCAACGTACCGAAGATCGCGTACGTAGGCAACACGTCGCCAGGAACTGCTCCGATTTCGCCGTAATTCCCCGCCAGATTGAGGGTCGGAAAATACCCGGCGGCGGCGGCGCTCCGCTCCAGTTGCGCCGCGACTAGGCGATCCCGCGCCGCTTTGTAATCGGAGCGCAGAGAATACGCGCGCTGCAAGCTGGTTTCAAGATCGGGGATGGGAAAAACCTGGTAAGGAGCTTTGTCGGCCAATTCGAATTCCTGGCCGGGTGCGAGTCCAATCACACGTGCCAGCGAAATTTTCTGCTTGGCGAAATCGTTTGCGGCTGCGATCAGTTGCTGCTGGCGCGTCTGGTATTCGACCTGCGCCCGCAGTGTGTCGATTGCCGGAGCGACGCCGGCCTGCTGTTGCGCGACCGCCTTATCGTAGAGCGCATGCGCCGTCTCGACCTGCGCTTGCGCGGTTTCCACGCGGGCTGCTCCGGCAATCGCCTGCAGGTAGGCGTTGCCAGTCGCGAGCACGACCAGATCGCGCGCGTCCTTCAGATTGAACCGGGCCACGCTTCCGCCGATCACTGAAGAGCGGTATTTCTGGATTGCCTTCCAGTCGAAGACGCTCTGCGTGGCCGAGGCGCGCATATCAAAGTAAGAGAAAGGCCCGATGACGCGAGGAAGAGTAAGACCAGGAAACAGGTGGCCGCGAAGTCCTTCCGCTTCCAGGCTCACCTTTTCCCTGGCTTCCTGCACATCAGCGCTGACGTTCGGAAGCAGGTCGCTGAGTCGTTGCCATTTCTGTCCCCGGGCCTCGATAGTGTTGTATTCGGATAAAAGACCAGCCAGGTTCTGGCGCAAAGCCCGCTCAATCGCCTCGCTGAAGGTCAACGGCAGGACGCCGGGAGTGGGCTTGGCCTCCGGCACACTGCCAAAGACTGGATTCTGTGCCGAGGTTTGAACCTGTGAGGTTTGACCCTGTGAGGTTTGAAACTGCGGGGTTTGAATCTGCATGACCCCGCCCGTCGAACTCTCCGTCGAATCGGAAGTCGAACTTTGGGCAAAAAGCGCCGGTGGGAAGACGACGATTGACACGATCAGAAAAACGTCCAGCAAAAGGAATGCACGATAGCACCGCGATTGACGGGTGAGACGGTATGCGGAAGCCATGGAACCTCGGTTATCTCCTTACGAAACCGAAATGATAAGTCTTTTCGACTCTTTTTGGTGGAGATCCGATACAAATTGTTGAAACGCCTCGCGATGGAAGGTGCGCTCCTCCTGGCGATAGTGACCTTGGTCATCTTGTGTGAGCCCGACCTAAAGTTCAGTCTATGAGAGTCAAGCACTTCCCTGCGACGGAAAGCTGCGAGGAAGTCCTACGTATGAGCGAAGAGAAGAAAGCACCCAAAGGATCGGACTGGACGCGCCTGCTCACCGATCCCGACCTGGTCAGCCACCTCGGAAAACTGCTTCAGACCTACCGCGAGGTGCGTCCGGAACAGCGCGAGGCGGCGCTGCTGCGCTCGATGCGCGAGATCAAAGACGCGGCCGTCAAAGCCCGCGAGGCACAGAAAAATGTAGCCGTTGCTGCGGCGCCGGCGCCACCCGTCGCGCTTCCCCATCCCGAACCA
The DNA here is from genome assembly GCA_963749275.1 of uncultured Acidobacteriaceae bacterium. Taxonomy (GTDB): domain Bacteria; phylum Acidobacteriota; class Terriglobia; order Terriglobales; family Acidobacteriaceae; genus Acidiflorens. The sequence continues at coordinate 33,744 of CAVVNA010000021.1, forward strand.
GTGGATGAAACGCCCCCGTTCGAACCGGAATTATTCACATCGCAATTGGAATCGGATCGCCGCCATTTTCAGCGCATCAAGTGCTATGTGGCGGTGGAAATTCACGTTGAGGGTATAGAAGAGCCGGTCTGGGGCAATCTGGCGAATGTGAGCCGCGGAGGCTGCCTGGTCGAGACCGCCAGCGCCGTGCCTGCGGGCAAGGCGCTGGAGATCGGCTTGTGGGTGGCAAGCGGCAAGATCTGGGTGAAAGGCGTCATCATCAGCGGAATCGCAACCCGCACCGCGCCGGCGTTTGGCGTGCGGGTGAAATTCTCCGAGGCGGAACTGTCGGAAAAGGAACACTTGCGGGAATTTCTTAAATTCGTCGAAGGCACCGCCCGCAAGTCGCACAGCGAAAAAGCCTACGTGGTGCAACTAAAGCGCTAGGGCGGCCCTGTGATAGCTCATGCTGCCAACTGCAAGCTCAAATAACTAACAGAAATGGCGCAACCAAGAGAGCACTGCACCCGCCTTCGGAAACCCCACTGCAGCAAGAACGGCCGCGCACAGGAAGGCGAAGCCAGCCATCGCGTGCATATTGCGAATCCAAAAGCGGTGTGCGAAGACATCTGCTCCCCAGGCCCCATCCTCACTACTCCTCGGAAATAGCGCCGTTACAATCCTAAACACCAGGCGCGAGAGCCTACGTGTTGACTGCTCCAAGTGGGTACGATTTTGATCCCACTCTCTAATCCGCAAGTGGAGTCGCTGCTCGATCTCACCCAGCGCTGCCCTGCCACAATTCACGAGTTCCTCGTTTCGTACGTCAATGAACCAAAACGCAACAGAGGTAATGAAGCCAAAGATCCCCGTGACGCAACCAAAACCGCACCATCCGTGCTCCGCACATTTCGAGTAAGCAACGGCGAATATGCTCACGGTGAGAAAGAAGAAGTTCAAAGCTGTCATGCGCTGGGATGCATGGTAGCTAAACCAATCCCATGCGTACTTCTGCTGAATAGAAAGAAGATTAGGGGGAGTGTTCGGAGGAATGAGGGGGTCTGCTCCTCCTCCAGCGATCGGGCCAGTAGCCACCTGAGTTCTCCTTTCCGCTCGACATTAGGAAACCATGGAATATTGCTATGCAGATCCCGAGACAATTGCGACTGATGATGAACAGCCGAGGCGATCTGCCCCGGCTTCCACGATGGCGCGCGCGGACTCGAAGTCTCGGATCCCACCCGCAGCTTTAATAGCCATTCTGCCACCCACGAGTCCTTTCATTAGCCGCACGTCTTCGACCGTCGCTCCCCCACTGGCGAAACCTGTGGACGTCTTTACGAATGCTGCACCGGCGCGTTCAGCTAACAAGCATCCAACCACCTTTTGATATTCATCGAGTAGGGTCATCTCCAAAATTACTTTCACTGGAATGTGTCCGGCGGCCTCTATGACAGTTCGAATGTCCTCGAATGCCCGTTTGTAGTCTCCTGATTTCAAAATGCCAATGGATATCACCATATCGACTTCGTCAGCCCCGGCCTCTACGACAGCCTTCGTCTCTTGTGCCTTCGTTGAGCTGAGGTTCGCACCCAGCGGGAACCCAACAACCGTCACTAATAGGCAGTTTGTCCCCAAAAGTCGGGCCTTGGCATCCTCTACAAATGCCGGGTTGACACAAACGCCGCAAAAATTATTCTCGATCGCCTCCGCGCACAATTTGATCACGGACTGGTAGGTCGCCTCGGGTCTTAGCTGAGTGTGTTCAATGAAGGGAGCGAGGTCCCGAGGCCGCTCGATTGTGCGGTGCTTGGAGGTAATCGCAAATTGTGTGCGCCGTCGCACCGAGGGAATTCCGACGCTCTCGATTTCGTTGATTGCCCTCGCTGTTATCTCATCCAAGCCCGTTACGACTCTCATAGGCGCATTCTACAACAACTCGATCAGCACATCCCCGCCCTCAATCTTCACCGGATACACGGCCACCTTCGCCCCCGGCGGACCGGCCTCTCCCGTTTTCGGATCCCATGCCCAACCATGCCACGGGCAAACAACCTTTCCTCCTGAGATCACGCCCTGGCCGAGCGGTCCTCCGCGATGGAGGCAGATGTTATCCATGGCGCTGATTTCGCCGTTCACGTTGGCGACGCAGATGGTCTTGTCTCCGCAGGGGAATTCTTTGGCTTCGTTGTTGGGGGGAAGATCCGATTGCGAAGCGATCTTGATGAAGTTACCCATGAGTCCTGTGTGATGCCGGCGAAACCCTGCCGAGCTTCGCTCGGCTTGGACCCTTCGACTTCGCTCAGGGCAGGCTCGCGGGGCGCCCGTCCCCGCATGATTCGCACTGAGGGCTGAGAGCTGACGGCTGACAGCTACTTCGGCTGCATCGTCTGCGCCACCATTACCTGGCGCTTGAAATCCTCCATCATCCGCTCTTCGAGTCGCACTTCGGTGGGACGCTTGGCGAGCGTCATGGTGTCGATCTTGTCCTGCAGCTTGAGCAGCGCGTAAAACAGATTCTCCGGACGCGGCGGGCATCCGATCACGTAAACATCCACCGGCACGATGCGGTCCACGCCCTGCAGCACGGCATAGGTATTGAACGGTCCGCCCACCGACGAGCACGCGCCCATCGAAATCACCCACTTCGGCTCGGGCATCTGGTCGTAAATTCTCTTCAACACCGGCGCCATCTTCAGCGTGACCGTGCCGGAGACGATCATTAGATCCGACTGCCGCGGGCTGGGCCGAAACACTTCCGACCCAAAACGCGCGATATCGAAGCGCGCGGTGGAAGACGCGATCATCTCGATGGCGCAGCACGCCAGCCCAAACGTCATCGGCCAGAGCGCCGACTTGCGCGCCCAGTTGAAGACGTAGTCCACCGTCGTGATCATGAAGTTCTTTTCGAATTTATTCTGGAGCCAGCTCATGAGGCCTCTTTCGCTACAGGATAACCCAATGATCATACGCCTGGGAGTGATCCCGGTCACACCCCGGTTTCGAGCTACCAGCCACCAAGAACCTTTAACGCAGAGGACGCGAAGAGCAACGCAGAGCTCGCGGAGAAGAGAAGGCTAAAAACCTCTGCGTAGTTCTCCGCGTCCTCTGCCTTAAAGGTTTTGCGGGAGTCGTCCGGCTGCATAGATGACGATTTTGCGCTCACGGGCCCTAGCAGGACATGGACTCGGTCCAATATTAACTGATCTGCGAACTGAGAGCTGAGAGCCAACTTCGTGTAAGATTCTCTAGGCGAGTACAGTGCACCGCTTCCCCGTGGGTTGATCCTGCGGGCCGCTTCGAGAGAGGCCGGCGTTCGTTGATCAGCCGACGACGATACTCCCCAACTACCAGGTAGAACCGCGGCCTTTGGGCTGGCGGCACATTCCTGTCAGGAGAGACTGAATGGCGAAAATTGCAAAAACAGCCGACCGGAAAAAGGTCATGGATACGGCGAAATCGACCGCATGTCCCAAGTGCGGCAAGGAAACCCGCATCGTCAAACGCATGAAAGATCGCGAGCGCGGCGTGCCCGGCGGAATCTATATCTCGTGCTCGGCCTGCGAGTTTTTTGAAAAACTGTAGAAGAGCAGGTCTCAGGTCCTAGGTGTCAGGTCTCAGCACCCACTCGAAACCGTCTGGCTGATTTCCCGTAGAGAGCGGCTTGCCGCGTCTTAGATGGTTTGTGGAGCGACGGGCGTCCACGCCCGTCCCGCCGCACCCGCAGCCTGTGGGCATTTAGCCGAGATGAGAAACCTGAGAAGCTGTTCTTCCTGAGACCTGACACCTAATACCTGCGACCTGCCCTACCCAATTTGTCCCAAGATCGCCCGCGCTTCGGCCGCCGGGTCGGAGGCTTCCGTGATCGGGCGCCCTACCACGATGTGCGAGGCTCCGGCGGCAATCGCTTCCGCGGGAGTGACGATACGCGCCTGATCGTCGGGTCCAGTGCCAGCAAGGCGCACTCCGGGCGTCACAATGGCGAAATCGTGGCCAAACTCCTCGCGCAGAGCTTCGGCCTCCTGCGCCGAAGCGACCACGCCCTTGCATCCGTTCGAAAGCGCCAGGGCGGCCAGCCTTAGGACTTGATCGAGCACTCCTCCGCGCAGGCCAATCTTGCCCAGATCGTCGTCGTTCAGGCTGGTCAGCACCGTGACCGCCAGGACGAGCAAATCGGGGTTGGCCGCTTGCGCGGCGTCGACGGCAGCTCGCAACATCTTGCCGCCCCCGCAGGCGTGCACCGTCAGCATGCTCACGCCCAGCTGAGCCGCCTCCCGGACGGCCGCTTCTACAGTGTTCGGAATGTCGTGATACTTGAGATCGAGAAAGACGCGGTGGCCCGAACCCACGAGTTCGCGGACAATGAAAGGTCCTTCGGCAGTGTAGAGTTGCATGCCGACCTTGTACGCGTGGGCAGAGTCGCCCACGGCCGCCACGATCTTCCGGGCGGCCGCGGCGGTAGATACATCCAAGGCAACGATCAGACGCTGGCGCGGATCCATACTCTCAACTATCGTCCCGAGTCTATCGGGTTTAGTTGAGCTTGGCTACCGGTTGCAGCAGCGCCACTGTCGTTGGCTGGTAATTTGTTGGCCCGTGATTCGTTGGCCGGTAATTCGCGGATTGGTAGAGTTCCAAGCGGACCTTCTGCACTCCGCGCTCTCTGAAGCCCAGCGCCAGCGCAGCGCTGTCGGAAACATCGATGATCCGGCCGTCCACTACGGGACCCCGGTCATTGATGCGAACCACCACGGCCTTGCCATTCCTCAGGTTGGTGACCTTGACCAACGTGCCCAGCGGAAGGCTGGGGTGAGCGGCCGTGAAATCGCGCTTGTCGAAGGGTTCTCCGCTGGCTGTCTGCTTGCCCTGGAACTGCTCTCCATACCAGGACGCGGTGCCAACTTGATAGGGCTTCGACTTCGGGCTGCTTGATTTTCGTGTTTTGTGCCCTCTGGTCTCAATGACCAGCGGCGCTGTGACCTTGGCGGCTTCCAGGCTGCTTGGCCCGGATGCGGCTCCTGCCCCCAGACTGGCGATTGATAAAAGCACCGCCAAACCTTCGGCTAAACGTCGTCGCATTCAGTTACCTCCCGTTGTGGAAAGTCGTTTTTTGGTCCTACGCTCCTTTCGTGAGTGGATTCGACGATGCTACCCGCCGGACCGCGGGGTGTCAATCAGAAAAAATACCTAAATGATTACTAAGTGGTAAGTAATCAATGACTTGGCGAATGAAACATAGGGATTTGTCTTCGTATGTCATTGAAACCAGTCAGTGCGAGCTGATTACCTGTCAGTAACGCTGCAAGTTACGAACTGCGCAGTATCTTGCAACTTGCAATGGAATGTTGTACTTACGAGCTCATATTGATAACTGTATTAAGATCAATAATATACAATGAAATCTGACGGCTTATCGGTAAACGGAATTGCACAATTCACCGAAGGGAGTGGCATCTCCGCTTGCGCGAGTCTGACTGAGCGAGTCTGACCGAGCAAAACCGAGAAGTTATTCCCCTGCTTGAACTTTGGGTTTAGAGTGACGGAATGGCTGCGAGCCCACCTGTAGTGTTGACGATTGCCGGGTTTGATCCCTCCTCGGGTGCTGGGATTACCGCCGACATCAAGACGATCGCCGCCCATGAATGCTTCGGCGTTTCCTGCATTACAGCCTTAACCATCCAGTCGACGCGGGGAGTACGACGGGTTGAGGGCGTCGATCCCAAGATTATCGCTGAGACCCTACAGGAATTGGTTTCAGACTTCGCCGTGGGAGCCGTCCACATCGGCATGCTGGGCAATGAGCGGGTGGTTGCGGTGGTCGCGGATTTTCTGGGCCAGGCTTTTACGGAAAAAGCCCGGCTGCCTCATGTCGTACTGGATCCAATTCTGAAGTCGAGTTCCGGAGCTGATTTGCTGGATGCAGCCGGGACCCGGCTATTGATCGGGAGGCTGGTTCCCCTGGCGGAGTTAGTTACGCCGAACCTTGACGAAGCCAGCGTCCTGACCGGGATGGCGGTCACGAATCTCGACCAGATGCGCGCGGCGGCCGCTCGTCTGCACTCGCTGGGAGCGGCCAATGTGGTGATCACCGGAGGCGACCTCGGTAAGGGCGAGAAGGCGATCGATCTCCTCAGCTTCACTACCGCCCGAGGCACGCAACAGGAAGTCTTCAAGGCCGACCGTCAGCGTTCGAATTCCACCCACGGCACCGGATGCGCGTTCGCCACCGCGCTGGCCTGCCACCTGGCAAATGGCCGCGGACTGCCCGAGGCGGTTCTTCTCTCCAAAGCATATGTCTCGGCCGCGATTGCGAACGCCCATCCGCTCGGCCACGGAGTGGGCCCCTTGCATCACCTCTATCGCATGGGCCAGCAACGACGACAGAGCGCGGGAGTGTCGGAGCGGGAGCAAGCCCATTCCCGAAACTGAGCTCGTGAAAGTGGGGGCATCTATTGACGCAGAGAGACGCGGCGAGCCCCGCTTCACGAAATTGGTTCGCTGGAAGTCGCCCGGCGGAGAAGAGAAGAACTGAGAGCTGACAGCTATTTCTTCAGCAGGCACCCGGCGACAAAAGCGGCGACCGCCGCGAGCAGCCACTCGATCCGCCACAGTTGAATTGCCTGCCAGTCGAGTACGGTCCGGGCGCTGAAGAACACGCTCACAGCCAGAGCTCCCACCATGCAGAGTACGCCCGCCAGAAAAGCAATGACGGCAGGCGTCGTGAGCCCGAGCCGCTCACCGAGCAAGGCAAGTTCAGCCAGACCAGGGATGGAGAGGGTGCGCGCAACGCTAACGCCCAGATCGGGACGGCTGGCGCCGCAAACATGACAGTACTGTGAGCTGACGATGAACTCAGTTCCGCAACGGCAGGTTGCGCTTCGTTCGTCGCTTCTTACCCGTTTTGCGGCAGCCTTGGACGCCGGCATGGGCGCCCGCCAAAATTCATGCTGAGTCTGATCGGCTGCTTCTGCCATAAACGCGCCCTTTTTCGACTCTTTTCGAATCGCAAGCGAATCACCAAAGCAAGTTATTGCAGAGACGACACTTACGGGTGAACCAAAAGGGAGGGCGACCGATCCGCAGGCAAGAATTACGCTGTCCAAGCCCGAATTTCCCATTTTGCGTGGAGCGACGGGCATCTCGCCTGTCCAGCCGGGCGAGGAGCGTCCGGCTCTCCACGGCGACAACGACTTTGGCCGGGGTTACGGACGTACCCGGTTCCGTTCCTCGGCAGCTGTCAACTCCTGGCTGCAGTTCCGGGTTCTCGGTTCTGAGAACCGGGAACTGAGAACTGCTAAACTGAATAAACGTGCTTTTCTTCCTCTCCTGGCATCGCCCCGTTTTGACTGCCATCATGCTGCTGGTCCTTGCCCAAGTTTGTCTGGCAGCGGACCCCGCGACTTCGAACGCGTTCCATCCGGCTGATTTCCGTCCTCCCGACCCGCTGAATCAGGCGGCTTTCGAGCACTACTACAACCTCGACTACGACGCGGCGATTCAGGATTTCGAGAGGATCCTGGCGCGACATCCGAACGATCCCTTTGCCGTGAATCACCTGCTCTCCGCGATTCAGGTGCGGGAGCTGTATCGCATGGGCGCGATGAACACTGGCGATTACTCCAACGACAACTTCATTGGGCTAGCGCACCGTCCCGCCGATCCGGCGCAGAAGCAACGCATCAAGCAACTGGTGGAGCAAGCCGAGAAGCTGGAAAACGCCGAACTCGCGCGCAGTCCGAACAACGTCGATATGCTCTATGCCCGCGGCGTCACCCGCGGACAGTTCGCGCTTTACACCGCCCTCATCGAGCGCGCCTGGTTTTCCGCTCTGCGCAATGCAGTGGGCGCGCGCCGCGACCACGAACGGGTTCTCGAGTTGGATCCGCAATACACCGACGCCAAGCTGGTGGTGGGGGCTCACAACTACGTGATGGGAAACCTGTCGCTGGCAGTCAAGATCGCCGTCGCACTCGTCGGCTTGAGCGGAGACAAGGAAAAAGGACTTCAGTATCTGAACGATGCCTACCATGCCAACGGCGAAACCGGCGTGGATGCCGGAGCCGTGCTCATGGTGTTCCTGCGCCGGGAACACCGCTACGGCGAGGCTTTGCAGATCACAGGCGCGCTCGGTCCGCGGTATCCGCGCAACTATCTTCTGCCGCTCGAGGAGGCGAACCTGCTCCGGGTCTCCGGCAAGACTGCCGAAGCCGAGGAGCAGTACCGCCGGGTGTGGCAGAACGGCCGCGAGGGAAAATACAATCTGCATTACGAAATTGCGGCGCTCGGACTGGGCGACCTGCTGCGCAGCGAGAAAAAATATCCGGCTGCGGCTGCGGCCTACGAGTTGGTGAGCGAGGTTACGGACGCCGATCCGGAATTGCTGCAGAAAGCGAATCTGGGAGCCGGCGAGATGTATGACCAGCTCCAGAAGCGGGACCTGGCGGTGAAGAAATACGAGGCCGTGGTGGCCACAAATTCGGGCAATGCCGAAGCCGACAAGGCTCGGAAGAGAATGAAAGACGCGTACCGGGAGTGAGAAGCAGCTATTAGCCATTAGCTCTTAGTCTTTAGCTAAAAGCCAAGAGCGAAAGGCGAAAAACCAAAAGCGAAAAGCCGTTCTCGGAACATTTTCCCCGCAATCGTCGTATCCTATTTAAGGGAGGCATACCCATGTACTGCAATGCTTGCGGCAAGGCCATCGCCGAGGACGGTCGCTTTTGCTCCTACTGCGGCAACGTGGCGGGGATCCCGCCCACGCCGAAGAAACTGATGCGCTTGCGCGCTGACAGAAAAATCGGAGGCGTTTGTTCCGGGCTAGCTCAGTATCTCGATCTCGACATATCGCTGGTGCGCATCCTCTGGTTCTTCATCACCCTCGTCTGCGGAATCTTCCCGGGGCTCGTGGCCTACGTGCTCGCATGGATCATCATTCCAGAAGAGCCGCTTCTATTACCGGCAGCAGCGTCGCAACAGCCGGTAACGAGCTAGCTGTAGAGACGGGGCTTGCCCCGTCTCCCGCTGCCAAGAGAGAACTGGCGGTGCGAGCGGAGACGCGGCAAGCCGCGTCTCTACAGGCAATCAAACCTGTCACTGTGTTCTACTCTCCTCCCATGGAACGCCTGCGCAGCGATGACGCCGAGATCTTCTATGAAATTCGCGGGAATGGCCCGCCCGTCGTTCTTCTCCATCCTTTCCCTTGTCATCACGCATTCTGGAATCCGGTGGCCGCGGCGCTCGAGTCGCGCTACCGGCTGATTCTCCCCGACCTGCGCGGCCACGGTGATTCGGAGATTGGCGAAGGGCCTGCCCTCGTGCAGAAGCACGCCGGCGATGTTGCCCGCGTGCTCGATGCCGCCGGAATCGGCAAGGCTGCGTTCATCGGATGTTCAATCGGCGGATACATACTATTTGAATTCTGGCGCCGCTTCCGCCCGCGGATGACCTCGCTCGTGCTCTGTGACACGCGTCCTCAGGCCGATACCGGCGAGGCCCGGGCAAATCGCCTGAAAGCTGCGGACACCGTCCTGGAGCAGGGAACCGAACCCTTCATCGAGGCCATGATTCCGAAGCTGATGGGGCGGACGACGGTGGCCACGCGTCCGGATTTAGTTGACGGAGCGCGCGCCATGATGCGCAAAATGTCGGCAGAAGACATCAGCCAAGTGCAGCGCGGCATGGCGGAGCGTCCCGACTCGGTCGCGGACTTGAAGACTATCACCGTGCCCACGCTGATCGTGATCGGAGAAGAAGATGTGCTCTCAACCGTCGCCGACGGCGAACTAATGCGGCAAAACATTACGGGCAGCCAGTTGAAGGTGATCCCGAAAGCAGGACACTATGCGCCGTGGGAGCAGGCTGAGTTGGTCGGCCCTTTGCTCCGCCAGTTTCTGGATGACGTGGTCTCGTAGAAACAGGAGGGTGGCCCATTCAAGCCGTTTTCTGGCTTGAGTGGGGCAGTTCCACGGCTGGACAGAGTGTTCCTGCCGCTCTTTCCCGCTTTCTCGCGGCCCACTCGCATTCAGTCTCCACTGTCCCTGCGCATCCCGTCGCGTACTGGCGAAAGCTGCTCCACTCCCAGTCCTCCGCGCACAGGCACAATCCGCGCTGCACCGGGTTGCGATGAATATATCGCAGCTTCTCTACAAACTGACGCTCATTGCGGACATTGAAATCATAATAGCGTTTTTGCCAGAAATGCTCCGCCTCTCCAATCAATCGGCGCGATACGCCCTGCTTCAATGATTTCAGCGCGTCGGCAAGAGTGCGTTGCCGTGGTTCGTTGAGCAGCAGGTGAACGTGCTCGGGCATGACCACATAACCGTAGACGCAAAGCTCGAAATTGCGGCGTACACGCTCCAGCGCGGCCTCGAAAACTTGCCGGGGATGGATGTGGTGAATGAGGGACGGCGATGGTAGCAGCAGAACGTCACGAAGTGAGTCTGTCCGGAGGCGTGGAATCGTTTCAATCCCCAAGGCACGAGGTCAGATTACGCCTGAGAAATGCCCCACTCAATCCAAAAGACGGCTTGAGTGGGCCACCATCGTTCTAATATGGGAAAAGAAAACCCGTCCATTACCCACTTCAATCGCCGACCAGTTCAATTTCCGCCGAGTCGAGTTGTTCGCGGGGCCGGCTGCAGATGCGAGCCAGCCACAAACTCAGCAATGAAACTCCTCCCAACACGGCGACGCAGCCGGGCCAGCCTTTCCAACGCCAGAACAAGCCGGTCAGCGTGGCGCCCACGCTTCCTCCCAGATAGTAGAACGACACATAGAGTCCGGCGGCAGAGGAGCGGGCGCGCCCGGCGATGGCGCCAGTCTGCACCGTGGCTGCCGCCTGTGCCACGAAAGCACCCGAAGAAAAGATGGCCAGGCCGACGATGACGACCGGCAATGATTTGACCAAGGTAAAAAGCAGTCCCGCGATCATCATGGCGCAGTAGAGGACAGTGGTGTGGCGAAAGCCGAAGTGATCGAGGAACCGGCCTGCCTGGGGTGTGATGACGACTCCGAGCAGATAGACAAAGAAGATGCTTCCCAGTTGTGCCGAGTTCAGATGGAAAGGTGCGGCGGCAAGGTAGAAGTTGGCGTAGGTAAAGCATCCGACCAGCGCGAAGAGCGCGGTCGCGCCCATGCCAAAATTGGCCAGCAGCCGCGGATTGCGCAGATGTTCCTTGGCATGGTCGCGAACCTGCTGCAGGTGTTCGGCGGGCACAAAATTCTTTGCCAGAGGAAGCCAGGCGCGGACCACAAGCGCGCCGATCAAATTGAGCGCGGCGAGTACCAGGAAGGTGAAGCGCCACTGCCAGTGTGTGGCAATGACGCCGGAGATAAAGCGCCCGAGAAATCCGCCGATCACGGTTCCCGTCACATACGAAGACATGGCGCGGCCTACCCCGCGTCCGGCCCACTCTTCGTTCACATAGGCAAGCATGACGGCGATGACCCCGGGCACGAAAAGGCCCTGGGCGAAACGCCAGAAGATGAGCGCTCCGAGACTGGTGGAAGTCGCCGCCAGGGCGGTAGGAATGGTCAGCAGGAAGAGCGAAGGTACGATGACTTTCTTGCGCCCGCGGCGCTCGGCAATCATGCCGATGATGGGTGCGGCGAGAGCGGTGGCAAAAATCGTTGCACTCACGGTGAGACTAACTTTTAATTCAGAGGCATGAAAAACCGCCGCAAGAGCGGCAGCAAAGGCTGAGTGCTGTAGACGTTGAGAAACGTGCACAGGCCGGCCAGCATGGTTGCGACGGTCGCCTTGTCGAGTTTTTTCAAGAGAATCTCAGCGCTTTGATGATATGCGAAGTTCCGCAGGTGCTGCGGCTACGCCTCCGCTGGCCGAAAATTTCCTCCTTGTCATCGTCCTTGTCATCGTCATCGCGAAAACTGCGCGCGCGACGTGGCTGTCACAGCCCGCAGCCTTGCCTCTCTGCTAGAATCTCTGCGTCATGATGGAAGCTTTCGTGGTTCCTGAAAAAACCGTGGTCAACGCCAAAGGAGACGGACCTGCGCTCGATGTCAGTGGGGCGAAGGGCCGGATTTTTCTGCTTACGCTCGCCATCACCAACATCATCGAGCAGGAATCGCTCGATGTCAGCATCCACGGGTCGGCGGATGGCGCCACGTGGGATGCCGAGCCGGTCGCGGCTTTTCCGCAGAGGTTTTATCGCGAGGAGATTCCGCTGCTGCTCAATCTGACGGCGCGGCCAGAAATCAAGTTCATCCGCGCGCATTGGCTGGTGGCCCGGTGGGGACGCGGGACGGAAACGCCCATGTTCGAATTCCACGTCACGCTGCGGGAAGTCCCGCGGGAAATCCTCGCGGGAAGCCGCCGGGCGCGCGCGCAGTAGGCCCCTTTCATGATTTTGTCATCCCGAGCGGAGCGAGGGATCTGCATCTTGCTGCGAACTGCAGATCCCTCGCTCCGCTCGGGATGACAAAATCTATTGAATGGAGAGTTTGAGCAGCAGGTTCCACTTCACTGCGGGCTTCTACCGTCAGAAATCTCCGCTATATTAAATCCATGCCTGATGATTCGAGTGCCGTCGTCCGTCCGGCGCGAGCGGTGCGCGGGGTCGTGCGCATTCCAGGAGATAAGTCCATCTCGCACCGCTATGCCATGCTGGCGGCGATTGCAGGCGACAGCAGCCGGTTCCATAATTTTTCCGAAGCACGCGACTGCTTCAGCACTCTTCGCTGCTTATGCGAACTCGGATGCGATTGGGGACGAGCGGAGGACGGGGCTATTGAAGTGCATGGCGTGGGGCCGCGTCTTCGCACTCCCACGGAGCCGCTGGATTGCGGAAACTCCGGCTCAACCATGCGCATGTTGAGCGGAATTCTTGCCGGCCAGCCATTTAGCAGCGAGTTGCGCGGGGATGAATCGCTCTCGCGGCGGCCGATGGCACGCATCATGACGCCGCTTTCCGAGATGGGGGCTAAGATTTCGTCGCGCGAAGGCGGACGCCCGCCACTGAAAATTCACGGCGGTCCTCTAAAGCCGATTCACTACCGGCCGGAAGTGGCGAGTGCGCAGGTGAAATCGTGTGTGCTGTTTGCCGGACTCTTTGCCGCAGGCGAGACGGTGGTCGAGGAGCCCATGCGCACGCGCGATCATGGCGAAATTGCGCTCCGGGCTTTTGGCGCGGAAGTCGAGCGGAGCGGGAATGCCTCGCGGATTGTGGGCGGACAGCGGCTGCGCGCAATCGAGGCGCACGTGCCCGGCGATCTTTCGAGTGCCGCGTTCTTCCTTTGCGCGGCAGCCCTGTTTCCCAGATCGCAGATCACCTTGCCCGGAATTTTAATGAATCCGACGCGGGCGCGGCTGCTCGATATCCTGGTGCAGATGGGGTTGAAGATTTCGGTCGCGCATCTCGAAGAACATCACGGCGAACTGGCAGGGTCGATTGAAGCGCGCGGCGCGAGGTGGAGGGGAGTTGCAATCGCCGGCGCCGATACGGCGGCATTGATCGACGAGATCCCGGTGCTGGCGGCGGTTGCGCCGTACACAGACGGCGGCCTCGAAGTGCGCGACGCCAAAGAGTTGCGCGTGAAAGAGTCGGATCGCATTGCCGCCGTCGCCGCCAATCTGCGAAAGATGGGCGCGGAAGTTGAAGAGCGCCCCGATGGAATGCGGATTCCTGGCGGCCAGCATCTGCATGGCGCCGAGCTGGATTCGTTCGGCGACCATAGAATTGCCATGGCGTTCGCCGTGGCCGCGTTGCGAGCGGAAGGCGAGACGACGATTTGTGGAGCGGATGCCGCGGGCGTGTCGTACCCGGCATTCTTTGAGGAGTTGCGCAAGATTACCGAGTGAGCTGCGAGCTGCGAGCTTCGAGCAAGTTGGGATGGTTCACTCGTAGCTCGTAGCCCGAAGCTCGCAACCGTTAGAGAAAAATCATGAGTGCCGATAGACCCCAATCCCCCGACGAGCGCCTGCAGCACGAATTCAATCGCTGGGCCGATGACGGCGAAGGCGCAAAGATGGAGCGCCATCACCTCGACATCACCGAGAAAACGATGCGGCGCATGGATCTGCGTCCGGGTGAGCGCGTTCTCGATCTTGGCTGCGGATCGGGGTGGGCGACTCGTTTGCTGGCGCGCATGACGGGCGAAGGGCCGCAGGGTTTTGGGCAGGTGGTCGGCGTCGACATTTCCGACGAGATGATCCGGCAGGCGCGAGCCGCCTCGAAAGAATTCGACAACGTGATGTTCGTCGTCGGATCCGCGGCGCAGATTCCGTGGGAGGAAAACTTTTTTGATAAAGTGCTCTCGGTGGAGTCGTTCTATTACTATCCGGATCAGGAACGCGCGCTGGCCGAACTTTTTCGCGTCATGGCGCCGCACGGACGGCTGTTCATTTTGATCAATCTCTACAAAGACAATCCATATTCGCTGCAATGGGTGCCAAAGTTGAAGGTGCCGGTGCATGTTCGTTCAGCGGTAGAGTACGTCGAACTGCTGAAGAAGCATGCTTTCGAAAATGCGGAGTATGTGCAGATTCCGGACGACACGCCCACGCCCGAAAACTACCAGACAACTTCATTTCACACCCTGGACGATCTGCGTGCCTTCAAGCGCGTCGGTGCGCTGCTGCTGATGGCATCAAAGCCCGATGTGCGGAATCCGGCGCCCGGGTACACGATTTATTGAGCTGCGGGCCAGCGCGCGGTGCGGCGTTTCTCCTCGTCGGCTTCGCTCAAAAGGAGAACCCAAACTTCATGTCAAGAATTTACCGGACGCGACACTGGCGTTCCGAGTAGAGTAAGGAGTTGCATCATTACTGGCGAGGGAAGATTGGCGAGGAGTGACGAAGGCGAGGAATGACGAACAGCCTTAGCGTGAAAATCCAGTTCGCGGCATGTCTTTTCCTACTAACGGTTTTTCCCACGGCGCCGGTTTGGGCTCGCTCGCACAGCCATTCTGCAGAGGAAGGTCCCTTAGACCCCGGTTACGTGTTTGCACTGGCAGCCGCTAACCATTTCCTCTACGCATGGCAAACGGGAGACCTCGAAACCGGCATGGTCCTGCTCAGCGATGGTCTCCGCCACTCGCAGAATGCCGACAAAGTGGAACAGTTTTTCTCCAGCGGCAAGGACCGGGCCTTCGAGATCACGCGTGGTCATGGGCATCAGGGCCGCTACAGTTTCCCGCTCGTGCTGGTCACGCCTCGAGGATCCTCCCATGTCACGCGCAGATTTTCCGAAATAGTCTTGGTCGAGACTGGAAAAAACGACTGGGTGGTGGATAAACTTCCGTAGAAAGCGGTCGTTGGTCGTCGGTCGTTCGCGCTTCATCGGAGACTGTCGTCTCAGCAACTGATCCAGCGTGCAGGATTCGTCGATCGTTTGTTCGTCAATCGTTTTTCGTCGATCGTTGGTTCGCCGATCGTTGGTTCGCCAATTGCACATTGATTTGAAGAAAACCGTTCTTATCCTAAGGAGTTTGCCTTTATGAAGCGTATCCATAAGGTTGCTGTCCTCGGCGCGGGCACAATGGGCGCCCGCATCGCGGCACATTTCGCTAACGCGGGAGTGCCTTCGCTGCTGCTCGACATAGTTCCATCAGACGCGCCGCCGGGCGCCGCCCGCCCCGCGCGTAACAAGATCGCGGCTGCCGGCCTCGATGGAGCGGCAAAATCGAAGCCCGCCGCGTTTTTCGAAGGCTCGCTTCCGCGGCTCGTCACCGTGGGGAATTTCGACGACGACCTGAAACAGTTGGCCGAGGTGGACTGGATTATCGAGGCCGTCGTCGAGAACCTCGAAATCAAGCGGACGCTGCTGAAGAAAGTAGAATCCGTCCGCAAACCGGGCACCATCGTCACCACCAACACCAGCGGACTTCCGGTCGCGAAGATCGCCGAGGGATTTTCCCACGACTTCCGCCACTCGTGGTTTGGCACGCATTTTTTTAATCCGCCGCGCTACATGCGGCTGCTCGAACTGATCCCAACGCCAGACGCGGACCCCGCGCTGATCGAGGCGGTCACGCACTTCTGCGACCGACAACTGGGCAAGGGCGTCGTGCTGGCGAAAGATACTCCCAACTTCATCGGCAATCGCATCGGTACATTTTCTGTGCTCAACGTGATGCGCCTGATGCAGGAAATGGACCTGAGTATCGAAGAGATCGACGCGCTTACCGGCCAAGCCGTGGGCTGGCCGCGCTCGGCCACCTTCCGCACCATCGATCTCGTCGGCCTCGACATCCTCGGGCACGTGGTCGCGAACACCACCGCGAACGTGCACGACGAGCGCAGCGAATTGCAGCTTCCCGCTTTCTTTCGCCAGATGCTGGAACGCAAGTGGCTGGGCGACAAGACCAAGGGCGGCTTCTACAAGAAGGTCAAAAGCGGGCACGGCAAGGACAAAGACAAGGACAAAGACGGGGATGGTAAACAAGACGAGCGCATGGCGCTCGACTGGAAAACGCTGGAATATCATCCCCGGCATAAGCCAAAATTCGCGGCGCTCGATATGGCGAAAAACGTCGAAGAGACGGGCGCGCGACTTCGAATGTTGCTCGGCTTGAATAACCACGGCGACGGCGCGCCGCCGAAGGCCGACAAGGCAGGTGCATTTCTTTGGGCGGCGCTCTCCGACTTGTGGACTTATTCCGCCAATCGCATTCCCGAGATTTCCGACTCAGTTGTAGAGATCGACCGCGCCCTGCACCTGGGCTTCAACTGGGAGCTCGGCCCCTTCGAACTCTGGGACGCGGCGGGCGTGGAAGCGACCGTCGCACGCATGAAGAAAGAGGGGCGTCCGGTCGCGGCCAACGTAGAAAAACTGCTCGCCTCCGGAAAGAAGTCCTGGTATGCGGACGACCTAAAGACGGCATCCGGCCGAGCATATTTCGATCTCGCCAGCGGCGCTCTCAAACCCGTGGAAGTTCCCGCGGGAGTCTGGTCGGTCGAAGTCGCAATAAAAACGCAGTCCAACGCCGTGGTCAAGAAAAATGCCGGCGCCTCGCTGGTTGACTTGGGCGATGGCGTGGGCTGCATCCAGTTCCACTCCAAAATGAACGCCCTCGGCGCCGACATCATCTCGCTGATCCTCCAGACGCTGAAGCTGGGCGGACCGGGCGATGGCTTCGACGCCTTCGTCATCACCAACGACGCGCCGAATTTCTCCGTCGGCGCCAACGTGATGTTGCTGCTCATGTCGATCCAGGAGGAAGAGTGGGACGATGTTGACCTCGCCATCCGTCAGTTTCAGGGCATGACGCAGGCCATCAAATTTTCGCCGAAGCCGGTGGTGGCCGCGCCCTTCGGAATGACGCTCGGCGGCGGTTGCGAAATTTCGCTGCACGCCCCCGCTCGCCAACCGCACGCCGAGCTCTACATGGGCCTGGTCGAGGTCGGCGTGGGCCTGCTTCCCGGAGGCGGTGGCTGCAAGGAAATGCTGCTGCGCGCGGTGGACAGCGCCGCCTCCATTCGTCCCGATGGCCGCGAATCGGTGGAACTGTTGGAGGCGATGAAGAAAGCTTTCGAAACCATCGCCACCGCGAAAGTCTCTACCTCGGCGGAGGAAGCTCGCGGACTAGGGTTCCTGTCGAGCTCCGACCGGATCACCATGAACCGCGAGCGCGTGCTCTCCGACGCCAAAGCGCGCGCGCTGGAACTGGCGCGCGCCGGCTATGAGCCTCCGGTGATGCGCACCAACATCCCCGCGCCCGGCGAGAACATCCTCGCCACTCTCAAACTGGGCGTCCACCTCATGCGCCAGAGTGAGTACATCAGCGATCACGAGCTGAAGTTAGCCACCAAGATCGCCGAAGTAATCTGCGGTGGGAATCTCACGCCCGGCACGCCGGTCAGTGAACAGTACCTGCTCGACCTGGAGCGCGAGGCCTTCAAGTCCATGTGCGGCGAAAAGAAAACGCAGGAGAGAATCCAGTTCACGTTGAAGACGGGTAAGACGCTGAGGAATTAGGACTGAGGTTACATATCGCTAATTATGTTGCGAGGTGGTTATGACATATCTCGACCCAGATAAAGCTTGGACCCCGGAAGAACTGATCGAGGGATATTCCGCGATGGCAAAAGATGCAGAGCGCGAGCGCGAGGCGGAGGAGTGGTGCGAGGGGCTGATCGGCGATGCATCCGCGGACGCGTGAGCGCACCTCCGCGATCTACTTTGAGATCGCCCGGTCCAGCGATAACGCGCCGGCCCCTCGCAGCAACAGTGCCGCAGCCATGGCAATCACCAGCAGATGATATTCGAATCCTTCGCCCTTCTGGTTGCCCATCCAGTTCATGAAGAAGCCGTTTGCCAGGTGAACCATGAGGATTGCCCCGATCATCTCGCCGGCAATTCCGAGAGCGGCAATGCGCGTCAGCAATCCGACAATCAGCCCCAGCCCGCCAAAGAATTCGGTGCAGATGACGAGGAATGCGACAGGGGCGGGCATTCCCATGTGGGCAAAGAATCCCATGGTGGCGTGAAAGCCAAAGCCTCCAAACCAGCCTAGCATTTTTTGCGCGCCATGCGCGAAGAACACCACTCCCAGAACCAGCCGCAAGATGGTAAAGCTCACGTCGTCGCTCGTCGCCATCAGCCGCTTCAGCATATTTCCTCCCGGCGGAACAACTGCCGTTTTACCATGCTCTCGCAATTGTTGTTATCGCAAAAGTATAGTTCGATTCACTTTCCGCGCGCGAAGATTCATTTTCCCCGGCGGCGCAACTCCATTTTTGCCTTCCCGAAAGATGGCCGCGCCCCGGATGCGGGGTATAATTTCAACACGAGATTCCGCAAAGGATGGTACAGAAAAATGTCCGCAGCAAATGGTGGTTCGACAAGCGGCGCAAACGGCGATGGTTTGGATGCGGTTCTGAAACCGCGGGCCGAATGGCTGGCGAAGCGGAAGGCCGAAAACGCCCAAAACAAAGACGGCAACTTCTCCCAGATGCATTACGCGCGCCAGGGCGTGATCACCGACGAGATGCAATACATCGCTCACCGCGAGAAGATCGCGCCCGAACTGGTGCGCGATGAAGTCGCTCGCGGACGCATGATCGTCCCCGCGAACATCAACCATCCCGAACTAGAGCCGATGGCGATCGGCATAGCGTCGTTGTGCAAGATCAACGCCAACATCGGAAATTCGGCCGTCACGTCGAACGTGGAAGAAGAGCTCAAAAAACTGCACACCGCCGTTCACTACGGAGCCGACACGGTGATGGACCTCTCGACCGGCGGCGATATCCATACCATTCGCGAAGCCATCATCCGGCATTCGCCCGTCCCCATCGGCACGGTTCCGATTTACGAAGCGATCTCGCGCGTCAAGCGCGTCGAAGATCTCACGGCGAGCGTCATGCTCGAGGTGATCGAAGAGCAAGCGCAGCAGGGCGTGGATTACATGACCATTCACGCCGGCGTGCTCATTGGATACGTGCCCATGGTTTCGAAGCGCATCACCGGTATCGTAAGCCGCGGCGGCGCGATTCTTGCCCAATGGATGACTCACCACCACAAGCAGAACTTCCTCTACGAATGCTTCGAAGATATCTGCAAGATTTTCGCGAAGTACGACGTAAGCTTCTCGCTGGGAGACGGCCTGCGTCCCGGCTGCCTAGCCGACGCCAGCGACGAAGCACAGTTCGCCGAACTAAGAACTCTGGGCGAACTGACCCGCATCGCCTGGAAGCACGACGTGCAGGTGATGATCGAAGGCCCCGGCCACATTCCGATGCACAAGATCAAAGAACAGGTCGAAAAAGAAAACGAGTGGTGCGACGAGGCGCCGTTCTACACCCTCGGCCCCCTAGTCACCGACATCGCTCCCGGCTACGACCACATCACCTCCGCCATTGGAGCGGCCATGATTGGATGGTACGGCGCGTCGATGCTATGCTACGTAACTCCAAAAGAGCATCTAGGCCTGCCCAATGAAAAAGATGTGAAGGACGGAATCATCGCCTATAAGATCGCTGCCCACGCCGCCGACGTAGCCCGCCAGCGTCCCGGAGTCCGGGACCGCGACGACGCCCTAAGTTATGCCCGCTACAAATTCGATTGGGAGAAGCAGTTCGAACTTTCGCTCGATCCCGAGACCGCGCGCTCCATGCACGACGAAACTCTGCCCGAAGAGGGATACAAGACGGCAGCCTTCTGCTCCATGTGCGGGCCCAAGTTCTGCTCCATGAACTACTCCAGCAAAGTGGACGAATACAACAAGCAGGTGCATGGGCTGGAGAAGAAAGACTACTCGGAGCTGGTGGAGAAGCTGGTTACCATCAAGTAACTCGGGGGGGCACCCGCGTGGTTTGCAAAATGGAGATATGTTCCACGTGGAACATTTTGTGCAGGTAATAATGTACGTACATAAACATACGGATAGTAGGAGCCGGACGTGACCTGCAGTCACAATTCGCGCTCGGGGTGGTCGTAAGTCACTGATAACGCTCAGGGTCTAGTGTGGTTAGATAGGCACAGTAGGGTAAGTATTACACTGTAATTATTACAAGACTCATTATTTAGTGGGCGGGCATGCCGGTCGAGTGTCCCCCTTCGGTGCCGGAGTCGAAGCGTGTCGGCTGTTCGGAGGGCCACCCTTCGGCTGTCCCCCTCGGCTTCGCTCGGGGCTTCGGCAAAGCAGGGCAAGCTTTCTCGAAAAGCACGAGAAGTGGGCAGCCCCGTTTCCTTCGCTGCTAACAATTGGTAACCGGCGTTATACCTATCCGCCGAGAGAAGTGGGCAACCCGCCTGGGAAAAGTGACCCAAATTGGGAAGCAGTTTGTGGCTCAGGCACTCACGCCTGCTGACCGTCTCCGCAGCTCCGTCGCTGGTCGCGGACTGTGTGCCGATTCTTCGTTGAGGCACGCAGGGAAGTCAGTCAGCGGCCGGTTGGGACACTCGCCTCGAAGGAGGCAAACACGACAGCTAGGTCTGCACGCCAAGCGGAGGACAAATAATCCGATTGCGGCATAGAATCCAGCAATAGGGTACATCCATGGACAAATAATCCGATTGCGGCATAGAATCCAGCAATAGGGTACATCAAATGGGGGAGTATGGACATGGCTCCGTCCTATGTGCGATTCATTATTTGCGGATGTGAGTACTCTTTGCTGTGATTCTCAGCACAGGGATCTGTGACTTCAATCACAGACGCTTCCGGAAAACCGCTTTCATTCCGCTATCTGCTAAATAGCACCACACACACCCACCGGCGATACATATCATGGATTCGAGTGTTCCTTTCGGTGGTGGAATCGGTCGGAGTCGAACCGTGTCGGCTGTTCGGAGGGCCACTTCTCGAAAAGCGCGAGAAGTGGCGCACCCCCAGCTCTTTCGGTTCGGTGTTAAAGAGCAAGCCGCATTTTGCTTCACCGTTAAAGTGGCCCACCCGCCTCAGCGTGAAATGGAGAAGGGGCGTTCTCCGTTAGTGTAGATTCGCCCCTACGGGGCGGGGATTTTCAAGGCCGTGTGCCCCACACATTCGTGTCTTTTGCGAATGTGCGGGCGAGGGCGCCGCGATTGTGCGCGTCGGAATTCGGATGTCCACAAAGCCCACTCATCGCAAAGAGCGCGATGAGTGGGGCACCCGGCGGTCATCTCAGGGAGCAACATAGACTGATGCAATTGTGGTAGTAGGAGAGGTGTTAGTGGTATGAACCACAATCTCAGCATCAACTAACTTAGGTTCACCTTCTGAGAATCCCCCCGGCTCCCTTAGGCTGCCAGCGTCAATGATCACTGGCTTAGCCCAGCCCAGCCTTTCCGATTGTATTTCGCATGTCTCCACCCCAAGATTGACGATTTTGTTATCTCTAAACCACATGCCCTCGTGCATGTTGGCTGACGAAATAACTCGAAGGTCGCACCCTCCAACCTTAATCATAGTATTTGTTTCGGGTCTGTTAAGCTTGTCAGCTGTAGTAGGTGTTACAGCCGTAGTAGGTGTTACAGATGTACTTCTAGTCAGCCAGTGAACACCCATCGAGGCAACCATCCCGAGAAGTAACGCAAGAAGACCGAGTTGCATGAGGGCCTGCACCGATACAAATTCACTTCTCAGAGGTGGCTCGTCGGCCATTTTCTCTAGGACGATACCCTCAATGCCGTATGATGCTGCCTCATATAACCCGGTTAATGGGTTGACAGCCCGAAAGGTAAATTCCACTGAGTCACCCGACGGGAGATGCGGGATTTTCCACCTGAAGGCTTTCTTCCACGGCGCTTTGACTGTCGCTGCGCCTACTTCCTCTAGTGGTGTTTTGCTCAGTTTCGGTCGTTCCACCCACGCCTCAACATCGTCAGCAGGAAACTCGAACTGAACCTCGGCATCCCGTAGGTGCATGTGACTGGTGTTGCGCATCGTTAACTGATATTCGCGTATTTCCTTAACGTCTCCCTGTTGTCGATTCGCGCCGCCTATGCGTGCAAGTGTGAATTCTTGTAGCTCGGGGCTAACCCGTCGGTTGACTCGTTCGATTAGGGGAACCCGTTGCACTCTACTGCGTCGCCGTCGGAACCACTCAGTAAGCAAAGAGCCAGCGAGACCCCCCGACAGAAAAGACCCGAGAAGTTTGACGATTTCAAACATTTGAGACTCAGCAACGCGCAATGACAATAGCCCGAATTCTACGTGTTTCGCAACCATTTTGCACTGCTCTCGGGTCGAAACGCACGCAGGTTATCGGCGAGTGGTGAGGTTGCGTATTGTGTGACCGCATGGCGAAGTCGAAGAAGTTCGATTTAGAGAATCCCGTTCCCGTCGTCGACGATGAAGACGAGGAAACCCTC
Organism: uncultured Acidobacteriaceae bacterium; assembly: GCA_963749275.1. Taxonomy (GTDB): domain Bacteria; phylum Acidobacteriota; class Terriglobia; order Terriglobales; family Acidobacteriaceae; genus Acidiflorens. The sequence continues at coordinate 56,477 of CAVVNA010000021.1, forward strand.
GCCGCCCGCCGCCATTGATGAAGGCATGCGGGACGCTAAAGCCGGTCGAACCGTGCCTGTAGAAAAAATCCGACGCCTTTTACCCAAGTGGGCTACCGTCTCGTCTACACGCAAGACGCTAACAGACCGTAGTGAAACTCAAATCGCCACCTCAGCGCCTGAAGGCGCATTTCATAACGCGGCGCATTACGGTATGCCTGAAGGCACACCCCGATACAAATCGCGAAAGGCATACTCTGATACAAATCGCGAAAGGCATACCCTGATACAAATCGCGAGTTTTGGTAGAATTCGCGCATGCCGACTGTGCTCCGGTCCGGCCCTTATCGGTTCTACTTTTATAGCCACGAACCCAACGAACTGCCCCACATTCATGTTGATCGCGACGACCTGTCGGCTAAGTTCTGGCTTGACCCAGTCCAACTGGCGCGCAATTTTGGGTTTCGCGCCAACGAACTGCGCACTATACAATCGATGGTGACCGGGCACAGGGAAGAGTTCCTGGAGGCATGGCATGAGTTTTTCGGCATCGGCGGCAGATGAGCGCGTGCTCGACGTGCAGTCCACGGACGACACGCTCAGCGTGAGTCTGCGGGACGGCCGCGTCATTACGGTGCCCCTGGTATGGTATCCGCGTCTGCTCCATGCCACGCCTGCGCAGCGCCGGAATTGGGCGATTGCCGGCGGCGGCTATGGCATCCATTGGCCCGACCTGGACGAGGACCTGAGCACGGAAGGATTGCTACGCGGCGCTCCCGCCCCCAAAGCACCCGTTCCAGCGAAGTAGATTCGCCCGATCCCATGCCAGCGAAAAACGCCACCGCGGGCCATCTGGCCATTTTGCGAAAGTCAAGAAAGGGAGATTCCGGTCACGATGCCCAGACATGACAGACTGCTGCAAGAATTTGAGGCTTATGGCCGCTCTGCCCGCGGGGTGAAGTTCCTCATGCAGCAGATCGCTCAGCATCGCCAACTAATCTGATCCAATGGAGCGACGGGCGTCTCGCCCGTCCAGCCGGGCGTGGACGCCCGGCTCTCCACCAGCGACAGGATTCATATGTGGGCGCTTCGCGGGTACACTTGTTTCGGATCCGCATCGGCGGTAGCGCATCCCAAAAAAGGCGAATGAAAGCAACCACCGTGGGGTTTCACTCAACATGCCAGCCGTGAGCGTGGCTTGCACCGTCCTCAATGAGAGAGATGACATCGACGCACTGGTCGAGAGTCTGATGCAGCAGACTCTCGCTCCCGCCGAAGTCATCATCGTCGATGGCGGTTCCACCGACGGCACCTGGGAGCGTCTCGAAGCCGCCCGGTCAAAATACACGACGCTAGTTCCCATCCGCGATGAAAGCTGCAGCTTGCAACGTTCTCCGGGACCGATCGCACGCGGCCGCAACATCGCAACCGCAGCAGCCTCCTCCGAGGTCGTCGCCTGCGCCGACGCCGGCTGCACCTACGGTCCCGACTGGCTCGCCAACCTCACGGCCCCGATTTTCAACGGCGACTCCCAGTACTCCGTCGGCGGATCGTACATTGATCCGACATCGTACATTGATCCGACAAAGACCGGTCCGACAAAGACTGACCCAACCAACTCCAGCGTCTGGGACGTTGCCTCCGCGCCCTTCTTCGGAATCAAGTTAAACCCCGACGCGGCAACCAAGTCCTGCACTGCCCGCTCCATGGCCTTCCGCAAAGAACTCTGGCAACGCGTCGGCGGATTCCCCGAGACCGTCTTCCTCGGAGAAGACACCGTATTCGATTCCAAGGTGCGCCAGCTTGTGACCCCCGCCTTCGCGGAAAGGGCCAAGGCGTCTTACCAACCGCGCCACACTTTCCGCTCGGCTCTCCGGCAAATGGTCAGCTATTCCGTAACCGACGGCGTTTTGGGCGGACGCTCGGCCCGCCTATGGAGGAACCTGGCTCGCTGCCTCGCCGAGATTCTTGCCGCTCTCGCGCTCGTCTACTCGCCCATCCCGCTCTTGTGCGTGCTCGCGCTCGAAATCTATTTTGCCTTTCGGTTGGACTGGACCGACCTTAGAAGAATGCCCATCCGAACGCTGGGCGCACGCCTGGTATTTTCCCTGATCGTTCCCTGGGTGGTTGCGTGGTATCAGACCGTAGGAAGCATCACCAAGAAAAACCGCCCCAACCGGCAGAATTTCACTTAGCTGGAGCCGGCTGGGGCTTGGTCGTCCCGGCACTCGCAGTACATGCCCGCCAGATACCTACCTTCGTTACTGCCCGTTCCCTAGACTGATCTTACCCTGCAAGGCAGGAAAGACTTCCCCCAAGTCATAGATCTTTCAATGAGGTCTAGGTTCTCGATTGTCGGAAAAATCTTGATAGCGCTGGTCAGTTCCGCACTGAGAACCGAGAACTGAGAACTGGCTTCACCCCTTCCACCGGTAAGCGTCCGGTTGGGGCAGGCCTATATGCGCCAGCACGCGGTTCGCAAATTCCTGTGCCATGGCATCGGCGCTCGATGGATGGTTATAGAACGTTGGGATCAGCGGGAAGATCGTCGCACCCGCGTCCGCTGCCAGCGACATGTTGTGGATATGAATTTTGTTGAGCGGCGTCTCGCGAACACACAGCACGAGCGGCCGGCGCTCCTTAAGACTCACATCGGCGGCGCGCTCGATCAGACGCGAGGCCGTGCCGTTCGCAATGCGGCCCAGGGTGCCGACGCTGCACGGGATTACGACCATCGCGTCCGAAGGATACGACCCGCTGGCCACGTTGGCTCCGATATCGCTGTTGGACTGCTGCTGAATCTTTGCCGAAGGCGCGCCGATGATTTGATGTAGGAGATCGGAGCGGCCTTCGACACCGAGTTCCTCGGCCATGACGCGCAGGCCGCTGTCAGAAGCGATGAAGTTCACCGTCTTCACCCGCGGGTCGCGTTCCACGGTGAGAAGAAAATGCTTCAGAAATAACGACCCACTGGCGCCGGTGGTGGCAACCGTCAAGTTTTCCGGCGGAAGAAAAGGCAAAGTTGGCGCTCCACGAGGCATCCAATGCTTGGCCTCGAAAGCTGAGGATAGGGATGCCGGAAAGGCAAGTCAAGGACGCTCTGACAGCTTGCTGAGCACTTCTCTGACTTGTCATCCCGAGCGGAGCGAGGGATCTGCAGTTTGTTAGCGCAGCGAACGACGAACAGCGAACGACGAACTTATGGCAACCACCGGCATCTTACGATCGCGGCGCAGTGCCGCCCAACTCCACGCCCTTGCCAGCGTGGAGCGTGAGATTCGCGCCATTGATCCCGCCGCCGGACGCAAATATCTCCGCGACTTTCGCGAGGCCTACCGCTCCTATCAGAAAGTTCTCACCCCCAGCGATGTCCGCCACCAAATCACCAACGCTGGAATCGTTTTGGTCGGCGACTACCACGCCCTGCCCAACTCGCAGCGCTACCTAGCCTCGCTCCTCCGCGATCCCGAACTCCACCAGCGCCCCGTCGTGTTGGGAGTTGAAACCATTTTTTCCCGCAACCAGCACATTCTCGACGAATGGTACCGCGCCGAAATTGCGGAAGACGAACTGCGCCAGCGCATCCGTTTCGAAATCGACTGGGGATACGACTGGCCTCCCTTTTACGAACTGCTCTCCGCCGCCCGCGACCACGGCGCATCCATCTATGGCCTGGATTGCATGCCTCGCGAAGATCTGCGCAAAATCGGGGCCCGCGATCGCCACGCCGCCGACAAGATTGCCGAACTCCGCCGCCGCCATCCCGGCGCGCTCATCCTCGTGCTTTTCGGCGAGTCGCACCTCGCGCCCCAGCATCTGCCCGCGCTGCTCCAGCAGCGGCTTCCCGCGGAGCCCGTGCTCACCGTTCTGCAGAACGTTGACGCCCTTTACTGGCACGCCGCCGGAGAAGCCGGCGACCACGTCGAAGCCGTCCAAGTTCGCAAAGAGGTCCGAAAAACAGTCCGCGAAAATGTTCTCTGCGTATTTAACGCCACGCCGCTGGAGAAATACGAGAACTACCGGCTCTGCCTCGACCGCTGGGGACGCAATGATAATGACCACAGCGCGCCCGACCTCGGCCCCACTCTCTACAACCTAATCGACGGCATGGTGCGTTTTCTAGGCATCAACCAGTACTCCGCGCACAACACGACGCAGCCCAGGCTCCTGGTTGACCTTATGCCCGAAGTCTACTCGCGCAGCTCGGATGCGCTTCTGCGCCGTCTCTTATCGCGCAAAGGATTCACTGCCGAACACCGCCGCTCCCTGCTCCGCCAGGTCCGCGAGCGCGGCAGCGTCTACCTCACGCCGATCAACGCCGTGTACGTACGCCAGTTCCGCATGACCTCCTCCGCCGAAGACGCTACCCGCTTCCTTCATCAAGCCTGTCGCGGACTGCCGAATCTTTCGAACGGCAAGGTTTTGGCACAGCACACCGCACCGCACGCCGCGCCGGTCGCCCTGTCGCTAGCCCGGGACGACGCGTTTTACATGGCCGTCTTCGAACACGCGCTGGCCTTTTTCGGATCGCGCATCTTACACCCCGCGCGTCCCGCTCTCCGCGATGCCGATCTCGCGGATTTGTTCGACGTGACTCGTGAAGACCTTGAACACCAGACTTCGCTTCCCTTTGCCGCCGCCGTCGAAGCGCTCGACTTCCTGATCCAACACCGCGAACACGTTCTTCGTTATAACCATAGTTATAAGCAACGCTCCCGGCGCCAGCCGTCCGCTCCGGAATCGCTCGCGCCAGCTCCAGCCTTCACCGGCCGCCAGTACGAATACGTCGCCCAGCAACTCGGTTACCTCACCGGCAACGATCTCTACGACGCCTACCTTAAAGGCCGCCTAACCACTGCCGCCCTGCGCCAACTCTTCCTCACCCACATAGAACAGCCCGGCGTAGCCTGCGAAGCCTACGTCCAGTTAAAAGCGCGCCTGCGCTAGTAAAATGACTCATACGGTGGAGGGACGGGCATCTCGCCCGTCCACAGCCGGAACACGCATAAATGTTCGTGTCCTCGGTGGATCAAGGTCTTGAGATGAGTCGATGAGTCTTAGAAGATGTTGGGGTCGCGGCGAGTCAGGATGACGCGTTCGACACTTAGCTCGTTGCCGACCAGAATAAAGTTATAGGGCGAGCCGTTCAGCAGCAATGCCAGTACGTCGAGCACCGGGGCCGGGCCCAGATCGGCGTCCACTTCTTCCTTGTCAGCGCCGGCCGGAATGACAATCTCGGCCTTCGTCTGCCGCTGCACTTCGGACAACACTTGCGCGAACGTAGCTTTCTCGGCGCGAATGCGTAGCATCCCGTTTCCATAGGTCACGGTTACCTGCGGCGGCGCTGCGGGAGGCGGCGGCGCGGTCGTATTGGAAACTGCGGGAGAGACTCCGGCGGCCGCAACATTCGTCGCCGCGGCCTTCATGCGCCCGGCAAGCGCGCCCGCGGCGAGCGAGGCATTCTGAAGTTTGGCGGCGGGCGCATGTGGCACAGCGGGAGGCTGGGCTCGAGGGGCGGTGACCGGACCGACCTTCGCCGGACCCAGCTTTACCGGGCCCAGCTTTACAACGATCGCATTCTGCGTTGTCGAAATCCGATACGACTGCGGTTCCGCAAGATCGAGCACGACGCGCGTAATCGGAGGTTTGTCGAAAAACAGTCCCGAGTGAATTCCCTTCAGCGCACCGCGATTGACTTTGAGGGCGTGCAACTCGGCGGAGGGAAGCGCCCCGGGAAAATCCACGACGATGCGATCGGGCCCGGTAATGGCCTGGGTCTCGGGAGCGACCGGCGCTCCGGAGGTCTGTATCTCCACTTCCATCGTGGCCGCGCTTCCGCGCACGACGACGTGCTCGATGCGAGGGCTCTCTCGCTCACTCTTTGCCGAGCCATTTTTCGCGCTTGTTTTCGCGCTCGTTTTTGCGCTCGCCGGCGCAGGTGTCTGCGCGGAAATCGGCACAGACAACAGTGCCGCTCCCGCCAGCAGGGCTCCGAAATAAAAAAGGCGTGGCATCGTGACTCTAAACAAAGTCTAGCAGCTATGGCAAGGCAATCAGCACTAGAAGTTGTAGCACTAATTGCGGGAGACAGCTGTCGCTTTTCTTTTACGGTGTAGTGGGTTGAGCGTTGCGTAGCGCTTCATCGAGCGTCTGGTTGCTGGGGACGGATTGGTCCACAACGCGCCAGCCGTCGTCATAGCTACGGAATCCGACGGTCGAGCGGTAGCGCACTCCGCTGTCGTAAAGCGCCGCGCCCACCGGATTGATGGGAACCCAGCGCCAGGTGAACTCGACGTCGGCGATGTTGGCGCTCTTGCTGATTCCGGAAACGCCCAGCAGTTGCCGGCGCGCGACCGGGATCTCCATCGGGCCATTGTCCCGGCCATTGCCGGCAAGCGCACTTGAAATCAGGGGCCGTACCGTCTCCACTCCGATCGGCGTGAGCACTACGTCCCAGCAGGGCGGAGGGTCAATTCCGGCGGGACACTTCACCTCGCTGCCGATAAGCCATCCGCGGTGCTGTAACACCATGTAGTCGGGAGCACTGAAATCCTTATTGGAAACGATGCCGGTCCGGAGCCAGAACGATTGTGGCTCTTTGAATGCGTCGGAGGCCGAGATCAAATCGGCGGCGAGCCGGCGCGTCAGGAAATTGCGCGGAGAACAGCCCAGGTCCATCCACAATAGGATCAGACACAATAGGACCGCCAGCAGCAATATTCTAGCCGTTCGCATGAATATCGATTATTGTCGCGAAAGGATTCTAACCAATTGCGCCTGTCTGCGGGACAGAAAAGGCGCGGCTGCAATCTGGCCGTCAAATTTTTCCGACCAACGGCCGGGGACTGGGGTGTGGCAGGCCGGGCACTCGCCTTGCGCCGTCAACTTGTACTTTTCGATTAAATATCCATAGCGCTGGATCAGCATTTCGCCACACTGATGGCAATGAGTATCTTCCAGACCCTCCACCTGCCCAGGAAGGTTGCCGGCGTAGATGTAGCGCAATCCGGCTTCACGGCCGATGGCAGCGGCGCGCAGCAAATCTTCGGGACGCGTATCGGCGGGTGAAGTCATTTTGTAGCCCTGATGAAAGGCGGTCACATGCCAGGGGATGTTGGGCGAGACGTCGGCCAGAAAGGAGGTCAGTTTCCGCAGTTCTTCGTCGCTGTCGTTGAACCCGGGAATGAGTAAGGTGACGATCTCCAGCCACACACCCATTCGGTGCAAACTGCGGATGGTGTCGAGGATCGGCTGCAGGCGTCCGCCGAGTTCGCGATAGTGGCGATCGTCGAAGCTTTTGAGATCCACCTTGTAGAGATCGATCCAGGGATGGAGATACTCGAGCACCTGCGGCGTCCCGTTGCCATTCGAAACGAATGCGGTCAGCAAGCCCGCCTGCCGGGCCTGGCGGAAAACCGCAACCGCCCACTCGCTGGTGATCAACGGCTCGTTATAAGTGCTGACCACAACTTTTGCGCCTTGTGCAAGCGCGTCTTTGATCAGCAGTTCCGGATCGGCCTCGAGCGGCGGTGAGACGGCGTTCGGGTCGCGCAGCGCCTGCGAAGTGACCCAGTTCTGACAATAGGAGCAGTGCAGATCGCAGCCCAGCATTCCGAAACTGTAAGCCAGGGCTCCAGGGTGGGCGTGGAAAAACGGCTTCTTCTCGATGGGGTCACACTGCGCTCCGGCGACATAGCCCCAGGGAACGTAGAGCGTGCCACCGTGGTTGAAACGAACCTTGCAGACACCGGGTTGTCCCTCCGGAATCGGGCAGCAGTGGCCGCAGGCATAGCAGCGCACTCGATTGCGATCCAGCTTTTCCCAAAGCGCAGGGTCGCCCTGACGGACGCGATCGTCGGCAGCGAGAATGTCGCGCAGCGTGGCCACATCTATATTCTACGGCTGAAGGATCGGGTCTGTCTGTGTTTCGTTGGACGGGTTCGTCGGGCGGGTGGGATGGGCTGACGAAGAATCCGGCTCAGTTCGTCTCGGATTTCGCTCGCAGGTTATGGGAGCGGAGCCAGGCTTCTGCCTGCTGGCGGGCGGCTGAGACCTGCGCCCGGGTCATTTGCGAAGCCAACCCTTCAAGTCGAGATTTGCTGTTCTCGTCACCCTGGGCGAGCGCGATATAAGACCAGAGGTAGGCTTTGGACAAATCTTGAGGAACTCCACGCCCCGCCCAATAGTAGGCGCCGAGCGTAGCCTGCGCGATAACATGCCCCTGTTCGGCGGCGCGCAGGAACCACTGCATAGCCTGCGCGTCATCCCGCGGAACGCCCTCTCCGTTGTGGTAGCGCACGCCCATCTGCCATTGCGCGTCAGCGTCTCCCCGATTGGCGAGCTTTTGCAAGCTTCCCAGGGAATTCGCTTGCGCGTCATGATCGATCGCGCTTGGTCGCGAAACCGTCGAGGCCGCCTCAACCGCTGACTGCCGCGACGTTTGCGGTGGGCGGGCCCACCGCCTCTCGACTATGGGACCGGCCAAATAGCCGAGTACCGTCGCGATCACTGCAATGGCCAGTCCGAGCAGCGTGCGATAATGCAAGCGAGATGGAGCCGCGGGCGCAGTGTCGGGGGCCTGCTCCGGAATTTGCTCTGCGATGATTTCGGGAAGCGGCGGCGAGACTTGCTTGGAAAATTCAGGCTCCCGTTCCCACAAGGCCTCACGAAGCGCTTGGATCGACTCAAACTCGATCAAACCTGAATCCGAAGCCGGAGGCGGCGACACGTCCGACACGGCTTCTGGCCTAGCCGGCGTTTCCGGTTGAGTCTTTTCAGGCTCGGCGTTTTCAGGCTGGACCTTTTCACGGTGGGGTTTGGGAATCATTTCGACGAGCTGGTCCAAGACCGTCCCGTGGGCCTTCGTGAAGCGATGCGGTTGCGGAGAGAAAACCTCCAACAGGCCAACCACGCGGAAATCGGATATGACAGGAGCGGCCATGAACGAGCCTATGCCCAGGGTGCGACCGATCTCCGGATCGATACGCGGATCGTTCTCCATGTCCTCGCACGAGACGAGAAGTCCGCTGCGAACGCATTCTCCAGACAGCCCTTCTCTTACGTCCACAGGAACTCCCAGCGGCGGAGCGGGTTCACCGGCTCGCGCCCGGCAGATCATCTTGTCGTCGGTGAGAAACGCCAGGGCCGCGCCACTGGCTTCGGTGAGACTCAAGGCGCGCTCGGTGATGAGTTGCAAAACTGCATCGACGTCGTCACCGATCGCGACGACCTCGCGGCCAACCGCTTCCACCGATTCCACCGAACTGAGCGTTCCGCTTGGATCGGAGATGGGGACAACGCTGCCGGCCTTAGTGACCGGTACCGGCTCGGGTGATTTTTCTTCCTCGCGGCGCGCAAGCTGTTCCTTTCGAGCAGCGTGGTTGGAGCAGGCGAGCAGCAGATTGGCAAAGAGCCATTCTTTTAGTATCTGCCGCGAACTCTCGGGAAGCCCGGAAAACCGGATGCCTCCGCGGCCCGTGTCATCGCTCCATATCACCTGGCCACTGCCATGTATGTAACTTTTGGTTTCAGGCAAATCGAGGCAAAGCGTTACCGCCCGGTTCACCTCCAGCCGTTCACTGGTTTGGACGGCGAAGCCCTCTTCGTGCAGGTCGAGCAATTCGCTCAGATCCACAACCATCCCGGTCTGCGGCCCATTGAAACTGGCGTAAACCGGTGTATGCAGTTTTTGACGAACAATGCGCCGTCGCTCTCCGTGGGGAGCCCCCGCAACTGGATCCGGCAATCTGAGAATGCTTCGATCCATGGTTGCATCCATATTAACTCACGGATCGAGAGGAAGGGAGCAAGATCAATCGTGGTGGAAAGCGATGGATTTAGGCGAACAATTCTTGGAGTTATTCAAGAAGAGTTTTTCAAGAAGCCCATAGTCTCCTAAGTCGCGTCCTGAGCCGCGTCCTGAGTCCGAAGTCCGTTGCTGGATTCGCGGACCTTCGGCGGGCGGGAGTTGCCCGGCTAGTTGAACCCAGCCGAGGTTGCCGCAACCGCCGCACGCCGCTCTGCCAGCTTCTGTTGGCGCCGGGCAAGGCGTCTTTCAAGCCGCTCCAGCCGATCGCGGCCCTCTTGCGTGTTCAAGACCACCTTCTCCACTGTAAGCAGAAACTGAGGGAGCTTTTGACGAATCTCGGTTAGAAAAGGCTTAAATTTTGCATAGACGCAATACATCTCACCGCTGGCATCGAAGAACAACCCCTCATGCAGCGCGCCTCGCAGCACGAATGACGCAGCCATTTCCCAGTAACTTGTAACCTGGCGCAACCATGTATTTTCCCGGCTGGGATACGCCCTGGCGATGCGCAGGGTATCTTCGGCAGTTTCCGGCCAAAACTCGGCCGCGATAAAGTGCCGAGCCTTGCGCATCTCTGTATCCCGTCGCAGATCATAGAGCTGGAGAATAATCTGGGCGTCTGCGGCCGTCGCGCATCTGGAGGTCGTCGCCATCTGATTTCTGGATGGTCTGGACTTGCTGGACATGGCTCTGCTCCTTGACATTGACATTGACATTGACGACGAAGGGCTGCACTGCCAATCGAAAGCGCAGCATATTACGAGTCAAGAGCACGCGCAACCATGAAAGCAATGAAAGCAGCGCGGTGGCGTTCGTCCTTTTCGATTTGGCACTCACCGTGTTTGCTCCCCGCCGCCACTCTTTTCGTCGATTTGTGGTCGGTCGCGAGGCTAGAATGTGGATAATGGAGCAATAATAATGGGGACGGCTTCTCGCCGCTGTCCTCGGGACGGTGCCTATGCATCAAGTCGCTTGTTCGACGGGCTACGAGAACATTTGCTTTGAAACGGAACAAAATGTCGCAGTGGTCACTCTGAATCGGCCCAATCGCCGCAATGCCCTGTCGCTCGATCTCATGCTCGAGTTGTTGGACTGTCTGGATGGCATCGGCAAAAATACCGAATTGCGAGCCGTTATTCTAGCCGCCGCGGGGAAAGTCTTCTCTTCTGGACATGATCTGAGTGAAATGGTGGGAAAGGACATCAACGAGTATCGGCGAACCTTCGACGTTTGCTGCGAGCTGATGACCAAAATCCAATCCATCCCGCAACCTGTGATTGCAGAAATCCAAGGAGTAGCCACCGCGGCCGGATGCCAGCTGGTAGCAACTTGTGACCTGGCAATTGCTGCCGAAGAAGCGTCGTTTGGCACACCCGGCGTGCGCATCGGATTGTTCTGCACCACGCCCATGGTTGCTCTGAGCCGCGCCATCGGCCGCAAGCGTGCGCTGGAGATGCTGCTGACCGGCGACATGGTTCCGGCGGCAACGGCGGCGGAATGGGGACTGATAAACAAGGTAGTGCCGGCGGCGTCCTTGCATGAGGAGACCCGCGCCCTCGCCCGGCGCATCGCCCAAGCCAGCCCAGTCACGGTGGCGATTGGCAAGCAGGCCTTCTACACTCAGATCGACCTCGACCAGCCCAAGGCGTATGCCTACGCGAAAGAGATTATGACCATGAACTCCATGGCGGCGGACGCACAGGAAGGCATCTCCGCCTTCTTGCAGAAACGCCCGGCGTGCTGGGTGGGCAAGTAACAGGTTTCGCGGTTGGCGTTTGATTCGACGCCGGAGAGTGAATCTATGCGATCCAGGCTATGGGCACTCGGCGCCGCAGTCATTCTCTTCTTAGCACTCATCGGGTTTTGGAGATCGACCCATAAGGATGCCGGGGAGGTGCGCGTTGCCTACCTGCAGATCATTCCGAGCTTGCCGGTTTTCATAGCGCAGGAACAGGGACTTTTCGACAAAGAAAATCTGCGGCTGAAGGCTATCGCGGTGGGCAGCAGTAACGATCTGGTAAACACCATGGTCGCCGGCCAAGCCGATATTCTGCCGGCAACGTCGCTGGTGCCGATCATTCACCTGGAAATCCAAAGCCCCGGGCGCGTGCGCATCTTCTCGCACAGCCGGATGAACGATGCCAACGCGCTCGACAAAATTATCGTCCGGGAGTCTTCTCCGCTGCACACCGTTGAGGATTTGAAGGGAAAGAAAGTCGGGGTGTTTCCAGGCACCGCACCCAGTCACATGCTGGCCGCATTTTTTAAGAAGCATGGAGTCGATCCGGCCAGCGTTACAATGCTGCAATTGCCACCGCAGGCCCAGATCTCCAGCCTTGAGTCAGGCGCGGTGGATGCGCTTTTCGCCTATGAGCCGGTGACCACTACCGCCCTCGTCCACGGAGGCTATCGTCAGCTCTTCGGATCGGTGTACGCCGACCTGCTGAACCCGTGCCCCATTGGGGCCTCAGTGATTTCACGGGAGTTCGAGCGCAACCATCCGGCGCTGGCGGCGCGCGCCGTGCAAGCTCTGCAGCAGGGAGTGGACTATATGGCTGCACATCCGGCCGAGTCGCGCACACTGCTGACCAAGTACATCAAGCTGCCGCCGGACGTCGCCGCCCGGGTGAATGTCGCCGACGTCACCCTCTCGAACCAGGTTGATATCGCCAACCTCCAGCAGTTCATCGATTTGCTCTACCAAACGGGCGAGGTCCCGGAACGAATCGACGCCCACAGACTGGTGGATCCTACCCGATGAGCGGCCAATCAATGAGCGACCAATCAATGAGCGGAATATGAGCGGTCCAGCGCTTTCCATTCGCAGCGCACTCGAACTCGAGGACGTCGACTTTTCCTTTGCCGCTCGCGTTAACGGCGTCAATGTTGCTTTGTACAGGGACTTCTCGTTGCGTATCGAACAGGGTTCGATCGTGACCATCATGGGCGCCAGCGGCGCCGGCAAGAGCACGCTGGGCCGCATCATGGCCGGCATCGTCATCCCACAAAAAGGAATCGTCCGGCGTTCCCCGGACTTCACACGGCCGTCGGACTTGGTGTACGTGGACCAACATCCGATGAACGGCGTTTTTCCCTGGCAGACGGTCCTCGAGAACGTACGCTATCCGTTGGAGAAACTGAAGTGGGAAAGCCGCGAGCGCCGCGACCGCATCTGCTACCTGATGACCCTGTTCCGGCTGAGCGCGCTGTCCGACGTCTATCCAGCGCAGCTTTCCGGAGGCGAGTTACAGCGCCTGGCGCTTTCCCGCTGCCTCTCCTGGAAACCGAAACTGGTGATTTTGGATGAACCCTTTTCGGCTCTCGACGGCCAGGTCAAAGCGGAGATCACATCCGCGTTGCACGAGCTTGCGCTCAAAGATCGGATGACGCTGGTCCTCATTACCCATAACGTCTCGGATGCGCTGGCCCTCGGTATGCGGTGCATCATCATTGCCAGACGGCCGGTGCGGGTGATGTCCGATCTCGACTTCCACCTGGGTTTTCCCCGCGAGGAAAACACGCCCGATTACGGCGCCATGCAGCAGGCGCTGATTAACGGCATTCGCGACGGATTGGTCTAGGCGATGGACTGGTTTAGACGCATTGGTTTAGCAGCCCGTGGTGAAAGTGGCATCCCGCTCTTTGATACCCATTCGCCAGATTTTGTCATCCCGAGCGAAGCGAGGGATCTGCAGTTTCGCCGCAAACTGCAGATCCCTCGCTTCGCTCGGGATGACAATTCATAGAAGGTTTCGTGTGCCGCTGCGGGCGCGACTTGGGCCACGGGGTGTTAGGCGATTGACTAGGTTAGGCGATGGATTGGTTTAAACGAAAATGGCGCGCATTGTCTTTCGTTGGCGGCCTGCTTGCCGTGTGGGCCATCGTCGCCGCGCTGCGTCTGGTGGATCCCATCGTTCTGCCCGCGCCCTGGAACGTGGCTCGCGCTGTGCCGGGCATGCTCCGCGAGAGACTGCTGGCGGATATCGGCTGGACGCTGTTCCGTGTGCTCGCGGCTTTGCTGGTTGCCTGCGTGTTCGGTATTCCGGCGGGCTTGTTTCTGGGTTATCGCCAGCGCGCCTATAAGGTTGTCGAAGGGCCATTGCACGCCTTGCGCTCCATTCCCGCTTCCGCGTTGTTCCCGTTGTTCCTGATCGTGGCCGGAGTCGGAGAGACGTCGATCGTAGCGCTGGCAGCCTATCCCAGCCTGCTGGTGATCCTGGTCAATGCGGTTTCGGGCGCAGCCCTGGCCAATCAGAGCCGCCTCTACCAGGCTCGTTTGTTAAACCTGAGTTCCTTACAGATGGTTTCCGATGTGCTCTTCTACGAGGCCCTGCCCAGCATCTTCGATGGCATACGGACCGCGGTTTCGTACTCCCTGGTGCTCGTGGTGGCGGTCGAAATGTTCATCGGCTTGGGCGAACGCGGACTGGGGCGCGGCATCTATCTTTACCAGTCCAGCTATCGCATCCCGGAAACCTACGGAGCCATCATGATTGCCGGCATGATCGGGATCCTGCTCAACTGGATCGTGACCAAACTTCAGCATCACATGCTGCGCTGGCTGCCGAACGTGCGCGAGGAGGGGTGAGAGAAGATTCCGCGCTCGAACCAGCGCGTGTGCCCGGTGGCCTCGATCCCCACTCGCACTGGGCTCGATAGAGCTGCGTAGAACGCTCGCGCTTCTCCGTTTTCGTGCTTTAACCGACGCTCCATCCACTCGCCGGTCTCCTGCTCCAGCATCGCAACCTGCTGGTAGCGCGTGTGCAAATCACAACCTACAATCTTCATGTGCTCGCTCCTTTCTTCCGAGCCTTGGTTGGCTTGAGCGCACCAAGTCTACTCGGCGGGTTTGGAGCCGACACGGTTATCTAATCACCCCACCGCTGTTCCCGGGCTAGTCAAATGTGGCTCGTCAACAGATCGCGTCTGTGTGTCAACCGCTCCCACGTTGCTCGAACTGGCTGTGACCATGACCTTGGCCAGCCCGAAATCCAGAATTTTCGCATGCCCGCGCTTGGTGACAAAGATGTTGGCGGGTTTGATGTCGCGGTGCACTATGCCGGCAGCATGGGCTGCGTCGAGCGCGTCGGCGATCTCGATGGCGAGCGAAAGAATCAACTCGGTCTCCAGGGGACGCCCGTCGATGCGGTGATTCAGCGTCAGGCCATCCCAAAACTCCATGGCGATGAACGACTGGCCCTCGTGCTTGCCGATGCCGTGGATCGTACAGATGTGGGATGGTTTAGCGCCGAGGCTGCACGAGCTTCACGTCGCAAACGTTCCAATGCCTGCGGGTCTTGGGAAACGTCATCCGGCAGGAACTTGAGCGCAACGAAACGACCTAGCTCGGTGTCCTCGGCCTTGTAAACGACGCCCATACCGCCGCCGCCAAGCTTCTCGACGATGCGGTATCGCGAAATGGTCTTGCCAATCATGAGGGGGCGCTGGGACTCAGCGTGCAATGTTAGGTGTGCTGCGGATGCGGAGTCAACTTAAAGTGCAGGGATTAGCCTTGGGTCACGCAGAACTGGCAAGGCTTGCGCTGCTGCTGCGCAGTGGTTCGCGCCCGTAGTCACATGGAAGGCAGTGCGAACGGCAAGGTTCTGATTCGTCGTGAATACCTCGTCCGACCGGTTGGGTGGGTTTGCCATGCGAAGCGTCAGCGCAGTACTCGAACTGAGACCGCCATATCTCGCAATTGTGACCGCCTGATGAACGACCTCGGGGCTAGAATGGGCCTTCGTGAGGTGAACAATGAGTAATTTAAGCAGCGGTAGCCTAGCCACGCTTGGTGCTTGGAAACAGAGTCTGCGAAACAAGAAAGCTGGCTTACCCTTGGACCCACCTTATGATACTGTTCGCCCTTATGAAGCGTGGTCGTCTGAGGGGCGTCTTGTCTACGATGCCCTCTTGGGCGTTCTAGAGGCGCTCACCGAAGAGAAGAAGTGAAAACAATCTGATTGACGTGAAAATACGCAGCAGACGCGAACTCTCGCAAGCCTATTGAATTTCCAGCGATCTGAGGGAGAGACCTTTCCGGTCAAGTGGTCGAGACGGGTCGCAACGTTCAGGGTTTTCCGAAGGGATTGCGTATCATAGCACTGGCGAATGGCACATACGCCGAGTAAACGGTCGCCAAAGCTGACGTGCTGACCGTCTGAACAGTGCCATTGGCTACATCACACCGAAGGACATGCTCGCTGGCCGCCAGCAGGAGATCCATAGCGAACGGTCCCCGAACGGGCTGGAACCTACACTAACAGAGAGCGTCGCCTCTCCAGTTCACGCTGCGCCAAGACAACCGGGCTGAATTGAGACTTGCCCAAAAACCCTTGTCATCGGCATTTGCCAACCACTTGATTCCTAAAGCATCGAACCCAGCGGCTGGGAGTGGCTAAAAAAATGGAAGGTGAAAAACCTTCTTCGGATAAGGCGTCTCTGCGATGCTCCAGCCTCTCTTCAACATCTGAATATAGAAGAAGCGCAAGGCAGCAAGCCGCAAGGTTACGGTGTTCGGGCTGAACTTCAACTTAGTGAAGAGCGCCGCCTGATACTGGCGAACGTGCTTGCAGCAGAAGGGGTCCGGCTGAAAAACCGGCCTGTGCGGCCAGGGACCCTATGGAGAGTAACAGCGAAGCGACAATTGGCGGGATCCTCCAGTTGAGTGGCAGAGGTGCGTGGTTTAATAGTCGGAGTTCATAACGCTCCACCTTCCTTTCTCATGCAGTGCTTCTTACGCGTGTCCGGATCTTCCCGAACTCGTAGGTTCCCAACCCGCGCTGAGACGCCATTTTCAAATAGGGCAGAGATGAAACTTCCAAATTCCAGTAGGCCTTCGCCACATAAGCGTCGAGCGCCACCGGATCGGTTCCGGCCACCAGCGTCTTTTTGAGCAGGACATCGTCAAGGCTGCCTCCAGTAGGGCCGTTCCGGATGAGCACGCGATAGCAATCGATGATGGTAAGAGTCGGACGAATAAAATCAGCGAGGTCCACCAGGCTTTCGTGGATCTTCTGGTGCAACTGATGGCGTGGTCCACCCAAGATGCCGTACCAGTTCTTCATCCCCAGAGTCGTACCGGTCAGGCTGTGGTGTTTGGCGATGGGGACATTGATGATCTTGTCGGCATTCAGGAAGGGATCGAAAACCGGCCAGTCCCGCAGAACTTCTCCCTGCAGGTCTACATCTTTGAATCTGGCGGCATCGGGCAGGATCACATCGGCGCCTTCGCGCCGCGCCGCCTCGGCAATGCCCGACCTCTGAAAACACCGGCGTGGGTCGTTACAGCTCACGTCCGTCACGATGACCCGCTTTGCCCCTGCGTTCCAGCACTGCCGCACGATCTCCGCGACGATCTTCGGATTAGTGTTAGCCGCCTGTTCTGGAGTGCGGTCCCAGCCGATGTTCGGCTTCACCAACACGATGTCGGCGCGGGAGACGAAGCGACGGATGCCGCCCAGTTCTTCGATAGCAGTCCGCGCCAGTTCTTCGGGATCATCTCCCTGGATGACCGCCATCTCGGGCAAAGCCGCATCAGCCGCTACAGTATGACTGCGCTTTGCGCTCATTGCCAGCGCGGTCTCGGGCCGCTCGCTGTGTTCGCTGAGCCAGTAGCCGAGGCCTGCGGTTCCGGCAGCGACTCCTCCCAGGCGGAGCAGTTTGATTAACGCTTCACGGCGGTTGAAAATGGCGCCCTCGGTCGGCGGCATATTGTTTTGACCTCTTTGCTTTTGCGCAACAACTAAATTCTAATCTCGTTCTGGTAGCAACACCTATGCAGTCCATCACAATGCCGTGTGCGAAACAGCCGGAGTCTGCCGTGAGAGCGGCTCTGACTCTGATAGGATTCAGCGCGGTCATCGGCCAGATCGTTCTCATGCGGGAGCTCATCGTCGTCTTCAACGGCAACGAGATTTCGCTGGGAATTATGTTAGCCACCTGGCTCTTCTGGACCGCCGCCGGCAGCGGGCTGAGCAGCCGTTTTGCGCTGGGCGCGAATAACGCTCGCCGGGCCGTCGCCGCGCTCGAATGCCTGCTCGGCGTCAGCCTGCTGCCGACAATCTGGGCCTTGCGCGCTTCCAGATCTTTTTTTCAGACCGTGCCAGGCGAGCTGGTTGGTCCAGTGCCGATGCTGCTCACATCCCTGGCATGTCTGAGCCTGTTTTGCGTTGTCGCAGGGTCGCTTTTCGTGGTTGCGACGCGGATGTACGAGCAGGAGTGCGCCGTCTCCGCGCGCGTCGCTGCCAGTTCGGCTTACTTGCTGGAGGCCGCTGGTGCCGGCTGCGGAGGGATCCTGGCCAGCATTGTGCTGGTCCGCTTTCTTGAGTCCTTCCAGATCGCGATTGTCGTCGCCCTCTTAAATCTATGTATGGCAACAGTCTTGTTGCGCCGGATGAGCCGCAAGCAGCTTGGGGACGCAACGATGGCAGCGGCGCTTTTCGCGGTCGTTTTCCTTACAATCGTTCTCCTTATATATGTTGCTCCGTCGTTGGACAGGTCCGCGCAGGCGCGCTTGTGGCGGGGATTCCGGCTGGTGGGATCGCGCGACTCGATTTACGGCAACCTGGCGGTCATTGAAACTGGCAACGAAACCGGCAACACGGAAACCGGCAATATCCGCAGCATTTATGACAACGGCGTGATCCTTGCCAGCGCGCCGGACGAGAACGCCGCCGAAGAGGCGGTTCACTACGCGCTGCTGGAGCACCCGGCGCCGCAGCGGCTTCTGCTGATCGGCGGCGGCGTGAACGGCAGCATCGCCCAAGCGCTGAAGCACCCCACCGTCGAGCGGATCGACTACGTTGAGCTCGACCCCGCGCTCATTGACATGGCGCTGCAGTTCTTCCCCGTGCAGTCGGCTCCCGTTGTCTCGGATCCTCGGGTGCACGTGTACTACGCGGATGGCCGGTACTTCCTTCGGAACTATCTCCGGAACTATCTCAAGACGACTGGCGACAAATTTGACGTGATCATTCTTAATGTGCCCGACCCGCAGACCGCGCAGTTGAACCGGTTCTACACGGCCGAGTTCTTTCGTTCCGCTGGCGATCGCCTCGCGCCCGGCGGACTGCTCGCCTTGCAACTGCGCTCGTCGGAGGATTACATCAGCCCCGACCTGGCGGAATTCCTGCGCTGCATTCATCACACCCTGCGGGAAGTCTTCCCTTACGTGGTCACCATCCCCGGCGAAACCATTCACTTCTTCGCCGCCACGCGACCCGATGTTCTAACGGACAATCCGCAAACGCTGATCGCAAGATTGCAGGAGCGGAACCTGAAGACGCAGTACGTTCGCGAATACTTCATCCCCTTCCGCATGATGCCCGATCGCATGGAGCAGGTTCGCGAGCAACTGCGGCCGCTGACCTCGACGCCCGTCAATCGCGATTTCGAGCCGATCGCCTATTACTTCGACGTTGTGCTATGGAGCACGCAGTTCAAGCTGGGCTATTCCCGCTGGTTCCGGGCCGCCGCGCACATCGCTTTCACCGGCGTCATCGATGCGGTCCTGGTTATCTTATTGTTTGTGGCGGTTCTTCTGGCGTTTGTGCCCGCTCGCGAGAGACGCGCCCGTTCTGCCGCGGCATGCTGCATGGCTGCGACCGGATTCACACTAATGGCTCTGCAGATTTTTCTGCTGCTGGCATTCCAGTCCGTCTACGGTTACGTTTACCACCAACTCACGATCCTCATCGCCATGTGCATGGCGGGCATTGCCTTCGGAAGTTGGCTGGGCATCCGCCGCATTCGTTCCAGCGAGAGTCAACCCTGCCGCACCATGGCAACGACCCAGTTCCTGCTCGCCCTTTCTGGTCCCGCGCTGATATTCGTGGTTAGTCTGCTGTCGAAGATTTCCGGGACGGCGGCAACCTGGTTGGCTGCGCAGTTTGTCTTCCCTGCGTTAGCTGCTCTCTGCGGAATGCTGGGCGGCTATCAATTTCCTATCGCGACCGAGATCTACCTTTATGACTATGACAATGATAATGACCGCAGCCGTCGATCACGACTGGGCACACTTTATGCCATCGATCTGCTGGGCGGATGCGCGGGCGCGCTTTTGTTGAGCAGTTACCTCATCCCGGTGTTTGGTTTCTGGAAAACGGCATGGCTCAGTGCGGCGGTGAACCTGGCGCCGGCTCTCCTGGCCGCGCGATTGAGCCTGGAGGCAAAGATGTCTCGGGCACAAGCGCTTGCGGCCGGTTCTCGCCGAATACGACCGCTGTAAACATGAAGATGTCCGTGTTCTCATCCTTCCAGCAGCCCGAGTGCATACCCGCTTTGGCGCAGGTTTCTTCCAGAAACTTCTGTCGATCCCATTTCTCTTCCACCGGCACCTGCGGAAGCAAAAGACCCTCGTACGCGCCGTTCTTCATCAGCAAACCGTGCTGGCCAACCTTGATCTGCCGAACGTCCAGCACGCGCCGAAGGGGCGACAGCACGGAGACTTCGTAATCGAGTTGCGGCAACTCCGAAGCTGATACCGGCTGGAATCGGGAATCGCGCAGGGCGGCCAGCGTGGCCGTATCGCGCACGGTCATGTAGAGAGGCTTAGCCGCGGAGGTATAGCCGATGCACCCCCGCAGTTCTCCCGATTTGCGCAGGGTCACGAACGCACCGCGCTCCTCATTCAGCACTTCGCTCGCGCTCGCGGTTGGTTCATACGCCTTTCGCTCCCGCACCGCGTACTCCACCGACTTGCGAGCCAGAGCGAGCAGTTCGTTTTTCTCGTGGCCCGTCAGCGAGAATTGCGGTTCCACTGTCTTTCCGCTTTGAGTTTTCAAAAAGACGTCCGCGCTATATCCGACCACGCGCGAGTGATCCCCTGTGATGTCGCCTGAATTCGCGTACTTGAGCACCAGGGCTTGGTTCGCTCCCATGCGCTCGGCGGCAATCATTGCGGCTACGATGGGCGCGCCACCACAGGCTTCCCAAACCCGCGCCTCGAAGTTTCGCGACATGCTGAAGTAGTCCCACGCCTGCAGTGCGTTCAGCGTTTTATGGTCGATCTTCACCGCTTCGTCGTAGGCGTGATAGTGCGACAGATCGGAACTGGCTACGATCAGCGTATCTTTATCATTGTCCGTGCCCTGGATCAGCTTAGCCAGAGCCACACCCAGCGCGCGGCTGCTTTCATAGCTCTGGTCTCCCATGACGATGGGCACGAGTTCGAAGTCGCCCAGCACCCGCTGCAACCACGGCAACTCCACCTCAAGCGCATGTTCAGCGCCCTCCTTGGTGGGAGTGTGTCCCTGGCTGGAGAATTTGATGCTTGGACTCATCTGCACGAGTTGCTTTGCAAACGCCTTGTCTACCGGGACTCCACCCAGCGGCGTCGCATAAGCATCGCCCTCATAAACGGAAGTGAAATCAAAGGCCTCGTAATGCGACGGCGCAATCACGACCACTCGCGAGAACTTGCGCCCTTTCAGCGCCGCATAAGTGTAGGCAGCGACGGGGCCGGAGAACTGATAACCGGCGTGCGGCGCAACCACAGCGAGGATTGGGCCGTTGATCGGCGGCGGAGACGCATGCGCCAACATGTCATCCATCATCGCTGTAAGTGTCTTGGGGTCGGCCGGATAGAACCCTCCGGCGACAGCGGCTTGTCTCACGTTCTCTTGTCTCGCGTTTTGGGGATCGGCAGCACGAACGTGCTGCAGTGCTGCAATCGCCAGGATCGCGATGAGTAGAGCCACCAGCCAATATATTTTCTTTATGTTCATATGCGAGATATTCATACGCGAAACCTCCTCTCGCGCTCTTACGTGTGCCAAACGCCGGGGATCGGCTGCTGGCAGAATGGGCAACTGCCTTTGCGGATCAGCATCTGACTCGCCGTGAACCCTACGCGTTCCACCAACATGCGGCGGCACTTCGGGCAGTAGGTATTTTGCGCAGGATGTCCCGGCACATTGCCGATGTACACGTAGTGCAGCCCCTCGGCGTCGGCAATCGCCTTGGCACGCTCCAGAGTGGGCACCGGCGTTATGGGCAAGTTCTTCAACAGGTATTGGGGATGAAATTGCGTGAAATGAATCGGCACATCCACGCCCAGGTTGGTCTTGATCCAGCGTGCCAGTCCGCGGAATTCGGCTTCGCTGTCGTTGAGCGTCGGCACCACCAGGTACACGATCTCGGTCCACTTGTTCATCTTCCGCAAGGTGACCAGCGAGTCCAACACCGGCTTCAACTCACACACAACCACATCCTTGTAGTACGACTCAGAGAACGCTTTCAGATCGATCTTGACCGCGTCCATCTTTCCGTACGCCGTCTTCAACGCTTCCTCTTGCATATAGCCATTTGACACGACCACGCTGCGGACTCCGGCTTCATGCCCAGCATCGGCCGCATCCATGAGGTACTCGCTGAAGACCACCGGTTCGCTGTAGGTGTAAGCAATGGTCGGACAGTCGCGCTGTTTGGCCAGTTCGGCAACCAATTTCGGGGGCGCGTAGTCGGCAGGAACCTGCTCCGGACGCACCTGGGAGATATCCCAGTTCTGGCAAAATTTGCAGTTGACGTTGCAGCCCGCCGTGGCCAGCGAGAAAGCAAGCGTCCCCGGCAGGTAGTGGAACAGCGGCTTCTTCTCGACGGGATCGATATGCGCGGCGCACACCCGCGAGTGCACCAGCGTGTAATAGGTCCCTCCGTGATTCTCCCGCACGCCACAGTAGCCGCGTTCCCGGTCTCCCACCGTGCATTCGCGCGGACACAGCTTGCACTTGATCCTCTTGTTGTTGGGAAGTTTCTCGTAGAACTTTGCTTCGACGGTGAAACGCGAATCGTCCTGCTTCTGCGGACCCGCCCACGCGGGGGTCGCGACAAAGAGCTGGGCGATTTCGCCGACGCCTAAAGCTGCTCCCGACGCCAGAGCGCACTGCAAGAACGAACGGCGATCGAGCGGACACGAGAATGGGCCTCGCTCACCGCGAACAGCGGGGCTCTGGCCTTCTCGCGCATCGAGCTCACGCGACATGTTGAACCTCAATCACGCGCCCCCTACACCTCGACAACCGCGATTCTTCTGGGATCGTTCGTGCCCAGTCGATGCTCGGCGTCGGCGGCGGTCGCGATGTATCGGGGCGCTCTTTTATCGCCTTCCAGCGTCTTCAATCCTTTCTCGGCTCGCTTGCGCTCGATGATTTGCCAGCCCATGTAGTCGAGCGCGACGGGATCCTGCGAAACGATCAAGGCATTGTTCTTCCAACTGTATTGCGGCTTGTATCCGGGTCCGCCTTCGAAGCAGGCCGTGGTCGCGTCGCAGATGGTCAATCGCATCTTGGTTCTGATTTCCGGCAGCATGTTCAGGTCTGCGATGTAGGGATTGCAGCCG
The DNA here is from genome assembly GCA_963749275.1 of uncultured Acidobacteriaceae bacterium. Lineage (GTDB taxonomy): Bacteria > Acidobacteriota > Terriglobia > Terriglobales > Acidobacteriaceae > Acidiflorens. The sequence continues at coordinate 79,600 of CAVVNA010000021.1, forward strand.
TTGGGGTGGTACTTGTTCGGGTTATGAATGACGCCATACATGTTTTTCAGGGCGATGGTTACGCCGGCACCGTCATGGTCTTTCAGCACCGGGACATTGATCAGGACGTCGCAGCGTTGCGTCAGAATCTTCGACAATCGGCTGCCCACACTGCCATGCGTGGCCAAATCTTGTTCGTAATCGACTCGATCGGTGCCGAAGCATTGCACCCGGTTTCCGCCCGTCGCTACGTGGAATCCGACGTGTTCTAGTTCGTCGCTGTCGCGGTCCCAGACCACAATATCGCTCGCCTTGATTCCGGCCTCCTGCAACCGCTCGCAAATGGCTTCGACAAGCTGAAGGTTGCTGGAGAGTCCGCGTCCCCCAAGTGCATTCACTTTCAGTCCCACCGTTTCCCCCGGGCGGACCAGCTTCTTCCACGGCTCGAGGGGATTATCGCGGTCGAAAAGAGCCTGCATGGCGCGATCCAGGAGGCTCTGCATCCGGCGCGAATCCACCGTGGAGCCCGTGCCGCGCAGCATGGCATCGCGCGCGATCACCACTCGGGATTTCGCGAGCGCCGCTCCTTGTTGTTGTTCTGCTGCCGCGAGCAGTTCCATCCTGCCGCTTGCGCCCAGAACCGCAGCGCCGGTGAGGCACTTCTTCAGAAAATCCCGCCGATTGGCGCTGCGCGCTGCGCTCATAAGGGGTTCTCCGGTGAACCCACGATCAGCCCCGAGGATCCTCAAACTAACCTATACCGCAATCCGTGCGACTTTTCAGTGACGAACCGCAGTCCTTGCGACCGTCACCTGGCCAGCCGCAGCTCGATACCGTGCCCTAGTTGCAAAAGTGCCTGCTGTGTTTCCGCCGATTCCTCAAAGGCAACGATTCGCACCAGGCAAGCCCCCTTGCGGAACACCAGGCTCTGGCTGGACAAGCGCGCGGCGTCTCCCAGTTGGATCGGTTTCACATCGACAGCCGGCTCCGATTTGAAAATCTTCTCGGCGCCCTCCGCGTTCCCCATGGTGTAGATGTCTGCGACCGCGTCGACCTTGTTCTGGAACTTGTAGTCAGTCGTGGACACTCTCTGCACCCCAGCCTTCAAGTACCGTTCCGCCTCGCCATCGATGTACTTCCACAGGTCTGCAGCCTCGAAGGTTCGTGTCTCACCAGTCTTCGCCCAGCCCGCAACCTCAGAGGACGCAGGAAGGAATGATCGCTCAGTCCCCGGTTGACGTTTGCAACCGGCGTCCAGGAGCAGCGCGACCCCGAGCATGACCAGCAGCACCGCGCGGGCTTTCACCTCGGCCTCTCCTTGCCATGGTTCAACCGGATCTGGTTCAGCAGGATCTGGTTGGTTCGCGATCGGCTCTCGCCGATGCTGGTTACGTAAACTGCCGGGCGATCCTGAACCGGGCAAGCGTATTCGCACGCCCCACAGCCCACGCAGCGATGAGGATCGACAAGCGGTTGTTTAACCTGCACCAGGCGGCCCTCTGCATTCGCGACTTCGGTCGGCTGTAAGTAGACGGCCTTGGGCGAGGTCGGACACCACTCCTCGCAGACAATGCACGGCGTTGCCATAGCCCAAGGCAAACATCGCCCGCGATCTAAGAACGCTGTCCCAAGACTGATGGGCTTGGCGTCGCTCGTGACCCGCGCCTCCCAGCCCTTTTCTTTCGCCGTGATCTCCCAGATTGCGCCGGTAGGACAAACCTCGGAGCACAGCACGCAACTGCTCTCGCAGTAGCCAATCCGCGGCACCATGACCGGCGTCCAGAGACCTTCCAACCCCGCTTCGGTCAGCGCGGGCTGCAGCGCGTTGTTGGGGCAGACCTTCATGCACTCGCCGCACCGTATGCAGCGCGACAGGAAGTACTCTTCGTCCAGCGCGCCCGGAGGACGCAGCAACCGCTCATGCCGCTCGACTGCGAATCCAGGCGTGCTTCGCAACAGGGGAACCACGGCTGCGCCCGCCGCCAATCCGGTGAGCACTTTGCGTCTCTGCAAACTCACACCGATGGAGTTTTGAGCGGGGAAAAACTTGAACTGCAGTCCGTGCTCCGGACACTCATCAACACAGTTCAGACAGAGATGACATTCCGGTTGACGCCACGGAACTCCGCCGATCGGATCATCGCCGCCCTGGCAGCGCAGCAGGCACCGATTGCAGTCCTCGCAGCTCTCCGGGGTCTTGACCAGTCCAAGAATCGACCAGCGCGAAACGATCCCGAGCAAAGCACCCAGCGGGCAAAGCGCCCGACACCAGAACCTGGTCACGCGAAAATTCAGCGCCAGAAAAAAGATGAAGATGAGGCCGAGCCAAACACCTTGCCGAAAGTACGGCTGTTTGAAACTGAGCAGCAGCCAGCCGAAGACGAAATGCAACCCGCTGCCCGCCGTCTGCACCGATGCAAAACGGCTGTGCTCCATCGCGCGCAGCACGACGTTCACGGCATAGTTGGTTCCGGGCAAAATGGCTAGGCCGAGTGAGCGCACCAGCAACGAAAAAGGATCAAGCCATCCGACGACCCCTGTGCCCAGTACGGCGGCGACTAAGGCTGCGACTAAAATGTAGTACTTCGTCGTCTGCCAGCGCTTGTACCGGTTCGATTCAATCAGTTGTTGTCCACGTTTGTGCTCGGATCTCAGGCTGCTGAAGAAATGGTGAATCGAGCCCAGAGGACAAATCCAACCGCAGAAGAAGCGCCCGAGAAACATCGTCGGAATCAGGACTACCAGACTCCACAACAGACCGTGGTACAGGGCGCGGCTGGAGAGCGCATTCGACAGCACCACTAGCGGATCAAATTGGAAGAACAACTGCACCGGATAAGGAAGCCGGATCTCACTCCCGCCGGCGTGTAGCGATCCGCGGAACTCCGTGCGCAGCAGAAGGAACAGGAACAGTGAGAAGAAAACAATCTGCGAAAGCCAGCGCACCCTTGTCGGCTTAAGACGCACTTCGTACTCCTCACATCTCCGCGCAGCGGATCGGCGCAGCGCACACTGAGCCTTTGGCACTTTCTGAGCGCTGGACGCCGCACCCTCAATCTTCTGCCAAGCGGCTTCCGCTTTCTGTGATCGGGATCACTGGTTTTGACCCGCACGGGCCGAGCTCAATCTGTGCGCCCCCCTCGTGAATGGAATCCAGCACTTGAGGGCTTCGGAATCGGATATATTTTCTTCCCACAGGAGCGAACCCTGAGGCTGGACGACCGCGTGGCAATCGTCGGGGCGGCTTCTCGCGGGCAATGGAGATAGACGAGCGAACAGGCTCCATTAAACCTGCCGCGGTAATGGCGACGGCATGTACGCGGAGGAGACCAGAGGCAACACGGGAAACCCCAGCGGAGATCGCGGTAAGGATCAACTGGCAACTCGCGAGAGACAGGCCGGGCCGTGTGGGGTGGCGGAGAGGTACGTACTACCGGTGAACAGCCATTCTTTTTCATGGGTTCAGTTGAACCTCTCAGTTTCAGCGGGCTCCGACTTTGGGGATTCTTGGCGGACCCGATGGAAATTTCCGCAGTGTCTAATAACTCCATCGCCGGGCGCATTGCACTTTGTCCGATGTGTCCGTAGCGTTTTGTCATGCGGATTCGCGGTCGAAGCGCCCATCCCATAATTGTTGCAACGACTGGATAAGGAACACCTCCCCCTAGCAGCCGAAGACGGGCCTAATGTGTTTGAGGTTATCTTTTTCGATGCGGAGGGACGATGCCGCAAGAGTCAGACCTTTCACGGCGAACCACTCATCGGCTGCGACACCAAAAAGCTTAGCGGAAGCGCGCTTTTTCACACCATTGTAAGCACGCTCAAGCTCGTGGCGTTTGTTGTGCTCCGCATGGACTGCAAGAGTCTTGGATCGCGTCTTGCTGCTCTCCCTGATGCGCTGATTGGCAAACTTAAACTCATACCACCACACCTTCGAACCTGAGATGCTCGAGGTATCCCCAACCCCCTATCCGCACAAACCTCTGAAGAGCATTGGAGAAGTCAGCGAGCTCTTAGAAGAAACGATCGCCTAGTCCGGTAAGGACCGTTCGATCTTCGGGCGCGATTCGCGAATCCGCTCACTTCGCAGCCCGTCCGCCCGGCCGACTCGTGATCGGCGCCGTGTCGTGGTCTTCGAATGCCGCCGTTTGTCTCTCTTCGATCGGATCGCGCTCCAGTTTCTCCAGCAGCCGGACACACCTGTTCCAGCGCAGCATGGCGTCGTCGTTGTGTGGTGGACGGACCTTTTCGGCTTTCTCGAAGCAGCGCATCGCCTCATGCAGGGAACCAACCAGGAGATGTGCCGTTACCCCTGACTTCACCTGAGCCTTGGCCCGCCGCTCAAGCAGAAGCCCCATGTAGTAGTGGAGCTCATACGGATTCGTCAGACCCTGGAAGATCTTTTCCGCCTCGCCATAGCGATCTGAGTGCCCGCCCTCGAACTGGTCGGTCAGCGCCAATCCCAACAATCGAAGTGCCAGTTGGTTCTCCGGATCGGCCGCCAGGATGTCGCGGCAGATGGACTCGGCTTCCTCCGGTTCGTTCAGGTAGCGATGCAACTCGACCTTGGAAATGGCTTCCGGAATACCGTCCTTTGAAATGGTCTTTAATCTGAGTCCCACATTGCCCTCCATGAAGTGGAATTTCTATGCTGTTGAACTCCAAGTATTCGAACACATGTAGTCTAGTTCAAAATCATCTTGCCCAGGATCTCCTGGAGCCGCTTGGCGGCCTCTGGGAATTGGAACACCATCTGACCCAAAGCGGCAAAGAGATCGACCGCAAATCCTATCCCATTCCCCTTGCCGCCCCAGCCAACACTTCGATGAGCCGCAGACCCGCCCTCAGGGTCTTGTCATCTTGGTCGCGGTCGGGATTGTAGACGCTCAGCGTGGCGGCCCTGACCCGAAAACGCGCAAACACGGCGCGAATCCCTTCTTCCATATCTTCCAGAGAAAGCCCACCGGGTACCGGATCGAAGACGACGCCGGGCGCGACTTGCGGGTCTAAGGAGTCCATGTCGATGTGGAGATAAACTTCCGGTACGCGCTGTGCCAACTTGTCCAGCGCAACCCGCACATCCCCCTGCGGCTTTCCGTGATGCCACTTCACCACCTGAACGGCAGAATGGTCGAGAAGCTCCCTCTCCGCTGGGTCTAAGTCTCTCACGCCCAGCATGAGCGTTGCTGATTCAGGAATCGGAGTGCTATTGCCGATTTGCGCCCAATAGCTCTGATAGCAGTGGCCGGTGATCACTGCTAGGGACATGCCATCGAAGTACCCGCTGGTCGTCGTTTCCGGAGTATTGAAATCGCCGTGCGCGTCGAACCAAACGACGCCGCACTGACTATGCTCGAAGCCCGAGAGCACGCCCTTGCTGACATCGCAGCCTCCAGCGATTACCAAGGGAAACTGTTTGGCCGCAATCGCCTGCCTGACAATGGATGCGAGTCGCTTGCTTACAATTGAAGATGCGTTCCCGCTATCGCGAAACGGCTCGACGCGATCAACCCGCTTCACGGTTACTGCGAGACCCTTTGCGGAAATCAGCTTCGTCGCGCCAGCCCGCACCAGACACTCCGGCCCCTTGCTTGAGCCCTGACGCTCGTCGCCCATCGTGTACGGAACCTGAATCAAACAGATGTCCATGCTGTGCTGATCATCACTTCAGCCACCCCGATTCGTGCGCGGCCAATCAGTCCTCCACCGCCGTGAGCAAGCGTCCGTCCGGTGGCGTTTCGAACGTTTTGATCCGGTCGCTTTCCAGGAATCCGTCGCGGTTCGCTTTCTTGGGTGGAGCATCCGTAACCATCATCCTGCTCTGGTTCCATCGGGCACCCTCTTCTCCGGCACCGCCAGCACTGGGGTGATCCCGTCGAAATAGCCGATGTCGAAAAGCATTCCTTCCGAAACCATCCCTGCCATCTTGCGTGGCGCCAGGTTTACAACGAATAACGCTTGCTTGCCTTCGATCTCCGGTGGATTTGCACGCTCGCGCTTCATTCCAGCCAAGACCGTGCGCACATGATCCCCGAAGTTGACCCTGAGTGCGACCAACTTTTCCGAATTGGCAACATCGCTCACGGCTTCGATGGCGCCAACTCTGGCCCGCTTGCCAAATGACAGCACGCTCATCCGGTCTGCGATAATCCTGGGCCTCAGATGCCCACAGCGCGGACCTGTGTTACTTGAGCCGTTGACCCGTCGCAGGGTCGAAGACGGCGTTGCGCAGGAACTGCTCCGTGGACCAGGGGGGTGCATCTCCTCCGAGATAGTGGTGAAACCACTCGAGGTGCGCGGTGTAGTACAGAGCCATTTCATACCAACTGGGCCAGTGGCCCGCGTCGGAATAAACGATCAGCCTGGAAGGGACATTCATTTTTTGCAGCGAGGTGAACATCTGCAGTGACTGTGTATAGGGGACGCGATAGTCGCGCTCGCCGGAGATCACTAGGCAGGGCGTCTTGAAATTTTTCACGAAGTAGGAAGGCGAGAACTTTTCGTATTGGTCGGAGTTCCACGGCTGGCCTTTGAGGTCCCACTCGGGAAACCACAACTCTTCGGTTGAGCCGTAAAAAGAACGTAGGTCGAATGGCCCCATCATCGACGCGATAGCCTTGAAGCGGTTGGTGTGGCCCTCGAACCAGTCCATCATGTAGCCGCCGTAGGACCAGCCCATGGCGCCCGTGCGATCGGGGTCGACGTAGGGAAGCTTGATCAATTCGTCGGTAACTCTCATCAGGTCTTCAAAAACCTTCCCACCATGGTCACCGGAAATTTCCGCCGTGAAATCCTGGCCATAGCCCGTGGATCCATGCGGATTGGCGAAAGCGACGATGTACCCGGAGCCGGGATAAACCTGCCAGTCTCCGCGAAAAGAATCCTGCCACTGAAACTGCGGCCCACCATGCACATTGAGGATGAGCGGATATTTCTTCGATGCATCGAAGTTGTGGGGCTTGACAATGAAGACTTCGATCTTCGCTCCACCGGCTCCCTTTACCCACATGCGCTCAGCCGGACGGAGATCCACTTCATTGACGACCTCGTCGTTGAAGTGAGACAGTCGTTGCGGCGTCGAGGATTTCCCATCCGCCAAGTCCACCGCAAACAATTCGACAGGGTCGCTGACAGAACGCCGGATGTAGATGATGCGGCTGTTGTCCTGTGAGACCTCGAAGGAGTCAATGGTTCGGTCTACCAACACTTGTTGAATGGATCCGGAGTCGAGGCTCACCCGGAAGATGGGAGTGTCGCCTTCGACTGGAGCGCTGAAGTAGAGAGATTTGGAGTCTGAGGCCCATTGAAAGGCGTCAACCCAGTTGCGGAAGGACTCGGTGAGCACACGTGATGCACCGGTAGAGCGATCGTAAATGGCCAGGCGAAAGAGGTCGGATTCATAGCCGGGTTGCTTTTGCATTTGATAGGCGATGTATTTTCCGTCCGGTGAGTATTTCGGATGACCGTCGAAGGCAGGATTCCCAGCGGTGATGTTGCGCGGCGGCTGACTCCCACCGAGCGAGACGATCCACACATCACTGTTTGTGGACGAAGCGAGATCGCGGTCATGATTCGAGTCGAACGCGAGTTCCGTGCTATCCGGTGAGAAATCGTATTGCAACGGTCCGCCGAGCTGGAAGGGAGGCGAATCGAAGTCACCCGGCGTCAGATCGCGCACCGCGCCGGTGGAAACGTCGGCCAGCAGGACGTGGGTGCGCTTCCCGTCTTTCCATTGCGTCCAATGGCGGTAGAGCAGCGCATCGGCCAGATGGGCGTGGAGCGAGCCTTTGCTCCAGCGCTCGCCGATCTTCTTGTTGCAGGCATCGTCGGCGCCGCATTCTGGATAGACGTCGCTCGTAAACGTGACCCATTTTCCGTCAGGTGACCAGAGCGGGCCGGAGACGCCCGTGGAAATATTGGTGAGTCGCCGGGCTTCGCCACCGCTGGCGGAGATGACGTAGAGATTGTCATCGCCATCCCGCGAACTGATGAAGGCGATCCACTTGCCGTCAGGTGAGAAGGCGGGCGACGATTCACCCTTTTCTCCAGACGTAAACTGGCGCGCGTTCTTGCCGTCGGCGTCCATAAGCCAGATGTGCTTGGTGCTCTTTGCCTTCGCCAGCTCGTCCGTGCGCAGGGTGAACAGGACGGTTTTGCCGTTGGGAGATACGCGCAAGTCTTCTATTCCGCGAACCCGGTAAAGGTCTTCGATGGTAAAGGCGCGTTTGGCGGCTGCGCTAGAGATATTCAGCAGCAGAAACCAGATTAAGTAAGAAAGCAGTCT
>CAVVNA010000022.1:0-105934 GCA_963749275.1 uncultured Acidobacteriaceae bacterium
CGAGTGCGGGGCGGAGTTTTGCGGGCGCTGGTCAGCGACACGAACTCGGGCGTCCGGATGCTGGCCTTGCGACTGGTAGAGCCGATGAAAACCGACAGCAATGTGCGATCCGTGCTAACCAGGGTGTCGCAGACGGATCAGAACGTCTCGATCCGCTCACAGGCTCGAACCATGCTGGCGCAGATGCCGGAAATGGATTAGGAATCGTCGTTCGCTGTTCGCTATTCGCTGCTCGCCCTGGACTGAGCGGGTTGGCCAACAGCGAACAGCGAATGGCGAATAGCGAGTGGCGTACTACGTAAAAGCAATCGGCCGAGGAGGACATTCATTGAAGCACTTAATAAAACTCGTCAGCGTCGGAGTGTTGCTGGCGGCGCTGGAATCTCTGGCTCTCTGCCAGCAAGCTCGGGTTTATCGCGAAGGCAGCAACTGGGTCCAGGAAATGACTGGAGATCTGGGTGCGGCGAAGAATCTGCGGGTGAAACTGGCCGCAGGGTCGGTAAAGGTTCAGGGTGGATCGCAAGCGGGGGTCACATACGTCATTCATCGCAAGGCTTATACATCTTCAGAAGAGAGGGCGCGTCACGAATTCGAGTCTTACAAGATCAACATGTCTGTAAAGGGAGACACGGCGTGGATTGTGGCGGAGTCGAGCAGGCGGGATTCCAAGTGCGCCGATGAGTTTGTCGTCAATGTGCCGCGGAACTTGCAGTCAGCCAAGGTCGAGACCGGGGGCGGCAGCGTAAACGCGGCCGGGATTGCCGGACGTGTCGAACTCGAGAGCGGCGGTGGAAATATTCATCTGGATGATATCGGCGGCGAGGTGACGGCGGAAACCGGCGGGGGCACGATTGAGGTCGGCAGCGTGGAAGGCAATGTGAGTCTGCAGACGGGCGGAGGAAATATCAAGGTTGCATCCGCCAAGGGCGAGATCAAGGCGGAAAGTGGAGGCGGAAGCGTAGTCGTTCTTTCCGGTCTCCAAGGCGCGGTGCTGGAGACGGGCGGAGGCAGCATTCGCGTGGATAAGTGCAGCGGGCACGTGAAAGCCACGACCGGTGGCGGGAGCGTGGACCTGGGCGACATAGGAGGCCCGGCGGAAATTGAAACCGGTGCGGGCAGCATCCGGCTGGCTTCCGCGAAAGGGCGTGTGCGGGCCGAGACCGGCGGAGGCAGTATTCAATTGGACGGAGCGACGTCGGTACAGGCGGAAACTTCGGCGGGCGGCATCATTGTGAAATTACTTTCGTCGGCGGGCGCTGGCGGTTCCAACAATTCCACGCTTGAAACCTCGGCCGGCGACATCACCGTCTATCTTGCGAATGACCTGGCGATCTCCATTCGAGCGGAGATCGAAATGGCCAATGGCCACACCATCCACAGCGACTTCTCCGATATTCGCGTGTCCAGTGAAGGCGGACCGTATGGCCCGAAAACAGTGACTGCAGAGGGTCAACTCAATGGTGGCGGACCGGTGCTGAAGGTCCGAACGAATTCCGGGAATGTCAGTTTCCGCCGCGTTAGTCGCTAGGTCAGATGGTGGAGCGACGGGCGTCTCGCCCGCCTGCCCTGAGCAAAGTCGAAGGGTCCTGCCGGGCGCGGACGCCCGGCACTCCACCAACAGGTTTGGGTATTCGGGAGGATCCTATGATCCATCGTTTCCTGCTTTGCACGTTTCTTTTTACGCTGGTCGCCAGCGCGCAACCATCGGAGATGAACGCCGGGTCGAACCGCGATCGCACGGCCGCAACCTGGGACTGGAGCTACGACGCAGAGGAGGGCGGCGGATCTTCCTATCTCGGAGTGGACATCGCCGACGTTTCTCCGGAGCGGCTGGGAGAATTAAAGCTCAAGGAAGAGCACGGTGCCGAGGTCACCATGGTCGATCAGGACGCTCCCGCCGGAAAAGCCGGGCTACACGAGCACGACGTCATCGTAAGCCTCAACGGTACCGCGGTAGAGAGTGCCGCCCAATTGCGCCGGATGATTAAGGAGACGCCGCCAGGCCGCGTCGTGAATCTCGGCATCAGCCGCGACGGTCAACCACTGACAATCAAGGTGCAACTCGCCGACCGGCACAAGTCGACGGGGTGGGGTCAGAACGGTAAGTTCGAGATGCCACAGATGCCCAAGATGCCGGACTTGCCGGACTTCGAAGTGCCCGTCTCGGTGGTCATCGTTCACTCGTCGGCGCGCAGCGGGCTGCTGGTGGAAAACATCACTCCGCAACTGGGAGATTTCTTTGGGGTCAAGGGCGGCAACGGCGTGCTAGTGCGCTCGGTGGAAAAAGGCAGCCGCGGGGAAAAGGCCGGATTCCGTGCCGGAGACGTGGTCGTCAAGGTCAACAATCAGGCGGTGCACGATGCGTCTGACTTCACGCATGCCCTGCGGTCGTCGTCGGGCAGTTCGGCGTCCGTGACGGTGATGCGCGAGAAGAAAGAGCAGACTCTGACCCTGACTCTTCCCGAAAAGAAGGACTCCGGCAGCCTGCAGGAAGACAGCTTTGACTGTCCCGAGTTCAGCGCAGAGACCGAGCAGGCGCTTAGCCACGCCGAAGAGGTACTCGCCCGCCTGGGTCCGTCCATCATGCAGAAAGCGCAGCAGGCATTGCGCTCGAGAGACATGGACTTGAAAGACTTAGATAAGGAGTTGCAGGATTTTCAGCAGAAGATGCAGGAACGGCAGCAAGAAATGCGGGAGCGCCAGCAGATGCAGTGCCATGAGTTATCGGGCGAGTGCGCGGAGATTTGACATTTTCAGTTCAGGATCCCGAGCGCGGTTACGAAAGTCACCGCTGCTTTCATTAGGGAATCGTCTAGCTGCATAGGGATGGCCAGATTCCATGGGCGGACTACCCACTGGTTACCTGTCACGGTGACGAAAATCCCGATAAGCTGTTGCCGGAATGGCTTTCCGCGCCCTATTGTTTTCAAAAAACACCGAGACAAACGCCGCCTTGGCGACGGCCTGCGAAAGTACAGGGATCCGCGTTGAAGTCTGTTCCGACATCTTTACAGCCATCGAAAAAGGGAAGACGCAAGCCTTTTCCTGCGTGATCGCGGACTGGGCCGATCAGCCGGAGGCGAGCTTCCTGTTGAAGCGGGCTCGCGAGTCCGCGCCGAACCGCGTCACGGTGGCCATTGCCATCGTCGATCGCGACCCCAAGCCAGCCGAACTGCGCGAAAACCGGCTGGATTTTCTGGTCTATCGTCCAATTTCCGCCGAGGAAGCCGAAGCGGTGCTGGCCAAAGCGTGTCAGCAGATGCAACCGATGAGCGCAGAGGACGCTGAAGCGTTGTCGCGGCAAGCCGACGCGAGCCGCGAAGGTCCGAGCACAGCTTCTGCCGGCGTCGATGCGCCGGAGCCCACTCCGCAAGATCCGCCAGCCGGTTTCCCGGAAGCGAATGCAGCGGACGGCAACGGCGAAATTGCCAGTGACGAAGGCGAAGAAGAACCTCAAGGGCGTAGTCACACTAGCGTGTTCCGCGGGGCTTGCGCCGCGGTGCTTGTGCTTACGGCCGCTTTTTGCTTGTGGCGATCGCGCGAGGGCATCGAATATCTATCGCTGACGCCGGAGGGAAGCTTCCGTGTTTTGCGGGAGTCGGTGGCGGCGCTTTTTTATGAAAACCAAACCGGGGCATTACCCGTCGGTTCCGCTGGGAGCGACGCGCACCAAGATGCGTACTTCAGCCGAGCTCCCAGTTCCAATGCCAAGCCAACGCCGCTGGGGGTGGTTGCAACCGAGTCCACGCTGGCGGACGCACGCCTGCCTTTACCAAAGGCTCCGGACTTTCCGCTGCCCTTGCCGTTTTTTGAGCATCAAGAGCCGGCTCCAATCCGCGTGGAACGAGCTCCGATTCCCGAAAGCATGAGAAACTCGCCGCCGATTGCCCGGCCGGTTGTGGTGACGGTGAATCCGGCACAAATGATGCCGATGCCGGTCTCCGCGCCGCAACCGCAGCCTGCCATTCAGCAATTAAGCGAACCTGTCGCGGTGAGCGAAGAAGCAGCGCGGGCCCTGCTGGTTTACACCGTGGATCCGGTGTATCCACCGGAAGCCTTAGCGCAGAAACTTCACGGACCGGTGATACTACAGGCGCGGGTTGGGCGCGATGGCAGCGTTGAGGATCTGAAAATTGTCCGGGGATATTTTATTCTGGGCCGGGCGGCAATCGCCGCAGTCAAGCAGTGGCGATTCCAACCCTACAGCATCAACGGCCACGCTGCCGCAACTCAAACCGTGATCACCATAAATTTCAGCTATCCGCCAGGGTAGCAAAGCTCTCACCAGTGTGAGAAACAACCTGTGTGGGGACGGGGCTCTGCCCCGTCCTGGCGGGGCAGAGCCCCGCCGCCACACAACCTCCTACTTGTGCTCGTGGTGTCCTTCCTGCTCGCCGGTTGGAGCGTTCACGCCGCTCGATTTCTTCCAATAGTCCTGCACCGCGGGTGGAAGCTTGTCTACGCGGGTAAGGAACGCCGTGAGTTTCCAGATGTCCGGCTCGGAGAGCGCCTTGTCCCAAGCGGGCATGCCGGTATAGCGGACGCCGGTGCGAATCACGTAGAAGAGGCGCCATTCCTGATCATCCGGCGGGTGAAGAATGAAGTTCGGCGGCGGCGGATAGAACGATTTTTCCAGGGCCGAGGGCCGGCGGTCGATGCCGCCATGGCAAAGCGCGCAATTCATGACGAAGATCTTCAGGCCCTCGATCAGATTCTCGTCCGTGGGCGGTACGGGATTGTTCACGCGGGGAGCATGGCGCTCCACCGAATTGTCGAGCGCGCTCATGGCGATGTGGCGTTCCATCTCAGGCGGGGCGACGTTAGCCCGAGTCGGCAAAAAGCCCAGCAGGGCGAGGCCCAGGCCGCCAATCAGCAGAACCAGAATAGTGATGACAATCCCCAGAATGAAGTTGCGCATTTAAGAGCCTTAAATTAAGCGACTGGTGAGCCTCAGTTCACAGTACAATTCCCCGCGGCCAGATGAGTGTCGATTTTCTGGTCCCTGGGCTGATCGACTGGTGTGCCGTCGGGCGTTTTCACCAGCGCAATCGACATTTCCATCCACCCTTCCGATTGCGAGAAAAGGATGCCGCGTAATTCCCGGCGCGGATTGAATTCTGGAGACAACAAGCGCCGCTGAGGGAGCCATTATATAACGCAAGCACAGCGTCCGAGGATCCAGCCCCGGAGGGGCGTCCGAACTTAGCCCAGCGCTTCAGTGTGTGCGTGAGAACTGGTTTTCAGGCAATCCAGTGGAACAAGATGTCCGAGGATCCAGCCCCGGAGGGGCGTCGGAACTTAGCCCAGCGCTTCAGCGCTGGGAAAAGTGGAAGAAATATTCAAGTCCCGGAGAGCCTGCCCTGAGCGAAGTCGAAGGGACCGAGTTCTCACGCACACACTTCAGCGCTGGGAAAAGTGGAAGGAATGATTCAAGTCCCGGAGAGCCTGCCCTGAGCGAAGTCGAAGGGACCGAGTTCTCACGCACACTTTTTAGCAGGCTGCGGAAAAACTCTGATTCGAGCGGGTCTTGGGAAGGGCACGACTTCACAGCTTGCGGAAAAAGTCGGGGGGGAATCGAGTTTAGCGATGACGATGCACAAGCAAAGGTGCTAAGAAACAAGGATGCGTGGAGACGACGAGCAGCAAGGGACGGTATTCAGCTATGTGAGTGCCGAACAGCGGATTGCACCGGATCATCCGCTGCGGCGGATTCGGGCGATGACGGACGCGGCGTTGCGAGAGCTGTCGGCGGAGTTCGACGAACTGTACGCGCCGGGCGGGCGGCCGTCGATTGCGCCGGAGCGATTGCTGCGAGCGCTGCTGCTCCAGGTTCTGTACTCGCGGCGGAGCGAGCGGCTGTTGATGGAGGAGATGAACTACAACCTGCTGTTCCGCTGGTTCGTGGGGCTGGAGATGGACGACGAGGTGTGGGACGTGACGGTGTTCACCAAGAACCGGGAGCGGTTGATCGTGGGCGAAGTGGCGCAGAAGTTTTTTGCGGGGGTGCTGAAGCAGGCGAGAAGCGGAGAGTTGCTGAGTGACGAGCACTTCACGGTGGACGGAACGCTGATCGAGGCGTGGGCGAGTCGGCGCAGTTTTGAGAAGAAGCCGGATCCGCCGGAGCGGGGAACGGGAGCGCGGGGACGAAAGTTGCTGCGCGACACGCACGAGTCGAAGACGGACCCGGAGGCGCGGCTGTTCCGGCGCAGCCAGGCGGCGGAATCGCGACCGAGTTATCTGGGACACGTGATCACCGAGAACCGGAATGGGCTGGTGGTGGCGGCCTGTGTGACGCAGTCGGGACAGAGAGCGGAGCGGGAGGCGGCGTCAGCGATGCTGGAGCAAGTCAACGACGGAACACGAAAGATCACGCTGGGAGCGGACAAGGGGTATCAGGAAGAGCATTTCATCGCCGGGTTACGGGCGCGGCAAGTGGTGCCGCACGTAGCCGAGTACGCGGTGACCAGCAAACATTGGCCGAACTGGCTGCGGGAGGAGGAGCGGAACGATCCAGGATTTGCGCAGAGTCAGAAGCAGCGAAAACGAGTGGAGCAAGTGTTCGGCTGGATCAAACACGTGGCGGGGATGCGGCAGACGAAGTTTCGCGGGCGACGACGGGTGGAGTGGATGTTCCAACTCGCAGCCGCGGCGCTGAACCTGCGACGCATGCAGCGTCTGCTGCCGCAAGCCGTGTAGTGCGCGGGGATAAGTGTGTCCGCCGGGCGAAAAATAGTCGGGGAACACGCAATCCAGATGTAGTCAAGGGGCGGAAAACAACTCAGGGGGAAGACGAGACGGGAAAAATATCTCATTTTTCCGCAAGCTGTTCAGTCGTGCCGCTATTGAGCGAGCAGGGGTCAGTAAGCGTACAACCGGCGAGCCTCACGCACCAGATCGGACACTTTGGGTAGGAAAAACTCCTCCAGCGGAGGGGAAAAAGGAACCGGCGTGTCGAGCGAAGTCAGCCGGACAATCGGGCCATCGAGGTCGTCGAACGCCTCTTCGTTGATGATCGCGGAAATTTCTCCTGCCAGTCCCCCGGTGCGCGCGTGTTCGTGCAGAATGATGACCTTGTTAGTCTTCTTCACGGAGGCCGCAATCGCCGCGCGATCAAGCGGCGAGACCGTGCGCAGGTCGAGGACCTCGATTTCGATGCCTTCTTTACTCAGAATTTCCGCCGCTTCAAGCGCGGTATACAGCATGGCGGCGTAAGTGATCACGCTGAGATGATGCCCCGCGCGCGCCACCCGCGCCTTTCCCAGCGGAACCAAGTAGTCGTCGCTCGGAATGTCTTCTTTGATTCTGCGGTAAAGATACTTGTGCTCGAAAAAAATCACCGGATTGTTGTCGCGAATCGCCGCCTTAATCAGTCCCTTGGCATCGTAGGCCGTAGCCGGGCAAACAACCTTCAGCCCAGGCGCGTGCACGAACCACATCTCCGGATTCTGCGAATGAAACGGCCCGCCATGCACGTTCCCGCCACTAGGACCGCGCAGCACCAGCGGAGCCGGCGCTCCCCAACGGTAGTGCGCCTTGGCGGCCATATTGACGATCTGATTGAAAGCGCAGCCGATGAAGTCCATGAACTGAAACTCGGCCACAGGACGCAACCCAGTAAGCGCAGCGCCGAAAGCAGCGCCCATGATGGCCGACTCCGCAATCGGAGCATCAATCACCCGTTCCGGGCCAAAGCGCTCGATGAAGCCGTCGGTAACTTTGAAAGCGCCGCCGTAAATGCCGATATCCTCGCCCAGGCAAAAGACGGTCGGGTCGCGCTCCATCTCCTCCCAGATTCCCTGGCGGATGGCTTCGAGGTAGGTGACGACGGGCATGAATTGTAAGTGTAGCAAGAAAGCCGTCAGCCATCAGCCATCAGCTGTGCCAGCGAGATCAAAAGGCTGGGTCACCCGCCAAGTCTCAGTTGTACGTACAATGTTCCACGTGGAACATTTTGTGCAGGTAATAATGTACGTACATAAACATACGTATAAGCGGGGGCCGGACGTGATCCGCAGTCACAATTATCGCGCTCGGGGTGGTTGTAAGTCATTGATAACGCTCAGGGTCGGGTGTGGTTAAATAGGCACACGCGGATACTTATTACACTGTAATTCTTACAAAAGTCATTATTTGGTGGGCAGGGCCTCCCGGACGAGTGAAAAAAGTCAAAGGCCCCGCCCAAGCGAAGCTTGGACGCGGCACCCTTCAGAGTTGAGATGGACGCGAGGTCCGGGCCGCCCGCCCCGTATCGCCCTACCGGTTCGGCGGCGGCGTTTGCGAGGCTGGAGTCGCCCCGCCGATCATTGAGGCGTGTTGCTCCGCCGTTGCAAGGATCTCCCTGGCCTCGTCGAGCGCCGCCTGGACTCCTGACTCCCTGTATTTCGTGAGTATCTGCCGGAAGGGCGCGGTTGCCGAAGAAGGGGATTGTTCTTTCAGCTTGGCGGTAAAGCCTTGCTCTCCGTGTTCTGCGTAGGACTCATTCAGCTCTCGCAATCCACGGAGGATCGTCTCCCGCAATGCCAATGCATCCCTCGCTTCCGCTGGATCGCCGAAGGTCGAGCCGTCGGCGAACTGTACGAAGCCCAGATGGTACCGCGCGGCGGGATCGCTCTTCTCGGCCAATGGGTTGATGCAGCATGCCACGCTTGGGGCTCCCGGCTCTGTGTCGCGGAGCGTCAGCGATTCGCCTGGCCGAATCAGGTTCTCGCTGAAGAACCTATCATCCTCGATCACGTAGGTTGGACCGTCCCCCGGGG
Organism: uncultured Acidobacteriaceae bacterium; assembly: GCA_963749275.1. GTDB lineage: Bacteria > Acidobacteriota > Terriglobia > Terriglobales > Acidobacteriaceae > Acidiflorens. The sequence goes on from CAVVNA010000022.1 coordinate 8,757, forward strand.
CGGCGTGCTGACCCTTAGGGTAGCGGCCGATTTCTGTAAGGGTCGCCACAAACAGCAGAACTGGTTTGCCTGAGACGTTCTTAACAGCGACCTTTTGCCCCCACGACCATTCCAGTTGGTTGCCATGGACGGCCTCCTGAAGCAGGAATCTGCCGCTTACCTGGAAGGGACTGGCTGCCCCGGTCTTGTCGATCACGGGTACGGTTATGGCCTCCAGCTGCGCGGCAGAGGATCGGCACAGGCAGAGGGCACATAGCAAGAAGATAAAGGGTATCCTCATATAAGTGCTCCTATAGCTCGGGAATCTTCTTGTCTCTGTTTCGGGTTGGGCCAGCTTCGGACTCACGATTTACCCCACACGAAGGCAACCTCCAACGTTTTCGTCTTTTCTGCCGCTCACTTATTGCATTCGTCCTATGCGCGCTCTACTGTGGACATTCTACTGTGGCGTTGTCTGTGTGCGAATCGGATATCCCGTTAAACACGAGATTGAATGTCATACTGATGGTGCCTGCGTTACCATTCCCCAGCGCAGGCCCAGCAAAGTAGGTCACTGTAGCTGATGGATTCCCCAAGTTGTAAACGCATTTCGGACTCCCGACAACAAAGTCGATGTTACCGGTGCTCGTTTCACTACAAGTGGATGTTGCCTGATCAGCTAAGCAAGAGTTTCCTGCTGGCGTGATCGTGGTAGTAAAGTTGTTGCTGTTTTGGCTGCTTCCGGTGCAATCTTGTGCAAGCACGTTTGCTGGCGTGATCGTGAAATCGCACACATTCGCCGTCCCGGAGGGGCTAAAAAATTTGACGGGGCAGTCCGGGGCCTGCTTCCCCTCAGCTTGCAGGTATGCGGAGGTCTTGGAAGTTGTTGTTCCGGCAGCTACCCCGGTGTGCGTTCCGTAGTAATTGACGGTGGCGATGCTCGTGTTCGCTGTGGTCCAGTTGCCGTAGAAATAGCTGCTATCATCTACGTCCCCCCCGTCACAGCTATCATCGGTGTTCACGCCATTGTCCGTCGTTCCCAGTAGCGGTATGCCAAGGGGATTAAAATCGAGATAGGCGAGGCCATAGTACCCGCAGCATTCTGCGCAGCCATAGGTTACGTGCCCGAACGTCTTGTCGTAAACGATCTTGCCCTCGAACAGAACGCCAATGTCCTTGTTCGTGAGATCGCGCCACTCGTAGGTCCCGGAAGTGAGGTCTACTGGCAGCGTCTTCCCGTTTTTGTCGGCCACCCGCTCATGAATCAGCTTGCCCACGTCCACCCACATCTGCTGGTCTGGCTGAAGGGTTTGCTCCGTCTCATACTTCGCCCTACCTCCATCGTAAACAATTGTAAAGCGAGTTTGTGCTGGCGCGGTGCCGCCATTTCCTACGGTGAGTATGGAGTCATGGAGCGGATCGTACTCCCACTCACTGCCCACCCAGTGGAATGATAATTGATCGCTAAACGGAGTTTGCGCTCCATATACCAAAGTCGAATCATAGCTCGCGGCTACGGCCATCACCTGATCTGGCTGGCTGTTCGTCGTTAATATCACGGAGGTCCAGCGAGCGTTTGGAGGAAGCACGTTCTGTTGTTGAAGCGCAGCTACATCGACGCGCCTGGTCTCATACGGAGCCAATTGCAAAGCCGGTCCTGACGCTTTGCCCGTCGTCGAGCCATCGCCGCGCCAGACGAATCGAAGGTTCGCTTGAACAGGTTTACCCGTGGTGTTCCTGACAAAGAGTTGCGGCTGAAGCGTAGTCCCAACAGGAATCGCCAAGGCGGGATCGGGCTGAGATAGGGCCAGCATCGGGGCTCGCGTCGTCCAAACATTTGTCTTCGCGTAGTCGCGCTCGCGAATGGTCGCCTGCGGATCGTGATCGAACGTTTTCATCAGCGCGGAAAACCCAGACTGCGTATCGAAAACTATATGGAGCGTGTTGAGCCAGTTCGCGTTCGCGGCTGCGGAAACACGAAATCCTCCATAAGAACTCGTAAAACCTGCCGCCCGCGCGATTGTGCCAATGGAATAGCGGCTCGCTTGGCGCGGCCCAAGCCTGATTGCCTGGGTGCTCGCCGTGCCGTTCGCATTGTAGACGGAGAGAACGACTGGCAGGGCTCTGTCGCCTTGGTTGGTCAAGATCACGTAATCGGTCGCGGACGGATCGGGGAGCCACCATATGCCTTCGCGGCTGCCGACTCGGTAGTCTTCGCGTTCTCCTGTCCCGTCAAAGTGGAAAACGATGGGGCGGCCGATATTGCGGATCATCGCCAGAGCGTAGAGGTTGCTGTAGCTGACCGATTGGTAACGCAAGACAATCGATCCAAATGTCCCTATGAGTTGTGGTGCGACGGTGCCGACCGCTGCGCCGATGTCGATGGTTTGAATGTCCCGCGGGTTTATCGTGATTGGCCCAAGGCTTGTTTCTGTCCCGTCTGGCGCCCGCAAAGAAGGCGTCACGGTGAGAGTTTGCGCCACCAGATTATTTCGCAATTCCAACATCGTGTCCCAGCCGGTCTCGGTCGTCCAGTAAGCCACGAACTGCTCCTGGTCTGACGCGACGGGGACATGGCCTTTGGAGGCCCCTGAGGCGGATTCGGAGTTTTGCGGCTGTCCGAATGCCGGGTTTGCCAGGGGTATCGTCGCTAGGCAGGCTAAAAGGAGCGCTGCTCGACTGGAGCTAAGTAAGGCGCAATGCAAGCTAGACGAGGGTGCATGTAGAATAGGGGTCACCGCAAAGCGAGCCATGGGCTCCTCCTTAAAACCGTTGCAGGCCCCCTCGGGAACTGTGCGGAGAGAATAAAAACTTTCTGCTAAGGCGTCAAGGACAAAATAAAAGGTTGTCATGCAAAAACCCAAGACGCGAAAATGCCCGGGATTCTTTCGAATCTCGGGCACCTAGTTTTTACATAGAGATCGTTGTCGCTACCTAGACAGCGGTAACGTTCTCCGCTTGCCAGCCCTTCGGGCCTTTGGTCACGTCGAACTGCACGGTTTGGCCTTCTTGCAGGCTCTTGAAGCCGCCTGCTTGAATAGCGGAGAAATGCACGAAAACGTCTTCGCCATTTTGACGGCTGATGAAACCATAGCCCTTGGCGTCGTTAAACCACTTCACTGTTCCTTGTTCTGCCATTGATGTTCCTATTCTTGTTTCTGATTGAAATGTGCTGAGAAGATTCGCTGCTGTAGAGGGGGGTTGACGCTGGTTGGCGCGGTACCGACCTGCAACTGCTTGTGAGTCAAACTTAGCAAATACAGTGTAACACAACAAACGGGAAAAAACTCGAAATTCGGTAGTGTCCTAACAGGCTGCGGAAAAAGTCGATTTTCGCTGCCCAGCCCCTAAGAGCCCGTGGTGAAAGTGAAAATCCGCCGTTCAACTCCCAATTCACCGGACTTTGTCATCCCGAGCGAAGCGAGGGATCTGCAGTCCGCCGCAAGATGCAGATCCCTCGCTTCGCTCGGGATGACAATTCATAAATGGTTTCTTGTTCCGCTGCGGGCCCGACTTTTGCCACAGGCCCCTAAAGGGGCGGCTGATTTCCGAAGACTTACGGCATCGCTAAAGCGATGCCCTGATACGAAACTTTAATTTTCCCGCAGGCCTGTGAAGCGATGCCCTGGTGCGAAACCCGAGATTCTGATGCACTGACCTCCCGGCAGCCTCCAGCGACGTACCCGCGTAGTCAATACAAGGAAGCACGAAAAGTGGCTTGATTTCTGCCTCCGCCGCCTAGAATGTTTCAAACATTTATCCATTTTATTGTTTGAAACATAGCGTGCTCAAAATGCAACTACAGTTCACATCCAACGAGGTGATCGCCCTTACCGGAATCACCGCCCGGCAGTTGCAATGGTGGGACGAGCGCGGCATCGTGGCGCCGGTGCGCCAGGGCCATCGCCGGATCTATAGCTGGGACGAACTGGTCACGGTGGCGGTGATCTGCCAGCTTCGCCGGCGCGGCTTCTCGCTGCAGCGCATGCGCAAGGCGATTGGTTTCCTGAAGGAGGAATTTGGGACCAGCCTGGCGGCCGCGGTGAGCGCGTCCGCGGAGTGTCACCTGCTTAGCGACGGCACTCATCTGTATCTCCGCACCTCGGCACGACAGGTGGTGGACCTGTTAAAAAACGCGCGGCAGCCGATGTTCGATATATGCCTGAGCGACGAAGTGCGCCGGGTGCGAGGAGAGATTCAGTCGCGCAAGAAGACGGCGGTTGGGGAACGGGTTCGGCCTTTACGCAACGCAGTGGGCGTACGACGAGCGTAAACGGAAAGCGAGGAGGCATGATGATCGGTGAATTGAGCATTATCAGCGAGTGGATTCCCGAGCAGATGGAACCCGGCACCGTGTTCGTGCTGGAGAATGCGGGCGAAGTGGGCGAGCGCGAAGACCCTTACTGGGCGGTGCTCTCCTGCCCGGCTTGCGGCACGCTGGGCTTGATTACCCGCAGGCAGATGGCGGGACTGCTGCCGACAATCTGCGGCTCCACGGAATGCTCAGCGCAGTTTTTCATCAAGGACGAAGAGATCACGCCTCGCCGGCCGTTTTAGTGGTGGAGCGCGGCTGGGCGCGACTCTGGCTGGCGGACAGCCCCTAAAGAGTGTGCGTGAGAACTGGGTCCCTTCGACTTCGCTCAGGGCAGGCTCTCCGGGACTTAGGTCATTCTTCCCACTTTCCCAGCGCTGAAGCGCTGGGCTAAGTTAGTTCGCCCCTCCGGGGCTGTATTCTTCGAGCTCTTCGTTTCACCGGACTGCCGAAACGCCAGTTGTCACGCACACACTAAAGGGATATCTGATTTCGAGGGATTTCTGGCATCGCTGAGGCGATGCCCTGATACGACCCGTTCGACGAGTTTCTGGCGTCGCTGGAGCGATACCCTGATACGAAACCGAAAATGAATCTGGAGTTGCTGTTAGCGCAGGCAGCTGCCGAGCTTTGCTCGGCTTGGACGGGCGAGGGCACCCGTCCTCACACGACTTGGACGGGGCGGAGCGCCGTCCCCACACGAACATCTACTAACATCTACTTATGCGCTTTCTGGAGCTCGAACTTTACTGGGACGTGTTCGACTATCTCTATGTCAAATCCTTCCAGTGCGGCTACCCTTCTTGGGTGATTGGTCAGGAGTCGGATGCGCTTCAGGTTTAGATCGGAAAGGATCTGAGCTCCTAGGCCGATCTCGCGATGCGTCTTGCGCTCGCTTTCGGGAAGGGACGGCAAACGCCGGTCGCGATGAAAGGTTAGAAACGACTGTTCCCCGATTTTTTCCGCCGAGAAACCCTTGGAGGTCTGGTGCAGGTAAATCAATGCGCCTCGCTCCTCGGCGGCTATCATCTGGAGCGAGGCCTCGAGGGTCTGATGGCAGTCGCAGCCGGTGGCGCCGAAAACGTCGCCCAGCAGGCAGTGCGCGTGCATGCGGACCAGGACGGGCTCGGAATCGCTGATATCGCCGCGGATGAGCGCCATGTGGGATCCGCCACCGTCCACTTCACTCTCGTAGGCGATGAGGCGGAATTCTCCGTGCTTGGTTTCGACCATGGCTTCGCCCACACGATGCACGTAACGCTCATGCTGCATGCGGTAGCGGATCAACTCCGCCACCGTGAGCATTTTCATTTCATGGATGCGGCAGAACTCGATCAGGTCGGGCACGCGCGCCATGGTGCCATCGTCTTTCATGATTTCGCAGATGATGCCGGCCGGGACCATGCCGGCCAGCCTGGCCAGATCCACGGAGGCTTCGGTTTGGCCGGCGCGCACCAGCACCCCGCCCTTGCGGGCTCGCAGCGGGAAGACGTGCCCTGGCCGCGCCAGATCCGATGGCCGCGTCGCCGGATCGATTGCCGTTTTGATAGTATGCGCGCGATCATAGGCTGAGATTCCGGTGGTCACGCCATCGCGCGCGTCAATCGCTTCGCAAAAAGCAGTCCCGTATTGCGAGGTGTTCTCGCTGGTCATGGGACCCAGGTGCAGGTGGTCGAGCCGTTCTTCGGTCATGGCCAGGCAGACGAGGCCGCGACCGTGCTTGGCCATGAAGTTGATGGCTTCGGGAGTAACCTTCTCGGCGGCGAGGGTGAGATCGCCTTCATTCTCGCGATCTTCGTCGTCAACCACTACGATCATTCGCCCGGCGCGGATCTCTTCGATGGCGGTGGCAACATCGGTAAAGGGGAGATTAGAAGTCATAAGCGCGATTCTTGCTAGCCGGTCTTATCGTTGTCGTTGTCGTTGTCCTTGTCCTTGCGACTTGGTCTTTATCCTTATAGTCTTTAAGATTCAGTGTAAAATAGGAAAGGGCCGCCTGCGGCGGCCCTTTCATCTCTTAGTAAATCTGGTTCCCTGCGGTTACAGGGTGGATTCGATCTCAAAACCCCAAGCTTCCAGCAAGGGCTCGGGGATGTACTTGGAATTCTTGTTCCGGCGAGCCCATTCGCGCAGCCGCGTGGAGCGCAAATATTGGTCGGGCGAGAGCTTATACTCGTGTACGACCTGTTCGAATTCGGTGATGGTGGGAACAACCGGCCCGATAGGCTCAGGCTTACCCCAGTTGGGATTTCCGCGTCGCTTAGCCATGAAAAATATAACCCTCTTCGTGAAATAAAGCTTCTTGTTATAGTTCGCTAACCCGTTTGATTCCAAGAAGAGCCCAGAGGATTCACCCGTGAGATCCTAGCCCCGCGGCCTTTTGGAAGCTATTGATAATAATAGGTTTTTCTATGTAAGTCAATGGGAAAGTTGGCTCCGACACGCCCTTTGGCGTATCCCCTTTGTGCGCAGCCACTTGCAGTTGGCTCGGGCGGAACAGATCCCAGGCTATGGATAAACGGATGAACCCTCTGGCAGGCTGCGGAAAAATCGCATTGTGGGCCGCAACTGCCCTGAGCCGTTGATTTTGCGGCTCTTACGGCGCAGCTGAAGCCGTACCCCTCCAAAACAAAGTGAGACCCGAGTTTTCCGCAGCCCCTAAAAGGGGCGGCTGATTTCGAAGTTCTTACGGCATCGCCAAAGCGATGCCCTGATACGAAAAAAACGATGCCCTGATGCGAAACTGAGTTTTTCAGCAACCGAGGGCCGGCTTCGTCGGACCTGAGCAGCCGAGGGCGGCGGTCCCTAGGTCCGCTGTCCCTACGTAGGCCGCCGCTGCGTGGACTGCCGTACAATAGCCGCGATGATTGCGCATCTTCGCGGAAGGCTGCTGGCGAAACATCCGAACCAGGCGATCGTGGAAACTCACGGGGTGGGCTATGAGGTTGCGATCAGCGTGCCGACATTCACGGAAATGCCGGCCGAGGGCGCTGAAGTCGCACTCCACATCCACACGCATGTGCGCGAGGATGCGCTCAGCCTGTACGGATTTTTGCGGCTGGCCGAGAAACAACTTTTTGAGAAGCTGCTGACGGTCAGCGGGATTGGTCCGACTCTGGCGATCAAGATCCTGAGCGGCATGCCGGCGGGCGAGATGGTGGGAGCGATTCGCGGCGGCGACCTGGCGCGGCTCACGCGCATTCCCGGAATCGGCAAGAAGACAGCGGAGCGGATGGTGCTGGAACTGCGCGACAAGCTGCCGGCGCCGGCAGGAGGGTTAGAGATGACGGCCGCGCTGGCGAGCCCGGTGGAAGAAGACGTTATTTCCGCGCTGGTAAATTTGGGCTATCCGCGCGCGGCGGCAGATAAGGCGCTGCTGGCGGCGCGGGGCGGCAAGAGTCCTCAGAGTTTTGACGTGCTGTTTCGCGAGGCGCTGGGAGCACTGTCGAAGTAAACTACGAGTTCTCCACGACGATAAGTTGCCAGTAAGTCGATGGCTGCCGAGCTTCGCCACCTTCCAAAACCGGCTTTGATCGGAATTTTTTCGCAGTGTGTGAAGCCGTCGATGACGGCAAACCAGTGATCGCAGCGGTAAACGGCTGCGCCACCCAAAACCAACCCAAGATCAAGTTTTTCAGCGTCTCCGGAGACGACGGGGTAAGCCCCGTCTCTACAAGCAGAAGAACTTTGGCATCGCTAAAACGATGCCCTGATACGAAGCCCGATTTCTTCCGCAGTCGGTGACGTCTTGCCGGTGCTCGGGGCGAGGCCGAGCTGCGCTCGGCTTGGACGGGCGAGGGCGCCCGTCCCCACACTGAACATAGCTAGTTGCCGACGAAGCGGAGATATAGGTCGCGGTCGTGGCGGCAGGTTTCCGCCATTTGCTTTATTTTTTGCCAGGCTTCTAATTGGGAGTCATCGCGCACGCGATCTTTGGCGCGATCCCATTCCTTGAGGAAGGCTTCCATCTGCAGGTGATTGAAGACGGTTTTGCCGAAGGGATCAATGCCGCTGAGCAGCACGAAATCCGCATGGGCGGTGGCGGGAATCACTCCGTGCAGCATAACCCACTCGCTGCGTTCGCCGAGATCGTCTTCCAATTTCACGACCAGGGACATCGCTCGCCTCACCGCGGGATGCAATTGTACTGGCCGCAATGTAACAGTCATGGAGGGCGTTGTCCAAGGGTGAGCCGGATATCGAGAGTCACGCGCGGGCCGAGCTGCGCTCGGCTGGACGGCCGAGGCGGCCGTCCCTACGCAACCCGTCCCTACCTGACCCTTGGACGGCCGCGGCGGCCGTCCCCACACGAGCTTACGCTTCGCTTACGTGCGTACCGTGTTGGAAGTGGTATTGGAGAATCTTCGCGGCCAACGAGGGGGTTAGACCCTGGCCTTGCACCCCTATGGAGCGGACGACTTCTCCGCGACAGATGACTTCGGTAGAGGCGAGGCCGGCAATTTCTGCCGGCAGCACGAGGCTAATCTCCAGTTGCGCGTGCGGATGGAGCACTTCCTGCGCCTGGAACAGCAATCCGGAGCGGCTGATGTTTTCGGTGGTGCCCGGGCGCCAGCTCTTTTCACCGAGCGGACGATAATGCAGCGGAAGATGAAGATTGAAACGGCGAGCTCGGAACGGTGGAACCTTCTTATCAGCAAGAACGCTGGCGCCGGTGCGGGATGACATTGCGACCTCCAGGGGGATGGGCTCGGAATCCAGCACCTCGCGGACGCGGTCTTTCAGAGCGGGAAGGCTGAATGGTTTTTGGAGCAAGTTAATGCCGGCATCGAGGGTGCCGTCCATACCAACGGCATTCTCGGCGTAACCCGACATGTAGAGCACGCGCAGGTCCGGGAGCAGTTTGATGACTCGCGCGGCCAATTCGCGGCCATTCATCCCCGGCATAATGACATCGCTGAGCAGGAGATCGATAGTGCCCTTGTAGCCGTCGACGATTTGCAGAGCCGCGGCGCCGTCTTCGGCTTCGAGAATCTTGTAACCCTGGGTTTCCAGATACTGCCGGGCGAGATGGCGGAGATTGGTTTCATCTTCGACGAGGAGGATGGTCTCGTGCCCACGATCGGCGCGGGGAAGGCCGAGGGAGTCCTGCGCGGCGGCGGCATCTTCGCGGCCATCGACTCGCGGGAAATAGGCACGGAAGGCGGTGCCGCGCTGGGGCTTGCTGTCGACGAAGATAAAGCCGCCGCTCTGTTTTACGATGCCGTACACCGTAGAGAGGCCGAGGCCGGTGCCCTTAAGACCTTTGGTGGTGAAGAAAGGCTCGAAGATGCGCGTCTGGGTTTCATTGTCCATGCCGATGCCGGTGTCGCTGATGGCGAGCATGATGTAGTTGCCTGGGGTGAGCGGCGCGTGCGTACGCGCGAAGTTTTCGTCGAGGGTGACGTTGGCGGTCTCGATGATCAGCTTGCCGCCTTGCGGCATGGCATCGCGGGCGTTCACGGCAAGGTTCATGATGACCTGGTCGATCTGGCCGGGATCGGCGCGGACGACGCCGAGCGTGGGGCCTGGAACCATGACCAGATCGATATCTTCGCCGATCATGCGGGTGAGCATTTTCAGGTTCTCGGCCACCAGTTCGTTAAGGTCGAGCAGCTTGGGGGCAAGGAGCTGTTTGCGGCTGAAGGCGAGCAATTGCCTGGTTAGAGAAGTGGCGCGCTGCGTGGCATTGGAAATTTCCTGTGCCGGGCCGCGCAACTGGGGATCGGGTCCCAGACGCTCGAGCAGAAACTCGACGTAGCCGGAGATTACCATCAGCAGGTTGTTGAAGTCGTGGGCGATGCCGCCGGCGAGGCGGCCGATGGCCTCCATCTTTTGCGCGTGACGGAGTTGCAACTCGAGGGTGCGGGTTTCGGTAACGTCTTCCATAAAGATCTCGAAGGTGTCACCGTTTTTGCCGTTCGGAATCGAGCGTCCGGAGATGCGCGCCACGATGGCTGCGCCATCCTTGCGCACGCACTCCGTGGTGAGGTTGTTGAATTCCTTGCGGGCGCGAAAATAATCGGCGGTTCGAAACCATTGCTGGGCATCGGCGTAGAGGCTTCCCAGATGTGTGCCCGTGAGATCGGCGGCGCTGGTATAGCCAAACATAGCCACCATCGCGGGGTTTGCATCCTGCAGGATTCCCAGAGTGTCGCAGCGGCAGATGCCGTAGGGCGCGTTCATCACCAGCGAGCGAAAATTGCTCTCGGAGCGGCGCAAACTCTCCTGGGTAGCGCGGAGGGCGGCGTTGAACCAGCAGATGAGCAAGGCCACGGCGAAGAACAGAGCGAGGTGGGCGAGCGCCTTGCGATACTCGCTTGGAGCCTGTCCGGCGGAGAGCGAATAGTAGGCGCTGACGGTGAGCGCAAAAGAGGTGGCGGCAAGGCCGGGCTTCCATCCCCCGTACCAGGCACTGACCATGACGGCGACGGCGAACATGACGAGGCGGCTTTCCGCGACATCGGACAAGAACAAGGTTGCGATCAGCGCCAGGATGGTGCTGAGGAGAGCGAGTCCGTAGCGCAGGATAGGAGCGCGTGCCGGAGCTACTTCCAAGCTGCGGATGAGGGGGAGTTTCATTCGCATAGGTTCATGCTATGCACAGACCACGCGCAGAGCGAGTTACGACAGTCCACCGCATTTTCCCGGCGGCACAGTGGCCAGAAGTACACCTACCTACACCTCGGAGCAACATACGGAGAAAAGGAAACGCCTGCTTCGAGCCTAAATGCAGATGCCGTTTTCCGCAAAACTCGCTGGTATAAAAAGACGAGTGGGGAACATAATCGAGCAACAGGGCTGGTCAACGCGCCTTGCAACAATGGCTGGCAAGCGACGAAACTAACGGGGCATTGTAGTGAAAATCAGGTAGTACAGGTAGTAAAAGATCGGGCGGGAAAAATCGCGCGGGAAACACGGAATGAATATCGGCCTTTTCGGCGGCAGTTTCGACCCCATACATCGCGGACACCTGGTACTGGCGCAGGCCGCCGCCAGCCGCTACGCTCTCAAGCAGGTGCTGTTTGTGGCGGCGAATGTTCCTCCGCACAAGCAGAAAGCGCCGCTCACCGCGTTCATCCATCGCTACGCCATGGTGGCGCTGGCGACGCAGGGCGAACGAAGATTCGTGCCGTCGCTGCTGGAAGCGCCAGAGTGGGCAACTGCGGAGCTTCGCTCCGCTGGACAGCCGGGGGCGGCCGTTCCTACGTGGGCTGTCCCTACGTCTGGCGGCGCTAATTATTCGATCGATACGGTTCGGCGCCTGAAGCAAACCCTCAAGAAGGCGGACCGACTATTCTTTCTGATCGGAATGGACGCTTTCAGGGACATTGCGAAATGGCACGAGGCAGGCGCGCTGCTGGGGGAATGCGAGTTCATCGTGGCTAGCCGTCCGCGATATTCGTTGCGGGAGGTGGCCGAGTCTTTGCCGGAAGACTTGCGTCCTTCGGCGGCGGTAATTCGTCCGTTTCATAAGCAGCCAGCCAAAGGCGACCTAGTTCTTCCCGGCGTCACGCTGCACTTGCTCGAAGGGGTTCACCAGAGCGCCTCCGCGACCGCGATTCGAGCGGCGGCGGCGCAGGGCAAGCCGCTGGCACGATGGCTGGACCCGCGGGTGGCGGATTACATACGGAAGTACGGACTGTACCGGGAGAAGAGATTGCCGTAAGTAGGAAGCCTGGGTGCCTGGCTTGGGCGTTGGCCGAGCTTCGCTCGGCTGGACGTCCGAGGCGGCCGTCCCTACGTGGGTGTGGTAGGTCGCGGCAAGCCGCGTCTCTACACCGGGCGGGTTACAATCAATGATTCCGTATGAAGAAAAAGAACGACCTCAAACTTCAAGTTTGTGAAGCCATCCTCGCCTGCCAAGACAAACAAGCTGACGATGTCACGGTTCTTGAACTGGAGAAAGATTCGGGAGCCTTCACCGACTACTTTGTGATGTGCAGCGGGACCAATCCGCGGCAGATCCAGGCGATTGCCGACGCGGTGGACGAGCGCCTGGAGGCACTCGGCCTGCGCGTGACTCACTCCGAGGGATACAAGCAAGCGGAATGGGTGCTGCTCGACTACGTGGACTTCGTCGTCCATGTTTTCTCGGAGAAAGCGCGCCAGTTCTACGATCTGGAACGCCTGTGGAAGTCGGCCAAGCGGCTGGAGCCAGCGGAATGGATGGCGAAGCCTAAGCTGCGGCGGGCGGCGACCGCAAAAACAACGGTCGCCCAATCGACATCCGCCAAAGCGGCTTCCTCGGCGCCCAGGAAGACGCGTAAAAAGAAGGCCTGAAGTGTCCGCTTCGAATCCAGCCCCGTGGAGTTCCTCTTACCGCCTGGTGGCGGCGGAAAAGTGGAAGGCGAAATCGGCTTTGATGGGCAACGCGGTCACAGAAGCTTTGGTGGAATACTCGCGTCCGTTGCCTGACATGCTGGTTATTGATTTGGCCAGCGGCACCGGCGAACCTGGGATCAGTCTGGCGCAGCGCGTCGGTCCCCGAGGTTCGGTTACCGCGGTGGATCAGAGTTCGGAATTGCTCGACATTGCCGCCGAACGCGCCCGGAACAAAAAACTCCTGAACTTCACGACCCAGCAGGCGGACGCGCACCACCTGCCGTTTGACGGCCAGAGCTTTGATCTTGCCACTTGCCGATTTGGGGTGATGTTTTTTAGCAATGCCCAACGGGCGCTGGCGGAACTGCACCGCGTGTTGAAGCCCAGAGCTCGAGCTTGCTTCGCCGCCTGGGGCCCGATGGAACAACCTTATTGGCAAACGACGATGAAGATTGTGCACCGGCATGTGGGCGGTGCCATGCTTCCACCGGTAGGGGCCGATCCTTTTCGATTCTCGGCCTCAGGCTCTCTTTCGAGGGTGCTGAGCGCCTCTGGATTTCGCCAGGTAGAGGAGTCGACTCGCAATTTGTCCTGGACTTGGCCGGGAGAGGCGGAAGAAGTTTTCGAATACGCGTGCGCCGTGGCAGCTCCTTTCCGGCCGATGCTGGAACGCGTGCGGGTGGAAGAGTGGCCTCCGATCCGCGCTGAGGCGAAGGCGGCGATCGAGCGCTATCGCGTGGGAGATGAGATCCGGTTCGGCGCCGACGTGGTTCTGGCGTCGGGAAAAGCCTGAGTGGCGCAAGAGGCTGCGGAACGGATGAGGAAAAAGCAATGCTTGTTGGCGTGCGGCACTTAGCCGTGCGATGCCGGAATGATCGCGCTCTTCTCCGGTTCATCGGCGACTGAAAATGAGTGGGGCTGGGCGCGCCCGCAGCGGCTAAAGCCGGCTCTGAAGACAGGCCAGTGATCGCAGCGCTGAAGCGCTGCGCCACCCAAAATCAAGTGCAACATCGAGTTTATCCGCAACATGGGACGCCCTGTGAAGATCAAGGTGGCATGGATCGGGAAGACGAAAGAGCCGGCGATTCAGGCTCTGACCGAGGAGTATTTGAAACGGATTAGGCGCTATGCTGAGGTTGCGGGCTTGGCATTAAAGGACGAAGCCGCAGTTTTGTCGCTGGCGAAGGGTGAGCGGCAGCAGAAGCAGAAGCAGCAGAAGGAGCGGCACAAGCTGGTTCTGCTCGATTCTCGGGGGAAACAGCTTTCATCCGAAGAGCTGGCTGAGTTTCTGGAGCGCGAGCAGGTGAATGCGACCCCGCTGCTGTTCGCGATTGGCGGGAGCGACGGCTTCACTGACGAAGCTCGGCGCAATGCCGGTTTTACGCTGTCCCTGGGGAAGATGACGCTGCCCCACGAGTTGGCGCGCGTGGTTCTGGTGGAGCAGCTTTATCGTGCTTTTACCATACTCACGAATCATCCCTATCATTTGGGACATTAACTTAGTGGTAATGGGACAGCGGCCAGTCAGCCCCATGCCCGCGAGTTCGAATTCCCTGCCCCGATGCACTTCTGGCAGCTTCCCACGGGGGCGAAACTGGCTTACGGTTGTACTTGACAGGCGAACCAAGTCTGAATTTGTTAGCGAGGGCCCTCCCCCAATGAAAAACCCGTACGACATACTACGAATAAAAGAGCAGGAGCTGATGCGGGTCCGAAAAGAGATGGACGCTCTGCGGATCGCAGCGCGCTTGCTGGACGCCCAGGACACGGGCGCCGCGAAAGGCGGCGATCAGCCTAAGCTGCAGCGAGTCGTCGAAATGCCGTAGAAGATCTACTCCCCCGTTTGACTTGAGGCGGACGGAAGCCAAAACCGTCCGCCTTCGCATCAATTGGTAATTTTGTAATCTGTAATTTGGTAAGTTGAGCCCCACGGTTAGGGCGTTTGCTTAGGTCTTAAAATTACCAAATTACACAATTACCACATTGCAAAATCCTCCGCATCGTCGTTCCTGTCCGCGTACAATAATGCATTCGCCTCTATGTCGGATCTGCGGCGTGGTCTCATCATCGTGAATACGGGGCCGGGCAAGGGGAAGACTACCGCGGCCATGGGGACGGCGCTGCGGGCGGTTGGGCAGGGGATGCGCGTCCTGATGCTGCAATTTCTGAAAGGTTCGTGGCATTACGGCGAACTGGATGCGGTCAAGGCTTTTGGCGACAAGTTCATCCTGAAGCAGATGGGACGCGGCTTCGTGAAAGTGGGCGCCGAGAAACCGGACCCCGAAGATGTGCGGATGGTGGAGGAGGCCTGGACCGAGGCCGAGAAAGCGATGCAATCCGGCGAATGGGACCTGGTGGTGCTGGATGAAATCAACTACGCCATCAGCTACGGCATGCTGGACCCGGCGAAAGTGGTGGAGTCTCTGAAACAGAAGCCGGAGATGGTGCACGTCATCTTGACCGGAAGGAACGCGCATCCGGCAATTGTCGAGCTTGCCGATACGGTGACGGAAATGCGGCAGATAAAGCATGCCTACGAGAAAGGCGTGATGGCGCAGAGAGGAATCGAATACTGAATTGGTAATTTTGTAATCTGTAATTTGGTAATTTGAAACTCTGTGAGTTTAGGTTTTCAAATTACCAAATTACACAATTGCCAAATTACAAATTCCCATGGCTTGGTTCAAGCGACAATCCGGTGAGTTGGACACTTCGGGCGAGAAGAGAGTGCGCACCGAGGGGCTGTGGGTGAAGTGTGACGGCTGCCGCCAGATTATCTGGAAGAAGGACCTGGAAGAGAATCTCAACGTCTGCCCAAAGTGCGGCAAACACTTTCGCATCGACGCCCGCGCCCGCCTGGCGCAACTTCTCGACGACAATCAATACGAAGTTTTCGACAGCAATCTCGCCTCCACCGACCCTTTGAAGTTTGTGGACCTGAAAGCATACTCCTCGCGCCTGAAGCAGGCGAAGGCAGACTCGGGCTTGAAAGACGCCGTCATCAATGCCCAGGGCAGACTGAACGGCCGCCCGGTGATCGTGAGCGCGATGGAATATTCGTTCATCGGCGGGAGCATGGGAGCGGTGGTGGGCGAAGCCATCACGCGGGCGATTGAGAAGGCAATGGAAACGCGGAGGCCGATTATCGTGGTTTCGGCATCGGGCGGCGCACGCATGATGGAAGGCGTGATCAGCCTGATGCAGATGGCGAAGATCTCGGCCGCGCTGGCACGTTTAGACGCGGCGCGGGTTCCGTACATCTCGGTTTTAACCGATCCCACCACGGGCGGAGTGACGGCATCGTTTGCCATGTTGGGCGATCTCAACATCGCTGAACCGCGGGCGCTGATTGGCTTCGCCGGGCCGCGAGTGATTGAGCAGACGATCCGGCAGAAACTGCCGGCAGGCTTCCAGAGCTCCGAGTTTTTGCTGGAACACGGAATGCTCGACGCCGTGGTCGTGCGCAAGGATCTGAAGGGCTACATTGCGCGGGCGCTGGATTTTATGGTGCAGGCGGCGTAGGGCAGTCGCTAGCGACAACGCTGTTCGTCGTTCGCTGTTCGTCGTTCGCTATTCGAGGTTCGCGAAAACCATCGCTTCCCTGGTTGGAGCACCTGCGAGCGTTTTAATGTCGATCCTCCGCCGTCCGCTGAGAGAGTGTCGAAACCCTAGGCCGGACTTGCTATCCTGAATGTGCCCGCCGTCGCGAATAGCGAACGACGAACAGCAAACGACGCCCTTGTCCTACGAAACTGCACTGGCGCAGATGTACGCGTTGGGCCACGAGTTGGCGCAGACGCCGTCCCACAAGTTCGATCTGGCGCACATACGGGTGCTGCTGGCGGCATTGGGGCATCCGGAACATCGCTTTCCAACTGTGTTGATCGCCGGCACCAACGGCAAGGGTTCGACGGCCGCCACTCTGGCGTCCATCCTGCAGGCTTCCGGGCTGAAGACGGGACTCTATACATCGCCGCATCTGGTTCGCATCAATGAGCGGATTCGCCTCAATAGCAAGGCGATCGACGACGACGATTTCGCCCTGCTCCATGACGTGGTCGACCGCACCGCCGAGCGGCTGGTTGGGGAAGGCGATCTGCCGTGGCATCCCAGCTTTTTTGAAATGCTGACCGCGATGGCCTTTGAGTATTTCGCCCGCAGCCGTCCCGACATGGTTGTGCTTGAAGTCGGGATGGGAGGGCGTCTGGATGCGACCAATGTGGTCGAGCCGCGCCTGAGCATCATCACCGACATCGCGCTCGATCATCAAAAGTATCTAGGGGAAACGGTGGCTGAGATCGCGCGCGAAAAAGCTGGAATCATCCGTAGGGGCGGGATTGTGGTTACGCTGCCGCAATTGCCCGAAGCCAACAACGTGATCGGAAACACAATTTTGGATGTGGGCGCGCGCGCGGTGAATGCGGTGCCGTATGTGCCGCCAGTCGCGCCCAGCAGTGGTCAGTGGCCCATGGCCAGTGGTCGGTGGCAACGGTATCCGCTGGACGTGATGGGGACACAAATTATGGTCGAGTCGCCGCTGGTGGGGCACCATCAGTTGCGCAACGTTGCGCTGGCGATCGCAGCCGCAGAGGAACTGCACAAGCAAGGAACCGTTCAGATCACGCCGGAGACGATCGCACGAGGCATCCGCGGGACGCAGTGGCCGGGGCGCTTCCAAGTGGTGCCAGCCGTGGGAGGCGATCCCGAGTATGTGCTCGATGTCGCGCACAATCCGGCGGGGGCGTGGGCGTTGCGGTCGACGCTTTCAGATGCATATGGAGATCTGGGAAACGGCCGCGACATCACGATGGTGTTTGGCGTGATGCGGGACAAAGCGGTGCGGGAAATTACCGAGATTTTGTTTCCGATCGCGGGGCGCGTGATCTTGACCCACGCCAACAACCCACGCTCGGCGAGCCCGGCTGAGATTCGCCAGGCAGCGGCGCGTGTGGCGGGCATTGATATTGAAGAGGCCGAGGATGTAGCGTCGGCCCTGGAGCGGGTGCGCGAGGTTGCCGGATCGGGCGGCCTAGTGGTGGTTACTGGTTCGATTTACATTGTGGGAGAGGCGATGCGAACGCTGGGCGTCCGCATCTAAGGTGTAGAGACGGGGCTTGCCCCGTCTCACGCTCGCTGAGGGCAGGCTCTGCCCGCAAGAATTCTTAGACCAAGATTCTTAGAACAAGGAACCTTGAACAAGATCGCCACAACCGCGGAAGCGGAAAAAGAGCGGGCCGAGCTGCGCTCGGCTGGACAGCCGGCTGTCCCTACGTGGTCTGAGGAGCGGGCGGCAGCTCATCCTGTCAACCGTCACGGCGGGCTCAGCCGCCTGCGCTCATATTTCCTTCTCTCTCCACTGATCTGGGCCTACACCCTGATTCTGGGCACGCTTTCTCTGATCTGCTCGCTCTTCGACCGGGAGGGGCGCATGCAGCACAATCTTGCCCGCTTCTGGTCGTGGCTCATCATGAAAACGATCCTGTCGCCGGTGAAAGTCACCGGCATGGACAACATCACGGGCGAGAATATCAACAAGGACAAGATCGACAGCTCCAAACCCCGCGTGTATGCGGTCACCCATGCCTCGGCGCTCGACATTCCGATCCTCTATGTCTATTTGCCGTTTCAATTCCGCATTATTTTCAAGAGTGAATTGCTGGCGTATCCATTCATCGGCTGGCATCTTAAACGCTCGGGGCAAGTCTGCATCAACCAGCAAAACCCAGCGCTTTCGATCGGCGCTATCAAGTCAGCGCTGAGGAGCCTGCGCAGTGGCATGCCGCTGGTCATTTTTCCGGAAGGCGGCCGTACGCGAGATGGAAAGATTCAACCTTTTCTGCCCGGCGCATTCTTTCTGGCGATCAAGGCGCAAGCCGATATCGTGCCGATCGCGCTCATCGACACGTTCGATCTGCTGCCGATGAACACCTACCACATCAAGTGCCAGCCGCTGGAGATGCGGGTGGGCGAGCCGATCTCCACGGCTGGGCTGACCGTGCGAGATACGGACGAGGTGTCGGCCCGGGTGAGAGCTGCAATAGAAAGTCTGCATTCCGCTCCCAGAACCACGTAGGACAGCCGCCCTCGTCTGGGGAGGCGTGCGAAGCGCGCCGGATTCTTTGCCGGCGCAGAAGCTGCGGGGCTGCGCCCCGCTGGGCAGGTGAGGGCACCTGCCCCTACGCGGGCAAATGATAAACTTGTGAGATTCCATGTCTGACAGCATTCATCTCAAGCTTCCTGACGGCAGCATCACGGAAGTCCCGAAGGGCACCACTGCGCTCGACGTTGCCAAGTCCATCAGCCCGCGTCTTGCCGATGCCGCCCTTGCCGCCAAGGCGCGACCGATCGCGCCGACGCAAGAAAGCCCGAATGGCGATCTGATTGATCTCAACCGGCCGCTCGACCAAGACACCGATCTGCGCATCATCACTGAGAGGGATCCCGAGGCGCTTGAAGTCTATCGGCATTCCTCGGCGCACCTGCTCGCCGCGGCTGTGCTTGAGCTTTTTCCCGAGACCAAACTTGGCCACGGTCCCGCGACGGAGAACGGATTCTTCTACGATTTCTATCGCCCGACCGCGTTCACTCCCGAAGATCTCCAAAAGATCGAAAAGAAGATGCAGGAACTCGTCCAGCAGAACCTGCCCTACGCCCGCGAGTTTCTGCCGCGGAAAGAAGGTCTCGAAAGGTTCAAGGCCGAGGGCGACTTCATGAAGTGCCACTTCATCGAGCAATTCACCAAGCCGGATGAGAAGATTTCGGTTTACAAGACCGGCAAGTTCCAGGATTTCTGCCGTGGCCCCCACCTGCCTTCGACCGGAAAAATCAAAGCCTTCAAGCTGCTTAACGTCGCCGGCGCCTACTGGCTCGGCGACGAGAAGAATCCGCAACTGCAACGCATCTATGGCACCTCGTTTTTCTCGAAGAAGGATCTCGACGCCTACCTGAACGGCATCGAAGAAGCGAAGAAGCGCGACCATCGCGTGCTGGGCAAACAACTCGATCTGTTTTCGATCCAGGAACTCGCTGGGCCGGGCTTGATTTTCTGGCATCCGAAGGGCGGCATCATCCGCAAAGAAATGGAAGACTGGATGCGCGAAGAGTACCTGCGCCGCGGCTACTCGCTCGTCTGCACGCCGCACGTGGCGCGTCGCCAGCTGTTTTTCACCTCGGGCCACGAGGGCTACTATTCGCAGAATTTTTTCGACGTCATGGAACTCGACGACGCCGAGTATCGCCTCAAGCCTATGAATTGCCCGGGCCACATCCTGATCTATAAGGATTCGCTGAAGTCGTATCGCGATCTGCCCGTACGGCTGGGCGAACTCGGCACGGTCTATCGCTACGAGCGCTCGGGAGTGATGCACGGATTGCTACGCGTCCGTGGGTTCACTCAGGACGACGCGCACATCTTTTGTACTCCGGATCAGATCGAGGCGGAAATCGTAGGCTGCCTGGAGTTCGCGCTCGAAGTGCTGAAAGATTTCGGCTTCGACAAGTTCGAGACCGAGCTTTCCACCTGGGATCCGAAGGACAAGAAGAGCTTCCTGGGCACCGAGGAGCAGTGGAACCTCGCCAACCACACGCTCGAAAGTGCGCTGAAAAAGCTGAATATCAAATACAAGACCATGCCCGGAGAAGCCGCGTTCTACGGCCCGAAGATCGACGTGAAGCTGGTCAACGCCATCGGACGCTTGTGGCAGCTCTCGACCGTGCAGTTCGACTTCAACCTGCCGCAGCGCTTCCAGCTCGAATACGTTGCCGAAGACGGCAGCCGCAAGCAGCCGCTGATGGTGCACCGCGCGCTCTACGGATCGGTCGAGCGCTTCTTCGGCGTCCTGATCGAGCACTACGCGGGAGCGTTCCCAGTATGGCTCTCGCCGGTGCAGGTGGCGATGATCCCAATCGCTGAGCGCCATGTCGAGTACGCGGGAAAAGTAGCGTCGCAGCTGCGGGCGGCAGGTGTGCGCGTGGAAGTCGATTCCCGCAACGAAAAGATGAACGCGAAAATCCGCGAGCACGCCATGCAGAAAGTTCCGTTCCTGCTGGTGGTCGGCGATAAAGAATCCGAAGCCAACAAAGTCAACGTCCGCACCCGCGGGAAAGAGAAGACCGAAGACATGGCCACGGGTGAGTTCGTGGAGAAGATCAAGAAGCTGATTGCGGAGAAGGGCGCGACGTTGTAGTTAGCGATGCCCACGTAGGGACGCTGTTCCTCGCCCCCCACCCCCTGTGTTAGCATCAGAAGTTTCGCAGGCGTTGTTGGGCTGGCCTGTACCTTGTACTCATCCTCATCCGGGGCCTTATCACCCTTCCCGTAAGCCTGCGGAAGGAGACAACCCGTGAAAGTTTACGAAGGAGCCAATCTCCGCAACCTTGCCCTCATCGGACACGGGCGCGCCGGAAAAACAACGCTCGTGTCCGCCATGCTCTACACCGCCGGCGCCACGCCGCGCCTCGGCCGCGTGGACGACGGCTCCGCCTCCACCGACTACGACGAAGAAGAAATCGCGCGCAAGATGTCAATCTCGACTGGGCTCGCTTTTGTCGAGTGGGGCAAGACGGATGCGAAGGTGAAGATCAATCTGCTCGACACTCCCGGCTTCAACATGTTCGTGCACGAGGCCAAGATGGTGCTCCCGGTGGTGGACGCCGCGCTGGTCGTGGTGGACGGCGTCTCCGGGGTCGAGGTCGTGACCCAGCGCGTCTGGCAATACTGCAATGACATCGAGCTGCCGCGCATGATCGTCGTCAGCCGCATGGATCGCGAGCGCGCCGATGCCAGCCGCGTGCTCGAATCGCTCACCAGCGCCTTCGGCCGCGCGGTCACGCCGCTGCAACTCCCCATCGGCAGCGAGAAGAGTCTGAGCGGGGTTATCGATCTCGTCCGCATGAAGGCCTACACCTACGAGATGGGGGGAAACGGCAAGGGCAAGGAAGGGCCGATTCCAGCAAACATGGCCGACGTCGCCAAGGAAGCTCACGAAAAATTGGTGGAACTTATCGCCGAGGGCAAAGATGAGTTGATGGAAGAGTTCTTCGAAACGGGCACGATCCCCGAGGAGCATCTGGTCCCGGCGCTGCATGAAGCGATTCGCGAAGACAAGCTCTTTCCCGTGCTCTTCACTTCGGGCCTGGGCAACATCGGCGTCGACGAGCTGATGGATTTCATCGTGGACTACACGCCCGCCGCCAGCGAACATCACGCCCTCACCGGCTGGACAGCCGAGGGCAGCAGCGAGCCGGCCGTACGCAAAGGCACCGACAACGAGCCCGCTTCCGTGTACGTCTTCAAGACCATGTCGGATGCGTTCGCCGGGCGCATTTCTTACTTCAAGGTTTTTTCCGGCGTGCTGAAGGACGACGCCTCGCTGCAGAACTACAATCGCCACACGCAAGAGAAGTTCGCGCACATTTCCCTGATCCAGGGCAAGCAATTGATTCCGATCCCGGAGCTGCATGCCGGCGATATCGGCGCGGTCGCGAAGCTGAGGGAGACTCTCACCGGCGACACGCTGGGCGACAAGTCGTCGCCGATCCGGTATCCGGTGGTGCAACTGCCCGAGCCGGCGATCACCTTTGCCATCGAGCCGAAGAGCCGCGCCGACGAAGACAAGCTCGGCGTCGGTCTCCACAAGCTAATGGAAGAAGACGCCATGCTGCGCTTCTTCCGCGATCCGCAGACCAAAGAATTCCTGATCGCGGGCACCGGACAGCAGCACATCGAAGTTGTGGTCTCGAAAATGAAAAAGCGTTACCACGCGGAAGTGGTGCTGAAGGCGCCCAAGGTGCCGTATCGCGAAACCATTCGCGGCAAGGCCGACGTGCAGGGACGCCACAAGAAACAGACTGGCGGCCACGGCCAGTTCGGCGATTGCAAAATCAAGATGGAGCCGCTACCGCGCGGGGCCGAATTCGAGTTCGTCAACGATATCTTTGGCGGCGCCATCCCGCGCAACTTTATTCCGGCTGTTGAGAAGGGAATCAAAGACGCCGCTGCCCGCGGCTTTCTTGCGGGCTATCCCGTGGTGAACTTTCGCGTGATTCTCTACGACGGCTCTTACCACGACGTGGATTCGAACGACCTCTCGTTCCAGATGGCGGGCCGCATCGCCTTCCGCAAGGCCATGGAAGTCGCCAAGCCGACGCTGCTGGAGCCGATCATGACGGTCGAGATCACCGTGCCCGACGAATTCGCCGGCACCATCATGGGCGACCTAAACAGCCGGCGCGGACGCATCCAGGGCATGGATAACAAGGCGGGCAATACTATCGTGAAGGCCGAGGTGCCGATGGCCGAAATGCTTACCTATGGCGCCGATCTTACTTCCATGACGCAGGGGCGCGGCAGTTTCTCGATGGAGATGCACCACTACGACACCGTCCCGCAGCAACTGCAGGACAAAATTATCGAAAGGGCCAAGGCGGAGCGGGGCGAGGTTAAGGAAGAAGAGGAGTAATAAGGTAGGGATGGCCGACTCTTCGACAATCTCAACGACAGGCTCTCTGGGAGAGGTCGCGGCGGACGGGCGGGGACGCCCGTCTCTCCACCGCTTCGCCAAAAACAGATTCACCACAAGCGGTTTGTAGCGTACCATTCGTCTTTACCAAGGAGGTACGCATGTCCAAGCGGAGTTCGCCGATCTGCTGCCACTTGTTCTTCGCTACATTCGTTCTCTTACTCATTTCCCAAACGGCGATGGCTCAATCTGCAATGACCCCGGAAAGCAAGAGTGTGGTGCTGGAGATCGACCACGCCTCGGTCTGCGGATCGAATCTTGACACGCTGCGCCAGGCCTTCACGGATGTGGGCCTGACTCCGGACATCGGCGGTCCGCACGGCAACGGAATTACCCAGATGGCCATCATTGGCTTCGATGACGCGTCTTACCTGGAACTGATTGCGCCGGTAAAGCCGGGCGCGAGTGCGGGCTCCGAGTGGGCGAAGTTCATGTCCGAAGATGCGGTCACCTGCGCCTGGGCGGTGGGGACCAACGTTCTGCTGCAGGAAGTGGATCGCCTGAAGAAGGCTGGGATTCCCGTCAAGTCTCCCGAGCGCGGCAGCCGCAAGCGCCCGGATGGCATGTCGATCGAGTGGATGACCGCTGACGCTGGCTCCGGAACACCGGGCTCGACGCTGCCCTTCATCATCGAAGACCAGACGCCGCGCGCCTGGCGCGTCCAGACTTCGGACAGCGTAAAGGGAGCGCCGGTTTACGGCGTGGAGAGCGTCGTCCTCGGCGTCAGCAATCTGGATGCTTCGATTGCCTTGTTCCGCAAGGTTTATGGCTGGGCCGAGCCGCTCACCGAGACGCAGAAAGACTTCGGCAAACTCGCGTACTTCCCCGGCGAACCCGTGATTCTGGCGGCTCCTTCTGGCGGAGGCTGGCTCTCGGACCGGCTCGCCAAGTTTGGCGAGTCCCCGGTCGCCTACCTGTTGGGCACGCGCGACTTCGCAGCGGCGACCAAGAAGTACAAGCTCTCCGGCACTAAGACTTGGTTTGGGCAGAAGGTAGCGTGGTTCGACGCGGGGAGGCTGAAGGTGCGGCTGGGCGTGATTGGGCAGTGAGAACTGGGCCGTCCCTCGCGGGACTCGAATCATTTCTTCCACCTTTCCCAGCGCTGGAAGCGCTGGGCTAAGCTGGTTCGCCCCTCCGGGGCTGCCAACTAGCAACCTAGAACTCAGAACTGCTACCATCGCCTTCAGTGTCCGCCGCGAAAGATAATCCCGCGCTGCACCTCAAAGACCGCCTGGTCTCGGCTGCGCCGGTTGAGGACGATTCCTCTTTTGAGCTCAAGCTTCGGCCGCAGCGCTTGCAGGAATTCATTGGCCAAGCCAAGGTCAAAGAGAATCTCGACGTTGCCATCCAGGCGGCGAAGTCTCGCGGCGAGGCGCTTGATCACGTCCTGCTCTACGGACCACCCGGGCTCGGCAAGACTACGCTGGCCAACATCATCGCCAACGAACTTGGCGCGGCTTTTCAGCAGACCTCCGGGCCCACGTTGCAGATCAAGGGCGACCTGACCGCGATCCTCACCAATTTGCGCGACCGGCAGGTGCTTTTCATTGATGAAGTGCATCGTCTGCAGCCCGCGCTGGAAGAGATCCTCTACTCCGCGCTGGAAGACTACAAGCTTGACATCATGATCGGCCAGGGGCCGTCGGCGCGCACTCACACCATGGACGTAAAGCCCTTCACCTTTATCGGCGCCACCACGCGCGCCGGACTGCTCTCGGCTCCACTGCGCTCCCGTTTCGGGCTGCTGCTGCGGCTTGAGTTCTACACTCACGACGACCTGCGCGTCATTGTCGAGCGATCCGCCGAAATTTTAGGTGTGAAAATCGATCGTCCTGGAGCCGCTGAAATCGCGAGCCGCTCTCGGGGAACGCCGCGTATCGCCAACCGGCTGCTGCGCCGCGTGCGCGACTATGCCCAGGTGCGGGCCGCCGGCTCCATCGATCTGCCGGTTGCCCAGTCCGCGCTCAGCATGCTTGAAGTGGACCGCTACGGCTTTGACGAAGTCGACCGCAAACTGCTGCTCACCATCATCGAGAAGTACCAGGGCGGGCCGGTGGGTTTGAATACGCTGGGCGCGGCGCTTGCAGAGGAGCCCGACGCCATCGAAGAGATCTACGAGCCGTTTCTGATTCAGATCGGCTTTCTGAACCGCACGCCGCGGGGACGGGTGGCTACCCAGCTTGCTTATGAGCATTTTGGGATTACACCTAACCGGCGGCAGAGCTCGCTGTTCTGAGGGGTAGGCATTGCTCTGGCAGCGGACAGCCGCCGAGCTTTGCTCGGCTGGACAGACGAGGGCGTCTGTCCCTACGCGAGCTTGGCGGGGCTGAGCCCCCGTCCCCACACGAGCTGTTTGACTTCCACTGCCGCTATCTGCGTTAATCACTCTTCGTTATCATTCCTTTACTCAGGAGGAATCATGCGCGAAGTGATTGCCACCGATCAGGCTCCGCAAGCCATCGGGCCGTACTCGCAGGCCATTCGAGCCGCCGGGCTGATCTTCACTTCCGGACAGATCCCGATCGATCCCGCCACCGCGCAGATCGTCGCCGGCGATGTGAGCGCGCAGACTGACCGCGTGCTCAAGAACCTCACCGCCATTTTGCAGGCCTCGGGCAGCAGCCTGGAGAAAGTTGTGCGCTGCACCGTCTTCCTCAAGAACATGGGAGATTTCACCGCCATGAACGAAGTCTACGGCCGCTACTTCAAGCAGGCGCCGCCGGCGCGCTCCACCGTCGAAGTCGCCCGGCTTCCGAAGGACGTGCTGGTTGAAATTGATGTGATCGCGCTGGCTTGAAAAAACCGGAGCCAACTTTGCTGACGCAAGAAAAGGGGAATTATGAAAACTGTCGTTCTCGCCATCACACTGTTCGCACTGGCCGGCCTGATCGGCGCCCAGACGGCTACCACAAGCAGCAGCGGGCCTACCAAGGTCACCGGGGCGCCCACCAAGACCGCCAGCGGTCTCGAATACTGGGACATCACAGTTGGCACCGGTGCGGTCGCGCAAACCGGACAGCAAGTCAAAGTTGATTACACCGGCTGGCTCACCAACGGCAAGAAGTTCGACAGCTCGGTCGGGACCGGCCGTCCGTTTGGTTTCAAGCTGGGCGCCGGCCAGGTCATCAAGGGCTGGGACGAAGGCGTGGCCGGCATGAAGGTCGGGGGCAAGCGCCAGTTGCGGATTCCGCCGGACCTGGCCTACGGAGCAAAGGGTTATCCGGGGGTTATCCCGCCCAACTCGACTCTCGTCTTCGACGTGCAACTGATCGATGTGAAGTAGAATGTGTGGCGCGGACACTCTTGTCCGCGAAAACTGGCAGGAGGCACAAAAGCCGCGGGACTGGAATCCGCGGGCCTCTAGAATTGCTACGCCTTCACTACTTTGCCGCTGCGCAGACAGGACGTGCAGACGCGGATGTGCTTGGTCGCGGCTCCCACTTTGGCGTGAACCGGGCGCAGATTGACGTTCCAGCGCCGCTTACTTACATTGTGGGCGTGGCTGATGGTATTTCCGAACTGCGGCCCCTTGCCGCAGATATCACAAACTCGTGCCATAAACTCTGAAATCCTTCCAGGCTGTTGCCGAAATGTTAATTTTACAGGACGGGGGCGGATTTCGCCAAGGCACCAATGCACTTCGTCAGCAGCCGCCGATCATGTTTCATACTCTCCAATAGTCGGGACGCCACTGCTGGACGGCTTTCTTGATTTCGGGGGCGGCGAGCTTCTCGTTCAGGGCTCGGGCGGCGAGCGCGGGGAGTTCCGCGTCGGAAGCGAAGCGCAGGGCGATGAGTTGCGATTCGGTAAATTCTGCGATGCGGGGACGCAGGGCGGCGTCGAGTAAGGACGCGAGCCGCAGTCTTTCTTCCAGCCGGATGACCCGGTCTTGCACCTTGAGAGAATAAAGCCGGATCTTGAAGATTACAGCGATGGCCGCGAGCATGACGACTACCAACCATGCCGAATGCAGCCCCGGCCTTCGGACCAGATGGACGACCGTCGCGATTAGCGTGATGGCAAACACGGGCAAGATGAAAAAGTGGAAGGGCGGATCAAGACGCGTGTGATTGGAAAAATTCTGGGGAGATGCGTTAGCCATGGGGAAAGGCTCCTTTTGAAGTTGGAAACATCATCGCACTAGGATGCTACAGAAAGAATCGACTACACCAGATCCTCCACCTTCAACTCTTCTGCTCCGCCCTTCCACGCCTTGCGAAACTCCTGCTCCACAAACCAGGCATCGGAATTTCGATCCTGCGCTTTCAGCGCCCGATGCAAACCAAATAACGACCGTGGATTCCGAAGATTCTTCGCCAGGTCTTCGCGGAAGACCCGCTCCGCCCCTTTGGCATCGCCGCTCATCAGCAACACTCCGCCCAGCGACTCGCGCACCGGATAGAACCAATCCTGAGGCTCGTCGTACTTCAGCGTATCTTGCACGGCGACGGCTTCACGAAGCATACTCACGGCGGCCGCGTTGTCCTTTTTCGCCAGCGCCACCTGCGCCCCCAAAACATTTTCCGCAATCTTCAGAATGTCTTTGGTCTTGTTGTTGACGGGCATCACGAAAATTGCATCCGGCGGTGTCGCCTTCTCGGCGTCGGCCACGATTTTGTATTCCGCTTCGGCTTCCCCGACCCTGCCTTTTCCGGCCAGCGCCATCCCGTGCGCAAAGTGCCAGAAACCAACCGTAGTCTTCATCTCGGCATCGGGCGGCTTCATTGCGAGGATCGCGTCCCACTTGTGGAAGCGCACATTCACCGCCATCGGGATGGTCATGAAGCCTTCGAGCGGAGGCATGTCCTTCACGGCCGGTTCTACATGGGCCGCGAGCATCTCCGCCGCTTTGCGCGATTCCGGGTAATCTCCCGTCATGGCCGAGCACATGGCGATGAAATGCAGAGTTGTGGCTGTAGTACATCATCGGGTAAATGCCCTGCACGCCGCTGCTCTCGATGTAGGCTCGATCGACCGCCGCCGCTAGCTGGTTGGTTTTCACCGCCGCCGCGTAATCTCCCGTGCGAATGTACACGTGCGCCGGCATATGCACGATGTGTCCCGCAGCCGGCGCCAGCGCCGCCAGGCGGTTCGCCCCAGCCAAAGCTCGCTCCGGAGAATTCGACGCTTCGACAGCGTGAATGTAGTAATGGAGCGCGCCCAGATGATCGGGATCGCGTTTAATCACCGATTCCAGGGTCGCGACGATCTCCTCCGTGCCTTCCTCGGGCGTCCCGTCACGATGCCACAGTCCCCACGGATGGAGGTCCATCCCCGATTCCGCGAACAGCGTCGCCGCATCAAGATCGTCGGGATGTTGCTTCACGACTTCCCGCATCGCGTCACGGTAATCTTCCGCCGCCTTTCGCAGATCGGCCTTCGGATCCGCCGGAAATCGTTTCGCCATCGCCAAAATGTAGCCGCGTTCGGCGTCGGAGGCATTGCCACTCAGATCGACCGCTTTCTGAATCGCCTCATGCGCCTGCTTGAAGCGGTGTTCGCTCGCCGGATCGTTGTAGTTCGGTCCCACCGCCTCCGCGATTCCCCAGTAAGCCATGGCCAGCTTCGGATCCAGTTCTGTCGCTTTCTGGAATGAGCGCGCCGCCTCGTCATGGTTGAAGGCGTAAATCAGGCGCAGTCCCTGATCGAAGAACTCCTGTGCTCCCGCGTTCCCGGTCGAAACCGGATGATGCAAATCGCCCAGGCCAGGCATCATCGTGACCGGCTTCGCTGCCCACATGGCGTGATCCTGACCGGCGGCAACCATGGTGAGACTCAAGAAAATCGTTAGACGTAGCACGGCACCCGCAGTCGTCAGCAGTTTCATACCAACCTCCTCCTGAAGTGAACCTAACGGACTTCGATCATGACTAAACGAACGCCCCAGAAACCTTGCGGGCAAGCTTAGTACGAACTGGCTGCCAAAGCAACCGCCCCTTACCTGTCGCATTCGAGGAGGAACGCGCCAGCGGCATGTGGGAGTGGAGCGTGCGTTAAACTGAAAGCAGAGCTAGCCTCAGCATGGACAAAGCCACCATTCTGTTCAATCCCAACTCTGGCCGCCGCGGAAAAAAGCGCGACGGGGAACTGAACCATGCCATCGGCATCATCCAGTCGGCCGGCGTTCGCACTGAACTTACGATTTGCCGCTCCAGCCAGGAAGCGAGGGACAACGCCCGCTGTGCTGTGGCGGACGGCAGTGACACCGTCTTTGCCTGCGGGGGCGATGGCACGATCCACGATGTGATTCAGGGATTAGCGGGCACGCCCGTCGCACTCGCCATTCTCCCGTTCGGCACCGCCAATGCTCTCGCCCACGACCTCGGAATCCCGCTCCGCCCGAGCGCCGCAGCTCAAGCGGCTGTCGATGGCAAGAGCAAGGTCCGTCGCATTCCTCTCGGCCGCATTGAGTACGAGGACTTCAACGGCCAACCGGCCGCGCGCTACTTCACCGTTGCCGCCGGAATCGGCGTGGACGCGCACCTGTTCTACAAACTGACGGCGGAACTCAAGAACCGCTCGGGCATGACGGCTTACTACCTCAAAGCCTGGCAGTTGTGGGCGAGTCATCGCATGCGCCGGTTCGAGGTCGAGTATGCCAACGGAAGCGGTCAGCGGCAGCGCGCCCTGCTGACTGAACTTTTGGCGGTGAGAATCCGCTTTTTCGGAAACATCCTGCGCGAACTGGTTCCCGGAGCTTCGCTCGACAGCAGCGATCTGCGCGCCGTCATGTGCCGCACCGCCAGCCGCAATGCCTATCTGCAGTATGTGGCGGGGGCGCTGCTCGGACGCCAATGGGATATCGACGGGATCGATCTGGTCCGCTGCTCTGAGGTCGTCTGCCGGTTGCCGGAAAAAAGCGGCGGCGGTCGTAATGACGATGGCAGCGGCGGTCCTAGTGACGATAGCGGCGGCGGCGATGTTCATCATGATGTTCATCATGAAGACCGCGTCTATGTCGAGGCCGACGGCGAACTGCTGGGGCGCTTGCCCGCCCGCATGACGATAGTTCCCGATGCGCTGTCCCTGGTGGTACCAGCATGACCGTGTTGTAGAGACGGGTTCGCAGACCAGGTCAGAGGTTAGAGGTCAGATTGCAGAGGTGAGAGGTGAGAGGTCAGAGGTGAGCGGTCAGATAGCGGGGATAGCATCGGTCCTCACCTCTGCAATCTGACCTCTAACCTCTAACCTCCTTGGAACCTGTCACCCATTTCTTATTCGGCGCCACCATGGGCCGCGCCGGACTCAACCGCAAGACGGCGTTGGCCACCGTCACGCTAACCCTGGCCGCCGAAGCACCCGACCTCGACGTGCTCAGCCGTTTCGGCGGTTCTGCCTTCGGCTTGAACCATCACCGCGGCTTCACTCATTCTCTATTGGGCGTGCCGCTGGTGGCTGCCGTGGTGGTTGGATTCATCTATCTTCTCTGGCGCCTGCGTGGCCGCAAAACCCGCAATCCCAACCTTCCCCCGCGCTGGGGATTGCTCTTCGCCTTCGCCTGCCTCGCCGACCTTAGCCACATTCTCCTCGACTTCACCAACAACTACGGCGTGCGTGCCTTCTGGCCGTTTTCCGAACGCTGGGTTTCCTGGGACTGCGTCTTCATCGTCGATCCCATCATTCTGGTTGTGCTTACGCTGGGCCTGATTCTCCCGGCATTGTTCTCGCTCATCAACGAAGAGATCGGCGCCCGTGACAAAGACGCCAGGCCGACCGGAAGACTGGCCGCGACCGTAGCTCTGCTCGCCGTCGTCGCATACTGGGGGCTTCGCGACTATGAACATCGCCGCGCCGTAGCCGCGCTCCAGTCGCGCAATTACCGGGGCGCCGATGCGATTCGAGTTTCCGCGTACCCTTACTGGGCCAATCCGTTTCGCTGGCATGGCGTGGTAGAAACGCCGGCTTTCTTCGCCAGCATGGACGTCGATTCGCTGAACCTCGATTCGATGTCTCCCGAAGTCGATCCCGAAGCCCAGATGCAGATTCGTTACAAGCCGGAAGAAACGCCGGTTACCTTAGCCGCCAAAAAGACCTACCTGGGACGCGTGTACCTGAGTTGGGCCCAATATCCCATAACTGAGACCGAAGAGCTTGAGAACGGTGCCGCCCTCGTTACTCCGAACGACCCGATCGGCAACGGCCGCGCCGCCTACGTCGTCCGCTTCCGCGATCTCCGCTATGACTATCCTGGACGCGATGCGCGCTCCATCCTTGGCGCAACGGTGTTCCTGACTCGCGATTTGCATGTAGTGGAGGAACACTTCGGGATGGGGAGCGCGAGTACGAAGGCTCAGTAACTGCAATGGACCATGCGATCTGAAACAACTGCATCCGAAACAACTGCTGAAGGGTGGATTCCCAAGGCTGGATTCCCGATAATCAATTCGGCCAGTTGGGGCCAGTTTCAGGTTTGCCGACGATCCGCCCGGAATCGTGTTGGTAGCTGGCAACTGGTCGAGATCGAATGGCTGTCTGGCCCTATCGAGGTTTGGTTCGGGAGGCCGTCGCAGGCGTTTTCGCCGCTTCCCCTTCGGCACTTGTTCCCTGGATTAGCTGAAATTGTTCTTCAGCCTTCGCATAGGCGGAGTGAACATGGTCCGTTACAGTCACGCGGATTGTGTAGGTACCGGGAAGATCATCTGGATCGAAGGTAACATCCATGACAGGATTCAGGACAATCACGCTGGGGGATCTCAGGTCGGGACCGATTGTCCTGGAAAACGTCGGTGATTCAAATAGGGTTTTGCCGGCTGGGGAAATAAAGCGCACGTGGGCAGTCAAAGTCATCCTCTCCGAAGCCGGCCATGGGTAGTCCGTTACGACGAAGGGTAGGTAATACTTCTTGCCGTGGGTCACTTGGCGAATCCGTCCCGCGCCCGCCCGGTCGGCCTCGGGCATCAACACCCATTTCTCAATTGCATCATGGGAATCGGTGATCAAGACATTGGCTTTGAAATTCCCTTCCTTCAGCCCGCTGGTCTCGCTCGCATCCGTTTGCCCGGAATTGCCAGATTGCTTTTGTCTGCGCTCGCGTTCCTGCCGAGCCAGATCTCCCAGCGATTGGTTGCTATCCTGAGCTGAGAGAGCCATGACGAGTGAAACAACCAAAAGCACTAGGAGCCCTATACGGTGAGTCGGCTGCAAGATGACCTCCTGTCCCATGTGCCAGGACCGCATTCTTTTTTCCATGCCCAATCCCGTTGGGTCATTTTTCTGATTAATGACATGCACGGCATTCTCTCTACCTAACACACACCTGGAGCCTCAAGGATAAAGTGCCGCTTTTATGGATCGAAGGAAAGGTAACGGACGTAATGAACCTGCTTTAGAGCCAGGAATCTTCCAGCTGACTACGATGGCTTTGAGGGCCTACGCGGACGCGGTTGACGCGCACTGCAACCAGCATCGCTCACTGCGTCGAGCATGAACTGGTGAATGCGGTCAACGTAGCGCTGCCCCCAGAATGCGTCGTATGTGGGCGCCCAGCGGTCAAAGTGTTCGACGTCCTTCGTGCTATGGTGCATTGTCATCGTGCCCTCCGGGATCGGGTTGGAAGCAAGTGTCGCAGCCTAACTGTGGGGCTAGGCCGACCTGCCCTAAGACCACCATCGCTGGTGGCCTTAGACCAGCCCCGCAGCGATTCCCGTTGTTACGTTCTCAGAGGTGTAAGTCTACTCGTGGTTGATCATGCATGTCGCCTTCATCTCGCCGGATGCGGGCATCCGTTACCGTTGAGGCACTGGTTCTGCCCGAGTCACGGGCTACTGAGGAGTCCCTCGATCGTACGACGATCGTGTAAAGCCCACCTGGAAATTTCGCCCTTCCCTTGACCGACGGCATCCGCTCGCGCAACAATCTTATCTGGCTCCCGACGAGGTGATTATGCTGGCTTATGTGTTTGTTCTTTTTGCGGTCGCGGTTCGCTTTATGCCCCATCCCCTGGCCTTTACTCCGATCGCGGCGGCGCTGCTCTACTTTGGCGCGCGCGGTCCGCGGCGCCAGCTATGGGTGCCCTTGGCGCTGCTCGCTGCTTCTGACGTCATCCTCACCAAGATCGTCTATTCTTATCCCCTCACCTGGGACCATTTCGTGACGTGGGCGTGGTATGCGGCGATTCTCCTGCTCGGCACCCGGTTGCGCGAAAACACCAACTGGCTGCGGGTCGGCGGAGCCGCGCTGGCCAGTTCCGTCTCTTTCTTCGTAGTCAGTAATTTCGCCGTCTGGGCATGCTGGGCCATGTATCCGAAGACGCTGTCCGGTCTGATGACTTGCTACGCCGCCGGCCTGCCGTTCTTCCGCCGCGGAGTCGCCGGCGACCTGCTCTTCACCGCGGTCATGTTCGGCGTGCCCGCAGTCGCGGCCGTGGTCGCCCGCTCCTACAAGCCGCACGGAGCCGCAGCCGCTTAGCCAATCAATTTAGCCAATCAATTTAGCCGATCCATCGAGTCTCTTTCGAGCGCAGCGCGGAATCCTTCCCCGCTGCGCTTTTATTTCCCGCGCTCTGCCGCTTCGCCCGCCGCCAGACGAGCCACGCGACCAGCAGCGCTGCCGCTCCCATTAGAATCCCGACGAAGTGGTGCGCGAAAAGGTTCCCGGCCAGGGTCACAATCTGCGGACCGAACCAGAGCGTCAGCAGCGCCTCAATCAGAAAGCGCAGGAAGCGTCCCGCAAAAATCGCCAGCAGAAAATGCGCGAAGTTCATCTCGAACGCCGCCGCCGCCAGCACCACAATCTTGAAAGGCGCGGGCGGCGGCAACATCGCCGGAAACATCAGCTCCCAGAACTTATGGTGCTCGAAAGACGCGTGAATTTTCTCGAAGCGCTCCGGCGAAAGCCGCTTGCGCAACAACACCTCGCCACCCGTATACCCGATGACGTAGAGAACGATGCTTCCGAGCGCCGACCCGGCCGAGCCCAGCAGCACGTACATCAGGAACCGCGAGCGGTCGTGGTAAACGTAGCCCACGAAGATCGCATCCAGCGGCATGCCCAGAAAGGAGCCATCCACCGCCGCAAACGCCAGCATCCCCCACGGCCCCAGAGGCGCAAGAACGTGCTTGATCCAGTCGCCGTAGGCGTGGACAAAATGTTTGATCTTGTTCAAGTAGGTAAGAGTAGTTTACGCGAGAAGGGGGAGGCGGGAGGCAGTCGCTGGTCGTTAGTCGCTGGTCGTTAGCCGTTTGTCGCTAGCTAATCGCCCCAGTTCGCTTCCACAGTTAGCGGAAAATGGCTTTGCCAACGGCTCGCTAGACGCTCAGAGCAACCGCGGACGCGAACGCCGGCGCCGCGGTTTCATTTTTTAGTTCTGTTTCTTCCCAGAACGAACGGTCGC
The DNA here is from genome assembly GCA_963749275.1 of uncultured Acidobacteriaceae bacterium. Taxonomy (GTDB): domain Bacteria; phylum Acidobacteriota; class Terriglobia; order Terriglobales; family Acidobacteriaceae; genus Acidiflorens. The sequence goes on from CAVVNA010000022.1 coordinate 43,222, forward strand.
GCAGAATGCGCGACACCAGCGCGGTATGCATGGCGTGGCCGGCGCGGTCGGCGACCACCGAACCGAGTATCTGTTTGCCGATCAAAGCCAGGTCGCCGATCAGGTCGAGAACTTTGTGGCGCACGAACTCGTCGGGAAAACGCAAGGGCGGGTTCAGAACTTCGTGGCGGTTCAGCACGATCGCATTCTCGGTGGATGCGCCGCGGATCAGTCCCTGCTGCCGCATGGCATCGGCTTCATGCAGGAATCCGAAGGTGCGCGCCGGTGCAACCTCTTTCAGAAAACTGCCATTGGTCAGCCGCACGCAGAAGGTCTGCTTGCCGATGAGGGGATGAGGAAAGTTGATCGAATACGAAACCGAATAGGCGTCCGCCGGATACACGGCAATGAATTTATCGCCCTCGCGCAACTCGATGTCGCGCACGATTCGGAGATAGGTGCGCGCTTTGCGCTGTTGCCGGATGCCGGCCTTTTGAATCATCTGGACAAAGGGACGGGCGCTGCCATCCAGAATGGGCAACTCCAGATTGTCCAGTTCGACGATGGCGTTGTCGATGCCGACGCCGGTAAACGCGGAGAGCAGGTGTTCGGTGGTGGAGATGAGCACGCCCCTCTTCATCAGGCTGGTGGCGTAACTGACGCGGGCTACGTTGCGTCCGCTGGCTTCGATGGCGAAGCTGTCTAGGTCGGTGCGGTGGAATACGATTCCCGTTCCGGGAGGGGCGGGCCGAATCCGCAGGCTGACCGGGGCGCCGCTGTGGAGACCCACTCCAGTGCAGGTCACCGCAGCACGAATTGTTTGCTCGTGCGTCAAGGGGAGGACGGTAAGTCTTTTGTGACCTATCAGCTTACAGGGATGGGCGGACTTCCGTATGTGGCAAAATAGCCACACTCAGTGGCTGGTTGCACCGTGGCTTGGGCTAACTTATTCAGGCAGTTGTAGATATTGGGGGTAACGAGGAGGGGGGAACTTGGCCTTGTTTTGTCCGGGAATGGCGACTCTCTTTACCAACCTGCGGGTCATAAGGGGGTGGCTTGCGCGACGCCGGGGTTGTGGCATTGACAAGCGTTAAGCTACAGGCTACAGTTGTTCTTAGGTGAAAATACGAAGCTTCCTTCACAAGGGTCTGAAGGCGCTTTACGCAGATGACATGGCGAAAAGCGTTCCACCCGATTCGGTAGACAAGCTTCGCAAAATGCTGGCGTTTCTCGATGACATGCAAAACCCGGAGGAATTGCCCTCGCTCCCAGCTTGGAAGGTACACACCCTCGCCGGCGACCGGAAGGGAACATGGAGCCTCAGCGTAACTCGTAACCGCCGTTTGACGTTCAGCATCGATATTGGAGGACGGGAGATTTACGACGTAAACTTGGAAGACTACCACTAGACTGGCAGCACATCAGGCCGAATGAGGCCTGTAACAGGAGAAACACCATGCCTATGAAGAGCCCGCCCCATCCAGGAGATTTCATCCGCACCGAAATCATCCAGCCTGCGGGCTTGTCAGTCACAGCGGCGGCAATCGCGCTTCAGGTTTCCCGTCCCGCGCTGTCCAGTTTGCTCAACGGTAGGGCTGACCTCTCGGGGGACATGGCGCTGCGCATTGAGAAAGCCTTCGGAGTGCAGATGGACACGCTCCTGCGGATGCAGGCTTCCTACGACATCGCCCAGACCCGCAAGCGCGAGAAGAAAATCCACGTCCGGCGAATTGCCTCGCTAGCCGATGCTCAGGTGTGAAAGCACGGCGCTGCATGATGAGCGGTCACTTTTTTATGTCCGGCCATCCGCACGTCCATCGGATTGGGCCTTCATGTAGGAGCGCAAAATGGCATTAATTCGGGTCTGGTAGCCGCTACCCTTCTGCTTGAGCCATTGCACAACATCATGGTCAACCCGGATCGTCAAGCGGTCCTTGGGTTCCGGCATGGTGAGCTTGGCTTTCTTCCAAAACGATTTACCTAGCTTGGGGATATCGGAGTAGTCGATGTCTTCATCACGCATCTCGCGCAAGCGGCCAAAGTCAGTCTTGCCCTTGGCCCGCGCTCTTGAGCCGGCTCGTGTATTCTTTCCTTTCATTGCGGGGTGCCCTCCTCCTTGCTTTCATCCCACTCGAAAAGCATTTCCGCGCCTTAGTTGGGATCGGAGTTTATTCGTACTGGCCGCTCTCACATGAGCGTTGGTGTGAATTGAACCCTAAATTAAGCCAGCAGCTTTCAGTTCTGTTTCAATTTCCGATGTTTTTTCCTCGACGGATTCCAGAAAATTGATTCTGCTGATGCCGTCGAGGTCGGAATGAATCTTGGTATCTCTCCCCAAGAGAATGCAGACCCTTCCACGGCCAAGCCGTCCGTAGAACCAGCCGAGTTCGAAGATCACGTTGGGGCGCGCCTGTGGATATTCCGAATCAGCTGCCGACACGACATCATCCGGTGTAACTAGCGCCAGCGCAAACGTTGCGACCACAGCCTCTTCCTCAAACTTCTCGATAAGAGTTCTGCCCTTACCCGGTTTTTCTTTGAGGACAACTGAATCAAGCGCCCATCGTTGTTTGAGCAATTGTCGCAATCTCAGCAAGTTCAGCTCATCATGGCCGTGAATGATGAATACCACGCGGGAGCCGGTGGGCTCAGGAATCTCGACGGCCTTGGGCCCGCTGGCCGGGAGCCGCAGGACTCGCTCGGGCCTTGCTCGAAGGTCTTCCAAGAGGGCCCCCAAGAAGGCTCGATACAAAGCGGCCTCCGACGCAAAGTTGCGCAAAGGTTGACCCATCGCGAAGGAACCCAACCGCTTCTCACGAAGTTTCTTGGATTCGATTTCGCTAACGCTCTCCGCAAGAATTTGAACGGTATTTTCTTTCCACCGCCGCAATTGTTCAAAACCCAACTGTATGTCGCCGCCAGACTGTGTGCTTTTAACAATTTTGGCCAGCTCGTTGATTTGTTCGGTCACCGCAGCAGCTGCGGAATCTTTTGGCTTGAGAGTATTCATTGGGGATGGCGCTCTCCGTGACACAGGATTATAGAACCTCCCGTGTGCTCAGGATTGCGAGAAAAAACGACGGGCTGACGTGGGGCCTGCTCAGCAAGGCAAGACCACAGGCCCGGTCTTACCGTTTCTTCAGCGGTACTGTGGGGTCGTAGGTCACCGCCGCTTCGAACATTGAATCCGGCAGCTTTAGGTTGTAGCTCGCGGTGTTGATGAAGCGCTGCTGCGAAGTCTCTCCGTTGAAATAACGGGTAATGGAGTGCGGGGTCCAGATTCCCTGCACCAGTTTGTAGCTGTCGTAGACCTCTTCTTCCACATTTTTCTGCTTGTCCTTGGGATCGCGCCACGAGTAACTGATCTTGACCGGATAGTGCGAATTGAGGTCCAGGAAAACGTTCACCGAGTCGTTCTCGCGGTTGAGCAGCGTGACCCCTTCGGTCTCCTTGCCATCCACTACCGCCGCGCCATCGTAGAACAGGGCCACGTTCGGATCGCGCATCCACTTGCGGAACACCCATTCGAGCGAATGCTCGCGACGGCGAAGGTAGTTCTCCAAATCGGGCTTATCCTGCGCCGCTGTTCCCTTGTACGTGACCTCGTATCCTTTGTCGCCATTGTGAATCAGAACAATATCGGTCTTGTTCTTGACCTTGACGTTGCCCACCTGCCCAAAGAGCAGAAAAACGTCTTTCGTGTGTATGACTTCGAAACGGTCCCTGTCGGGATACTCGACATAGTATCTGTAGGGAATCCCGGTGCTCTCGGTACGTCCGTGATAAAGGGGATAGTAGCGTCCTTCCTCACTTCGGTTTTCGTAAGTGAGGTACGGTTGACCTCCTAGTGCCTGGATCGTCTGATCGAGAACCGTCCGCGCCTTGCGGGCGTTGTCGGAGTCGTTCATGTTGACGGCGGGCGGAGCGGGGGCGTGCGCAGGGGAAGCAGGCGGTGGAGCGGGCGTTTGAGCGGTTTGAGCACCGCCCAGAGCGCACAACAGCAAAACAAGAAGAAAACGGTTCATGGCTCTGTTGGGTTAGAAGCGCCCAGAACGATTTTAGCTGTACCAAAGAACGCGTAGCGACGGGCGCATTCGTCGGTCCGCCAGCCGATTAGCTGAAGATCAGCGCCCCGACAATTGGAAATCCACGGCAATCTGCGTTTCAACCGCCGTGGGCTGACCGTTAAGCAAGTAGGGCTTGTATTTCCATTGCTTGACCGCCTCGATGGCTGCGGGGATAAGCATAGGATGGCCCGAAACCAGAGTGAGGTCTTCGACGTCTCCGTGCTTGTCGATCATGGCATGCAGAACAACCTGCCCTTGAATGCGGGCCTGTTTCGCATCATCGGGATATTGCGGTTCCACTTTCGTGATCAGGTGGGTTTGCCAGACCCTTGTCGATACTCGAATACGCAACGGTTGACCCGAGTTGGACTGCGGCGGTTTAGAACTGAGCACTCCGCCAATGACGCCCCCGGAACTTGGGTTATCGTCCCCGCGCATTACGCACTTCGGATTTGGCTTGTCCTCGCGAAACGATATCCCCTGGAGCGAACTCACCGCCAGTTCTAGCTCCCCGGGCGATGCAGCACTGAGGAATTCACCGATGTAATATCCCCGGAATTTCGTATAGACGAAGGCTCGGTACGATGCACGTCCGTTGCTCATCGTTTGCTTGTTGTCGGCCCGGAAAAAAGTCTTACCCGCATAATCAGCGGGATGGGCGTCTTTCACAAGTTTCCTGTGCTTTTGATCGGAACTGACGTATCCGCGAGCATAACGAGAAACAAATTCCCGAACGGTCTTATCGTAAATACCCGCGTCGTAGGCGTTGAGAACTATCGTGCTGCCGAAAGCCCCTTCCTTTTGCTGATCAATCAACACCAAAACAAGCGCTCCTTGGGTGGTGTGCCTGGCTTTTGCATCGGCGCCGAGGATCTGGGTGTTAATTTGCCAACCGTCAGGTATGGCGAACGAAAAACCGAAACACTCATTTGTGTAGATATTGTTTTCAATGCAACCGTCCTCGTACGCCAGCGCATGCGATGAGCCGCTGCTGGGTTGCTGTGCCCAAGAAAGTGCGTGTGCCAGCACGGCAGATACGACAAGGTGAAACCAAACAATCTTCATGCGCTCCTTCTTACCCCGCCAGCACCGCGCCGCCGTTTACGTTGAAAACTTCGCCCGTGATAAATCCGGCATGGGGCGTGCACAGGAACAGAATCGGCCCCGCGATCTCTTCCGGCGTCCCCACGCGCCCGAGCGGTATGGCTCGAAAGACCTTTTCGCGTGTCGGCGCATCATTCAACGCCGGCGCCGCCATATCCGTAGCCACCCACCCCGGCGCGACGCAATTGACATAGATATGGTCGCTCGCCAGTTCCGTCGAGAGCCCTTTCACCATGCTGATCAGCGCGCCTTTCGAGGCCGCATAGTCGCAGTGGAAAGCTTCGCCGCGCTGGCCAGCCGTCGAACTGACCAGCACGATGTGGCCGGCCGCAGTTTCGAATGGTGCTCCGGATGACGCTGCGCCCTGTTTCTTCATCTGTCCCACCGAATGTTTGACGAGCGCGAAGACGCTGTCGAGATTCACGGCGATGGTGCGAAGCCATTGTTCATCGGACATGCGATCGACGGGCGCGTCCTCAGGCGGCCAGATGCCGTGATTGGCGACCAGGATGTCGAGACGCCCGAAGGCCGAGATCGCGGACGATACCAGTTGACGCGCCGCCTCCGTGGTCGAAAGATCGCTTTGCAGCGCGCGGCAGTTTTCCGCGCCACACTCACGCACCAGATTCTCGGCCTGCGCTTTTGCCGCTTGATAATTGAAGACAACTTTCGCGCCCGCGCCCACAAACATTCGCACCGCTGCCGCGCCAATTCCGCGCGATCCGCCGGTGATAAGAGCAACTTTAGAATGGAGGGTCAGATTCACAATGCATACGAGTATCGCACGCCAAACGCAGTGACCAGTGAATAGTGGCCAGTGGCCAGTAGTCCGCGAAAAATCTTGCAGTTGTGCGCTGGTGCTGCAGAAAGGAAATGGGCGGCCGAAACCGGTCGCCCACCTGAAACGATTCACTGGCCACTGACCACTGCACTTACGCCGTCGCTGGCCGCTCGCCGCCTTTGGCAGGGGCGCGTTCCGGCTTGATCACTTGCTGCACGCCGTCGTCGGCCTTCGCCGGGAGCGGCTTGATCGGCGGCAGCTCCTGCCCCTCGACCAGCAGCTTGATCTCCGTGGCGTCCAGCACTTCGCGTTCGATCAGCGCCTTTGCGATTCGGGTCAGCGTTTCGCGATTCTCGGAGAGGATCCTCTTCGCAGTCGCGTAGCCAAATCCCACCACCTTCCTGACTTCTTCGTCAATCTGGATGGCGGTGGCTTCGCTGTAGTCGCGGTGTTGCGCGATCTCGCGTCCCAGGAAAATCTGCTCTTCTTTTTTGCCGAAGGTCAGCGGCCCCAGGTCGCTCATGCCCCACTCGCAAACCATCTTGCGTGCCAGTTCCGTGGCCCGCTCAATGTCGTTGCCCGCGCCGGTCGACATCTGGTTCAGGAAAAGCTCTTCCGCGATACGCCCGCCCATCAGGATGGCGATCTGCGTGTCGAGATAGTTCTTGTAGTAGTTGTGGCGATCGTCGGTCGGCAACTGCATGGTCAAACCGAGCGCCAGGCCGCGCGGAATGATGGTGACCTTGTGCACCGGATCGGAGTGCGGCAGCATGGCCGCCACCAGCGCGTGTCCGGCCTCGTGGAAGGCGGTGTTCTTCTTCTCTTCATCGGAGAGCAGAAGCGACTTGCGTTCCGCGCCCATCAGCACTTTATCTTTCGCCAGTTCGAAGTCGTACATCAGCACGGCCTTCCGGTTCGGCCGGGCCGCCGCCAATGCCGCTTCGTTCACCATGTTGGCCAGGTCGGCGCCGGAGAATCCCGGTGTGCCGCGGGCGAGTACGGACAAATCCACATCGTCCGCCAGAGGAATCTTGCGGGTGTGCACGCGCAGAATTTCTTCCCGTCCGCGAACATCTGGGCGATTCACTACCACGCGCCGGTCGAAACGCCCGGGCCGCAGCAGCGCCGGATCGAGCACATCCGGACGATTGGTTGCCGCCATCAGAATCACGCCTTCGTTCGATTCGAAGCCGTCCATTTCCACCAGCAACTGGTTCAAAGTCTGCTCGCGCTCATCGTGCCCGCCGCCGAGACCAGCGCCGCGGTGACGTCCAACGGCGTCAATTTCGTCGATGAAAATGATGCAGGGAGCGTTTTTCTTGCCCTGTTCGAACAGGTCGCGCACGCGGCTTGCGCCCACGCCCACGAACATTTCCACGAAGTCGGAGCCGGAGATGGAGAAGAACGGAACATTCGCTTCGCCCGCGACCGCGCGCGCCAGCAAGGTCTTGCCTGTTCCCGGAGGTCCAACCAGAAGCACGCCCTTCGGGATGCGTCCGCCGAGTTTCTGGAACTTCTGCGCTTCGCGCAGGAACTCGATAATTTCGCGAAGTTCTTCCTTCGCCTCATCCACGCCCGCCACGTCTTTGAATGTGATCTTTTTCTGCTGCATGGAGAGCAGACGCGCCCGGCTCTTGCCGAACGACAGCGCCTTGTTGCCACCCGTCTGCATCTGGCGGATCATGAAGAACCAGAGCGCGCCCAGCAGAACCAGCGGCGCCAGATTCAGAATCCAGCTGGGCCAAGTGCCATTGCTGATGTCCTTGAAGCTGTAGGGAACGTTCTTTTCCGTCAGCTTCTTGTACATGTCGGGATAGTTCGCCGGCACAATCGTATGAAACGGCGAGTCGTTCTTAAACTTCCCCTTCACTTCCTGGCCGATAAACGTGACGTCGTGGATATTGCCCTGATCCACATCGGTCAGGAATTCAGAAAAACCGATTTCTTTTTCCTTCTGGGCATTGCTGCCGGTGCGCACCACCTGCCAGAGCAGGAAGGCCGAGACCACGATGACCGCCCAGAAAAGTACCGTCTTGATCGTCGAATTCACCTAAAACTCCTCTAAGTGCAGCTATCCCTACTAAGTGCAACTATCCCTACCCAAGACGCCGCCTCTTCGCTCATATTAGATGCGGGAAGCGGAAATTCGACTGGGAAAAGGCTGCCCCCTCATTCTAGACCTTTTGCAAAGAAAACGGGAACCAGAAGGCAGTAACAGAAGTCATGGGCCAAAACGGGGTTTGGATTCCTGAGGGGGCGTGTAACCCGAAGGTCCGTCTCCACCTGAAGGCCGCCTCTGCATCCGGCGGATCATGAAAAGCCACACCGCTCCGAGAAGAACCAAGGGGGCCAGATTGAGGATCCAGCTCGGCCAACCTTGTTCGGGTGTTTCCTTGAACCAGATTTCTACCCCGTGTTGCTGAAGAGCGTCGAGCATCGCCGTCTGGTTTGATGGCACAATGACGCGAAAACTGCTGCCTTTGGCGTCGGACCCACGGACCACACTACCGGCAATCGTGACTTTACTCACTTGACCGCTCGCTACTCTTGCCGAAAAATCGGAATAGCTGATCTCAGGGACTGCCTGAGCAGTACTGCCCGTCTTCACGACCTGCCAGAGCAGCGTCGCGCTCACCACAATGACCATCCAAAAAACGGCGGTTTTCACGACACTGTTCATGCCGACTCCACTCAGGTCGCCGCCGCCACGTACGGCAGGTTCCGTCCTGTCTGCTCCGGAGTCCCTAATCCATAGCCGCAAAGGAAGGCGTCATCCACCAGGAAGCCGAAGTAGTCCGGCTGCAGCGGCACCCGGCGCGCCGACTGGCGATCCAGCAGCGTAACCAGCTTCACCGAAGCCGCGCCCCGTCCTCGCAGGTCGTTCATGAGGAATTCGCTGGTCACTCCCGAGTGCACCAAGCCCTCGACCAGCAGCACATGCTTGCCTGCGATCGCCAGTTCGTGACTGAAGAGGATCTCCAACAGCGGGTTCTCGCCCTGCTTGCTCTGCTTGTATTTCGGCTTGATAAAGGCGCAGATGATGGGTACGTCGACCGCCCGCACCAGGTCGGCCATGAACAGGAAGCTGTTCTCCAAAATCCCCAGCGCGACTACGGTCTGGCCGCGATAGTCGTCGGAAATCTGCCGCCCCAGTTCGCGGACTCTTTTCTGAATCTGGTCAGACGAGATCACCTGACGCAACCTGGCACTCGGCGAAGCATTCATAGCGGAAGTGGCGCCTCCGGCGTGGTGGTTTTGAAGGGGCATGGTTTCAACCATGCCGTGAATTTCCAAAAGTCAGATGCCCCTATAGGGGCTGGTCGTTAACCGTTCGTCCAACCAATGGAATGTTACATCATGCCCGCGATCTGGCGAATCCAAATCGCTTGCGGAGCTCCCGCCGGCGCCCGAAAAGCCACCGGAGCCGCAAACCCCCGCATCCAGACCAGCCCGCAGCCTTCCGCGACCGCAACCGGCCAGAGCTTTTTCTCCGCTCCGGTCGCATGCCGGTCACTCAGCAACTCCTTGACTTTTCTGGCCGCCGCTGTATGCGCCGGCCAGAAACGATCTCCCGCCCGCCAGTTGCGGATCAGGACTTCTTTCGGCAGGCGTCCCACATCCAGCAACTGCCCACGCTCTGCCTCCGGAACGCCACCCGCATCCACCACCCGAGCTTCTATGTAGGCGCGCAGTTCGGGTACCTCCACCGCGCCCGGCACCGCTAAAGCGTACTCATAATCCGCCGCTTGCCGATGGACCGCTTCGCCGCGAGCGCCGAAAGGTTCAAGTTCCAACAAAAGTTCCTGCCGTCCAAGTCGCCCTCCACGTCGAAGATTCCGCCGGACAAGATTCCGACCGCCCGGTAGCTTCAGTCTTTTGCCTGCCGATCTTTTGTCCGCCGGTCCAGTGTCCGCCGGTCCAGTGTCCGCCGGTCCTGTGTCCGTCGGTCCTGTGTCCGCTGAACCGCGCGCCAGCTCAAGCGCCTCCTCGATCAGCCGGAACGAGATACTCAAATCGGGCGCATTCGTTTCCAGCCATCCGCGTACCAAACGGCGCTGGGCCGCCAGCGGAAGCGCCAGCAGCGATCTTACCCGTAGAGACGCGGCTGGCCGCGTCTCAGGCGGCGGAAAAAACCCAGGCCTTACCTTTGTATTGTCTGACCCTGTCTGGCCTGATTCTGTTTGGCTTGACCCTGTTTGGCTTGACTCTGTTTTGAAGGGGCGCGGCTTCAGCCGCGCCGTAGTTGCGGCAGAATAAATCGCGGCTTTAGCCGCCGAGGGCAACTCCGCCGTGATCTCTGGATGCCCGCGCTCCCAATGCTCCTCCTCGGCCCGCGCAATTTCCGCCAGCTCACCCATGTGTTCGATCGCGGCCTCGCCAAATTCTTCCGCGATCATCGGCAGCAGCCGATGCCGCACGCGATTACGAAGGAAGGCAATATCACGATTGGATGAATCCTCACGCCAGCTCTGGCCTCGCTCGCGCAAAAAGTCCCGCAATGCAGAGCGCCGGAAGCCCAACAGCGGCCGCAACAGTTCGCCGAACGCGCGCCCCTGCTCTTCGAAAACGATCCGCGGATGAACGGCCGAAAGTCCACGAATGCCGGTGCCGCGAAAAATGCGCAGCAGCACCGTCTCCGCCTGATCGTCGAGAGTGTGAGCCGTCGCAATCTTCGTCGCCCGACCCTCGCGGGCCAGTTGGCGGAAAAAACCGTGGCGCAGTTCACGCGCGGCCGCCTCGATTCCGGAACGGATTTCGAAAATATGACTGCCGTCAACCGGCGCGACACGAATATCCAGTTCGAGCCCGTGCTGCCGCGCCAGGCTCGCGACGAACCGCTCGTCCTCGTCCGACTCTTCTCCACGCAGCTTGTGGTTGACATGCCCAACTGACAGTACGATCCCCAACTCGGACCGCAACTCCAGCAATAGGCAAAGCAGAGCCACAGAATCCGCCCCACCGGAAACCGCCGCGGCCACGCGGTCCCCGGCTCGCATCGAACCCTGCTTCCGAATTGTCTGCAACAGCCGCTCCGCCAGCTCGTGCACAGAGAAATGGTACAGCAGGAAACCAGTTGCCGGCTGCCAGTAGCCAGTTGCCGGTGGCAGCGGTTTCCTGGCAACTGGGCACTGGCAACTGGCAACTGCCCTCTGCTATGCTGTTCCGCAAATGTGGGAAGGTTCACGCTGGACTGCCAGACTCCTGGTGCTGGTCATGCTCGTCTCGTCCTTCGGGCCGCTGATGATGGCCTGTGCTGCGCCGCCAGGAGCCATGCACTGCATGCGCAAGGCGGTGTCCGGGCCCCCGGCGCAACCGGCGATGCAATGCCATCATGCGATGGCACAGTCGAAGCCGCACCGGTCTGAATCATCTCCAGTCAAGTCTTCTCCAGTCAAATCTTCCGAAGCCTCGTTTCAGGCCACCGATAACGGCAACTGCTGTCAGAACCATTGCTGCTGCGGCGCTACCACCTCCGAGTGGGCGCAACCCGCTTCCAATCTGCTCTCCTGTTTAAGTCTCCTGAGCGAACCGGCGCTCCCTGCACAAGGCGCGGCCCTTTACGCACGCGACATCTCCGGAGACGATTCCGCTCGCGCCCCTCCTCGCCGTTAACCCTTTTTTAAAAATTCTGAGAACAACAATGGCTGCGCCGCGTCGTCAGCTCCGAGAGGGCACGGGTGAGAACTCGGTCGTCCCTCCGGGACTTGATTCATTTGTCGCACTTTTCCCAGCGCTAAAAGCGCTGGGCTAAGCTCGGCCGCCCCTCCGGGGCTGGATTGTCGAAGAGGACCCGGGGTTGGATTGTCGAAGAGGAAAAGGCCAAATCCCGCCGGACCCGTAGGGCGAGCGCAGCGAGCCGGACGGATTTGTCTCTCCAGCGGCATTTCCTGAGGACACACAAAACAAGACATTTCCTGAGGACACAAAAAACATGACTCGCGTCAAGCTGCTGACATTCGTTGTCTTGATCTTGATCGCCATATTGATCGTCCCAGCCGCGTTCGCCAACGTCTATGGCGCCGTCCGCGGGGTCGTGCACGACCCGCAGCATCGTCCCATTCAAGACGCCATGGTGATGCTCAAAGCGAAATCGTCGGATTGGGCAAAAAGCGTCACCACCGGCGCCAACGGAGAATTCCAGCTCAACGCCGTGCCGCTCGGCGAATACTCCGTCAGCGTTGCCAGTAAGGGCTTCGCGCAAACTGCACAGAACGTCACGGTCATCTCGGGATCCGTGCCGGTCGTTCACTTTCAATTGCAAGTGGCCTCGGCAAATGAGAAAGTCACCGTCTCCGGCTCGCCCGCAGTGGTCGCCACCGACAGCTTCACCCCGACCACTCTCGTCAGCCGCCTCGACATCGAGCGCACTCCGGGCGCCGACGGCACCAACAGCATGGCCATGATCACCGACTACGTTCCCGCCGCTTACGTTACTCACGACATGCTCCACATGCGCGGCGGCCACCAGATCACCTGGCTCCTTGATGGCATTCCAGTCATTAACACGGCCATCGCGCAAAATCTCGGACCCCAGTTCGATCCCAAGGACTTGGATTACGTCGAAGTCAATCGCGGCAGCTATGGCGCCGAGTTCGGCGACCGCACTTACGGCGTCTTCAACGTCGTGCCCCGCACCGGATTCGAGCGCAACAACCAGGCCGAACTCACCGTCACCGCGGGCAACTTCTACCAGACCGACGACGCCCTCAGCTTCGGCAGCCACACCGACCGCTTCGCGTATTACGCCAGCGTCAATGGCAATCGCAGCAATCTCGGCCTGCAGCCGCCTGTTCCCCAGGTTGTGCACGATGCCGTCAACGGCGTCGGCGGCTTCGGGTCTTTTATCCTAAATGTGGATCCCTCCAACCAGCTCCGCCTGATGACCTCAGTCCGCCGCGACTATTACCAGATCCCTTACGATCCGAATCCCAACGACATCGAGAACGGATCGATCCCGGCCAACAACTTCACCCCGCAATACCCCAGCATCGGCCTTCGCGATGGCCAGCACGAGACCGATGCTGGCGTCCTCTTTAGCTGGGTTCACACTTTCAATTCCCATCTCCTGACCACGGTTTCTCCCTTCTACCACTACAACCGCGGAGACTACGCCAGTAATCCCAACGACGTTCCCATCGCCACCACGGAAGACCGCGCCTCTACCTACGCCGGGGGCCAAGTCAGCTTCGCCGCAAACTATAAGAAGAACGATCTGCAGGTTGGATTCCTCAGCTTCTACGAGCACGATAACCAGGTCTTCGGCGCCATCTTCAATGACGGCAGCGGAGATTTGCCCTTTACCATCGGCGAGAGCCCCACCGCCAATCTCGAGACCTTTTACATCGACGACAGATTCCATCCTTTTTCCTGGCTGACTCTATCCGCTGGCATGCGCCCCACGCGTTTCTCCGAAGGCAACTTTTCGACCGATTCCATCGAGCCGCCCATCTCCGAGTCCGCTATCAGCCCACGTTTCGGCGCCACCCTTACCATTCCTCGCCTGCGCTGGACATTCCGCGCCTTCTACGGACACTACTATCAAGCGCCGCCGATCGAAACCGTTTCCGGTCCGCTGGAGTCTCTATGCGAACCGCCCAGCTGCGAGTTTCTGCCGCTCCACGGTGAACGCGACGAGGAGCATCAGTTCGGCGTCACCATTCCTTACCGCGGATGGGTCCTCGACGCCGACACCTTCAAAACGGATGCCGCCAATTTTCTTGACCACAACAACATCGGGGCTTCCAACATCTTCTTTCCCCTCACCGATACCAGAGCCTTGATTCGCGGATGGGAACTTACGTTGCGCTCCCCCCGCATCGCGCATCGCGCCCAGCTTCACCTCGCCTACTCCAACCAGATCGCCGAGGGCGGTGGGGTCATCACGGGAGGGCTGAATAACGTGGCCGTCTGCTCGCCACTCGCCAATGGCACCGTCCCCTACCTTTGCCCGCTCGATCACGACCAGCGCAACACTCTCAACGTGGGTGGCGACGTCACGTTCCCCTGGCGCTCCTATGCCTCCACCAACGTTTACTACGGCTCCGGCTTCAGCAACGCTTTCCCCGGCGCGCCCTATCCCGGCAACTATCTGCCGCCGCACACCACCTTCGATCTGTCGCTAGGCAAAGACTTCAGCGAACATTTCACCGCGTCGGTCACCGCGTTAAACGTAACCAACCGCCGCGTCGAGTACGACAGCAGCGTGACCTATGGCGGATTCCACTGGGACCTGCCGCGCCAAATCTATGTGCAAGTGCGGTACCGGTTTCGGTATTGAGGGGGGAAGCGGTGGTGTGAATTCGTGAGCCGCGCCTCCGTAGGGGACCGACTGACATAGACCTAACTCTTGAAGTGAGTGTGTGAGTCGATGTGGATTGCACTATGTTCCAAGATGAATCGAACGTAATCACCGCAGTGATTGCACAGCGGGAATTTCTTTCCAAATACACATGTCACTTCGTGCTCATCCGCGTGATTGGGGTCGTGAAGAACGCGGTATACACCTGAGCGTTCACAACCCTCTCCTGGTTTGAATACGTCTCCTGTGACGGGATCGGACATGGCCGCCACCTCGTTTTCGGAGAAATTATTTTATTCCGAAAAAGGAGAAAAAGATGTGACCGACGGCACGGAGCAATGTGACGCGTTTGCGCGGAAGGCAAATCCCCAGCGCGACGAGTGAGAACCGGTTTCCCTGAGAACTGAAAGCTGACAGACGAGAACTGGCGGCGTAGAGTTGAGGCTTGGCCGCATCAAGCCAACAAGAGCGATAGGATTGTTTGACGCTGTTCCGGTACGCTCCGTATAATACAGAGCGTCCACACCCTGATTACCACGCTTGCGGGTTCGGCGTGAAGAGAGGCGGGCGTCGTAAGTGCCTTGCGCGTTCGCTGGGCCGGTTTCAGGTCCATGTTTCAGGTCTGTGTTTTGCGTCTGTATTTTCACGTCTGTGTTTCAAGTCTGATGACTGATAGGCTCGGGTTGCGATCAGCCTCGCTGAGCCCGGCGAGCTGGAAGCTTCCAGCATTTCCGAAAAATCCGAAGGAGTTCAAAGGATCCAATGATTAGCAAGTTCAGGTTAACGACTAGCAAGTTAACGGCTAGCAAGTTTGTGATCGGCAAGTTTGCGCGCGTCACCGTGGCCGCAGTGTTCGGCCTCGCCCTGTTCGCTCTGGCCCAATCCCCCCCGGCTGCCGGCGCTCCCGCCGCTGCCAGTCCACCCAACGCTCCTTCCGCTACTGCTGCGGCGGCCCCGGTTTCGGGCACCAAAGTCGGCACTATCAACATCGAACAGGCGATTTTCGCCTCCAACGAGGGACGGCGCGATTTCGACGAGCTCGGCAAGAAGTTCGAACCCACGCAGAACAAACTGAAGGGCCTGGCCGACGAAATCGACAGCCTCAAGAAGCAGCTCAATGCCCAGCAGGACAAGTTGAATGACGAATCGCGCGACAAGCTGGTGAAGCAGATCGAGGCGAAGCAGAAGAGTTTCGATCGCGCTACGCAGGACGCGCAGGAAGATTTCCAGAACCAGCAGGGCGAAATCGGAAATAAAATCCTGACGAAAATGGCGCCGATAATCCAGAAATATGTCACCGACAACGGTTACGGTCTTCTCCTTGACACTTCTCAGCCTTGGCCGCGGGGCCCGGTGATTGTGTCTGGAGGATCGGCGATGGACATCACGCAACCGATCGTCGAAGCCTACAATGCGCAGTCGGGTGTGCCGGCGCCCGCTGCGTCTAGCGCGGCTCCCAAGCCGGTGAAGCCGGCAACCAGTAAACCCTCTACGCCGGCGACCAGCAAACCCACTGCTCCGACGAGCACCCCGCCGAAACAGTAGCGACGCCGCTCGGGTAGTTTTACCGCCAACTTATTTTCTAAGAGACCGCGCGCAGACGCGGTCTTTTTTTCGCGTCTGGATTTCGCGCCGGTAGCAGCAGGCATTAGAAGGTAACATCAGCAGTTAACATTAGAAGGTAACATTAGAAGTTTATATCCGCAGTTAACAGCGCGGCGCAGCGCGCTCGCTATAATCGACTATGTGAACGCGACGCGTCCCGATTTGTCGAAAATGCCCGAGCGTCGCTCGCTGATTCTCGACGGCCGGACTTGGGCGGAAGTTTCTCTGGCCGCGCTGGGAGACAATTTTCACGCGGTACAAAAGCACGTCGGTGCCGGCGTCACCATTTGCGCGGTGGTCAAAGCCGATGGCTACGGTCACGGTGCAATCAAGTGCGCGCGCGCGCTCGAAGCCGAGGGCGCCGAGTGGCTGGGAGTGACCAGCGCCGCGGAAGGCCTGGCGCTGCGCGGCACCGGCGTTAGGGCCCGCATCCTGCTGATGACGGGAATCTGGAAGGGCGAAGAGGATGGCATCGTCGCCCAGAATCTGACTCCCACGATCTGGGAACCGTGGCACATTGAGTCGCTGGAACGCGCTGCGGGCAAACGGCAGCTCGATCTACCGTCACATCGTTTGCCCGTGCATCTGAAGTTCGACACGGGCATGAACCGTCTTGGCGCATCGCGGGAAGCGTTGCCGCGTTTGTGCGAGATGTTATCCGCGTGTAAGCACCTGAGCTTGGAAGGAATCAGCACGCATCTCGCGTCGGCGGAAGTGCTCGACGACGAAAACGCTGCGCGCCAGATGAAGTGCTTTGAAGAGGGACTTGCGGTCTTGCAGAATTACGGGCTCCGGCCTCCGTTGGTTCACATGGGAAATTCCGCCGCCATGAGCGCGCGGCCGGAGACGTGGAAGACCATGGTGCGTCCGGGAATCGCGCTCTACGGATATTCGCTGGCCTTCACGCGCGCCGGCGAGCCCGCGGCGGTGCCGGAACTGCCGCTACGTCCGGTGCTTTCGTGGAAGACGCGAGTGCTTACGGTGAAGGAAGCCGCAGCCGGACAAGCGGTCGGCTACATGGGCACCTACGTGACCAAGGCGCGGAGCCGCATCGCGGTGCTGCCCGTCGGTTACGCGGACGGTTATCCGCGGCTGCTTTCGAATCGCGCGCGGGTGATCGTGCGCGGGGAATACGCTCCGGTTGTGGGACGCGTCTCGATGGACCTGACGATCGTGGACGTTAGCCATATTCGCGATGTTGCGGTAGGAGATGAAGTCATCTTAATCGGCGCTGCCAGCGGCAAAAGCGTGGATGCGGTCGAACTGGCGAGTTTGTGTGAAAGCGTGCCTTACGAAATTCTGTGCGGGCTATCGCAGAGGGTGCCGCGGGTTTACCTCTGACCGCCGGTCAGGAGTCATGGAGCCGCCTGCCGAGACGCGGTTAGCCGGACCGTCTTGGGCCGTTGCCTTGTAAGGAATGCATGTAGTGCCGAAGCACGGCGTTGATGGCAGTTTGATATCCCTTGCCATGCCGGCGAAAAAAAACAAGTACATCGGGATCGAGACGCAGCGTGATCTGCTTCTTCTTTCCCGGCCAACGAATGGCGCGCTTGAAAAAATCGGGACCGAGTTCCGGGCTCTCCGAGAAATCAATCTCCGAATCCCGGAGCGCATCAACTCGTTTCCAGTTGGTCCTCGACCGCTTTTTCGTATTGTTTGCGTTCACGACGGGTTGCCTTTCTTAGCGAGATGATACGAATGGTCTCTGGTCCACGTTCCGCGATTCCAACCCAGCGGCTTTCTCCGTAGTCTTTTCGCACATCGGGCGAGAAGAGAAGGATGCCGCCAAACATCTCTTCCGCATCCGCAAAGTTGAAACCATGTTTTCTAATGTTCTGCCGGTTCTTGCTTTCATCCCATTCGAACCGATAGGCCGGAGGTTGTTCATTGATTTCCAGGGGCATAGCTAAGCGCACCTTCCAAAGTGAGCTTGCAAGCCCTCCGTTCTTCCGGGTTCGGACGGCTTGGGCTTTGCCGTGTTTGCTTCGCTCGCTCCCCCGGTTTCTCCCTGCAAAGGGTTCGCGGTGTCCGGTCCGCGCGAAGAGCGCAAAGTCATGGCCTTGCGGCCGCCCGTTATCCTACTACCGGCGTCAGCTTGGAGTATGCCGTGTTCGTGGCATTGCAGCGCCAACAGTGTAACTCCAAATGTAGCTACTCGTAAAGAGGTCTTTCGTCCGAACAGAAAGCAGCCTCGATGACTTTAGTTTGCCCACGGAACCGCTGGATGCAGCCTCACTCCACTCGCTGTTGTCTGCGATGCTCGTGACCCAGCGTTTGCTATAGTCCAGAAAGAACATGCCCTCGCGCTACGCGCAATGGATGTACGACTGGGAGACCCGGCTCACGTCGGTGGACAATAACCGCGTGGTGCGTCCGCTGGAATGGGGACTGGATTGGACCGAGAGCTGGCCTGGCCGCAACGGCGGGCTTTCCGGGCAGAACTCTGGACATGGCTCGGGTCAGGGCTCGCGGGATTTGCTGGAATATTTCTCGCGCTTCAACGATCGCATCGTTCGGGCAAGCGACGACTTTTACTCTTACCAAAAGCCGGCGGATTTCCGGTTGGAGCGCCGCGAGGTTAAGGTCTTCAGCACGCGCGAAGTGCCGGACCCGCGCCTCGAAGAAAAAGTTCGCGGCACGCATGCGGAGTTTCTGCGCTTCACCTCGCCGGTGGTTACGCCTTTTCCTGAGAACAATCTGGCGAACGCACGCTGGTTTCCCGCACGCGGACGCCGCGCCGTGGTTCTCTTGCCGCACTGGAATTCCGATGCGATCTCCTACACGAGCCTGTGCCGGGTGCTGAACTGGATGGGGATTGCGGTGCTGCGGCTGTCCATGCCGTATCACGACATTCGCCAGCCAGCGGAGATCGACCGCGCCGACTATGCCGTTTCCGCCAACATTGGCCGCACGCTCGATTCGGTGCGCCAGGGCGTGATTGATGTCCGCTGTTGTCTCGACTGGCTGGAAGCGCAAGGTTACAACCGGCTCGGCATCGTCGGGACGAGCCTGGGATCGTGCTATGCGTTTATCGCCACCGCGCACGATCCGCGGATTCAGGTGGCTGCGTTCAATCACGCCTCGACTTACTTTGCCGACGTGGTGTGGCACGGGCAGTCCACGCGCCACATCCGCGAGGGACTGGAAACGGCCATCGATTTGGAGAATCTGCGGCAGGTGTGGCGCGCCGTCAGTCCGATGGTGTACTTCGACAAGTTTGCGCGCTGGCCGCGCCGCTCGCTCATTGTCTATGCGAAGTACGACATGACGTTCCTGCCGGAATTTTCCGAGCAAGTGGTCGAGGAATTCGAGAAGCACAAACTGGATCACAAAGTCGTCGTGCTGCCCTGCGGGCATTACACCATGGGGGAAACCCCGTACAAATACATGGATGGGTGGCAGCTGGCAAGTTTTCTGCGGACGGCGTTCGAGTAATTCCGTCGGCCTCGTCGGATTCTTGTGCTCACGCTTCGAAAACGAACCGCAGCTGCCGGTTTTGTGAGGGATGTGCCCGTGTTTATCAGTTAGTACTGGTACCCCCCTCCCCCCGTCGCTATTGGAATCATGGGGTTAGCGGGATTTTTTGGAGCTGGTCTTTGATTCCAAATGACTTATATCAAAGTATTCCGGAATGGTAATTATCCCTTGAGTTCACGTATGGATCGCGCTATGATTTTGGGTCATGGCTACGGCGTCCCACGGTTTCACGGTAGAGGAATGCGACCGCCTATTTGCCATCCAGAAAACCGTCATCACGAAAATTACGTGGAAGCAGCGCAATGACAACACTCTATGCTTCCATGCTAAGGTGCTGACCATTGACGGATTAGGGCTTGAACTCCACGGCCATTGGCAGCGCGTGGCGCGTCATGGCGTAACACGATGGGGTTTTTCTCTGACCTACAAAGGCAATTGCGTTCGTCAGTATGATATGGCCCTAAAGCATCGGAATCCCGGCGGGGGAACGATAAAAGGTCCACACAAACATAAATATTCAAACTCACGTATCCCTCGACTCGCGTACAAACCCGATCCTCCAATATCTGATAAGGAACCAAATCAGAGCTTGTTAGATTTTCTCGCCGAAGCAAACATCGCGATCCCGTCGAACTATCAATACGTCATTCTCCAGTAGTGGCGTATTTCTGCGCGAGCGCAACTAGGCTGTCATTGTCGCGCTCAAAGGCATAAAACGGGATATTGTATTTATCGAAAAGTCGCAAGACATCGGGACGCCAGAGAATCTCCCGCTCTTTCCCGTGGTCATCCCCGATGACGACGCCATTTATGTTTTGCCGTAACTCTCTAATGTCGCCGATCTCGAATGTTGCTCTTTCCGCGAGGCCCACAATTTGATTGCTGCCTACCGTACTAATAGTTTTGATCAGGGTTTCTTCAGCCACGTGATTCAATGAAAAATCAAACTTCCATCGGCCCGCCAATCCCTCTATCGGTTCGCTTGGAACCTCGATAGAAGTCCTTTGTTCTCCAAAGAATATCGCCACGACGAGGTTGAAGTCGCGCATCGCTTTTCTAGGCTTGGAGGTAAATTGAAGTCCAGACATTGATTGAAGAGCATGAATGAAGTCGAAAATCTTACTGGGTAGCTCTTCGGCTGGAGCTTCGGTTGAAATCTCCTCGCCACTGCTCAACCGATGAGCCACCACGATCTGATTAAATTCCTCAGCCCGCACGTAGTCATCGTGAAAATCAAGGTCGGCAAGAAAAAACATTTCGCGCGTCTCGCCAAGATCAGAGAGCCTCCAAAGGCCATTTCCAGAGGGAGAGATTCCTATTTCGATGGCGTCTCCATTGATACGCAATATGGGGAATGAGGCAATTAGCGATTCGTTGTCACCAGAGCGGCACTCGATTTCCGACCCGAACCAATTGAGCAGCAATCCCTTCAACTGTTGGCAATCCATATTCCCCTTCCGGGGTAGCGATGATACACTACCCCTAGGAAGGGGACAATCGCTGATGAGCCGCCAAGCCGAAAGCGATCAGCCCTGCACGAAACGCAAGTTGTTAGAGCCCAGCAAAGAGGTCGCGGCTAAAATGGCTCCGGTATCGCGGTCGTCATTCCACGATCTCTTGAGACGGGCGGCACAGCCAATTCGGAAACACGCTTCAAAAGCGAAATAAATAACAGGTTCCCCTGATCCCTCCGGTTGTATCTCCAAGAATATTCATCCAAGTAGGTTTGCAGGTACTTCTGCGAAACCGAGTGATAGACCCCGCCGATTCCGCGTTTCACGAGCGACCAGAACCCCTCAATCGTGTTCGTATGAACGTCGCCCACGACGTAGACCTTGGCGCTGTGATTGATACGCTTGTGCTCAGTCACGCGTGCGCCCACACGATCATAGATAGGATATTCGTCTGTGAATACAGTGCTCTTGGGCAATATGTATTCATGCACCAAACCGAGAACCTGATTCGTAGTTACATCTGGCGTTGCCAAGGCTTTCACGCGGCCAACTCTCTCGGGCGTGCTGCGCTCTACCATGCCGATCACGGGCGATTTTTGTTTGTCACCGCGCATCGGACGGCCACTCTTTCCCTTGCTCTTGCCGCCGTAATACATTTCATCCATCTCTACCGCCGACCCCTCCAGTTGCATGTCAGTTTCGGACAGCAACGAGCGAATCTGGCGGAACATGCGCCAAGCGGTTTTGTATGTCACTCCGGTTTCGCGCTGAATCTGTTTTGCCGATATGCCGCAACGAGTCGAAGCCATCAGGTACATGGCGTAGTACCAGAGCCGCAGAGACGTGCTGCTGTGCTCGAAGATCGTCCCGGCCATCGGGGAAATCTGTGTTCCGCAGTGGTCGCAAGAGTAGACCGGGCGACCCGCGATCTTGTAGTGCTTGCGATCCTGTTGGCAAGTTTCACAATAGGTGATGCCACCGGGGAAACGCTGCTCTTTCAAGTGCTCTAGGCAGGCTTCATCGGTCGGGAATTGCTCGTTAAAGTCTTGAATCGTATAGCGCAAGTGCTTCGGAATTGTCTGTCTGCGGTTCATATCGTTCACCTAACACAAACAGTATGCCATTTCTTCTACGTGCTGTCAAGGGATAATTACCTCCGGAATAAGGACTTAGCTGCATAAAGACCTCCGAAAGCACTTTGGGGCAGCTTCGAGGTGCGTCGGATTTCGACGGACACTCTTCGAAACTGCCCCAACTAACTTCCAGTATTGCAGCGTTGCGGCCTGGAAGTCAACGATTATTGTGGAAGAATGGCTTGCGAAGGCTAGCTGACTTCCCAATTTGGGAATGGGGTTCGTATGCCAGAGTCACGGGGCCCGTTTGTGATGAAAAGAGAACCGTATCTCGGGGGGATTGGAGGCCTAGCCATCGGCTGCAGTGGAATCCCACCCCCTCGGCTTCGCTCAGGGCAGGCTCTTGCGCACAGAACGCGCAAGGATGGGGCACCCGGCTGGTTGGCGGGTCGTGGGCGTCTGGCGGGAACATCCCAGGTTAGCGCCCAAAGAACGGGCGCGGACCTGGGGCACAATCCCACCCTTCTCATTTCTGGGCCAATAGCGAGCGTGCGTCTTGAAGTTCGGGCCGGTCTCCATCGGCATGCTGGCAGATGGCCAGGAGCTTGGCATAGTATGTTTTCGCCTTCTCTTGATCGCCCGAAAGCTTGGCCGCACGCGCGGCGCCGGCCAGCGCGTTGAAACGATTTGGGGCCGTGCGTAGCGTGGCTTCGAACTCGGTCATCGCTTGCGCCGGCTGTTTCAATTCCAGCAACATCTCGCCGAGCAGTTCGCGAGCTGGCAGGATGACCCCCGGAGTGACATTGTGCTTGTCCGTTCTGTCTTCGTGCTCGGCGGCAGCACGCATCTGCCTGAGAGCCTCTTCGCGCTTTCCTTCAGCGAGGGTTATCCAGGCAGCGGCGCTCTCGCGCTGGATGTCCACTTGGTCTGCCCAGTATTGGTCGTTGCCCTGGGTAAGCGTGTCCCGAAGCGATGCGAGCTGCTGTACGTCTTCCCGGGCAGCTTCAGTTTTGCCGGTACGTGAAGCGCCGAGGGCCCGTGCGAAGTGCAGATTCGCTTCGGTCCAGGCCCACCGCCCGCCGGGAAAGGTGTTTGGCGGCACGGTTAACGCAGCGGCTTCGTCCCAGCGATGTCGTTCTACAGCATAGCGCGCGGGCGAAGTACCCATGGCGTAGAGCCAGTTCATATATTGCGGATCGTCAGGACGGCCCGGTGGTGGCGCATCCAGTGCTCTTTTCGCCTCGCGATCCTGGCCCCCTTGTAGGTACGCGTAGATCAGGTAATCCTTCGCGTGCAGCTCGTTGCCGGGAGCATTGTTTTTCTGGGCCGAGGCTGCCGAAACCAGGTTCGAGTCAATGGACTCCTGCCATAAGCCGAGCCGGGTGAAAATGTGTGACGGCATGTGCAGCGCGTGTGGCGAGTCCGGCGCGATCTCGGCGTAACGTCGCGCCGCGTCCAAGGCCCTCGGCGCCAGCGGCGGATAGTCGTAGGCGTGGATGATGTAGTGGGCTATGCCAGGATGCTCTGGTTGTTCGACAAATAGCGGCTCAAGGATGGCGCCGGCCTTTTTCTGATTCACGTACGTTTTGTCCGTGGGGGGCGCAGTGGCGAGCAGCGCGAGCGCGTGAAAAATGGCCGCTTCATGGTCGTCAGTGTAGCGCGCTTGCAGCTGGTCCATGGCTTTTTCATAAGCCAGCGCGCGAGTGCGGTGGTCGAACTTGTCGGCGTCGGTGTAAAACGTCTGGATAGCGGCAATATAGTCCCGTTCCCGCTGCGTCTTGGCGCCGGCTAACTTTGCTTTTTCCGCAGCCGCCGCGCCCGCTTTCAGGTCAGCCGGGCCGGGCGCTTGCCAGACCTGATGGTAGTACGTCATGGCGATTCCCCAGTAGGCCATGCCGCACGTGGGGTCTTTCTGTGCAATAGCAGCGAAAGTGTCGCTCGCCTTCTCGTACCAAAAGGAATGGAGCATCGCCACCGCGCTGCTGAATTGCGGCTGAACCGATGGTTCGCAGGAAACGGAGAAACTCACTTTGCCGAGTTTGCCCGGGTCGCCTGCGGGATGCTCATGTTGGGCAACCGCTGGTGGCACGAATGCGGCGCACACGCCCACAAGCAGCGCCATGCAAATGAATGTGATTCGCTTCATGCTGGTCTCCTTGGTTGTTAAATAGGCTCTTTAGAATGAATATGCCGAATAGTTAGAAATCCGTGCGACCTATTCTGGGTCGCGACCCCAATGAAGTCAAGTAAGGCATCAGAGCAGTTGCGCACCTGGCGTTCGCAGCGTGCATCGGGTGGTCATTCGCCTATCCGCAGAAGTGACCTAGATCGCAACGGATCATAGCATGTTCTCGGGATTCCGCCCGAGTCACGGGCTAACCGGAAATTGGTCCGCCGCAGAGCCGTCCGTAGCCTTTCGCGGACAGGAGTGTCCGCGCTACACTTCGCGTGGCATCCGGGTAAAATAGGCTTCGGTGCCTAATTATGAAAAACTCTTCTATGTCGCGCCCGCTCTACGAAGTTGATCCTGAGATTTCTAACGCTATCGACAACGAAGTTCGCCGCCAGCATGAAGGGCTGGAGCTGATTGCTTCGGAAAATTTTGTCAGCGAGGCTGTACTTGAGGCTGCCGGCTCCGTGTTCACCAACAAGTATGCGGAAGGGTATCCCGGTAAGACGCATTACCGCGGATGCGAGTTTACCGACTTCGGCCGCGCCCTTCCTAAAAATCCTGCATGAGGACGGGGTCGTCCCTCCGGGACTCCGGTCTCAAATCTGGCTGCCTACCCAGCGCTGAAGCGCTGGGCTAAGCTGGTTCGCCCCTGCCGGGGCTGGAATCTTCCGGCGCTGGTCGCTGATCGCCGACAGCTAACAGGCTGGTCGCCGACGGCTGAGAGCTGCGACTGAGAGCTGGCAGTTGATAGCTGAGACCTGACAGCGGAGAGCTGCTATCTGGCAGCTCCTACTCCACCGTCACCGACTTGGCAAGATTTCGCGGCTGATCTACGTCGCAGCCGCGGCGCACGGCGATGTGGTAGGCGAGCAGTTGCAGCGGGACGATCTCCAGAATTGCCGACAATTCATCGGGCGCCGGCGGAACGAAGAGCACATGATCCGCCTCCTCGGCGATCTCTTTGTCGCCTTCGGTGGCGAGCGCGATGACTATGCCGGAACGCGCTTTTACTTCTTTCAGGTTCGACATCGTTTTCTCGTAACGGACCATCGACTGCGGGCTCGTCACGTCGCGCGTGGCGATGATGACCACGGGCAGATTTTCGTCAATCAGCGCATTGGGGCCGTGCTTCATCTCGCCCGCCGGATAACCTTCGGCGTGAATGTAGGAAATTTCCTTGAGCTTGAGCGCGCCTTCAAGAGCGATGGGATAGTGAATGCCGCGCCCGAGGAAAAGGAAGTCCTGCGCGCGGACATAGGTTTTAGCCAGCTCGTCGCAAGCTTCGTCGTGGGTGAGAATCTGCTCCAGCTTGCCGGGGATTTTGGTGAGTTCCTGCACGGCGGCCTTGGCTTGTTCGGGTGTCATGGCGCCGCGTACCTGCGCCAGATACAAGGCAAATAAATAAAGAGCGGTAAGTTGTCCGGCGAAAGCTTTGGTTGAAGCCACGCCAATTTCCGGGCCGGCGTGAGTGTAGATGGTTCCCACGGCCTCGCGTGTGATCATGGAGCCGACCACGTTGCAGATGGCCAGCGTCTTCGAGCCCTTGGCCTTGGCTTCGCGCTGGGCCGCGATGGTATCCGCTGTTTCGCCAGACTGCGAAATCAGAAGCGTCATCGTGTCCGGCCCGAGGATCGGGTCGCGATAGCGCCATTCGCTGGCGTAATCGACTTCAACCGGCACGCGGGCCAGGTTCTCGATCATGAATTTGCTCGCCAGTGCGGCGTGCCAACTGGTGCCGCAAGCGGCGATATCTAATTTCTTCAGCGCCTTGAATTCCGCTTCGCCGACCTGCATCTCGTCGAGAAAGATGGCACCGGTGTCCTGCGAGACGCGCCCGAGCGTGGTGTCGCGGACGGTGCGGGGCTGCTCATAAATTTCTTTGAGCATGAAGTGCTTGAAGCCGCCCTTCTCCGCCATGATCGGATCCCAGGTGATGCGCTGCGCCTTGCGCTCCAGCAGATTGCCGTCGAAATCGGTGACGCGCACGCCTTCCTGGGTGATCACGGCTAGATCGCCATCGGCGAGAAAGAAAAGGTCGCGGGTGTGATCGAGGAGCGCGGGCACGTCGGAGGCGACAAAGTATTCATCCTTGCCGAGGCCGATGACGACGGGCGGTCCATTACGCGCGGCGACGATCTTGTTCGGTTCGTCGACCGCGATCACCACCAGAGCGAAGACGCCGGTGAGTTCTTTCACCGCTTTACGCACGGCTTCTTCCAATGGCAAAGCCGGTCGTTGTTTGTTGCCAGCATGACCGTTGCCCGCATGACCGTTGCCCGCCGGCAGGTAGTACTTCTCAATCAGGTGGGCGATGATTTCCGTGTCGGTTTCGGTGGTGAACTTGTGTCCTTCGGCGATCAACTTCTTCTTGAGCGAGAGATAGTTTTCGACAATGCCGTTATGCACCACCACGATTCTGCCGGTGCAGTCGCGATGCGGATGGGCGTTTTCTTCGGTGGGGCGGCCGTGTGTGGCCCAACGCGTGTGTCCAATGCCATAGGTGCCGTCGAGTGGTTTGAGGCGGATCGCTTCTTCCAGATTGCGCAGCTTACCTTCCGCTCGGCGGACCTGCAGGCGGGTGCCGTTTCCGGCCACCGCGATGCCCGCCGAGTCGTAGCCGCGATACTCCAGCTTTCTGAGGCCTTCAATGATGACGGGGACGACCTGCTTCTTACCCACATATCCGACGATGCCGCACATTGGTTAATTGGCTCCTTGACGAATGATTCGGTGGGGGACCCGGTGATGGTTCGGGTATGGTTGTCGTCTTGAGCGAAGCGAAAGACCTATGCATTGGGGCGGCCTCCAGTACATAGGTCCTTCGCTTCGCTCAGGATGACAGTCTGCACATCTGCCACGCACTAGCGGGACGCTACGCTACTCTTCGAGGGAGAAACGAAACTCTTCAATGACCGGGTTCGTAAGAACTTCGCGCGCGATCCGCTCTACTTCCGCTTGCGCTTCATCCTTTGAGATGCCGCCGTTGAGAGTAATTTCGAAATACTTTCCTTGCCGTACATCGTGCAAACTCTTGTAGCCGATTTTCGTAAGGGCGCCGTGGATGGTCTTACCCTGCGGATCCAGAACGCTCTTCTTCAATGACACGTAGACGTAGGCTTTCATCAACCTAACGATTATACGTCAGGCAGCGGCGAACCGGACCGTGGTTTTCGTTATAGGGGGTATGCGTCCGGGCCGTTCACTGTGACGTCGAGTTCGCAGCCTATTTATCCGTAGCCTATTTAAAAGATGCCAGTTGACGATCCAACTCCGCGATCGCCTGCTCCAGCAACTGGCGGTGACGAGAGTTGCCGGCGGCTTGTAGTTGCTGAGCGAGGCGTTTCCGGGAAAGAAGCAGGCTTTCGCGTTTCCGGTTGCGTTGCTGCTCGTCGGGCGAGATCGGTGGGCGGACGGCCCTCCGCTGCTCTGACATTTCCGCTTGTTGTTGTTCTACGGACTTACTCTCCCAGCCGCGTGCCATTTTAGAAATTTTACCTCTTAGCGAGCCGGGGCGCGCTGTCCGGTCCGCCGGGAGCGGCAGCCCGGCTTGGACTCAGGCGCACCTTTCTCAAGTGCACAACCTGCAGTACAAGATGCAGCGGCCGGGAATCTCACGCATGGATTTTCTGCAATGGATTACCTGCATTAGATATCAATCGAGAAGGGCTACGCGAGTGATATCTGCCGGACTATCGGCAGCCGGGCCAGCGCTGCGGCATTTCTTTTCGCGCCCTGATCGGTCAAATCATCCTGGGCATTGAAGGTGCAGCCATTTAGTCCATGCCGAGTAAGTGGCAACTGGTGTGCATTAGATGTTTGGGGAAGCGCATTCCCGCTTCCCCGGCGAATGATTCCGCCAGCCAAGTTTCGCCGACCAGCAGGAGTTTGCTTTGGACGTGCCCCGGCGCTTTGCGATACCGAACGACTGTCTGAGCTGTGGCCTGAGACAGGAGGGTGACTTCTGCAATTTGCCGCAGCCTCTGATGAGTGAGTTCAACGCGATGGGGCACCTGACCCTGTATCCCGCCAATGCCACCTTGCTGCGGGAAGGTCAAATTCCGCGCGGCGTCTACATCGCCTGCTCGGGCCGCTCCAAGCTCTCGGTCGAGGCCCGCGATGGCAAGACCATCATCCTGAAAATTGCGGGGGACCGCCAGGTGCTGGGGCTGAGCGCGGTCGTCTCCGGGGGGAATTGTCCGATTACGGTCACCACCCTTGAGCTATGCCAGATCAAGTTCGTCGAACGCGACAGCTTCCTGCGTCTGATCGAACACGACAGCCACGCCGCGCTCGCCTGCGCCACCATGCTAGCCCGCGAGATCACGACCTCGTTCGACGATGTGCACGATCTGCTGCTCGCCCGCAGTTCGACGGAGAAGCTCGCCCGCCTGCTGCTTTCCTGGGTCTCGGGTGAGCCTCGCAACCGGGAACTCCGCGTGCCCACGGAATTCACGCACGAAGAAATCGCCCAAATGATCGGGTCTTCGCGGGAAACGGTAACCCGCTTATTGAGCGATATGAAACGGAAAGACTTGATTCGGCTTGAGGGCGCGACGCTGGTGATTCCTAATCGGATCGCCCTGCAAGCCATTGCAACTTGCCAGAGATCCCTCCCCGGGCGGACGATCGGCAGCGCTTACGTCCGCCCATTTTTACCCCTTACAGCTTGAACAGTTCCCGCAGGCGACGGGTCTGTGCGCGGCTGACCGGGATCTCCGACTGCTTTTTGTCGTCCATGCGCAACTGGTACGAGCTTTTGAACCAGGGCACGACCTCGCGGATGTGATTGATGTTGACCAGAAAGGAGCGGTGCGCCCGCCAGAACAAATTGGGATCGAGGTTGTCGAAAAGTTCTTCCAGCGTCCGGCAGTTCGACTGGCCTTCCATGCCCGCGTGACCGCTGGTGGCCACCGTAATCACTCCATCTTCGATGGTCGCGTAGCAGATATCCTTCGGATCGGTCAGGAATAGCCTTCCCGCTGCCTTGATCAGAATCTTCGCCGTCTGCGGCTTCTGCGATTCCAGCATCCGCACCAAGGTTTCGAATTTTTCCTCCGGCCCGGCGCCCGCTTCAATTTTTGCCCGTGCTTTCTCGATGGACCGGGCCACTCGCTTTTTGTCGAAGGGCTTCAGGATGTAGTCCACCGCATTCACCTCGAACGCCTTCACCGCGTATTGATCGAAGGCGGTCGCGAAGACAATTTTGGGGAGAGGAACCTTGCGGTCGAGCAGCTTCTTGAGGACGCCGAAACCGTCCAATCCGGGCATCTGTACGTCGAGAAAAACGAGGTCGGGATTGTGTTCGCGGATTAGGCTGATGGCTTCCAGGCCGTTCTTGCCCTGCGCGACTACGTTGACGTCGTCCAGGTTCTTAAGCAGGTAAGCGAGTTCGTCGCGCGCCAGTTGTTCGTCGTCGACGATGATCGCGGAGAGGGGCACAGGGTTCCGAGCCGTGCTGGTGAAGCCGGTATTTGCGGCGGCGATCGCCATATCCTTAATGTTGAGTATAGCTAGGGCGGCAGGGACGCCGCCAGTCGAAGCACATCTACAAAACGCTCACCATTGTTCAACGGGGTCTCCCGAGTCCCCCCTGTTCCTGTGTTCCCCTGTGATTAAGAAGTTCAGCAATTGCACGCGGTAAACTAATCGGCGTGAATATTCTTTACGGAATCAATACGGTTACGGAGGCGCTTAAGGCGCGTGGGCGTAACTTCGAGTGGGTGGGTGTCGCCAAGGAGCGAAAAGATATTCGCCTGAGGCGGGTGATTGACGAGTGCCGCAAGATCGGCGTTCCAGTGCGCGTTTTGTCGCGTGTGGAACTCGACGAAATTGCCGGCAACGCCGCGCATCAGGGGCTGGTGGCCGCGACTTCGGCGAAACAATATAGCGATCTCGATGACATTGTGGCATCGCGTCGCGGCGAGCGCTCGCTGATCGTCGTGCTGGATGGAGTCGAAGATCCGCACAACCTGGGAGCGATTCTGCGTACCGCCGACGCGGCGGGAGCGGATGGCGTGGTGATTCCCGAACGCCGGTCCGCCGCAGTCACGGGTGCGGTGGCGAAGGTTTCGGCGGGAGCGAGCGAACACCTTCCGGTCGCCAAAGTGACGAACATATCGCGCGCGCTCGAGGAATTGAAAGAGAAAGATCTTTGGATCGTTGGATTAGACGAGCGCGGCGAGCAGACTTATGATGCGGTGGACTACAAGATGCATTGCGCCATCGTGCTCGGCGCCGAAGGCAAAGGACTGCACGATCTGGTGCGCAAACACTGCGACTTCCTGGTGTCGATTCCGATGCTAGGAAAAGTACCGTCGTTGAATGTATCGGTGGCGGCGGGTGTGGTGCTGTATGAAGTTGTGCGGCAGAGACGGCTGGACGCATCGAAATAATCATGAGACGGCTTGGTTGGCTTGTTCTGCTCTTTGATCTGACGGCTGGTCTGATTGTTCCAGCAACGGCGCTCAACCGGGAAGCTTTCACCATCACCAGGTACGACCTGGAAGTGCGCCTTGAACCGGAACAACAAAGGCTTGGCGCACGCGGCAAGATCACGCTGCGCAACGATTCCGGTCAGCCGCAGAAGATCGTGGCGCTGCAGATTTCATCTTCTCTCAATTGGCGTTCGATTCGGGTGGATGCCAAGCCCGTGCAATACGTTTCGCAACCCTACATTTCGGATATCGACCACACGGGCGCGCTTTCGGAAGCCATCGTTACGCTGCCCGTCGAAATCAAGCCGAAAGATTCCGTCGAGCTCGAAATCGGCTACGAGGGCGTGATTCCACTGGATGCGACGCGGCTGACACGGATCGGAGTGCCGGAAGAGATCGCCAAACATTCGAGCTGGGACCAGATCAGTCCATCATTCACGGCGGTGCGGGGCGCGGGATATGTGGCGTGGTATCCGATTACGACTGAGTCGGCGGATTTCTCGGAGGGGAACAGTTTGTTCGAGGTGACGGATCGGTGGAAGAAGAGGGAGCAGGGAGTGAATCCAAAGCTGAAGCTTTCGCGTCTAGTACCGATACGGGGACCTACGACCGAACCCTGCTGATCCTGTGCATGGCTTGGCAAGAATATTGATACCCGCGAGGGCAGTACGCACGATCACTGCGCAAGGTGTGGATACGAGCGCTTGGTTTGGTCACGCCGACATTCGCGATGGCCAACTATCAGGACCAGTCAAAGCCTCCTTTCTATCTGTTCAGTTTTCCCGGCCACGAGGCAGGAGCGGCCACATATTCCAACGCGCTCGAGCCGGCGACGAAGTTTGTAAGCGAATGGTTTGGGCCGCCGAGCGCACCAGTTGCCATCGCCGATTTTGCCGATCCGAATTCTGCTCCGTTTGAGAGCGGCACGCTGTTGATGGCGTCGATGGCCGCGCAGGATTCGAAGCTTGCGGGGACCAATGTGGTCCACGAACTGGTTCACTCGGCCTTGCCATCGTCGAGACCCTGGGTGTACGAGGGGTTGGCTCATTTTGCCGAGGCCATGTATCGCCAGCAGCAAGGCGGACGTCAGGCCGCGCTCGACCTTCTTGGGCTGCACCGGGCGGCGTTTCTTGATTCGGAAAAAGAAGTATCGGCCGCGCTGCGGAAAAACGTCGGTCAGATGAGCACGGGGGAGGAGAGCGTTGGCCAACCACTGGACGGCACGTTCGATGAAACTTACTATCGCAGCAAAGCTGCGTATGTGTGGTGGATGTTACGCGACATGATAGGTGACGACGCGCTGAAGCTGGCCATTGGCAAATATCGAGCCGAGGACGACAAGAACAAAGATAAAGACCCAAAGTATGTGGAGCAGTTAGTCGAATCCGCTGCCAAGCGAGACCTGAGTTGGTTCTTCGACGACTGGGTGTATCAGGATCGCGGCCTGCCGGATTTCCATGTGCAGTCGGTGCATCCGTGGAAGACGGATAAAGGTGTGCAGATCATTACCGTAACGCTGGAAAACCTTGGCAATGCAGGGGCGGAAGTCCCGTTCACGATAATTTGTGAAGGCGGCGAGATCACGAAACGGATTGAGGTGCGCGCCAAAGGCACGGCAACAACCCGCATCGAATTGCCGGGCACGCCGAGCGAGATCGTGGTCAACGACGGCAGTGTTCCGGAAAGCGACCTGGCGAATAATGTGTTTCAGATCGGTGCGCAGCAGAAGTGAGCCGGAATTGCAGAGGTCAGAGGTCAGATTGCAGAGGTAAAATCGAACTTCGCCGGTTCACTTCTGCAATCTGACCTCTGATTTCTGCAATCTGCAATTTTGGAGGAGGACAGTTTGCCCTACATCCAATTTCTCGGAGCTGCCGGGTGCGTGACTGGCTCGAAGCACCTGATCAACACTACTTACGATTCGAGCAGCAAGCAGGGATTTCAGGTTCTGATCGACTGCGGACTTTTCCAGGGACAGAAAGAATGGCGCGAGCGCAACTGGCAGGACACTCCGGTCCCGGCGCGTGAAATTGATGCGGTTGTTCTTACCCATGCCCATCTCGATCACTGTGGCTGGATTCCGCGTCTGGTGAAAGAAGGTTTCCGCGGGCCAATCTACGCCACGCAGCCAACCATCGATCTGTGCTCGGTGGTGTTGCCGGACTCCGGACACCTGCAGGAAGAAGACGCGGCGTTCTACAACAAGAGAAAAGTGTCGAAGCATGATCCGGCGCTGCCCTTGTACACACTCAAAGAAGCGCAAGATTGCCAGCGGTTCTTCAAGCCGGTTGCGGTCGGGCAAACCACGCCATTGAACCCCGAGCTTGCGTTTCGCTTCGTTGGTGCCGCGCACATTCTGGGTTCCTGCATGGTGGAAATCACGCTGCAAACGAACGGCCGCAGCCGCCGGCTGCTTTTCACCGGCGACATTGGCCGGGTGCGCGATAGCTTAATTGCGCCCGGCAAGGTGGTGCACTCCGGGCCGCAGGAAAACGAGACTGCCGATGTTCTGGTCATGGAGTCCACTTACGGCAACCGGCAGCATCCCGACACTGATCCTCGACCGGAACTCGCCCGCCTGATTCGCGAGACCGCGCAACGCGGCGGCAGCGTGATCGTCCCGGCGTTCGCCGTGGAGCGGACGCAGAAATTTCTTTTCATTTTGAAAAGACTAATGGAGACGGGACAGATTCCGCGCCTGCCGGTGTATTGCGACAGTCCGATGGCGATCAGGGCAGTCGAGATTTTCCTGAAACACACGGAAGAATACACGGAGCGAGCCGCCGAGTTGATCAAGACATACGGCTCGCCGATCGAGTGGCCGGGCTTCACCTTTGCATTGACCGCCGAGCAGTCGAAGAAGATTAACGAGAGCCACTATCCGTCGATCATCGTTTCGTCGAGCGGGATGGTTACTGGCGGCCGGATCTTGCATCATATGGCGCAGCGGCTGCCCGATCCGAAGAATCTGGTGATTTTTATCGGCTTCCAGGCGCCGGGCACGCGCGGCGCCATCATCAAGAGCGGGGCGCCCGAGGTGAAGATCTTCGGCGAATTCGTGCCGATCCGCGCGCAGGTGGCGGCGCTCGAACAGTTCAGCGATCACGCCGATCCGCCGGAGATGTTGGAGTGGCTGCGGACGTTCAAGAACAAACCGGGCACGACCTATCTTGTCCACGGCGAGCCCGCCGCTGCGTCGCAACTTCGCGACCGCATGAAGAAAGAACTCGGATGGAATGTGCAGGTGGCGGAGTATATGGAGCGGGTTGAGGTGAAGTAGGATTTTGTAATTTTGAAATCGGGTAATTTGGTAATTTGAACCCCAGCAAGCAAGGTGCTGGTCCCAGAAGTCTTGATTGCCAAATTACCAAAGGGGCGTTGCCTATGACGGAAGCAGAGTTTGAAAAAACATCTCGATGCAGCGGAGAAGAGCCCGAAAGAGATTGCGGCGGCGGTCTCCGGTTTGTCGGAAAAAGTTCTACGCTACAAGCCTTCCCCCGAAAAATGGTGCGTGCTGGAAGTCCTCGGGCACCTGGCGGATGCCGAGATCATCTACGGATACCGTGTGCGGCAGATGCTGGCGGATACTAAGGCCGTCATCGCGCCGCTGGATCCGGACGCATGGGCCCGCAATCTGAACTACCTGGATTCGCCTCCCTCCGAACTGGTCGCGTTTTACGGGTTGGGGCGTCATCACAACTTGCGTTTGCTGCGAAGTTTGAAGGTTTCCGACCTCTCCAAGTCGGCTTTTCATCCGGAACTGCAACGGGAGATGACCGTTGCCGACCTTGTCGAGAGAATGGGCGGGCATGGTGCTGCACACCTGCAGCAGATTGAAAATTTGAAAGCGGCGGCGAGCAAAACGTAGTTTCGAGAGGCGATATCAAGTCAAGTGCTGCGCGTGGGCTGTGGTGAAAGCGACAAGGGCCTGCAACTTTGCGAAGCGCGGCGCCCGAATCAATCGCGTTTGCGGCCAGGGGAATTGCATCGCGCAGATGATCGGCCTGTCCGGCGGCGACGAGGGCGGCGGCGGCGTTGAGCAGCACGATATCGCGGCGGGCGGATTTCTTCCCGGCCAGTACTTCGCGGATCAGCGTGGCATTGCGAGCGGCGTCTCCGCCGGATATGTCGTCGAGCGTGGCGCGCTGCAGGCCGAATTCCTCGGGCGCAACTTCGTAGCTATGAACTTGAGCCTCGCGCACCTCGGCGATGCGCGTTGGGGCGGTGATGGTGATTTCGTCCAGGCCGTCGCTTCCGTGGACGACGAGCGCGCGACGCAACCCTAACATGCTGAGCGCCTCCGCAAGTTTCTCGACAAGATCCGCGGAATAGACGCCAACGACCTGGCAGGTGGCGCGCGCTGGATTGGTCAGCGGACCGAGCAGGTTGAAGACCGTGCGCAGTTGCAGCTCGCGGCGGGCGGTCTGCACGTGCTTCATCGCGGAATGCATAGCTGGGGCGAAAAGAAACGCGATTCCTACTTGCTCCAGGCAGGCCGCGACCTGCGCAACCGGCAGGTGGATGTTCACCCCCAACGCTTCCATCACGTCGGCGGAGCCGCACTTTGAGGTCACGCTGCGGTTGCCGTGCTTGGCGACGCGCACGCCGGCTCCAGCGACGACGAAGGCCGTTGCCGTCGAAATATTGAATGTGCCGCTGGCATCGCCGCCGGTGCCGCAGGTATCGACGAGCGCATCGCGCCCGGTGCCGCTGGCGTCGAGGACGGAGTCGGCATGGAGTTCGAGGGGAATGGCGGCGGCGCGGATCGCTTCTGCAAATCCGACGATTTCTTCGACCGTTTCGCCCTTCATGTGCAAGGCCACGAGCAGCGCCGCAATTTGCGCGTCGGAGCATTGGCCGGTGAGGACTTCGGTCATCACCGCGTGGGCCTCTTCGCGGGAGAGCGACTGGCGGTGAACGGCGATGCGATGGAGGACGTCGATGATCACAAGATCCAAGCTACAGCAGAGGCGAGATTACTTTCAAACCGGATTTCGGTTGCCATCAACATTTCCGGCGGTCGTGTCGGCGATCATTGTCGGCCATCAGTGTCGGCGATCAATGTCGGCCGTCAGTGTCTGCGATCGCAAGCTGCTTCGCAACCGGAGCAAAACCGATCCAAGCGCCGCAATCGCGGCAAGCCAGATGGCCAGCGCCGAATTCACCACCCAGCCCGGCGCTGCCCCGACGCGGCGCAGCAGAAATGGCAGAAAATTCCACGTCGTGATGTGAACATAATCCCACGGGTCCTGTGTCATGGACTCGTTGTTCAAGCCCCAGGCATCCATCTTGCCCAAAGCGAAGGCGACGATGTTCTTGAAACGCAGAGCAATCACAAACGTCGGATGTCCGAGCGTCTCCATCTGGTAAATTTCGAGCGGCAACCAGAAGGCGAGCGATGCTAACTGAATCATCAGACTGACCGCGATCAGCACCCATCCCGCGCACCAGATCGTTCTTCCCAGACGTTCTCGATTAAAAGATGCTCGATAGCGCATGAGCAGCGGCACAGCGACGAGTGTTACCAGTTCCACGGTGGTCGAAACATAGCGGTCGCCCCAGGCGAAGTCGCCGGCCCAGTAGGTGTATCTCGCGTAAAAACTGATATAGGCCAGCAACAGTAAAATGGCGCTCACCCCATACGCGCGCACCTCCGGAGTCAGGCGCTTCCATAGCAATGCCAAGAGGAAAATTGCCAGCACGAGAAGAGGATCGAAAAGAAAAATAGACTTCTCAGGTTTGAACAGCGCGCCGAAAACGCCGACGTGAAAGGGCGTGCTCCAGGGGAAGTTCACCGGCAGCGTAGGATCGATCTGGCGCTGTTCCCGGCCGGCTATCGATACGTATGTATTGGTGAGTGATCCGTAGCGGTAAAACTGGTAGGCGCGATCGAGCATGAGAAAGAATAAGTAAATCGGTGCGGCAACTTTGCAATAGGCGATAAGACGGCGCCGCAACCCCAGGCCGCGCAGTCCTTCAAACCAAAGCACAAGTAAGACAAAGATCCCGGCCGCAATCAGATCCAAACCCGTTGTGAGACGCGTAAGCAGGTTGAGTCCGAGCGCGCAGGAGCCCGCGAAAAGAGCCCGCCGGCTGTCCGTGCGCAGCCACTCGTACTGAAATGAAAAGCCAGCGAGCGTTAGCAACATGATGTAGTTGTTTTCCATCATGTTCTGCGTGTAGTGAAGATGGGTGGTGCAGAACATCAACGCCAGCACGCCCGCTACCGACTCCTTCGCGCTAAAACGTAATTGACCGAGCAAGCGGAATGCGACGAGCGCGGTAAGAATGTTCACCAAAATATTGGTGCTATAGCTGACCACAATGCTGCGCACGGCAGGGTCGTCGCCGTAACCCGAGAAGATGGACCAGCGCGCCATCCACGTCCCCAGAAGATCGGCGGGCAGCATGAGCAGCGACTGGCCGATGCCATACCAGCTATAGAGGCGCCCGCCGCGGCCGTGCAGGCCAAACTCGGGATACTCGTTGGGAAAAACCTGCGGCTCCGAGGTCCAGAGCCAATGCGTGGTTTGAAGCCGATGCGTCGTGTCGGACGTCCCCAACTCGCCAGATTGGACCACGAACGCGAGCAGCCCCGCGGTTAGACACAAAAGAAAAAGCGGGATCACGCAGCCATCGTTGGAGGCGAGAAGTCATTGCTTGGATGGTAATTGCGGAAGTCCACTGATACGTCTCAAACTGGCTCGTCGATGAGGCGCTTTCTACCCCACCTCCGACCAGTCCATAACTAAGCGCCCAGCGCGACCGCATTTGCTTGAGCGCCAGATCGAATCTCGTTCTTTTGATATTTCGGAGGAAGATTCGGCCCGGAGCTGCACAAACGCAGCCTCGCGTTTGGCCGCTCTCCAGCAGTTGGCGATCGCGGATGATATTAGCCACGCGGAAGCTTGGAATGCCCGCCTGCTTCCGTGGCCCGAAAAATTCGCCGGGGCCGCGCAGTTCGAGATCGAGTTCCGCGATCTGGAAACCGTCGTTCGAGCGCACCATGGCGTCGAGACGGCGTTCGCCTTCTTCGGAAACCTAACTGACCACCGAGTCGTTCATCGCCACGAAGCACGCAATAGGATTTCGCCGCGCCGCGTCCAATGCGTCCGCGCAACTGGTGAAGCTGCGCCAAACCAAAGCGGTCGGCGTGCTCGATCACCATGACGGTCGCGTTGGGGACGTCGACGCCGACTTCGATCACGGTGGTTGCTACCAGAATTTCGATCTTGCCCTGTTGAAATTCGCGCATGACGTGTTCTTTTTCGTCGGCATCCAGACGGCCATGCAGCAAACCGACATGAAGGTTGGGGAAGATCTTTTCCCGCAACTGCCGGTGCATCTGCTCCGCCGCCTTCACTTCGCGCTCTTCCGTTTTCGCGGGGTTTTCCTCAATCACCGGATAAACCACGTAGGCCTGATGTCCGGCGGCGATCTGCTTGCGGACAAAGTCCCAGACTTCGGGCGCGCGCTCGTCGGGCACGGAGCGGGTGACAACCGGCGTGCGTCCCGGCGGAAGTTCGTCGAGCACGGAGAGGTCAAGGTCGCCGTAGAGAGTGAGGGCGAGCGTGCGCGGGATGGGCGTCGCCGTCATTACCAGCACGTCGGGCTCGGGGTCGGATTTAGTGGAGCGCCGGGCGGCCTCGCCCGGCTGGACGGGGCTGAGCCCCGTCCCCACACGAGCTTCGTCCGTCTTCTTCATCAGCTTCAGCCGTTGCATCACGCCGAAGCGGTGTTGCTCATCCACGACGACCAGGCCGAGCTTCTCAAATTCGACGCGATCCTGAATCAGCGCGTGCGTTCCGATGACGAGTTGCGCGTTGCCTTGCGCGATGTGGCGGCGCACGTCGCGTTTGCGGTCCTCGTCGAGCGAGCCGGTCAGCAGAACGATGCGGTAGCCGGCTCGTTCGAGAATCTGGCGGGCGGAAAAATAATGTTGCTGCGCCAGAATTTCAGTCGGCGCCATCAACGCGACCTGGTAGCCGTTTTCAATGGCGATGATCGCGGCTTGGAAGGCCACGATCGTTTTGCCCGATCCCACATCGCCCTGCAGCAGCCGCCGCATGGGGCTAGGCGTCTGCATGTCGGCGGCGATTTCTTTCAGCACTCGCTTCTGGGCCGCGGTGGGATGAAACGGCAGTATCTTCTTAATCGCCTCGCGCACGCCATCGTTAAGCTGAAAGGCGATTCCGGTTTGCGCCTTCTGCTCGCGGCGCTTGAGTTCCAGCCCAAGCTCGATGAAAAAAAGTTCATCGAAGATCAGCCGGATGTGCGCCGGCGTGCGCGACGATTGCAGATCGGCAAAGCTTTCGCCCGCATCCGGCCAGTGAACCTTCCACAACGCTTCGCGCGGAGACACCAGGCTCAGATGCGCGCGCACCGCGGCGGGGATTGCATCGGGAAGATTGGGGTTCAAATTTTCGAGCGCCCCGCGGATAATGCGCCGGAACCAGCGCGGCGTGAGCTTGCCCTGCCCGGTCGATTCGTAGATCGGAACAATCCGCCCGATCTCGAGCGAGGCGGCTGCCTTTTTTTCGGCCTCTTTCTCGGCGCCTCGGCGCCGCCCTCTTCATTAATATTGATG
This sequence comes from uncultured Acidobacteriaceae bacterium, assembly GCA_963749275.1. Lineage (GTDB taxonomy): Bacteria > Acidobacteriota > Terriglobia > Terriglobales > Acidobacteriaceae > Acidiflorens. Next base: position 82,255 of record CAVVNA010000022.1, read on the forward strand.
TCGCCGAGAATCTCGAATTGCGGCTGCACGATCTGCAGTTCGCCGTCGCGGTCCTCTTCGACCTTGCCGTAGAGGGCCACCATCTGTCCGGCCTGGAAGCGGCCCTGAAGATAGGCGGCATTGAACCAGATACACTTCAGGCGAGTGCGGCCCTGGCCGACTGTGAGCTGGAAGATGGGCATGCGGCGCGTGCGAAACAGTCCCGAGTTGCGGACTTCGGCGATCACCGTCGCCATCTCTCCGGCGCGCAGTTCGGCGACCGAACGCGGGTTCAGCCGGTCTTCGTAGCGAAACGGCAGGTAGTGCAGCAGATCGTCAACGGTTCGAATATCCTTGGCGGCAAGGACTTCGGCCAGGCGCGGGCCGATGCCTTTCACGTACTGCACTGGAGTGGACGGTTCCAGCATCTCAAGCGATGTTAGCAGCCGGGGTCCCCATCGCGCCCGTTTTTGGCGCGATGGGCGGCGGAGCGGAGGCCGGATGGCAGGACCCGAATCAAGAACGATGATGAAGAATTTTCTCGACGCGCTCGTGTCCGTGCTCGCAGGCAACGCGATCTATTTCCTGCTCATGCCACATCTGCCTAGGGTGGCGCGGCATGCGCTTTTCAAGGAAGACTGGGGCCTGCTGGTGGATTTCGCGATCTGCACGGTGATCTTTGCGGCGGTGAAGTATGCGAGGCGCGATACGAGGCGTGATAAATGATGATTGGTAGAGACGCGGCTTGCCGCGTCTGAGACGAGGCAAGCCTCGTCTCTACATGAAGGCTGCGCGGCCGTGAATTCATGAAGTAAACTCATCGCGTCATGTTTACGCGCATTCCATTTACGCGCAACCCATGCTGAAGCCGCGGGAATTGATTGCCGGCCTGAGTCCGTACCACTCGCCCATCGTGAGCCGCGCCGGGCTGAGTCTCGATCTCAACGAGAGCATGGCCGGATGTTCGCCGCGCGTGCTGGCGCGGTTGCGCTCGCTCTCGGCGGCGGAGCTCTCGATGTATCCGCAGCGCGAGGTTGGCGAGCGGCTGATAGCAAATTTCCTGCACATCGCGCCCGAGCAGGTGTTGCTCACCAACGGAATCGATGAGGCGCTGTCGCTGCTCTTTACAAGTTATCTTGGTGCGGGCGACGAACTGCTCTTTGCCGACCCGACGTTCGTGATGTATCCGATGCTGGGCGAGGCGCTTGGGGCGCAGGTAGTGCGCCTGCAGTCGGGCGAAGACCTGGCGCTTCCCGTTGCCGATTTATTGGCTCGGATTTCGCCGCGCACCCGGGTGATCGCGATCGCGAATCCCAACAATCCCACAGGCCTGGCGGCTCCGCGCTCGGACTTGTTGAGGATTGCAGAAGCGGCGCCCGACGCGGCCGTGCTGATCGACGAAGCCTATTTCGAGTTTTGCGGCGAAACTATCGGCGAAACTATCGTAGACAAAACCCTGATCCCGGACCTGGCGCTTCATCCGAACCTGTTCGTCGCGCGTACGTTTTCCAAAGCCTATGGACTCGCCGGCCTGCGCCTCGGAGTGCTGACCGGCGCGGCGGAGCAGATCGGCTACCTGCGGCGGCTCAGCTTGCCATTCAATGTGAATGCCGCGGCGCTAGCTTGCCTCGAAGCGGCGCTGGCCGACCAGGCGTTCGTCCGCGACCACGTGGCGCAGGTGAAGAAGGGTCGCGAGCGGCTGGCGCAATTGTTCAACGAGCTGGGCCTGCGCTTCTGGCCGAGCCAGACGAACTTCGTTCTGGTGCGGGTAGGTGCGTCCGCGCAAACGTTCGTGGAGTCGATGCAGCGGCGCAGCATTCTGGTCCGCGATTTCTCGGCAAGCGCAGGCTGCGACGGATGTGTTCGGATCACCGTGGGGACGGCCCACCAGATGGATGGAGTGTTGCCGGCAATTCGTGAGGCGATCGCGGAAACCCGCCGCTCTTGATCGTGGAGAGCCGGGCGTCCCCGCCCGGCCACCATGGTGCTGGGGGCGAGGCGCCGGTCGCTCCACTAGTTCCCGCCGGCTGTTTTTTGCGGGCTGGTTTTCGCGATGGCTGCGGCTGCGATCTGGGCGACGTCAAGCAACTCCGGCGGGGTATCGGTGATCGCCGCTAATCCGTCGCGCAGCATCGAGTTGCAGAACGGGCAGGCCGCGGCGACCACGCTTGCTCCCGTTGCCACCAGTTCCTCGGCGCGCTCCAGGTTGACGCGCTTGCCCGACTCTTCTCCCAGGAACATTAAACCGCCGCCGCCGCCGCAGCAGAAGCCGCGTTCGCGCGCCCGCGGCGGATCCACCACCTGGCCGAAACGCGCCATCACGTCCCGGGGCTGGTCATAGACGCCGCGATATCTCCCCAGGTAGCAGGCGTCGTGAAACACCATGCTCTTCTGCGCGGCGGTGTCGAGCGGCAGCTTGTCGCGGTAACGGGCCAGCAATTCAGTGTGGTGCTCGATCGGGATGTTGCCGCCGTGCTCCTTCCAATCCACGCCGATGGTGCGCACGCAGTGCGGGCAGATGGAAACCATTTTCTTCACGCCGGCCTCGCGTAGCTGTTCCAGGTTTCCCTGAGCCAATTCACCGAACAGATAGTCGTTGCCCAGGCGCCGCACCGGATCGCCATTACACTTCTCCTGGCGCAGAACGCCGAAGGTGATGCCGAGGTAACGCAGCAACTCGACCAGCGCCAGCAGAATCTTCCGGCCATTCGGATCAAACGATCCCAGGCATCCCATCCACAGGCAGTATTCCTGGGTTCCGTCGAAGTACGGCAGGCCGTTCTTGTCGATGAATTTTTCGCGTTCGGAGGGCGGGAACCCCAGCGCATTACCGTGGCGCTCGAGCGTGATGAAGAGCTCGCCGCCATGACTGTTGTCCCACTTGCCGGTATTCACCGCGCCGCGCCGCAGACCCACGATCAACGGCAGGTGCTGGATGCCCACCGGGCACTGGAACTCGCAGGCCCCGCACGTGGTGCACTGGAAAGCCGCTTCCATGGAAAGGTGCTTGCCGAGCAGCAGTTCGCTGCTCTGCGGCCCGAACTCTTTCAGGTAATGCCGGGTGCCCAAAACCATCTCTTTTGGATTCAGAAGCTTTCCGGTGTTGTTAGCCGGGCAGTGTTCGGTGCAACGGCCACACTCGACGCAGGTGTAGGCCTGCAGACTGGTGATCCGGGTCAGATCCTTGCCGGTGTCGAGACCGAAATCCTCGTCGCCCACCAGCGGCGGGATGCGGCTGAAGCCGTCGCGCTCCAAAAACACGGTCAACGGGCTCAGCACGAGGTGCATGTGCTTGGTGCCGGGAATCAGTGGCAGAAAAGTTAGGAGCACCAGCGTGTGCGCCCACCACAGCGTCCAAGCCGTTACGCTGCCTTCCGGCACCCAGAACCGGGCCAGGTAGGTGATCATCAACGCGAAAATCAGGAATGCGATCAGGCCCGATTCCGGAGACAGCGGCTCGAGCCATTTCGGCCGGAGGACGAACCGGCGGAAGGCTAGCCCCGCGATCGAGATGGCCACGGCCACGGCGAAGACGCCGGCAAACAGAAAGTAAAAACGCGAGAAGCCGCCATGGGACAGGAAGGCCAGGCCGAATCCTTTGGCGAAGTGGTTGAGGGTCACCAGGGCGAAAACGCAGAAGCCCCAGAACACAAAGGCATGCGCCAGGCCGGGCAGAGGCCTCTGGGCAATGACCAACCCCTGCGCGGCCACCTCCCAGAGCACTTTGCGGATGCGCGGGCCAATGGGCCGCAGTTGGAAGTCGGCGTCCGGTTTCGATGCCAGGATGATGCGCAGCGCTGCGCCGAACTTACGCCAGAACAGAAACACCGAAACGCAGATGGCAACGAGCAGTATGACTTGTCCCGGCCAGTTCATACGGGGATGTCTCCAGATGACCAAACAGTCTAACGTAGCCGCAATCGCGATGCACTACGCAACCGGCGCTTGAGGAAGAGTCCGCTGGAACCCCGCTGGAACCTGGAACAATGAGCATCGAGCTAACCCACAGGCGGCACAGGGGATCGCAGAGGGTCTTTCCAGGGTTGGCAGCAAGTGCGCCCCCCGAAAATCGTCGCGAATGAAGAGTTTTCCACAGCCTGCTGATCCGCCCTTCTCCTGGCTGGCCCTTTACCTCAGGTGTATACTCGGAGGGTATTTTTTACAGTAACCCGGCTATGACCGGCACGGGCACATTTTTTCATACAGCTCCGTGAAATAGAACGCTGGCGCAGGGCTCTTAATATCATTCGCCCTGAATGATCGGCGGGGGCGGGAAACGCTCGAGCGGTGCCTTCCCCGAGAGAGGTCTTGCTCGTGGACGTCATATTCATACGCATTCTATTTGTCATCATCGTCGGTACCGTCTGCTTTCTTATTCGTCCGTTTAACCTGCCCGCAAACCTAGCAGCCGCCGTCGGTCTGTTGATCGGCATCGCCATCGTCGCGTTCGAGTGGAGGTTGCGCGCGATGAGCCTGAAGCGCCTGATTGGAGCCGCCATTGGGAGCGTGCTCGGCATCTTTGGCGCTTATCTTTTCGCCCTCGTCATTCGCAACAGCATTTCTCCGAGCCCTACTCAAAGCTTCCTGCAGATCATGGTCATGATGGTCATGGCCTACGTGGGACTGGCGGTCGGCGCCACCAAAGGCGACCTGCTCAATCTGGCGGCGCTCGGCGGGATCTTCGGCGGCGAAAAGACGGGCAAGAAGAGTTACAAGATCCTGGACACCAGCGTCATTATCGACGGCCGCATCGCCGACATCGCCGAAACCGGTTTCCTCGACGGCCTGATTGTGATCCCGCAGTTCGTGCTCCGCGAATTGCAACTGGTGGCCGATTCCGCCGACTCGCTTAAGCGCAATCGCGGCCGCCGCGGCCTCGACATCCTGCAGCGTCTCCAGAAAACCGCTTCGGTGCAGATCCAGATCGTGGAAGACGACTTCCCCACCGTCCGCGAAGTCGATATGAAACTCATCGAACTGGCCAAGCTGTATGAAGGCAAAATCCTCACCAACGATTTCAATCTCAACAAAGTCGCCCAGTTGCAGGGCGTGGCCGTGCTCAACATCAACGAACTGGCGAACTCGCTCAAGCCCATCGTTCTGCCTGGCGAAGTGATGCGGGTATTCATCCTCAAGGAAGGAAAAGAGTACAACCAGGGCGTCGCCTATCTCGATGACGGCACCATGGTGGTCATCGATAACGCGCGCAAGATGATCGGCAAGACCATCGACATCTCGGTAACCTCGGTCCTGCAGACCACTGCGGGCAAGATGATCTTTGGCAAGTGGGATGAGCGCGGGCCCGTCCGCCACGACACCAAAGCGGTGGCGCCGCCGTCGATCGCCGTGCCTCCGGCGTCAGTCACCAGCGCTCCGCCCTCCGACTCGGCAAAGAAGCAAACTCCAGCCGTGGTCGACCGCGCAGTCAACTAGTCTCCGGGCTTTGAGCGGGACCTGCTCCGGGGGGGATTCGTTCCCTCCTGTCCTTGATGTTCTGCCCTCGACAAATTACTTGGAATCTAAATCCCGGAAAACTTTGCTTCCCTGTACTATACTGATCGCCCCTATGAAGGTGTTTGTCATTGTTCCGGCGGCCGGACTGGGCACGCGCATGGCCCCACCCTCGGGCGCCAAGCCGGCGGAAAGGTCCAGAAAAAGAGCGCCGACCAAACAGTTCAAAGAACTGGGCGGCGTGCCTATTCTTGTCCACACGCTGCGTAAGTTCGCCGCTACCCCTTCCGTCCACGAAATCATCGTCGCTCTGCGCAAGGACGAAATTGCCGGCTTTCGCACCCAGGTCGAAAAGCAGTACCCGGAAATCCTGAGCAAGCGCCTGCAAATAGTGGAAGGCGGCGAGCATCGCCAGGACTCGGTGGCCAGCGCTATGGCCCGCACCGCGGCCGATCCGGAAGACATCGTTTTGGTGCACGATGCCGTCCGCCCGTTCGTTACGCCCGATATCATTGGCAATGTGATCGAAGCCGCGCACAAACATGGAGCCGCGATCGCGGGCTGGCCCGCCGTCGACACCGTAAAACAGGTGGAACGAACCGCGGACGGCGCACTCATCAAAACCACCATCCCGCGCGCAAGCATCGTGATGGCGCAAACTCCGCAGGGATTTCGCTACAGCATCCTGAAGAAAGCTTTTGACGACGCCCTCGCCGACGGCTTTGTCGGCACCGACGAGGCCTCACTGATCGAGCGCGCCGGCCTGCCCGTCGCAGTCGTAATGGGCTCGCCGAGCAATATAAAAATCACCACGCCAGCCGACATGGAACTGGCAGAGTTCTATTTGAAAACCGCAGCTCAGTAGCGAACTCCAGCAGCGAGCTCTTGTGTTTCGTATCAGGGCATCGCTTCTGTTTCGTATCAACATCGCTTATGTTTCGTATCAGGGCATCGCTTCAGCGATGCCGTAAGTTCGGAAATCGGACGCCCCTTTAGGGGCTGACCAGGATCAAATCTTGAAACCTGAAATGCGCATCGGCTACGGCTGGGACTCGCACGAATTCAAGTCCGGCATTCCGCTCAAAATCGGTGGCGTGACTCTGCCGCACCCGAAAGGCCTCGGCGGCCATTCCGACGGCGACGTCCTGCTGCACGCCATCACCGACGCGCTGCTCGGAGCCATCGCCGGCCCCGACATCGGAGCGCTGTTCCCGCCTTCCGACCCGCAATGGAAAAACGCCGACTCCGCCGTGTTTCTGCGAGAAGCGTTGCAGCGCATCAAGACCGCGAGCTACGAACTCGTGAACCTGGATTCCACGCTGATCCTGTCCGCTCCCAAAATCGGCCCGCATGTGGACGCGATTCGCAAACACGTCGCCGAGTTGTGCGGGATTCCCTCGGACTGTGTTGGCATCAAAGCAAAAACGCCGGAAGGCATGGGCACGGATAACGCCGTGATTGCGAATGTGGTGGTTTTGCTGACGCGCTTCTAGGTGTGGGACGGGCGTCCCTTCGGCAGGCAGGCTCTCTCGCGTCCTTCGCAAGCGTCAGCAGCGTCGTGGCCGGGCGGGGACGCCCGGCGCTCCACTAGCTACTGGCCGACTCCAACTCTCTCGTTAACTCCGCGTGCTTCGCTCTCGCCGCCTCGATGAACGCGCGGAAAATTGCGTGCGCGGACTCGGCCAACTCCGGTCCATCGTTCACACTCCGCTCCGGATGCCACTGCACCGCCAGCACAAAATGTCCGGGAGCGGTTCCTTCCAGAGCTTCGACGATTCCGTCGTCAGGCGACCGCGCCACCACCCGCAGCCCATCGCCCACTGCGTCCGCGGACTGGTGATGCGAAGAATTCACGGCCAGCGTTTTGCTCGCGCCCACAATCTCCGCCAGCTGCGATTCCGGCTCGATCTTAACCGTGTGCGCCTTCGCCACCGCCCGCCCCGCGCTGTGATTGATCTTCGAATCGACGTTCGCCGACTCGATGTCCTGCACCAGCGTCCCCGCCCGGTACACATTCAACGACTGCAATCCGTAACAGATGCCTAGCACGGGCTTGCGCATTTTGTAGGCATCCCGCAGCAGCAACTCGTCGACCGTGTCTCGTTTAGCGTCAGCGGGCGCCGTCTTCGCGTGGCGATCCGCGCTGTACTTTTGCGGATCTACATCCGCCCGGCTGCCGGGCAGCAGAACGGCGTCGCAGCGCTCGATCTGTTTCATCACCTGTGCCGGTGTCTGATCCAGTTCGATGCGCACCGGTTCTCCACCCGCTCCGCGCACGGCTTCTTCATACGGCGGCAGCGCGCGCGCGGCGTATTCGCGATCATCCTCGCGATCCCCGGAATGCGGCACGGGAATGGCAATACGCGGCGCATTTCTTTTCGATTCAGACATCTTCAACTTACCCGCTCGATCCCTTCCAGCGTTTTCCGCTGCCGGTAGTTGCGAATTTCCATCGCGAGCGACAGCAGCAGCACGATCGCACCCGCAGTGATCGCGCACGGAAACGCGATGTGCCGGTAAGCAAACGTCAAATTGGGCGCAACGTGCTTCACCTGCGAGTACACCACGGTCCCCATAATGCTCAGCAGCAGCGCAACCGCGAACGACAGCGCGGTGAACAGAAACGTCATCGCGAATACACGCGCCGGAATTCCGATCCAGCGCGGCCCGTCCGAACTCGTTTTCGCCATGCTTCTAAGCTACACCATTGGTCCAGACCATCATCGGTCCAGACCATCATCGGCCAGACCATCGCGACTGGCAAGACGGCGGTCGTCCGTCGCCGCCGCACGCCCATACGCTACAATACCGTCATGTCGCAGACCGCGTCCGCGATTGTCCGCAGTCCGGCGGAGATCGTGCAAAGTAGCCCGGTTTCACAGGCGGCAAATGGCATCTGCTACGCCCGTTCGGGCGAGATCACGATTGCCGAGAACGATCTCGACCGCATGATTGCCGCGGTGCCTGTGCCAGTGGCCGCGGCACTTACGCGCAAGGCTTACTATTTCGTGCCGCTTACCGTGACTCAGGGCGAGGAGACGGTAATTGCCGACCGCTACGACGTTGCGCTCAGCGACAACGCGGTTTGCCATCGTAACCTGAATCTAGGCGATGCGCAGTGCGTCTTCATCTCGACTCGCTTGATGGACGACAAATTTTCAGTGGCCTTCGAGTTCTATATCAACGTCGGGCACGCGATGGTCGAACGCGCGGGGGTATCCCAGAATTTCGCCGACCTGGCCTGGCAGCAAGTGGAGTCCGGAGTGCGCGGCGAAACTTCGCTGGACGCCTGGGAGGCGCGCAAACTCGCCACCGCCCACGGTCCCGACGCAGAGAAATACAAGAACGAGTATCTTGCGGCCAGCTTCGCGGATGCGATTTCCATCTACCTGCTCTCGCTCTATCTCGACGTCGATTACTACGATCTGCGCGAGCGCGATTATCCACTGCTGGCCCCAGCCCCGATGGCCGAACGGCTCCGCAAGATCGCCGAAATCTTTCCGCCGAATCCGGGATTCGAGTTCAACATTTACTATCGGCGTAGAGCTTCACAATAAAAAACAATGCAGAGGCCGGGTGTAGGATTGGGCCCTGTTCTTCGATCTCTACTCCCTCGCTCGGAGTAAAATAACCAGGAGTCCCCTATGAAAAATTCCGTCATGTCCCGCCCGCTGTATGAAGTTGATCCGCAGATTTCGAACGCCATCGACAACGAGGTCCGCCGGCAGCACGAAGGGCTGGAGCTGATCGCTTCGGAAAACTTCGTGAGCGAAGCCGTGCTCGAGGCCGCCGGTTCCGTGTTCACCAACAAATATGCGGAAGGCTATCCCGGCAAGCGGTACTACGGCGGATGCGAATTTACCGATGTGGTGGAAGAACTGGCGCGCGAGCGGGTCAAGAAACTGTTTGGCGCGGAACATGCCAACGTGCAGCCGCACTCGGGATCGCAGGCCAATCAGGCCGCCTACGCGGCTGTGCTGCAGCCCGGCGACACGATTCTTGGTTTGAATCTGGCTCATGGCGGGCACCTCACACATGGGCATCCGCTGAATTTCTCGGGCAAGACCTACAAGATAATTCCGTACGGCGTGACCAAGGAAACGGAGACGATCGATTACGACGACCTGGAGAGGATCGCCACCGAGCAGCGCCCAAAGCTGATTATCGGCGGCGGCAGCGCTTATCCGCGGATCATTGATTTCGCCCGCATGCGTCAGATTGCGGACAAAGTTGGCGCACTTTATCTGGTGGATATGGCGCATTTCGCGGGCTTGGTGGCGGGTGGAGCGCATCCATCGCCGGTACCGCACGCGCAAATCGTGACTTCGACCACGCATAAGACGCTGCGCGGGCCACGCGCGGGCATGATCCTGAGCAAGCAAGAATTTGCGGCGCCGATCGATAAGACGGTCTTCCCCGGAATACAGGGAGGACCCCTGGTGCATATCATTGCCGCCAAGGCAGTGTGCTTCCTCGAAGCGTCGCAACCGAGTTTCCGCGATTACGCGCGGCAGGTCGTGGCCAATGCGAAGGTGATGGCCGAGACGCTGGCGGCGGACGGCTATCGCATCGTCTCCGGTGGAACGGACACGCACCTCATGCTGGTGGACGTGTTTGCGAAAGGCATGCTGGGAAGCGAGGCTGAGAAGGCGCTCGGCGTGGCCGGCATTACGGTCAACAAGAACGCGATTCCGTTTGATACAAATCCGCCGATGAAACCGAGCGGCATTCGCATTGGCTCTCCTGCCGTTACCACGCGCGGCATGAAAGAAGTGGAGATGCGGCAGATCGCGCACTGGATTGCGGAGGCGCTCGATCATCGGACGGACGCCGCGGTGCTGGGGAGAATCCGCAAGGAAGTGCTGGCGCTGGCGGAGGAGTTTCCGCTGTATGCCGAGCGGCGGGCGCGGGCGCAGGCCGAAGTCAGGGCGTAAACATTTTCTGAATTGTCACCCATTTATGAATTGTCATCCCGAGCGACGCGAGGGATCTGCATTTTGCGACGACTGCAGATCCCTCGCTTCGCTCGGGATGACAAAACCACCTTTGATCTTGAATTAGCTGTGTTCCCTGTGCCCTCTGTGGTTAAATTCCATTCGTGAAAGTAGCCATCGACATCCGTCGCATGACGGAATTCGGGGTTGGCACGTACATCCGGAACGTGGTCCGCACGCTTGCGCGCCTGGACCGCGACAGCAAATATTTCCTCATCGGATCGCCAGCGAAGGTAGCGGAATGTGGCCCACTGCCGCCGAACTTCCACGCCGTCGCGCTGGACGGCGGCGATGACACGCTGAAGGGGAATCTCGCTTTCCGGACGATCGTGCGCCGCCTGGAGTGCGACGTGGTTCACGTTCCGCACATGTTCTGGATTCCGCGTGGGCTGAGTTGTCCTTATGTTCTGACCGTGCACGACCTGTTGGAGCACATGTATGGATCGCGCAACGCTTCCCCTTTGCGGCGCAGCCTGCACTTTTATCTGACGCGGCGGGTATTGCGCAAGGCGGCGCGCGTGATTGCGGTATCACAATTCACCAAGAACGAAATCGAAAAGCTGCTGGCCATTCCGGATGCGCGCATCGAGGTGGTGTACAACGCGATTGACGAGCGTTTTCTGCACGGCCATGCCTCCGAAGCGGACCGTGAACTGATTGCCCAGCGCTATCTGGTGAACTATCCGTTCATTTTGTATGCGGGCGCCATTCGGCCCCACAAGAATGTGGTGCGCATCATCGAAGCCTTTTCGGCGCTGAAGAGCGAACTGCAGAAGGAGCAGCAGTTCCCGGATCTGAAGCTCATCATCATCGGAGACGATCTTTCGAGTCATCCACGGCTGCGGCGCACGGTCGTGCGCAGCGGCGTGCAGAACGACGTGCGTTTCCTCGGATTCGTGCCGATCGAAGTGCTGCGCATTTTTTATGATGTCGCCAAGATTTTTGTGTTTCCATCGCTCTACGAAGGATTTGGATTGCCACCACTGGAAGCGATGGCGCACGGAACTCCAGTGGTCACTTCGAACACTTCGAGCCTGCCGGAGGTGGTGGGGAACGCGGCCTTGTTAGTGAATCCGGAAAACGTGTTTGAGATCCGGCGAGCTTTGCAGCGAGCGCTGCTGGACTACGGCTCTGCGCGCGCGAATGAAAGCAACGCGGCTATGAGCAGGCGCAGCGATTTTCCTGGACCAATTCGGTGTCGAGAATTCTTGAGATTTACCGGGAAGTAGCGGACGACCGTGTGTCCCGCGGAGTCGCCGCGGACTGAGGTTGTGTGATGGCGGGGCTCCGCCCCGCCCGGACGGGGCAGAGCCCCGTCCCCACACTCCCGTATAATGAAAATTCCCGCGATGAATTCTGGCGCTGCGCGCAATCTCGAACCGCCGGCAATTGAGACCACGATCCATCCCCCTCCAACAACGACCCATCCGAACCGGTTGCTTGCAGATTGGCGGATTTCCGTGCTGGTGTTGGTCGGGCTGTGGGCGGTCATCTACATGTCCGGACTCTCGCGGCCCGCCTTGCTCGACGATGCCGACACGGTGCATGCCGAGGCGGCGCGCGAAATGCTGCAGCGGCACGACTGGGTGACGCTGTACACCAACGGCATCCGCTACCTGGAAAAAGCTCCGCTGATGTATTGGGGCGTGGCTACGAGCTACCGCATCTTTGGGATCAGCGATTGGAGCACGCGTTTGCCCCTGATGCTCGGCGTGCTGGGACTGCTTCTCGCGACCTATAAGTTAGGCCGGTATGCCTTCGGTGAATCGGGCGGCCTGTATGCCGGGGCGGCGCTGGCCACATCGGTCGGACTGTATATTTTCACGCGCTTTCTGATTCCTGAGATACTCGTCGCGCTGTGGCTTACGCTCGGGTACTACTTTTTTTTGCGGTCGCTCGAAGAAGAACGACCCTCGCGTCTGATCTGCTGGGGATTTGCCGCGGCGTGCGCCTTGAATGTGCTCACGAAAGGCCTGATCGGCCTGGTTTTTCCTGCAGGAGCGATCGGGCTTTATCTGCTGTTGACGGGGAATTTGCGGCACTTGCTGAAGCTGCGTCTGGTTTCGAGCACGCTGGTGTTTTTCGCGATCGCCGTGCCTTGGCACATTCTGGCGGCGCTGCGAAATCCGGCGCAGGGTCAGGTGCGCGGGTTTCTGTGGTTCTACTTCATCAATGAACATGTGATGCGCTTCCTGAACAAGCGCGTGCCGCCGGGGTACGACACCGTACCGCTCCTGATCTTCTGGGGCCTCCTGCTGGCGTGGCTCCTGCCCTGGAGCGTGTTCCTCCCGCAGGCCCTGCGCTACGTCCCGCTGCGGTGGCGGGAACTTTGGAGCAAGCCAGGGACTAAGCCAGCGACTAAGCTAGACCGGCCTCAGCGCGCGAATCTGCTCTTCTTCCTTTGGGCGCTGGTGATCGTGGGCTTCTTCAGTTTCTCGACGCGACAGGAGTACTACACGATTTCCGCGCTACCGGGAGTGGCGCTTCTGGTAGGCGGTTGGCTGGGTCGCGAGTCTGGACCGGCGGCGAGCGAATCGGATCGCCGGGCGGGAAGAATTTCCTCGACGGTTCTGTTCGCTTTCGGTGTACTCGCGTTGCTGGCCGGGATCTACCTTGTGTCCGTTTCCCATCTGCCCGCTCCCGGAGCCGATCTGGCGGACCTGCTCAAGAAGAATCCTCAGGATTATGATTTCTCGCTCGGGCACGTGCTTGATCTGACGCCGCGGGCACTGGGCGTGTTTCGCGGGCCGCTCCTGGGGGCATCCCTCGGACTGTTTCTCGGCACCGGACTTAACTGCATTCTGCGACGGCGCGGCCGTCCTTTTGAAGGCAACGTTGCGCTCGCCGTCATGATGGTCGTGTTGCTCGCATGTGTGCATTCTTCCTTCAGCACTTTCTCACCGATTCTTTCTTCTTACAAACTAGCGGTGGCGATTCAAAAGCAGTTTCGGCCGGGCGATGTGATCGTGATTGATGGGCAGTACCATCAGGCCTCCACTTTGAATTTTTACACCGGGGTCCAGGTACACGTTCTGCACGAACCGAGCGGGAACCTGTGGTACGGCGCGAAATTCCCGGATGCGCCGCATATCTTCGAGACACCAGAATCGCTGGCGGTGTTGTGGAAAGGTCCGGCGGAGGTGTTTCTGTGGACGGACCAGGAGTATCCGAAAGAACTGCGTGGATTGACATCTTTCTTATTGGCGCGCAGCGGGGGGAAATCCATCTACAGCAACCGGCCGCCTCATGACTAGCGTGATCACCGTCATCCTGCTGGCCCTGCTTGCGGGGACCGTGGTCTATTCCCTGCTCGCGGTGGTTGCTGCGTACCGGTATCTCGCGGTCCCACGCCCGGCCGCCACAAGTTCCGAGCCCATCAGCATCCTGAAGCCGTTGGCCGGTGCGGACCTCGACCTCGAATCCAACCTGCGAACATTCTTCGAGCAGGATTACCCGGCGTTTGAGTTGTTATTTGCAGTGCGCGAGCCCGGCGACCCCGCAGTCAGCGTGGTGGAGAAGCTGCGTCGCGAGTATGCCCACATCCCCGCACAACTGCTGGTGACCGGCGAGCCGCCCTATCCCAATGCCAAAGCGTTCAGCCTGGATCGCATGTCGCAGGCAGCCGCGAACGATCTGGTGGTCATGAGCGACAGCGACACGCGCGTAACTCCGACCTTGTTGCGTACCGTCTCGGCGGAATTTGTCGGCAAAAACCTGGGGGTGTCGACGTGCCCGTATCGCGCCGTGCCCGGTCCAAGTCTGTGGTCACGCCTCGAGGCCACCGGCATGAACACGGACTTCATAGCCGGGATTCTCGTGGCGCGGATGCTCGAAGGCATGAAGTTTGCCGTCGGGCCCACCATCGTCGTGCGGCGCTCGGTGTTGCAATCCATCGGCGGCTTCGAGCGCCTGAAAGACTATCTGGCGGAAGATTTTGTGCTCGGCAAGTTTGCGGCGGAAGCCGGGCACGGGGTCATCCTGTCGTCTTATGTGATTGAGCATCACATCGGGGACTCAACTTTGGCCGAGAACATCGCGCACCGGCTGCGTTGGGCGCGCAGCACCCGCCGCTCCCGGCCCTCGGGCTACGCGGGACAGCTTTTCACCATGCCGGTTCCTCTGGCACTGCTCGCATGCGCGATCGTGCCCCGCCTTTGGCCGATTTCGCTGCTGACGGTCGCGGTACGCGCGATAGCTGCTTATGTTGTCTCCGCGCGCGTGTTGCGGACCAGGATCAATTGGCTGCTCGTGCCGATAGAGGATCTGCTGGGCTTCATTTTCTGGATCTCCGGATTCTTCGGCAACACCGTGGTTTGGCGGGGCCGCAGATATCGTCTTCGCGCCGACGGGCGATTCGAATTGCTTTCACAGTAAAGCCCGGGGTCGGATCATGGCCCCGGATCATCGCCGCAATGAGCTCAACTCGGAGCGATTGTCCGGATCAGCTTCCCATCCTTCAGAACAAACGAATCTCCTCGCCAGTGGATGCGGTTGCCCACAAAACTTGCGACCCAGACGAGCGGCGCAATCAGGTCTCGCAACGGCAGCAAGAAAATATTGCGGAGCAATTCGCTGCGGAAAATCTGCCGATCGTGGAGCACGACCCACGCAGCACCAAATCCAACGCCCAGTCGTGCGGCGAGCGTCAGCGCGAACAGCACCCACGCCCAGGCCCCGTGAGCCGCTAGCAGCGCCAACAATGCCCAGGGCAGCCCGAAGGTGAAAAGCAGTCCGGCGTATCCCCAGCGGCGCGCGTCGCGAATAGTCCGCGACCAGCGCAGTTGATGGCGGAAAAACTGCCGCAGCGTGTAAGCAGGCAGAAATGTGGTGACGATCGCGGCGCTGAGTTCGATTCGCTTTCCGGTGGCGGCGATGCGCCGGCCAAGTTCATAGTCGTCGGCCAGATAGTCCAGCAGTGCTTCGAAGCCGCCGATGGCTTCAAGGTCACGACGGCGAAAGGCCAGCGTTGAGCCCAATCCGAAGTGCAATCCTTTCTCGAGGAACCGTGCGCTCAGAACGCCGGGCACAAAGTCGGTGCTGATGCCCAATGCTTCGAGGCGCGAGCCGAGGGTCGGGCCTGCGACAGTGCGGTAGAGGCAGGTCACCAGTCCCACAGAAGCGTCGGCGAGCGGCGCGATCACCTTCCGCAAATAATCCGCAGGGACGCGGATGTCGCTATCGTTCACCAGGAGGAGTTCGTGGCGTGCCGCAGGCAACATCTGCACTAGATTGCTGACTTTGATATTTGCTCCCAGAACGCGATCGCACACGATCAGGTCGATCGTGCAGTTAGGATATTTTGCCTGGAGCTTACGCACAACCTCGATGGCGGGATCGCCGGGATCGCTAACCCCGAAGATCAATTGAAATTGGGAATACTCCTGTTCGCAATGAGTGCAAAAGCTCTCCCAGATTTCGGGGTCGACGCCTTTCAAGGGCTTGAGGATGGAAACTGGGGGGAGCTGGCTTTCTGGCAGAGGAGCCTGCAGTTTCTCGCGCCCGTCTTTCTTGCGCCTGTCTCCGAGGAAACTGGCCAGCGAGAGCGCGGACAGGAAATAGAAAAACAGACTGCCGGCGGTTCCAATCACGGCCACAGCCTCGAGCACTGCTCTTGCTGTTAATGGCGGTGTCGGCATGAGTAGCATGTTACTCGTAGCGCAGCGACTCGATGGGATCGAGGTTGGCCGCTTTCCACGCGGGATAAATCCCGAAGATCAGTCCTACCGCGGCCGAGGCAACGAAGGCAAACATCGACCAGTACACCGACATGGTGGCCGGTAGCGATGGAAACGCAACCGGAACGATCGCGGTGATGAGGGCGCCCAGCAACAGGCCGATCACTCCGCCGACGGCCGTGAGCATGACGGCTTCGAGCGTGAACTGCACGAGGATGTCGCGCTTGCGGGCGCCCATGGCTTTGCGCACTCCGATTTCGCGCGTGCGCTCGGTCACGGAAACCAGCATGATGTTCATCACGCCGACACCGCCTACGATCAAGCCGACACTCGAGACCGCAAACATGAAGATGAAGATCATACCCGTGATCTGATTCCACACATCGGAAATCGAGTCTTGCGTGAAGATGGCGAAGTTATCCGGCTTCTCGGCCGGGACCTTGCGGCGGCGGCGCAGCAGGTCGCGCATTTCGTCGATTGCTTTGGGGATGTCGGCGTGCGAGGTGGCCTTGACGCTGATCCAGTACTGCTTCAGCTCGGGGTGCAATTTGCGAAACGTGGTCAGCGGGAATGAGACCTTTGTTGTCGTCGGGATTTTTCCCTCCGCCGAATACACTCTTCCGGATCTTCTCCACACCGATCACGGTAAACAACTGGCCTTCGATGTCCAGCTCTTTGCCCAACGGCTGCTCGCTCGGAAAAAGTTCTTCCGCGGTATCGTGGCCGAGGACAATAACCGGGGCGTGGCGCTCTTCATCGATATCGCTGAACCAGCGGCCGGAGTCGAGGGCGACGTCAATGACATCTTTGTAAGAGCTCGTGTCGCCTTCCAGAATGGTCTGCTTGGCCTTGCGGTCTTTGTATTTGACGGCATAAGTGCCGGTGCCCAGTTCCGGCCGGACATATTGCACGGCGACGGTGACCGCTTTCACGTGCGGGAGGTCCTGCATCGCCATGGCATCGTCGAAGGTCAGTTCCTTGCGGGTGCGCATCTCTTCCGTCGGTCGTCCGAAGGTGAAAGGCTCCAGGTGAAAAGCGAAAATGATATTCGAGCCCAGGCTGGTGATGACCTGACTAACGTTGTCGTTCAGGCCGCGCACAATCGACGAAATTCCGATGACGACGGCAACCCCAATTACGATGCCAAGCACGGTCAGCGACGAACGCATTTTATTGCTGCGGATGGTGTCGACCGCCATGGTCAGGCCTTCGCCGAGTTCGCCCTTGACTAGCATGACTTCACCGCCGAGACGCGGAGTGCGCCGAGAAAACCTGTTTCTTTACGTCTCAAATCGCAGCGCCGTGATTGGGTCCAGTACGGCGGCGCGGCGCGCGGGATACACGCCGAAAAAAATCCCGACGCTCGCCGCCACAGACACACCTGCCACTACTGCCCAGAGTTTAATTTCTGAGGGCATGCCGATTGCGAGCGTGACGCCTTTAGCGATGGAAATTCCGAACAGCACGCCGATAGCGCCGCCGAGCAGGGCTAAAGCAACGGACTCGATCAGAAACTGCAGCAGGATGTCACTGCGGCGCGCGCCCATGGCCTTGCGGATGCCGATCTCCCGAGTTCGTTCCGTCACCGAAACCAGCATGATGTTCATGATCACGATACCGCCCACCACCAGCGAGATGGCGGCGATTCCAATCATGGCGTAAAAGAACGTGCCGCTGAAGTTCGACCAGATACTCAGCAGGCTGTCATTGGTTACTATGTCGAAATTGTCTTCGTCGCCGGGGTGGACGTGGCGGCGGGCACGCAGCACGGCGCGCGTTTCGTCCATCGCTTCTTCGAATCCGGCGCCGCTGGCAGCGGCCGTGCCCGAGATGCGGACACTTTCGTGGGAACCATTCTGTTTCTGAAACGCGGTGATCGGCATGAGCGCATAGTTATCCATGGTCTGGCCGAGCGTCTTGCCTTTGCGTTTGCCGACGCCGATCACACGATAGACCCAGCCGTCGACACGGATCTCCTTGTTAATGGGATCCACGCCGGGCATCAGGTTATCTACGATATCGCGTCCGACGACGACGACGGCGGAGTCGTTCCTCACATCCACGTCGTTGATCATGCGCCCGGCAGTGAGGTCAATATCGAGAATCGGCACCATGGAAGGCGTCAGGCCGCGGACAAGCGTATCGCTGATGGACTGCTCGCTGTACTTAACATGTCCGCTAGTGTTAATTATCGAGGCTCCCACCCATTCGCAATGCTTGCAGGCTTCGAGGACGGCTTCGTAGTCCTCCACGGTGAGGTTCTTGCGCTTCTCACCTTCGAGAAATTTGTCGATGTTGGTGACGGCGGGCGAAACTTTGAAGACGATGAAAACGTCGGCGCCAAGATTGAAAATCTTCGTCGCCACGTAGCCATTGATGCCGTTGACGAACGTGACCACGGCAATCACGGCGGCCACTCCGATTACCACGCCGAGCAAGGTAAGAGCGGAGCGCAGTTTGTTCGCCCACAACGACAGGAACGCGATCTTGATCGCCTCGGAAATGTTCATGGGATCAGGTCTCAGGTCGCAGGTGTTAGGTCTCAGGCTTCAGGGCATCGACTTCCCGCCCCGCTCTTTGATTGGTTATCAGTTTAACAGTCCGGCGCTGGACTTCTGCGACTTGAGTCACACGATGGGGGACGTGCGTCTCGCCCGTCCAGCCGGGCGGGGACGCCCGGCTCTCCACCAGCGAGCTTGAATCGACAGCAGGAAGCCCTATCCCCTGCGAGAAGCAAGGCGCATTGAGAGTTTCACGGACACAAACGTCACCAGCAGCGCCAGCACGGTCCAGCTCGCCGCAATCTCCAGGTTCCGCTGTAATCCGAAGATGGGCGTTATCACGGACGGTAAGGACATGGAAAACTGTGCGCTCGTTGACGCTCTAATCAACTGCGCGATGGCCACAACTACCGTAACGAAAACCAGTGCCAGCGCAAAACCCCCAAGCACCAGGCCGGGCAGAGCGCGCTTCCAGGGAAACGGAATCGGCGGCGGAGCCGCAGCCTCGCGTCGAACCGCATCCATCACGGAGACGGCGAAGCCCGACGACGGGAGGATTTCATCTTCGCGGGAAAGAATGCGATCGATTTCCTCGTTTCTAATCAATCGTCTAATCAAGCGTCTCATTAAGCCTCCTTCAGGCGCGGCAAAGCCAAGAGTTGCGGAAGTTTACTGCGCAAAATTTCCCGCCCGCGAAACAATCTCGCCTTGACCGTGCCCTCGGGCAGTCCGAGGCTCCGCGCCGCGGTGGTCACGTCCATGTCGTGAAAGTAAAAAAGAATCAAGGCCTCGCGATACTTCGCCGGCAAAGCACCGACCGCGCGCCGCACCGCTACATCGCGATCGTGATCTTCGAGGCCTCCGTTAGAAGCGCGCGCGTCCCTAGGTTCGGGAATGTCTTCGAGCGACACCGTGCGCGCCGGGATGCGCCGCAGTTCCGAACGATAGAGGTTCGCCGCCAGCGCGAAGAGCCAAGTGGAAAAGACCGCATCCTTTCGCCACTGGCCGAGTGCGCGGTAGGCACGAAGAAAGGCCTCCTGGGCCATCTCCTCGGCTCGGCCACGATCGCGGCAGAAGCGGTAGGCCAGGTTGATCAGTGGCCCCTGCCAGCGCCGGACAATCCCTTCAAAGGCGGAAATGTCGCCAGCCAGAACTCTTTCGATATCGGTCTGATCGTCGCTCGCGCTCACGCTGGACTCTGCCTCAATGGTATGACACGACGCCGTTACGCACGGTTGCATTATTTCAAAAGTGGCACCGGAACAAAAAAATGCAACCGGAACCGTGGAAGACTGGTCCTACCCGACGTAAGCGGAAAAACTGCACGAGGAGGATCTGATGGACCCCAATATCGGAGAGACCGCCGTAGGCGTTTCTGTTTTTCTAGTCCCGATTGTCGGGAGCATAGCGCTGTTCTCGTTTCTGGCTGTGGCGACATGGGCCGAGGCTCGGCGCAAAGAGAGAGAAGCGTACTACCGGAGCGAAACACTGAAGAAAATCGCGGAGAGCTCAGGGGAGGGAGCCAAGAGCGCACTGGAACTGTTGCGCGAGCAGGAGAAGAACGCTGTAAAACGCCGCCTCGAGGGCATGAAGATCGGCGGTTTGGTGACGGCAGCCGTCGGCATCGGTGTCATGGTGTTTCTGCATGGGATTGAGCACGACGAGCCGGTTTATCTCGCCGGACTGATCCCATTGTTGATCGGCGTGGCCCTGCTGCTGTATCCGTTACTGCTCGCACCCAAAGCGCGGGAGTAAGAAACGCTTTCCAGCCTGCACTCTCTGCCTGCACTATAATGAATTTGTTGGCAGCCGGACCGGACGGTCGCTGTTGCAAAACAGAGGAAAGTCCGAACTCCGCAGAGCAGTGTGCCGGATAACGTCCGGGACGGCCGGTTTAAGCCGGTCGGACGGAAAGTGCCACAGAAAACATACCGCCCGGGCCGCAAGGCTCAGGTAAGGGTGAAAAGGTGCGGTAAGAGCGCACCGCCGACGCAGTAATGCGGCGGGCAGGGCAAACCCCACACGGAGCAAGACCAAATAGGGAGGGATTTCCTGGCAAGCCTTCGGGCTTCGTCGGGAACGCGTGCTGGCTCGGTGCGCCACAACCTCCGGGTAGGTCGCTTGAGCCGCGCAGTAATGCGCGGCCCAGAGGAATGACCGTCCTGCCGGAAACGGCAGACAGAATTCGGCTTACAGGTCCGGCTGCCACAATCCACCTATCTTTCGCATACTTGGAAAAATCGCCTCTCCGATTGTGACGTTCTGATCGGGTGACCGCAATGAACTCAGCCGAGATTTTCATGCAATTCGTAAGTGCCATCAATAATCACGAAGTCCAATCCCTGACGGCGCTCATGACAACCGATCATGTGTTCGTAGACTCAGTGGGGAATCAGGCGCACAGCGCAGCATCCATGGAGTTTGGATGGCGCGGCTATTTCGCAATGTGTCCGGACTACTGGATTCACACGGATTACGTGATGAGTGAAGATGGCGTGGTGTTAGCGGTGGGGGAGGCGGGCGGGACTATAGACGGCGTATCATGGCGGACGCCCGCGGCGTGGAAGGCGGTGATTCGTGACGGCAAGGTGATGGAATGGCGGGTGTTCGCGGACAACAAGCCGGTTTACGAGATCTTAGCGAGGCGGCAGCAGTAGCGCTCCGCAACGCGTTGGGTTAACCGCGCATTCCTACGCGTGAAGTTTTGCTGCCGCTACTAGCGCCTGTCCCAGGCTCAAACCGCCATCCCCGGAGGGCACTTCTTTCTGTGTGAACACCTCAAATCCAGCTTCGGACAGCCGTGCTTCCAGCCGTTCGGACAGGTAGATATTGTGAAAGCTCCCGCCACTCAGGCAAACACGGTTGAGAGCGGTTTTCTTTCGTAGCAGCGTTGCCAGCTGGACGAACCCCTCAACCAACCCGTTGTGAAAACGCCGGCTGATCGCTCCGACATAAAGATTGCGGCCGAGATCATCCAGCAGCGCTTCAAACAGCGGCCGAGTGCTGACGATCCAGTGGCCGTCTTCCGGCACAAGCTCGGGCAAGAGCTTCATCGGATAGGCAGTGTCTTTCTCTGACGATGCAATCTCTGACGATGCCATCGCCATCTCCAGTTCGATGGCAGCCTGGGCCTCGTAATTGACCTGCTGACGGATTCCGACTAACGCGGCCACGGCATCGAACAGACGCCCGCAACTGGACGTGAGAGGCGAATTCACGCCCTGTTCCATCATGCGCAGCAGAAGCTCCGCCTTTGGCCGATTAAGTTGGCGTACGAACGGGATATCCAACCTCAGAAACTCACGCCCGAAATGATGTGCCAGGTAACTTACCGCCATCCGCCATGGTTCACGGATCGCGGCCGCTCCACCGGGCATGGGCACATACTCGAAATGAGCGGCACGTTCGAAGTCTTCATACCCGGCGATGAGCACTTCTCCGCCCCAAATATTTCCGTCGGTGCCGTAGCCAGTCCCATCCAGGGCGAACCCAATCACCCGGCCTTCAAGATGATTCTCCGCCATGCAACTGGCAATGTGCGCGTGGTGGTGTTGCACGCCAACCAACTTCACCCCACTCTGTTGCACCGCCCATCGGGTGGAGAAGTAGTCTGGATGGAGGTCGTAGGCGATGATCTCCGGCCGGATCTCGAGAATCCGCTCCAGATGCTCGATAGCTTCGTGGAAAAAACTATAGCTTTCTGCGTTCTCCAAATCTCCGACGTGCTGGCTCAAGAACGCGTTCTTTCCTTTGATGAGGCAGATGGTGTTCTTGAGTTCGCCTCCGACGGCCAACACCGAAGGCTGATCGTCCTTCAGGAAAACCGGCACCGGAACAAAACCGCGAGAACGCCGCAACTGCCGGGTGACGCCGCCTGCAACTCGCACCACGGAATCGTCGCAGCGCAGCAGGATGTCTCGGTTGTGCACGAGGAAGCGGTCGGCGAGACCGTTCAATCGATCGACTGCTTCTCGATTGTCAATGGCGATCGGCTCCTCGCTCTGGTTGCCGCTGGTCATTACCAGAGCCTTGAACCCTCCCTCGGCAAGCAGCAGGTAATGAAGCGGTGTGTAGGGCAGAAAAATTCCCAGATAACGATTGAAGGGCGCAACCTCGTCGGGGATCGCGCTGGGCGTCTTTTTCGGGAGCAGAACGATCGGCCGCTGAATCGACTGAAGAACGATCGACTGCAGAACGATCGACTGCAGAACATTGGCAGCTGTACCGTCCAATTCGCAGATTTCCTCGACAGCCCGCAAATCCGGAACCATCACGGCGAACGGCTTCTCAACCCGGCGCTTCCGCTGACGCAGCAGAGCCACCGCCGCGGGGTTCGTCGCATCGACGGCCAAGTGAAAACCGCCAAGACCTTTCACTGCTACGACCAATCCTGCATGGAGCGCGGAGACCGCTTCGACGATGGGATCGCGGCATTCGATCCGCGTTCCCGACTTATCCCAGAGTTCCACCCGTGGTCCACACTCCCAGCAGGCGTTGGGCTGAGCGTGGAACCTTCGATTTAATGGGGCTTCGTACTCCGCCTGGCACGCTGGGCACATGGGGAAAACCGCCATGGAAGTGCTCGGCCGGTCGTAAGGAATATCGCGAATGATCGTAAAGCGCGGGCCGCAGTTGGTGCAGTTAATGAACGGATAGCGATAGCGCCGGTCATTCGGGTCGAACATTTCACGCAGGCAGTCGGGACATATCGCAACGTCCGGCGAAATGAGAGTGCGGACTTCCTCTCCCTCAGCACTGTGAACAATGCGGAAATCTTGATCGCCCCCGATCTGCACGACAAAGCACGGAACTTCACGGACGGCCAAGCTCGTGATCCGCGCCAGGGGCGGCGCTTCGGCGGGCAAGTGGTCAACGAAATCCTGAACGGTTTCTGCCGGCCCCTGGATTTCAATGGTGACTCCGGCGGATGTATTGCGAATCGTACCGCTAAGGTGCCTGCTGGTAGCGAGACGATAGATGTACGGCCGAAATCCAACTCCCTGCACAATGCCTGAGACTTCGATCTGGCGCCGAACTTCCATGCATCATCCGCTCACAGGCTGCTGCGCCAGCGGTTTCC